>JANLVI010000022.1:0-22013 GCA_031363915.1 Vulcanimicrobiota bacterium
GAACCAGGGACCTCATGCTTATCAAGCATGCGCTCTAACCAACTGAGCTAATGGCCCGCACGGCAACTAACGTTACGAGAGCGGTCCAACTTTGTCAATCGCGTTGATGACCCTGCTTAGATGAGAGCGATCCATTTCTTGAGCAGTTCGTCGTCGCGCTTTACCTGCTCCATCGAGAGGTCCCGGAGGGCGTTGAGCTCGCGGTCGAGTTCGGCGCGTTGCCGGAGCACCGTGTCGAACTGCATCCGCTGTTGCAGCGCAGCCGTCTCGTCCGCGCCTTGGGCGTTCGCTTGCGCGGCGACCACGGCGGACGCGATCTTTTCGGCGAGTTCATCGCCGGGGGGGATGGGCGCGACCGTCCCCCCCGTGTCGCGCGTTCTTGCCGTCGTCGCCGGGCGGGTCGTCGTGGGCGCACGATTGGTGAGGGCGAGCATCACCTAGCCGGTGATCGATTCGATGAATTTCTTGACGATTTGATCGTCGGCTTTGCGCTGCTGCATCGCGACGTCGCGCAGGACGTTGCTCTGGCGGAGCAGTTCGGATTTTTCCGCAGTCATTTGATCGAACTGACTCGACTGCTCTTGCAGTGCGAGTTGGTAGGCGGCGTTTTGGAAATTCATCGCGTCCTGCGCCCCGAGGATCGCGCTTTGCCAGCCGTTCTGCGCCGTGTTGCCAAGATTTCCAAGTGCGGCGGTGCCGGTAGCACCGCCGGTGAAACCGCCAAAGGCGCCTGCGCCTGCCGCGACTGCCGGGTTACCGGTCATAAGAAACGCCTGCAGGCCGCTGCCCAGTGCGTTCCCGATATTGAAGCCCATGCTGATCTCCTAAGGTGAAGTTACTCGTCGTTCACGCTGCGCACGAGCGCGGCTAGGTTAAAGAATGGGAGCGTTCGTTTCATCGTCGCCCGGCGCGAGGATCGAAGCGCTCTGGAACGTGGGCGGGTCGGATTTCTTGTGTGTCGGAAGCGCCGGGCACGTCGCGGAAGCGGAGGACGCGGGGAGCGAACCGAGGGAGCCCAGCTGTGCGGCGAGTGAACGCAGGGCGACGATCGGCGCGCTGCTCTCCGCGAGCGCGGCCATTTGGGTATCGCGTGTCGCGGCAATCGTGCCGGCCGAAGCCGGGGCGGCGCTGATTCGCTGATAGTGGCGGAGGACCGAATCGGCATAGCCCAAGATCGAGCCGTCCGCCCAGCGCGTTCGGGTCCCCGCCCCGTGCGGGCTGCCCGAGTTATACGCCGCGAGCGCCTCGTGAACGTCGCCGCCGTTGGTCTGCACCAGTCCGGAGAGCATCTGCGCCGCATACTCGGCGTTGGCCGCGGGGTCCATCGCCTTCGAGGTTTGGGCGAAGGGGTGCCAGCGGTCGTCAATTTGGAAGAGACCGTGGCCGTGGCCATCGTCGCCGACGATGTTGCGCCCGGAGTCGCTTTGGGGGCCGCCCGTTTCCTGGGCGGCAACCGCGGCGAGGAGACGCGGGTCAAGGTGGTGGTGCTGGGCGGCAGCGACGATCTGCTTACCGAACGCCACATTTAAACTACTCACGACCGTCTTTCACGCGTCTTTAGGCAAGCGCCTAGTTTGACACCGGAGGGCGGCCATACTACAATGGGGCGTCGAGGCTCCCGCGCGGGGGCCTCGGTCGTGTGTTATGCCTCCACTCACCATTGATATCGGCGGCCTGCTCGCCGCGGGTCGACCGATTACCCTCGACGAGCCCGTCGAGGTAGCGGCGTTTGGCGGCTTCACGTTCTCACAACCCGCCCGTGCCAAGCTCGAACTTCGTCGAGTGGACCGCGGAATCGAAGTTGATGGGACGATCGAGGCCACTGTCTCCGGACCCTGCGACCGCTGCGTCGAGGACATCACCGCCCCCGTGCGCATCCCGGTCGAGGAACGCTTCGACCCGCCAAGCGGAACGAGCGATCCGTTTGCAGACAACAACGTGCTCACGGGCGATCTCTTGGACGTAGGAGACCTGGTCCGGCAGCTGGTGACCAGCGCCTTACCACTGGGGTTCTACTGCTCCGACAACTGTCTCGGTCTTTGCCCCACTTGCGGGCGTAACAAAAACGACGGCAACTGCACGTGCCCGTCGACTACGGAAGGCGATCATGGCGAATCCTAAATGGAAAACCCCGCGCTCGAAGACGCGCAGCCGCCGAGCGGCAAACTGGAAGCTCAATCCCGTCACGGTGATGGAGTGCCCCCAGTGCCACCAGCCCAAGCTGCCGCATTTCGTGTGCGGAACCTGCGGCATGTATAACGGCCGCCTGGTCGTTGCGCCGCGCGATGAACACGCCGGCCACAATCACGGCTAGTTGAGCGCCACCGGGGTCCGGATCGCCGGGGTCGGGCACTACCTCCCCGAGCGGATTCTCACCAACGCCGATCTCGAGCGCACGCTCGATACGAGCGACGAGTGGATTTCCAGCCGGACCGGGATCAGAGAACGACGCATGGCGCGCGAAGACGAAGCGACGAGCGACCTCGCCGTCGCTGCCGCGCGCAATTGCCTCGAGCGCTCGAAGCTCAATGCAAGCGACATCGATCTTTACATCGTCGCAACGTGTTCGCCCGACATGCCGTTTCCGGCGACGGGCTGCATTGTCGTCAGCAAACTCGGTGTTGTCGGCAAACCCGCTTTCGACATGGAGATCGCATGCAGCGGTTTCGTCTATGGCCTGACGATTGCGAGCAGTCTCGTGCGCGCGGGGGTCTACAATCGCGTCATGCTCATTGGCGCCGAGAAGCTCTCGGCGATCGTGAACTATGAAGATCGCGGGACCGCCATTCTTTTCGGCGACGGCGCGGGTGCGGTGATCCTCGAGCGCGCTGAGGTCGACTGCTTCCTCGCATCGGATCTCGGGTCCGATGGAACGACGCCGGGCTTCCTCATGGTGCCGGGCGGCGGGACGGTCGAACCGATGTCGCAAGACCTGCTCGACATCCATCGCGATAAAATTCATATGAACGGCACCGGCGTCTTCAAAGTCGCCGTGAACAAGATGGCCGAGAGCGCGGCGACCGTGTTGCGTCGCGCGAACCTGACGGCCGCCGATTGCGACTTCATGATTCCCCATCAGGCCAATCGCCGCATCATCGATTCGGTAGCCAACATCTTGGCGTTGCCCGCCGAAAAAGTCATCATCAACGTGGAACAGTACGGCAACACCTCGGCGGCCTCGATTCCGATCGCGCTCTCCGAAACCGAACTTGCCGGCAAACTCAAAGCCGGTGACATTATCGTTTTTGCGGCCTTCGGCGGTGGACTCTCGTGGGGTGCTGTTGCCTGGAAGTGGGCAGCGTAGTGCGCGTCGGCGTCATCTTTCCGGGTCAGGGTTCGCAAGCCGTCGGAATGGGCGCGGACGTTGCCGCAAGCAGCCCCGCCGCCGCCGCGTTGTTTGGCACCGCGAAGAGCGTGCTCGGCTACGATCTGCTCTCCGTTGTGACGAACGGGCCTGAAGAAAAACTGCGCGAGACGCGTTATAGTCAGCCCGCGATCTTCGTTGCCAACGTTGCGCTTCGCGCCGCGGTCGGCAATGCGCTCGCACCGGTCGTAACGGCCGGTCACTCGTTCGGCGAATTTTGCAGCTTGACGATTGCAAACGCACTTCCATTCGAATCGGCGCTCGCGCTCGTGAACGAACGCGCACTTGCGATGCAGAACGATGCCGAACAGACCGCGGGCGGCATGTCGGCCGTGCTCGGCCTCGACCCCGATAAACTCCGCGGGGCCGTCGCTGCCGCACGCGAGAAGACCGGCAGGCGCGTGGTGCTTGCAACCTTCAATGCGCCGGGACAAATCGTCATCAGCGGCGACCTCGATGCCGTGACGCTTGCGGGAACGCTCTCGCTCGAAGCAGGCGCAAAGCGCGTCGTTCCGCTCAACGTTTCGGGTGCGTGGCACAGCGAATTGATGCTCGAGGCCCGCGAGCGCTTTGCAAAGTACGTGACCGATGCTTCGATCGTGATGCCAGCATTCACCGTTATCTCCAACGTCGATGCGAAACCGTACGAAGACGTCGCGACGATCAAAAAGAACCTCGTCGCTTCGGTGACCGATCCCGTCATGTGGGATGACACCGCGAATGCGATGCTCGGCTACGAACTCGATCTCATCGTTGAATTCGGCGCGAGTCCCGTGCTTTCGCCACTGGCAAAGCGTCTGCCGAACGCGCCCAAAGTTGTCCACGTCGGCGATGCGGGCGGTGTGGCAAAACTGGTTCAAACACTCGGAGCGACTGCGGTCTGATGCTGGCCGGGAAGAGCGCGCTCATTACGGGCGCAAGTCGCGGCATCGGTCGCGCGATCGCCGTCGACCTCGCGCGTAACGGCGCGGATGTGGCGCTCGTCGGACGCGACCGCATAGCGCTCGATGAAACCGTCGCCGCCGTCACCGCGGCGCGCACCGGTGCCCGGGCCCATGTCATCGTCGCCGACGTCGCTGACGAGGCCGCCGTGCAGGCGGCGGTCGCCGAGACGATCGCCACCTTCGGCAAGGTCGATATCGCGATCGCCAACGCCGGGCAGTCGATCGACGGTCTGATGCTGCGCTTCAAGAGCGCGGACCTCGACCGGCTCCTCGACGTGAATTTGAAATCAGCGTTCTACCTCTGTGCGGCAGTGACTAAGCCCATGGTGAAGGCTCGCAGCGGCGCAATCGTGCTCGTCTCGAGCATCGTCGGCGTGACCGGAAATCCGGGTCAGAGTGCCTACAGCGCCACCAAGGCCGGACTGCTGGGCTTGGCCCGCTCCTTAGCAAAGGAATTGGGGTCGAGGAACGTAAGAGTCAACGCCGTCGCCCCCGGTCTCATCGAGACGGACATGACCGCCAAAATGCCGGAGGCAGCACGCGCCCTCTATATCCAAACGATCCCGCTCGGACGCCCGGGTAACCCCGAAGATGTTAGCGGAGTCGTCACCTTCCTCTGCTCCGATGCTTCCCGCTACGTCACCGGTCAAACGATCGTTGTCGATGGCGGTCTCGTGATGTCATGACCCTAGCTCCCACGGAGAAACGATAACCATGTCGGCCACCTTTGATAAAGTCAAGAAAATCATCGTCGAACAACTCGGCGTTGAAGAAGCAGAAGTCACGCTCGAGGCCTCGATCACGGACGACCTCGGCGCCGATTCGCTCGACCAGGTCGAGCTCGTCATGGCATTCGAAACCGAATTTGGTATCGATATTCCCGACGAAGAAGCCGAGAAGATTAAGACCGTCGGCGACGCCGTGACGAAAATCGACGCGAGCGCTGCCAAGGGCTAAATGTTCGAGCAGCTCAGCGATCGATTAACGTCGATCTTCAGCCGTCTTTCGGGACACGGTCGACTCAGTGAGTCGGACGTCGCTGAAGTATTGCGTGAAGTACGTATCGCTCTACTCGAAGCCGACGTCAACCTTTCGGTCGCAAAAGAATTCGTTAATGCGATCAAAGAAAAGGCTGTCGGCACCGACGTTTTGACGTCGTTGACGCCGGGTCAAACCGTCGTCAAACTCGTCCACGACGAACTCGTCGAACTGATGGGCGGAGCGCAAGCGCGTTTGCAGTTCAGCGATGCGCCGCCCTCCGTCATCATGATGGTGGGTTTGCAAGGCTCCGGTAAGACGACGCATACCGGAAAGCTTGCGATGCGGCTCAAAGAACAGGGACGCAAGTCGCTGCTCATAGCCGCCGACGTGTATCGTCCCGCCGCGATCGCGCAGCTGCAGACGCTCGGCAAACAGCTCGACCTTCCGGTCTACGATCAGGGTACGGGCGACCCGGTCAAGATCGCAAAAGACGGTGTCGCCGAAGCGAAGCGGCTGGGCATCTCTACCGTCATTATCGATACCGCGGGCCGTCTGCAAATCGATGAGACGCTCATGGACGAGCTGGCGAAGATCAAAGCCGCCGTGAATCCAAAAGAGATTCTATTTGTCGCCGATGCGATGACGGGCCAAGAAGCAACGGCCGTCGCCAAAGGCTTCAACGAGCGCCTTGCGATCACGGGCGTCATCCTCACCAAGATGGATGGAGATGCGCGCGGCGGCGCGGCGCTTTCGATCCACAAGCTGACCGGTGCTCCGATCAAATTTGTCGGCGTCGGCGAGAAGCTGGCGGCGCTCGAACCGTTCTATCCCGATCGCCTCGCCTCGCGCATCCTTGGGATGGGCGATGTGCTCACGCTCATCGAGAAAACGCAGTCGGTCTACTCGGAACAAGAGGCAAAAGACCTCGCCGATAAGATGCGCAAATCGTCGTTCACGCTCGACGATTTCCTCGGTCAGTTGCGAACCGTTCGCAAAATGGGCTCGATGAATGACATCATGAAGATGATCCCGGGTCTTTCCAAGGCGCTCCCGAATGTCGAAATCGACGAAAAAGACGTCCAAAAGGTCGAGGCGATCATTTGCTCGATGACGATGCGCGAACGCAACCGTCCCGAGGTCCTCAACGCCTCACGCCGCAAGCGCATCGCCGCGGGCAGCGGGACGCAAGTCTCTGACGTGAACCGCCTCATCAAGCAGTTCGAGGGCGCGCGTCAGATGATGAAACAGTTCGGCGGCGGGAAACGCCCGCGTCTCCCGTTCCCCGGAATGGGCTTAAGCCGCTAACACCACCAACCAAACACAGCTAGAAAGTAAGAAGACAACCATGGTCCGCATCCGACTCCGCCGCATGGGCGCGAAAAAACAGCCGACGTACCGTTTCGTCGTTTCCGACGCACGTTCGCCGCGCGACGGCCGTTTCATCGAAATCCTCGGCCACTACAACCCCCGCACCGAACCCAAGACCGTCGTCATCAACGAAGACAAGGTCAAGGAATGGCTCGCCAAGGGCGCACAGCCCAGCGATCCGGTTCGCCGTCTCCTGGCCGAAAAAGGTCTCGTCGAACGCGGCTTTATTTCGCCGACCAAGAGAAAGCCGAAGTCCGAGAAGGCTGAGTAGTCTTGTCCGCCTTCGACGACGAGTTCGGTCTCTTTGGGGATGATGAACCGAAGGAAGACGAAGAACGCAAACCCACGCTCGGTGCGCGCAAAATCGCGTCCGACGAAACGCATCAAGATGGTGACATCGAGCCCGAGGACGACCGGCCGCGCCGGCCGCGCCGCAGCATTGACGACGGACCGCCCGGTTCGCGTCCGCGTTTTGGCGGCGACCGCGGTGGACCGCGTCGCGAACGCGCCCCCCGCCCGCAGCTAGCGCCCGAAGTCTCCGAGGCTCGCGCGATCGAGCTGTTGACATTCCTTGCGAAGAAGCTCGTCGCAGTGCCGGAAAAAGTGGTCGTGGTGACGGTCGAAGGCGACCGCGGCCCGGTCATCGAGCTCGAAGTCGATCCCGACGATCTCGGTAAAGTCATCGGTCGCGGCGGACGTGTCGCGCAAGCGTTGCGGACCCTCGTTCGCGCAGGCGCCGAAGGCCGTGTGACCGTCGATATCGTCGATTCGGACGATACGGAAGATCCCGCGAGCGGCGACCCTGGAGAGCCCGAAGACGAAGCCTAGGCTCCGAGCCGGCCGCATCGCGGGGATCTTCGGTTTGCGCGGTGAGCTCAAACTCGATCCCACGCGCATCGGTGCCGACGCCGTCGGCGCGGGTACGGGACTCGAGGCGACCCTCCCCGATGGGCGCGTACGCGAATTGCGCGTACGCACTCTTCGCATACATAAAAGCAGACCGCTCATTACCTGCGATGGCGTCGATGATGCCAATGCCGCCGAAGCACTCGTCGGCGCGACCCTCACGATCGCGCGCACGGATGTTGCCCTCGAGCAGGGCGAGTATTTCGATGACGATTTGATCGGTTGTGCGCTCGTCGATGCCGATGGGAACGAGCTCGCCCGCGTGGTCAACGTGATGCATACCGCCGCCCAAGATCTGCTGGTGTTGCGCGAAGGTGTCTCGTACGTACCGCTCGTGGCGGATTTCGTTCAGCGGATCGACGTCAACGCAAAAATCATCCGCGTGACGTTACCGCCGGGTTTACTCGATAGCGACGAAGCCGAGACGGCTTAGCGTTTCCGCGGTGTGAGGTAGGCGCCCGTCGCCATGCCGACCACGCGATCGATCGCCGTTTGCCAATCGCGATCGCCGCTTGCATCTTGGTCGAACGACTTCTGATAGATCGATTTCCCGTTGCAATCGAACACCGAAAACTCGATGACCGCCGTCGTCGATTTGCCAAAGGCCGGGTCGCCCGGCTTCGTTGCGAGCGTGCCGCCGATCGCGCGCGTTGCGCCATTGGTCTCGCATAACTGCGGCGTTACTTGCATGGCACTCGTTGGGACACCGTGGAGTTTGCGGCGGTCGAGTTCCGCTGCGATTTGCGTAGTCGCGTAGTCGCGACGTTCGGCATCCGCCGAGCCGCCGAAGGCGAGGACGAGGAAATTCTTATCGGCCGAGGGCACCGCCCCTCCGGCGGCGACTGCCACCGGGGATGGTGTGGGCGTCGCACGCGCCGCCGGAGGGGCGGTGGGAACGGCCCTCGGCGCCATCGTGTTCAGCGGCACGAGCGTCGTTACTGGTTCGGGTGAGACGATGGCGATCGGCGTCGGCGATTTCGTGGGCATCGCCTGAGGTTTGGAGGCGGCCTTCTTTTTCTTGAAGAGATTCCCCAGGTTCGCTTTGCTTGAATCGTTGGTTGATGCGGGTGCGGGCGTGGCCGGTGATGGCGTCGCGAATTGTTCGTATGCGGCGATGTTACGGCCCTGATGGCGCAGCAAAGCGGTTCGCAGGATATCGCCCTGACCCGCGGCTTCCGCGTAAGTCTTGATTTGCGCGGTGTTGCTATAGGCGATGATACCGGTCTGCACGCTCACGAGCTGCTCGACGACGGTCACTTCATCGCCGATCGGCGTGACGTAACCGCTGAGGTAGTAGTCCGCATTGGCGCTTCGGGCCGTCGTGAGGAAATCGGTACGTTGCGTGCCGGGCGGACCGGGCTTGACCGTCACCCCGCCAAGTTCGGCGATCTGCGTTCCGATCAGAACCGCAAGGCGCGCACCGGATTCCTTTTGCGCATCGCCGTTCACGGTGAACGAGTATACGAGCAGGACCGGCGGCGGAAGAATCGGCGCGGCGCCGATCACGAGAATACAGAAAAACGCCAATGCGCCGAAGGCACGTACGAAACGAAACACGATTGGCTTGTTCAAGCGCGGAATCGAATCGCCTCGCTGATCGCCGTCACGCTCGCTCCCGTTGCCCCCTCGGCGGCGAGGAGACCGCGCAGCTCGTCGGCTTCCCATTCCGCGCAGAACTGCGCCCCGTATAAGAAGATCGCCCCCATCAAGTAGATCCATAATAGTAAGGCGAGAATCGCCGAGGCGACACCGTAGATGTGCAGGACCGACGTGCTCGTCGTGTAGACGGCAAATGCGATTTGCACGATTTCAAAGAGGACGGCGGCAACGACCGCACCGGGGATTGCAAAATGCAGATCGGCCCGGCGGTTCGGTAAAACCGCGTACAAGATCGCCGTAACGATAAAGACCAGCACGACGGCGAGCGTGTATCCCCCGACTTCGGAGAAGCCGCGCAGGTTCGGTAAGGTCGTGAAGCGCACGATGAACGAAATGACCAGCGGAAGCGCGGTCGCGCCGATGAGAAAAATGCCGGCGACCGGCAACATCACGATCGAGCGGAACAGATCGTGCAGATAGGGTCGCGCAGCAGGGATGCCGAGCGCCCGATCGAGCGCGTATGCAAGCGCGCTGAAAAGGTTCTTTCCGCTCCAGATCAGGCTGACGAAGCCGACAATACCGGAGATGTTGCGCAGTTTGACAACGTTTTGAAAATTATCGGAGACGGTGCTGCTGAGTGCCGGTGCGAGGTCGCGCACGAGCAGCAGAAAACGACGCTGACCTTCGCTGTCGCCATAGATGAAGCCGAGCAGCGAGATCGCGAGCAGCACGAGCGGGATCAGCGCGAAGAGCGCGTTGAACGCGAGCGCTTGAGCGAGAAACGAGCTGCCATCACGGGCGAACTTCAGTCCGGCGCCACGACCGACGCGAATAATTTTGGGCAAAGGGCCTCGGTGCGAACGCGATGATCGCCGTCTTGTCCGCCGCGATCATCATCAACGGAACGACGTACATTTCGAGCGTGCAGCCGCTCCTCGATAACGGTTCCGTCGCCGTCGCGGTCACTCCCGCTCTTACCCGGATCGCGGCGCGTATCTCCGTCGACCCGGATACCGCGCGCATCGGCTTTGCAAATTCTCAGCATCAGGCAGAACTGCAGATCGGCACGCGGACAGCGACCGTGGATGGCCGAACGACCACCCTCACATTTGCCCCATTCTCGCGCGCCGGCGTAGTGTTCGTGCCTCTTGCCGACGTGGTTCGCGCGTTCGGGGGAACGATCGCTGAGGATACCAAGACCAAACGCATCCTCGTATCAACGAACGAGTCCGCGTCAATTGCCACGATGACACCCTTTGACCCTCATGCACGGCAAGTCTCACCGCGAGCTATCTTCACACCTGAACCTGTTGTGACGCCTCGCCCTGAAGTCAGCGGTTCTCCGGCCCCGCGGCGAACGCCGATCCCAATTGTCCCGTCGCGCCCGGAACCACCAAAATAAGAACGCGCAAGTCATCGCGTCTGCTCCATCGTCTTGGCGGTTGAAGAGATAATCTAGATCCGTACACGCTCGGCACATCTCGCTGCAGACCGTCCGCTTTCGAACGAGATTGGCAAGGTCGCCGACGCGCGGCTTATGCGTCTCGGCTAGCAGTGACTAAGCGTGCCAGGGCGCTCTTGCCAACGTGCACCGAATGCGAGAAAAGTCGCAAGTACCTGCTTGTCTCCGGCATGTCTGTGCCACTCTACCGTTCGCGGCGTCTACCTGTCTGCACGTCTTTAAGTCGTGTGACCATCAAGCAAACCCTAACGCTTTGCCTAGTCGCACACTGGTGATACGCGCTTTTGACGCCATCGCAGACGCACGTGCATCGACTTCGCATCGATGCTCCTTTATAAAACGCATCCCGCCCAGGAATCGGGCCGCATCTCAAGATCGGAAATTTTATGCCTGAAATCACGCTCGGGGAATACACGCTCATTTACAATGCGTTCTCATTGACGATCGCCGTCATGGGCGCAGCGACGATATTTTTCTTTTTCGGCCGTTCGCAAGTTGCCAAGCCGTACCGCACAGCAGTCACGGTCACGGCGCTCGTAACGCTCGTTGCCTGCTACCACTACTTCCGTATTTTCGATAGCTGGGTCGGTGCATTCACCGTGATCAGCGGCGTAATAAAGCCAACGGGCGTCGCCTTCAACGATGCATACCGCTACGTCGATTGGTTGCTTACGGTTCCCTTGCTCTTACTCGAGCTGATTCTCGTCATGCGTTTGCCGGCGAAAGAATCTGTCTCGAAGTCAGTCCGACTCGGACTACTCGCCGTACTCATGGTCGCCTTCGGATACCCGGGAGAAGTCTCTACCGATGTCGGAACGCGCTGGATCTTTTGGGTCCTCGCAATGATTCCGTTCACATGGATCGTCATCGAGCTCTTCGTCGGTCTGAAGGCCTCGATCGCATCGCAGCCTGAAAATGTGCGTGGAATGGTGAGCATCGCGCGCTGGATCACGGTCTTGTCGTGGTGCTTCTACCCGGTCGTGTTCATCTTCCCGATGATCGGGTTTACCGGTGGAGTCGCGGCGACGCTCGTGCAAATCGGCTATACGGTAGCCGATATTATCGCCAAAGCTGCATTCGGAATCTACATCTACAACATCGCGGTTCGCAAGTCAGAGAGCGAACCGTCGGATACGTTCCTCCAAGCGAAAACAGCCTAGCAAGGAAACTGGCGAAGCGATGGGTACGGACACTCGATCGTCCTATCGCTTCGCCATCGTTGGCGCGGGTTTAGCCGGTCTTAGCCTCGCGCGCGCATTCGCGCGCCGCGGGGTGACCGACCCGATCGTCATCATCGATGCCAAGCCTGCATTCGTCGACGATCGCACGTGGTCGTTTTGGGATGTCGATGGAGGCGATGATGCGCGCCTGGCAAGCGGCACATGGAATCGCTGGGAATTTCGCGACGATTCCGGCTCGTACGCTCAGCAAAGCGTCGATATGCCCTACATCTCGATCAAAAGCCGCGACTTCTACGCTGCGGCGCAAACGCTTATTTCAGATTCGGGCTACGACCTGTTCCTCGACGAAGCCGTGAATTCGATTGTCGAGTCGGTTGGATCTTGTGTCATCTCGACCCGGCACCATACGATTGTCGCCGACTACGTCTTCGATGCGCGTGGTCTGAGCGGGGAGATGGTCGGCAAGAGCGATGTCGTTCAACGTTTCGTCGGCCGCCGGGTCGTCGTCGACTACGATACGTTTGACGCTACCACGGCAACGCTCATGGACGTCCAGCAGGACACCGACGACGGATTTCATTTTTTTTACGTCTTGCCGTTCGGTCCGCGCGAAGCGTTGATCGAAAACACGTATTTTGCGCGCCGTCCACTTTCCCGCGCGCGGCTCGACTACGAGCTCGATGCATACATCACGCGTCGGATCGGCGCCCCTGCCAAACCGCTCGAGTATCGAGAGGCCGGCAGTATTCCGATGAGTTCGAGCCTCGCGCTTCCGGAACGGACGGCGCGCATCATCCCGATCGGCCTGCGCGGCGGCTGCGCACGACCGGGCAGCGGATATACGTTTCACCGCGTGCAAGCGCAAACGGCGCGCATCGCAGATGCCTTCGTGCGCACGGCGAACATCCAACCGACCGACATGTTTGCTAGCGTCGCGCCTGCGTGCGATGCCTTTCTCGTCGAAGCGGCGCGCCGCGCTCCGAAGCTCTTGCCCCGTGCGTTTCGGCGGCTCTTCGCGACCATTGACGGCGATCGGCTGGCGCACTTCATGATGGATCGCACAGGCCCCCTCGAAACGCTGCCGGTGCTCGTCGCAAGCGTGCTTGGTGCAATGGAGAGTCTGAGTGATTTCGGGCCCCGTTCGCGGGCGAAAACCGGTCAGCTTGCGGCTCGTTGATGCGATTGGTTGGCTCGGCCCGATGGGACTTGCCGTTGCGGTCGTTGGAGCATTTCCGCTTCACCTAGAGAGCATTCCGCTTGCGCTCGGACTGCTGGCAACCTTGACGTTCGGCGTCGCGCACGGGGCGCTCGACCATGAGCTCGCCGGGCGCTTACGCGGTGCATCGAAAGTCGCGACGATCCGTATCGCGCTCGCATATGCGGTTGCGGTCGCGCTTGCGTTCAGCGCGTACATCGTGTTTCCGCTACCGCTCCTGATCGCATTCATTGCGATCTCGATCGTTCATTTCGGGTCGGGCGATCTCAGCTTCGCTACAAGATATGTAGGCGCCGCTCGCCCGCGTTTCCAAAGCTTGTGCACAGTGGCACTCGGCGCGTTGCCGATCGCCGTACCGTTTCTTGCCCATCCGCGTGAGGTGCTGTTGCTCGTCCCGCATTGGAGCGGTTTCGATGCGGCAAGCGTGGCTTTCTTTCCGCTAGCCGTGCGCGTGGCGATGCTATCGACCATTGGAATCGGGATTACCGCCGCGTCCATCTATCGCGCACGCGCCGCGCGTTTCTCAGCGTGGTACGTGCTCGAGTTGCCGGTCGCCTTTCTCGGGTTTACGGTTGCACCGCCGTTGCCGGCTTTTTTGCTGTACTTCGGGTGCTGGCACGGAGCGCGGCATCTCTTGCGACTCGTCGAAATTTACGGCGTTGATGTCAACGCGTCGTTTGTTCCAAATAGAGTCGCCGTGCAAAGCTTCTTGTTACGGTCGCTCCCGATGACGCTTGGTGCCATCGCGCTGGGGGCTTTCGCTCTCATCGAGACTCCCCGTACATTGTCACTAGCGACCGCGATCGTGGGATTCGCTTTTGCCGTCACCGTTCCACACATCCTCGCCGTGCGCTTTATGAATCGCACGCTCGCATCCGGTTAAAGCGCGCGGGCGAGCGTCCCACCAAACCATGCAGAATCAGTCTTGAGGAAGTATCCGGTCTCGATGAGATAATTAGCGAGTTTCGGCCGCTGCCTCGCGCGGCTCACGAGCAGATCGCCACCGACACGAAAGAGCGCGCGCATGCGGCGTGCTTCGCGTTCGTTGCGATCGAAACGCGCGAGCCCCCGTTCGTACGCAGCGCCCGCGATCGCACAATCGCCCCCCGCGTCGATCAGCGAACGCGCGGCATCGCGCCCGCTCGCAAGCGCCTGTGAAACGCCTTCGGCCGAGAGTGGGTCGGCGACGCCTGCGGCATCGCCGATCAGGAAGATGCGGTCGCTATGGCGCGTCGCGCGGCCGGACGGAATGATGCCGCCCCGCACGTCGTCGATCGCGACCCGATCGCCGAGGACGTCGCGCGCGTACGGACTACTCTCGATCCACCAGCGCAACAGCGCGCGCACATCGCCGCCGGCTTGGCGCGCAACCCGTGGATCGACCGCGAGTCCGACGTTGACCCGGCGCGATTCGACCGGAAAAATCCACGCATAACCGGGGGTGAGGGCGGCGTCGTAGTGCACTTCGTAGCGTGCGGGCGCGTCGCGTGCGATCTCGACATACCCGCGCAGCGCGATGAGTCGGGATCGAAATGGCGGGAAGCCGTGTTTCGAAGCAAGGCCACCCGTCGCGCCCTCCGCCAGCAGAACGGCATCCGCGCCGAGCGCCGCGAGATCCGTGACCGGCCGACGTTCGTAGAGCTGCGCGCCGGCGGCTAGTGCCACGGCGAGCAGGCGCGCATCGAACGCTCCGCGCGGCATGGTCGTACCCGGCGGCATGCCAGCGGGCCAGCCGGCGTCTACCGCGGCGCCGCCAGGAGCGGTGATCAGCGTTGTAGCGAGGCTCGGGCGATCGTCCATGTCCACGCCCAGGTCGCGCAGCTGAAGAATGCTCGCCGGGGTGAGTCCGTCGCCGCAGGTTTTCGGCCGCGGCAGTGCCGCCTTTTCATAAATCGTCACGTCGGCGCCGGCGCGCCGCAGTTCTATTGCCGCGGCGCAACCTGCCGGACCAGCGCCAACGATCGCGACGCGCAATCAGGTTTCCGGGCCGAACGCGACGCGCAGTAGTAAGTCTATTTGTATGTCGGTTTCCGGCGTCATCATTTACTTGACCGTGAGACCGAACGTGCGGCGCGAGAGTTCCGCGTGTCGCGGCGTCTAGAGCTGCGCGTCGGTGAGGCTTTTCACGACGGCTTGGACGCGTGGGCTTTCCCACCAGTTGAGGATGACGGCTTCGGCGGTGTGAATGCCGCGGAGGCGGTCGACGTGACCCTCGATCGCTAAGCGATCGGCGGGGTCGCTTTGCCAGGCGTGGTGCAGGTCATCGGCTGCAGCGAGACCCTTTGGGTCATCGCCGAGTGCGCTGCGGAGTTCATCGAGCGGGACGGGAGGGCGATCGTTATCGTTCATCATTCTGGTGTACCCCGGGTCGGATGGAAAGTCTCGTCACTACGGGAGCGCGTTTTTGTCGCCCGTTTCGCGGTGCGGTACGCGCGTTTTGCTTATTTGGAGCGTTGGCATTGCGGCGTTCGTGAGCGCTGTGTTGAGTTTTGGGACGTCCGTATCGCGTAGGTTTTGCCACGCCGCGAGGGCCCGATCCAGCGTCAAGCGCAGTTCGCTTGCGGCGCGCGCGTACTGCGTTGCGGGCGCATCGTCCGAGGCTTCCACCGAGGTGTAGACGCCGGTGATCTGTCCATTAAGACGATCGAATCCCAGGCCCTGTAGCGATTTACTCAATGAGTCGATCTGCGTGCGAATCGCCGACGTTTTGGCGTTTTTTTTGCGATCGTCGAGTTGCGTTCCTAAGGATTGCACGTGCGTGAGCGCATCCCACGATGCATCGAGCTGACTCCGCAGCTGCGTGGCGAGCGCGTACTGTTTGACCAAATCTGCGCGGCTGGTATGAACGCGCGGGTCCATCGTGACGACGAGCGGCGCCCTCGCGCGCTGGTTGCCGGTAACGATCGTAAGCGTGTAGCGTCCGGGTAAAACAGCTGGACCGAGCGGTTCGTGCGGCGTGTCGCGATAGACGGCGGAGATCGGGAATTCGCCGCGGACCGAGGGCGGTGCGGCTTCGTGCAGATCCCACACGAAACGATGCATCCCCGCGCTCGTTTCGAGCGCGGGGAACGGTCGAATCCAATACGTCGGCACGTTGAGGTCCGAATCGACGGGACGCGCCGCATCGCTGCTCGTGTAGCGGCGTACTTCTCGGCCGCCTGCGTCGGCGATCGAAAGCACGACGTCGTTGGCGCTCGCGGCAAGTGCATAATCGATGATCGCGCCGTCGGGCGGATTTTCACCGGCTGGGACTTCGGGCGGAAGCGGTGTGTCGGTGTTCGTATTGCGGCGCACGCGCACCGCCACTTGCGGCGCGAAGAGATGGAGGCCATCGCGCTTCGCGTCGAACTGACGTAGCGGCGTGATGTCATCGAGAATCCAGAACGACCGGCCGTGCGTGCCGACGACGATATCATCGCCCTTGATCACCAAATCACGAATGGAGCTCGAAGGGAGATCGCGTTGCAGCGATTGCCAATGGTCGCCGTCATCAAAGGAGGCGTAGACGGTGCGCTCGGTTCCGGCAAAGAGCAGGCCGCGACGCTTGGGGTCCTCGCGCACAGTGTTCACCGCGGCATTGTCCGGCAAGCCTTGGGTGATCTTCGTCCAACTCTTGCCGCCGTCGTGCGTGCGAAAAATGTACGGGTGCAGGTCGTCGAGGCGGAAGCGGCTCACCGATGCGTACACGGTGTTACGATCGAAGTGCGAGGCATCGAGCTGCGTGAATTTGCTCCACGCGGTAAGGCCCGGCGGCGTCACTTGCGTCCAGGATTTGCCGCTGTTGCGCGTCACCCACGCAAGACCGTCATCCGTCCCCGCCCAGAGCAGATTGCGGTCGATCGGCGAGGGAGCGAGCGCGTAGATCACGCCGCGATGTTTGCCTGCGCGCGGATCGGCCGAGGAGAAGAACGCGAAGTTTTGCGGCGTGCCGGGACTCTGACGCGTGAGGTCGGGGCTGATGATGTCCCACGAATTGCCGCCGTTCGTCGTGCGGAAGACGACGTTCGAGCCGAGATAAAGCGCGTGCGGATCGGCTTTTGAAAAAAGCAACGGCGCCGTGCGATTGAAGCGATACGAATTGGGACCGCGCAAGACGACCGGCGCGATGTCGCGCGTTTGGCCCGTCGACCAGTCATATCGCGTGCCTTTGCCGCCGTAGACGTAATTCGGGTTGAGCGGATCCGGTGCGACGTAGCCGTACTCTTCCACGCCGATGGAATGCCACTCGCGGAACGTGATCTCGCCGTCGTTGCCGCGGCTTGCGGTGCCGATGCTTCCGCTTTCTTGCTGTGCGCCGTACACCCAGTACGGATAGCGATCGTCGGTGATGACGTGGTAGAACTGCGCGGTCGGCTGGTTGTACCACGAACTCCAGGTTGCACCGCGATTGACGGTCACGGTCGCGCCTTGGTCGCTCCCGACGATGATGATGTTGCGGTTGAGCGGGTTGATCCACGTCGTGTGGTAGTCATCGCCACCGGGCGCACCTTTGATTGCCGTAAAAGTTTTGCCCGCATCAGTCGAGCGATACGTCGAGGTGTTCGATACGTAGATCGTGTCCTTGTCGTCCGGATCGACCGCGACGCCGGCGAAGTCATCGCCGCGTCCCCACACGCGCTGTTCGTTATTCGTTCGCGTCCAAGTGGCGCCGGAATCATCCGAACGGTAGACCCCGCCCTTGCTCGGCGAATCGACCATCGCGTAGAGGCGCGTCGGATCGCTATGCGAGATGCCAAGGCCGATGCGCCCGAGGTCCTCGGCCTGCGTTGGTAAGCCGTTGGTGAGCGGTGTCCACGTCGTGCCCGCATCGGTGGATTTGTAGAGCATGGTGCCGGCGTCCGGGCGTTCGTAGCTGCCGCCCGTCGTCCACGGCGGACGGCGCGCGCTCCACAGTTCCGCGTAGAGTATCTGCGCGTTGCTGGGGTCGATCGCAAGTTCGACAGCGCCCGCGTTCTCGTTCTTATACAGCACGCGCTCGAATGTCGTGCCGCCGTCGGTCGAGCGGTAGACGCCGCGCTCGGTGTTCGGGCCGTAAGGATGTCCGAGCACTGCAACATAGAGTCGATTTGGGTCTTTGGGATCGACGACGATCTTGGCGATCTGCTGGCCGTCGCGCAAAGCGAGGTGCATCCAGGTCGCGCCGCCGTCGGCCGACTTATAGATGCCATCGCCGGTGGCAAGGTCGGGACGCTGGAGACCCTCGCCGCTGCCTGCATACATCACTTGCGGGTTGGAAGGCGCTATCGCGATCGCCCCGACCGAACCCGACGGCTGGCCATCGAAAATCGGCTTCCAGGTTTGGCCGTAGTCAGTAGTTTTCCAAATACCGCCGTTGACCGCGGCGATGAAAAAGACGCTCGGTTGGTCGGGAATCCCGGTGACGGCGGCCGTGCGTCCGCCGCGGAACGGCCCGATCATGCGCCAGTGCAGCGCCGATGCGATCCCGGGCTCCGTAGTTTGCGCGCGAAGTGGTGGCGGGCTGGCCATGAGAGCAAACACGACGAGCAACACGGCTGTACAAATACGTCCCATACTAGCGAGCGTACCGTGCCGACCCTTGCGTCCCTGCCCCGGCGGTGCGCTGGACCTAGATCACGGTCCGGCCCGGGCTACGAGCGTATCGTTGAGGAGATGAATACAGCTCCGGTCGTCAGCCCGCTTTTTCGCGACTTCTGCGCCTATATCGTCGCGGTGTTCTTTGTCGGCTCACTACTCGCGAACGGCCACTGGCCGCGCACGCTGCAGCCGCATGAAGTTTTTGCCTTTACCCTGTTCCTCGGGGTGCTTGGGGCTTTTTTCCTCGGAGTGTTTCGGATGATCATGGCCGACTCGCGCCGCCAGCACGACCACTAGCAAAAACGCCCCAGGTACGAAGAAAACGGACCGTGAGATTTTCGCGGTCCGTTTTTCTTGTCTTGTGAGCTGGGAGCCGTGATCTAGGAGATCGCGGAGACGATTCCGTAACGCTTTTGGAGTTTCGCGCGGTCCTCGTCAAACATGGCTCGAATGCGTTCGGATTCCGTAACCGCGGCTTTCACCGCGACGTCGTTGGCTTTTGCTTTGCGACGTGCTTCGGTGGCTTTAGCTTTCATCGCGGTCAATTTATCACTCATTCTGAACGAATTACGGATTCACGACAATCGACCTCTATTTACTATGCGGAATCTCCCGTAACGTGCTTGCTTTCGAGCGCCTTGAGCGCCTCACGGAGGGAAGACCTGATGCTCTCGGCATTCGACGGATCGACCTTAGCGAGGTCTAAGTACATTTCCAGACCTTCGCCGTACACGCGAATCGGCTGGGTGATTTCACCGTTTTCATCGCGTAGTCCATCGATCGCGTACGGAACGATTTCCCGGCTGATGCCCTTCACGTGGATTGGATCGAGTTTGTGAGCGGTGACGATATCGCGCACTAGCGCATAGGTCTCATAACTGATCACGACCGTATCCGGCTCCGCGATCGATTCCAGCCTAGCCGAAAGATTCGCCTCGGCCCCGATAATCGTGTAATCCATTCGATCGGTACTCCCGAAGTTGCCCACGTTACAGTAGCCCGTATTGATGCCGATGCGCGCACGGAACGGCTCTTCAATGCCGCGATTCCGCCATGCGACATTAAGTTCCGCAAGTCGGCGCTGCATTTCCATCGCCATCCGAAGGCAGGCCTTTGCATCGTCGATCGGTCCCTTCGTCTCGGGATCACCGAAGAACACCAGGATGGCATCACCGATGAACTTGTCGATCGTTCCGCCCCACTTCAGCGCGATCGTCGACATCTCGGTGAAGTACTCGTTGAGGAGTGCGGTAAGTTCTTCGGGCTGAAGTCGCTCAGTCGTCGACGTGAAATTTTTGATATCGGAAAAGAAGATCGTGAGTTTTTTCCGCTCGGTATGGATCGCGGCGGCCGTTTTGCCACTGAAGATGCTCGTATACACCTGAGGCGAGAGATAGCGCGAGATCTGCGCGGAGATGCGCGAGAGGAATGCGTTCTTGTCGGCAAGCTCCATGTTGAAACCTTGGATCATTGCCGATTGGCGGCGCTGCAGGACGATAAAGCCGATCCCGAGCGTCGCGGCAAAGAGAAAATAGATCAGCAGGTACCTAAATGCGAAGATGTTGCTCGCCAGCGGCTGCGTGATGCTGATTTCTTGAATACCGCGCACATCGCCGATTTTCCAATCGCGTTTGGGGCTATCGGGGTGCGTGTTGTGACAGGATACGCACGTCTGCCCCATGATGACCGGCGCGATCAAACGTACCGTATTGCTGAATCCATGCCAACTCACATCCGAAGGCGCCAGCGTTGCGTCTTTCCGCAGTGCCAAAAGTGATTGACGCTCGAAATCATCGAGGGCGTGCGGAGCGCGATGCCGGAACGGGTAGTCCGAGACGAAGCGATAGATGATGCCGTCCTGATGTTCGCTCACCACACGGCCGAGCTCGAGGGAGAAGGTCGCGGGAATCGGGATCGCGCCCGGATGCAGTTCGTAGTCGTTGGTGACCTCGGTGTGCGACCCGTGCGCGCCTAGGACGCGCCCGACAACATTGCTGCTGTAGAAGCTGCGGATGCCCGTGATGGCGATGTTGAGATAACTGCTTTGAAGGCGTAATGCGGCCTCGGAGATCGAGCGAAGATCGAGCCACACCGAAAGCGGTAGGCCGACGATGAGAATGGTGACGAGAAGCGTGAGAAGGCCGCTGCGCGATTTGCTCTCGGGCGTCGTGCGTGTTTCCATCCGGCTGGGTTACTCTTTAATAGGCAGCGAGGCCCGGCTCGCAGCCGTAAAAGCCACCCGTATCGCAGAAGTGCAGATGCCCAGATTCGCTCCAGGCTCGCGCCAGCGTCTGCGCCTGCGAGGTGCGCGGCTGACGCTCGTTCTGATAGGCACGTAGGCCCGCATCGATCCCCGAGGCCGCGATGGCGTCCGCGAGGGCGATGCTAGCTGTTTGGAGAGTTTGCCGCGAGGTACGGCATTTTTCGCCAAGTGCATGCCGGGACCCGATAGCATCACACTATCCAAGCCGGAGTGTTCTGAGATTCCCGCGCCGATCTCGCGTTGCGCGAGCGCACGGACCCTCGGGAGTCCGCCAATCCCGCCGCCTGCGATGAGAATTGCCATTGCAACGTGTTCTCAACCGCGCTGCCAAAGCACTTGCCGTCAGCAGACGGAATGCGCGCCCGCGTTTGCGAACGAGGCGCCATGCAATTACAAAAGGTCCGGTTTTTCATCGCCGCGCTGCTCGGCTGCGCGATGCTCGTCGGGCCGGCCGCTCGAGCCGCAGAACTCGACCCAACGACGGCCCTGCTGCGCGATATCTCGAACGCCGCGGGACCTTCGGGGTTCGAAGAACCCGTGCGCAAACTCATGGTCGAGCGCATGCGCCCGTATACCACGAGCATCACGTACGACGGTCTTGGATCGGTGATCGCAACGCAGGGGACGAGCGGTCCGCGCGTGATGCTCGATGCACACATGGACGAACTTGGCGGCATGGTGCGCCGGATCACGGGCGACGGCTTTTTGAGCATGCAAATGCTTGGCGGTTGGCTCGATCAGGCGCTCGTCGATCAGCGTTGGGTCATCATCACCGCGCGGGGTCCGGTGAAAGCCGTGACGGGCTTACGCGACGTCCACGTTGCGACGGCTGACGAGCGCACGCGGGTGTTCTCACGCGACTCGCTCTTCTTAGACATCGGCGCGAAGACCGCAACCGAAGCCCGCGCGATGGGTGTGGAACCGGGTGATCCGGTCGTGCCTGATGCGCCGTTCGAAATTCTCAACGGCTCGCAAAATTATCTCGGCAAAGCCTGGGACGATCGCGCCGGCTGTGCGGTACTGCTCGAGGTGATGCGCCGCTTCAACACCACCTCGCATCCGAATCAAATCTTCTATGCGGCAACGACCCAAGAAGAAGTCGGTTTGCGCGGCGCGCATTCGGCTGCGGATGCGATCAAGCCGGATGTCGGCATTGCAATCGAAGGCGGTATT
>JANLVI010000033.1:0-2624 GCA_031363915.1 Vulcanimicrobiota bacterium
GGCCCTGGCGAGCCCGCGGAAGAGGAACCCCCCGGCGAGGCCGCAGAGGATGTCGAGCACCCCGAAGATGTAGCTCCCGGGATCGGGGACGACCCGGCCCCACGGGGGGCGGGCTGGGCGCTGGGGTCGCTGCAACAAGAGGATCAGCCGGCCGGGCCTCGCGCCGATCGACTGGGCCGCGACGAAGGCCCCGATGGACAGCCAGCCGAACACCGCGTAGCCCTTGATGAACCACCAGCGAGAGGGCTGGATCGCGGCGCTCGTCCCGCCGAGCAGCATCAGATAGGCCGCAAGTGTCACGGCGTCCATGACGCGTTGATCCGAGACCCGCAGGAGGCCGAGCGTCAGGCCGACGAGCAGGACCGCGACCATCCCCCGGCCGATCGTCCACCGAGGTCTCGACATCAGCACGTCCCCCGGACGAGCTTTACGCCTTCGGCCAGCGCCCGGCTCTTGCCGATCGCCACCCGCCTCGGCGTCTGCGAGAACCCGCAGTCCGGCGTCGCCGACACCCGCTCCGCCCCGACATGCTTCAGCACCATCCGCAGCCGCTCGGCGATCAGCTCGGCCGGCTCGACCCACGTATTCTTCACGTCCACGACGCCGACGGCCACGTCCATCGACTCGGGCAGCTCGCCCAGCAGCTCGACCTCGGCCATCTCGCGGCTGGCGAACTCCATCGCGAGCTGGTTGACCTTCGCCCGGCCGACGTGCGGGAACAGCGGCCGATACGACCGCCAGCCGACCGCCCGCGCTCGGTAATTGCCAAAACATATGTGCATGCTGATGTAGGCATTCACGCCCTCGACCGTCCGCGCGACGACGTCGAGGAAGTGGTCGGGGTTATCGGGGTGGCAGGAAAAACTCGGCTCGTCGAGCTGGACGAAGTCGGCCCCGGCGGTGACCACCGCTTTCAGCTCGGCGTTGACGATCGGGATGAGGGCCTCGGTGATCGCGTCCCGGTTCGGGTAAACCTCGCCGCCGTCGATCCGCCCGGCGAGCGTGAACGGTCCCGGCACGGGCATCTTCGCGGGGTGATCGGTGATCGCCCGCAAGGCCCGCCACTCGGCGACGGTGCCGAGGCCAGCCGGGGCGGTCAACGGCGCGACGCACCGGTACTTCCCGCGCTGGTCGTGCGCCGGCGGCCCGAGTTTCCGGGGGGCGGGCGTGGGCACAATCCCACTCAAGTAATCATAGAAGCCGAGGTTGAAGTCGACCCGGGACATCTCACCGTCGGCGATCCGGTCCAGGCCGCAGCGGATCTGGTCGTCGACGGCCAGGCGGGTGGCGTCGCGGAGGGCTTCGTCGCGGTCGGCGGGCCCATAGGCATCGGGGTTGCGGGCGACGTCGGCGATGAACGCCTCGTACCAGCCCGGGAACGACCAACTGCCCATGACCGTGGCGGGGATCATGTGGAGTCCTCGGCGTGTCGCCTTCCCCGGCGGGTCGGCCGCGGCTACAATACCACTGCCGACGACGATACCCGGTGGTGAAACGGTATCACGACAGGTTTTGGTCCTGTCTTTCCAGGTTCGAATCCTGGCCGGGTAATGCAGCTCGGACGACCGGCGTCGCCCACGCCGGGATCGACCGCTCGTAGCTGGCTATCGACGAATCTAGGCGTAAAGTCTCGCCGATGGCGTCGAGCCCCTGCATCATCCGCTCGCGGGCGGCCTCGGGCACGTCGAAGGGGAACGATCGATCGCCATCGCCGTGCAGGGTGACGGTCTTCGCCCCGAGGTCGACGGTCGCCTCGGCTCCCGGCGCGTCGGCCAGCCGACGCCAGTCGTCCGGGTCCAGCTCGATGGGCAGCAGGCCGTTGTTGATGGCGTTGCCCTCAAAAATGTCGGCGAAGCCCTCGCCCTTGCCGGGGGCGATCACGGCGACATAACCCCCCTGGGCGACGGCCCACACCGCATGCTCGCGGCTGGACCCGCAGCCGAAGTTGCGGCCGACAACCAGGATCGTCGCCCCTTCGTTCGAGGCCGCATTCAGCGGGAACGACGGGTCGAGCGCCCCGTGCTTGTCGGTGTCGTCCACGTCCGGCGCGCCGCCGGCGACATACCGGGTGTCGGCGAACAGGGCCGGCCCATAGCCGGTCCGCTCGATCCGCTTCAGGTAGCGGGCGGGGATGATCAGGTCGGTGTTCACGTCGGCGCGGTCGAGCACGGCCAGCTTGCCGCGGTGGGTCACGAAGGCTTGCATGGCGACCTCCCGGATTCACAGATAATTGCGGACGTCGTCGAAGTGGCCGGCGACGGCGGCGGCGGCGGCCATCGCGGGGCTGACCAGGTGGGTGCGGCCGCCGGGGCCCTGGCGGCCCTCGAAGTTGCGGTTGCTCGTGCTGGCCGAGCGCTGATTGGGGGTCAATTTGTCGGGGTTCATCGCCAGGCACATGCTGCAGCCGGACTGACGCCACTCGGCCCCGGCGTCGGTGAAGACCTTGTCGAGCCCCTCGGCGACGGCCTGGTCGCGGACCTCCTCGCTGCCCGGGACGACCAGCGCTCGCACGCCCGAGGCGACCTTCCGGCCCTTCAAGACGCGGGCCGCCGAGCGCAGGTCCACGATCCGGCCGTTGGTGCAGGAGCCGATGAAGACCACGTCGACGCCGACCTCGCGGATGG
>JANLVI010000014.1:0-124014 GCA_031363915.1 Vulcanimicrobiota bacterium
GACATCGTCGGTGATGCCGAACTGATCGAACGCGTCAAAGGCGGCTTTGCCGACTTCGATGTCGTCGTTGCAACGCCGGATATGATGGGCGCCGTCGGTTCGGCACTCGGACGTATTCTCGCACAGAAAATGCCGAACCCGAAGTCCGGTACGGTCACGCCGAATATCGGCAACGCGATCCGCGACATCAAGGCCGGTAAGGTCGAATATCGCCTTGACAAGACCGCGATCGTTCACACGATCGTCGGCAAAGCGAGCTTCGGCGAAAAAGAACTCGCCGAAAACGTCGCGACGTTGCTCGATGCGATCATTCGCGCGAAACCGTCGGCTGCCAAAGGCACGTATCTTCGCTCCATCACGCTAACCAGCACGATGGGCCCGGGCGTCAAAGTGGATCCGAACCGCGTAAAAGCGACCGCCGGTACCGCGTAAGACTTGCGCTTCTAGCGAGAAAAAACGAGCGTTGCGAAAGCAGCGCTCGTTTTTTATTTCCTTCTCGCTCCGTATCAGAAGTACACTAGACGACCGAGAGCTCTTTCATTGGTCGAATCTTTCGAATGTCTTTAGCCGTCGCCGAGTGCATCGCGTCGAAGAGGTCGACGATCTGCTGGAGATTGAGCCAAAACGATGCGGACATTCCGATAGCACGTTCGAGCCGAAGAGCGGTGTCCGGTGTGACACCGCGTTTTCCGTTGATGATCTCATTGAGACGAGGCAGCGATATCCCAATACGTTCGGCGAAATTGCGCTGCGTGATTCCCAGTGGTTTGAGGAAGTCTTCACTCAAGATATCGCCGGGAGTCGGCGGCCGGGAGTGGGTCGGAATTCGAAGTTTGCCAGCCATAAAACGTCCCATCGGTGTTCTTGCGCTAGTGGTAGTCGACGATCTCTACGTCGGACGGATTGCCGTCGTTCCAACGGAAACAAATTCGATATTGCTCGTTGATTCGGATCGAATGTTGTCCCGCGCGATCGCCATGTAGCGACTCTAAACGATTGCCCGGCGGAGTGCTCAACTGATCGAGCCGTTCGACGGCGGCTATTTGGAAGAGTTTTCGGCGCGCGGCCTTGACGAGATTCGGGGGGCAGGCCTTACCCGTCGCCTTTGAGGTTTGCCCATTGTAGATGTCTTCGGTCCTCGAATCCGCAAACGTCACAGAACGGAGTATATCGTATAACGGTATCCGTGACAAGCATTGTGCGGCAAGCGCCCAGGCTGCCGGTGTTTTTCCTGGTCCGCTGGAGGTCTACGGTAGAGGTAAGGATTTCGACATCGCTGCGCGAGGTAATTCGACGCCGCGGCGTTCGACGATTTCATGCGCATCGACGATCCAACCGTGCTTTTTGAAAAACGGCTGGGCAAGCAGACTCGCGTGTGCGGTAAGCTTTCGCAGCCCACGTGCGATCGCGATGCGCTCGACCTCGTCGTAAAGCCGCGCGGAAATACCGCAGCGCGTGGCCTCGGGCAAGCAGAAGAGCATATCGATGTAGCCGGTCTCGCTCATCGCGATCCAGCCGACGGCTTTTCCGGCATCGTCGTCAGCAACGAAGGTATCGTAGGCGAGTAATCGCTCGAGCCACTGGGTCGAATCGGGAACGGCCGGCGCCCATGCGTCGAGTTGCGCGCGATCGTAGCGGGCCGATGCGACTTCGTGGACGGAGCGATAAAAGATTTCGCAGACACGCGGGGCATCGGCTTTTTGGAATCGGCGGACCATGCCGTCTCCTTCGCCGCAGCGCTCGCGAACGTGTTTCTGGGTGGTTTCTCGCTTGGCGGAATCCGCTTGCCTTTCTCTGGCGTACGGGATACGGTATCCCATATATCGCCACTGTCGACCGCGGGTCGGCGGTGATTCGTGGAGGGTTGATGATGCCGAAAATGACCGCGATCGAAGCTGCTGTCCGGGTGATGAAGAGCGAAGGCGTGGATCTGGTGTTCGGGGTGCCCGGCGCGGCGATTTTGCCGCTCTACCAGGCCTTGCAGAACGACGGAACGATACGCCACGTGCTGGTGCGCCATGAAGAAGGCGGCTCGCACGCCGCCGAAGGCTACTCACGCGCGCGAGCCGGCAAAATCGGCGTCAATATCGGAACCTCCGGTCCCGCCGGTACGAACATGGTCACCGGACTCTATTCTGCGATGGCCGACAGTGTGCCGATCCTCTGCATCACGGGGCAAGCACCGCGGGCGAAACTCCATAAGGAAGATTTCCAGGCCGTCGATATCGCCGCGATCGTAGCCCCCGTGACCAAGTGGTCCGTCACGGTGATGGAAGGCGCGCAAGTGCCGTACGTCTTTCGCAAAGCGTTCCAGCTGATGCGTTCGGGGCGGCCGGGTCCCGTGCACATCGACTTGCCGATCGACGTGCAGAAAGAAATCATCAATTACGATTTCGAATGCGACGAGCCGCTCGAAATCGAACGTCCTCGCCCGGGTGCAAAAGCCATTCGCCGCGCAATCGACATGCTGCTTGCCGCCGAACGTCCGGTGATCGTCGCCGGTGGCGGCGTGATCAATGCGGAGGCTTCGGCAGATTTGATCGCGCTTGCGGAAATGACGAACACGCCGGTCGTGCCGACGTTGATGGGTTGGGGATCGATTCCCGACGATCATGCGCTGAACGCCGGAATGGTTGGATTGCAGACGCAGCATCGCTACGGGAACGCGAATTTTCTCGATAGCGATTTCGTGCTTGGAATCGGCAATCGGTGGGCGAACCGTCACACCGGAAGTCCGGAGGTGTATACCCGCGGACGTACGTTCGTCCACATCGACATCGACCCGACGCAAATCGGGCGCGTCTTCAGTCCCGAACTCGGCATCGTCGCCGACGCCGGCCTCGCTCTCGAAGCGCTCGTCGTCGAGGCAAGCGAACGAAAAGCAGCGGGCACGTTGCCCGATCGCGGCGCGTGGGTAGCGCGCGTGCAAGAACGCAAACGCACGATGCTGCGCCGCACGGACTACGGCGATACGCCGGTCAAACCGCAACGTGTCTTCGCCGAAGTAAATGCGGCGTTTGACGATGATACGCAGTTCGTCACGGCAATCGGTCTCTATCAAATTCTCTCGGGCCAGTTGCAGAAGGTGAACAAGCCGCGCAACTATCTCATCTGCGGCCAAGCCGGGCCGCTGGGTTGGGAAGTTTCGGCATGCACGGGCGCAAAGCTCGCGAATCCCGAGAAAAACGTCGTTGGAATCGTCGGTGACTATTCGCTGCAATTCCTCATCGAAGAGCTGGCGGTAGCCGCGCAATACAAGATTCCCTTCGTTATGATCTTGCTCAATAACGCGTACTTGGGGCTGATCCGGCAAGCCTCGCTACCATACAAGATGGATTACGAAGTATCGCTGAGTTTTGAGAACATCAATGCACCGGAGATCGGGGCCTATGGTGTCGATCACATCAAGGCAGCCGAATCGATGGGTTGCCGGGCGATCCGTGTGTTCGATCCGGAAAAAATCGCCGAGGGGATCGCTTGGGCGAAGAGCGAGTCCGTGCGACTCTCCGTCCCGGTGATCGTCGAAGTCATCACCGAGCGCATCACGAATATTGCGATGGGCGCAGAGATCGATGCGATCAAAGAATTCGAAGACGTCCTCGACCTCGTCACCCGCCCGATCGAATCCGAACCGCAACTCGTCTAGAGGATCGCATGCCGAAATTCGACGCCAATCTCACCATGCTCTTTACGGAGCACGCGTTTCTCGACCGCTTTGGCGCCGCCGCGCGTGCGGGGTTCACCGGCGTGGAGTATCTCACGCCGTATGACTACGAACCGGCGGTAATCGCGGTCAAACTGCAAGAAAACGCGCTCGAGCAAGTGCTCTTCAATTTGCCGGTCGGCGATTGGGCCGCGGGCGAACGCGGGATCGCTTGCCTCCCCGATCGCGTCGATGAGTTTCGCCAGAGCGTCGCCAAGGCGATCGCGTACGCGCGGGCACTTGGTTGCAATCGCGTGAATTGTCTTGCCGGAAAGCCGCCCGCGGCCGTGAGCGCAGAAGAAGCGCATCGCACGTTTGTCGCGAATCTGCGCTACGCATCAAGCGAACTCGAAGCGGCCGGTATCGCCCTTGTAATCGAGGCGATCAACACGCGCGATATCCCCGGATTCTTTCTCTCGCGTTCGGATCAAGCGTTTGCGATCATGGATGCGGTCGGTTCGAAAAATCTTACTTTCCAATACGACATCTATCACATGCAGCGCATGGAAGGTGAACTCGCTGCCACTCTTCGCGCGAACATCGCACGTATCGGACACGTGCAGCTTGCGGACAATCCCGGTCGACACGAGCCCGGCACCGGTGAGATCAACTACCCGTATCTCTTCGGCGTGCTCGATGAAGTCGGCTATGCGGGCTGGATCGGCTGCGAATACGTGCCGGCAAACGGGACCGACGCGGGACTCGGGTGGGCAAGCGCGTACCTCTCCGCCGCACCCGCTCGCACCTAGGAGAATTTCTTGAGCAACATCGGATTTATCGGACTCGGCATCATGGGACGCCCGATGGCATCCCATCTGCAAGCCGCGGGCCACAAGCTGTTCCTGAATACGCGTTCGCGTGTTCCGGCAGAAATGATTGCCGCGGGCGGCGTTGCGTGCGCGTCGGCAAAAGAAGTTGCCGAATCGAGCGATGTCATCATCACGATGCTTCCCGATACTCCCGACGTTGAGAAGGTGCTCTTCGGTGCGGGCGGGGTTGCCGCGGGGTTGACGCAAGGCAAGATCGTGATCGACATGAGTTCGATCTCGCCGACCGAGACGAAGTCATTCGCAAAACGCATCAACGACCTCGGCTGCCTTTACTTCGATGCACCGGTCTCCGGCGGCGAAGTCGGCGCAAAGGCCGCATCGCTCACGATCATGATCGGCGGACCCGAAGACGCCTTCGATCGCGTCAAACCGCTCTTCGAACTCATGGGAAAGAACATCACGCTCGTCGGCGGTAACGGCGACGGTCAGACGACGAAGGTCGCAAACCAAATCATCGTCGCGCTGACGATCGAGGCGGTCGGCGAAGCGTTGCTCTTCGCATCGAAGGCGGGCGCCGATCCCGCAAAAGTGCGTGCGGCGCTCATGGGCGGCTTCGCCAACTCGCGTATTCTCGAAGTGCACGGCCAGCGCATGATCGATCGAACGTTCGATCCGGGCTTCCGTATCGCATTACATCAAAAAGATCTCAACCTCGCACTCTCGGGTGCCCGCGAACTCGGTGTCTCATTGCCGAACACGGCGACCGCAGCGGAACTCTTCAACGCCTGCGTCGCGAACGGCGGTGCGGCATGGGATCACTCAGCCATGGTGCGTGCCCTCGAACTGCTTGCCGCGCATGAGATCGCGCAGCCCAAAGACGCCGCGAAGACTTAAGCCGCGTCGTCGCCTTGCGCGAGCACGGCGGCCTTTGTGTTGTGAATGTGCGAGGAGGTCGCGGTGACGATTGCTGCTTCGTCTTTTGCGCGCATCGCGGTAAGCATGGCGGCATGCTCGTCGGCGGTCGCACGACGTCGTTCGCTCGTGCCGAGCGCGATGAAGCGCCACGGCAGAATGTCTGCGCGCAGATCGCCGAGCATACGTTTGAGCCGGTGTCCGTCGGCGAGCGCGAGGATGCGATCGTGAAACGTCGTATCCAAGCGCTCCATCTCGCCCGCGTCTTCGGCGGCGATGCGCATCTTGTCGATGATCGATTGCAGAGCCGATGCATCTCGCTCGTTCATGCGCCGCGCCGCGCGCCGGGCGGCCAATGATTCGAGCGCTTCTCGGATTTCAAAGATACATTCAACTTCGTCGCGCTTGAGTTCGCGCACGATGCTTCCGCGGTTACCGCGTGGTTCGAGCATGCCTTCGGTTTCGAGACGCCGCAACGCTTCGCGAACCGGCGTTCGGCTCGCGCCGAGGGTCGCCGCAATCTCGGCTTCGATTACCGGCGAACCGGAGGCAAGTTCACCCGAAAGAATAGCCGCGCGTAGTCGGTCGTAGACTTGATCGCGGAGCGACGGCGGCCGTTCGATCGGGGCTCGTAGTCCGGCGGATGCCTTTGCTGCGCTGGAAGCGCGATTGCTCATGTCCGCACCGTAACGGAAGGGGAGACTCCCGTCAAGTATTTCGGATACGGTATACCAAATAATAGCCGCTTTTCTTCGGACGCCGAGGCTGCTTTATGTCGACGCGTGGTACCGTTCTATCGCAGTGTATCGATGAACGCGTTCACCGCATCGAGCACTTCGGCTGGTGCGTCGCAGCGTACTATCCCGCATGACCAATGCCTCAGCTCCTTGGTCGATACTGTATGCAGCGCCGGTGAAGGACCGGGACGAATCCTTTGAAATTCGCAAAACGATTCGCAGAGGCGACCGTCCATTGACTCCGAGCGTCGCCTGCCAAACGCCGGGGACATCGGCAGTCGGCATTGCCGCAGTCGTAATCGCCATGCTCGTTCCAATGATCAGCAACAGCGTGCTCAGCCAGAGTGCATTCCGTGAAAGCGTATGTACCATCACGCCGCAGCCTCACAAAACCGACCGTTCCTCCTGTACGCTTCCAGCGAACGGCCGCCGATTGAGGAACCTCGTGTCCTAGTAGAAACCGTCGGCGATTGCCGCGAGGTCGTCGATGATCGGTGAGACGCTCTTTGCGCTTCCACCGACGAGTGGAACGACGATTGCATGGAGCGCGCCCTTGAATTCGGTGAGGCGTCGCTTTTTCTCGGTGACGATCGCGCCGCCATGCATGCCGATATGCGGGGCGATGCGCGCGTTTGCTTCCGTGCGAACACGCGTCGTCTCCGCGCGCGCGCGATCGCCGAGATCGGCGACGCGCACGCCGTCGACATGCGCGAGCCCGCTCGTGGAAGGCGTGTACGTATCGAGCGGATCGAAATTGCCGTAGTCGCGTCCGGCGCGCTTGTACATCGCCCGAATTTCCGTCGCTGCGCTTTCGCGTATTTCGGCGGTCTTGCGGCGGAAGGCCGCCATGGTGCCGAGGACTTCGCGCGCATTTTCCGCCGGTAAAATTGTTTCGATCGCCTTGCGATAGGCACGATCGGCCGCATCCATTGCGACGATCGCCGGAGTGAACGCGGCGGCGAGCGTATCGTCGTCGCAATCGATCGGTACGTGCACGCGCAGTTTCTCCGCAAGAACGCGGGCAAGCGGTGGAACCGAGGCGATCACCCTTTGCGGAAACGCAGACGCGCGTGCGTGCGGGTGAAGCCACACGCGAGAGCGTCGTGCGACGCCGTCGAATCCGGCGTCGTCTTCATGACGGCAAAACTACTCCCGCGCGATCGCGCGTACGCGAGGCGCGAGCGAATGAGCGCACCATGCACGCCGCGCGCACGAAACGCCGGTAGGACGCCGGCCGCGAACAAAACCGCTCCGTCTTCGAACGTCGAAACGGCACCGCCGCCGATCAATTCACCCTCGGCACATGCCGAAAACAGCACGGCCGCGTGAGCGTTCACTTGCATCGAGCGGGCGACACGTTCACGATCCGGATCGTCGCTCGCCTTGCCGACGACCTCGGCCCAAGCGTGGCGATCGTCCGTTTTTTCGACCGTGATCCCGGCGGGCGGCGTCACGTCGACCGGCCCGATCTCGGCCTCGAGCACATCGAGGGTCAACTCGTGGCGGTAGCCGTGGCGTTGCAGGAGGGCCGCATCGCGCGCCGCGACTTCCTCATGGAGCTCCATGCGCGCCGGCAGTCCCCGCCGCCCGTAAAACGCCTCAACGGCGCTAAAATCGGTCTCATCGAGCGGCCCGCGGGCTCCAATCCCGATGGCGTATTCGAGGAACGTCCCCTGCAGGCAGATCGCGAAGCCACCGGCGACGGCGATCGCCCCGGTGTCCTTGGTGTCCGCGCTCGTTGCGATGTTGCGCGCGTAGGTGGCCCACAGACCCCCCTCGCAGCGCTCCGCTCGCATCGTCTCCATCGTGGTCACGCTTGACCGCTCGCCCGTTCCTGTGATTTAATTACCGTTGGCTCCAATGACCGTAGGTCCGCCTCACGGCGGTTAATGCTCGGAACACATCCGGCACCTATCGAGGATGCGTCGACTCCCCCGGTGTTCCTGTTCGTGCAGGCGGCCGGTTGACTCTCGCGCCTCGCAATTCTGCGGAGGCGTTTTTCATATCAGAAACGAGAGAGTCGATGCCCACCGCCAAAAAACAAGCGACGATCGATGAACTCCGCGAGAAGCTGGCGAGCTCCAAAAACTTGTTCTTCACGAACTACGCCGGACTGACCGTCGAAGACATCACGAAGCTGCGCACCGAACTGCGCAAAGACGGGACGACGTTTTCCGTCGTCAAGAACACGCTCTTCTCGATCGCTGCCGGTGACGAGGTCGCCAAAGCGCTCGAATCGGTCCTCGCCGGACCGACCGGAGTGGTGTTCGCGGGCGCAGATCCCGTCGCGCCTGCCAAAGCCCTGAAAACATTTGCCGATGCCAACGCAGCGGTGAAGATCAAAGCAGCTTGGATCGACGGCGCGCTCGTCGATACGGCTGGAGTCAACGCGCTTGCGTCGCTTCCGCCGAAAATCGAACTGCTTTCCCGTCTCGTCGGTTCGCTCAAGAGTCCGTTGTCGGGTCTTGTGTACGTGCTCTCCGGCAATCAAAGCGGCCTCGTCCGCGCCCTCAATGCAGTCCGCGAGCAAAAAGCTGCCGCGGAAGCCGCTTCAGAAAACTAGGAGATACTTATCATGTCCGTTGCCGAAATCATCGATCAAATCGATAACCTCAAAGTGCTCGAACTCAACGAACTCGTCAAATCGCTCGAAGAAAAGTATGGCGTTAGCGCCGCTGCTCCGGCTGCTGCCGCTCCCGCCGGTGGCGGAGCCGCTGCCGCTCCGGCTGCCGAGAAGACCGAATTCGACGTCGTCCTCACGGAAATCGGCGCCGAGAAGATCAAAGTCATCAAGGCTGTCCGCGAAGTCACCTCGCTCGGTCTGACCGAAGCGAAGGCGTTCGTGGAATCGGCTCCCAAAGCAATCAAGACCGGCATCACCAAAGACGAAGCCGAGACGATCAAAAAGAAAATCGAAGAAGCCGGCGCGAAAGTCGAAATCAAGTAGTTTCGACCTTACCGGAATCAAAAAAAACCACGCAGCGATGCGTGGTTTTTCTTTGTCTTCGGGTCCACTATCCTCGTCGTTTTTACAAAAATGTAAGCTGAGCCGGAGCCCCGCCGGCATTTCCTCACGAGCCTCGCGATGGTACGACGCTCGGCGAAGGGGAGGCCGTCGGAAATGCGATGCCGGGAAGTTCGCTTGGCGTCGTCATGTTGCTGGCTTAGATATCGGCGTTCAGGCGCGCGTGCACGAGCAACGCATTCGCCGCCACTTCAAAATGCTCGCGCTTGACGAGCCAAAACGCGCCGACGCTATCGAAATCGATGACGCCCGCTATGCGGCCACTACCGACGACGGCGTGCGCTGATACTTCGCCGCGAGCTTCGCGCACGAGGAACGTCGCGGGATCGACGAAGAGATCGGTGAGCGGATGCATTTCAGGATTGCGATAAGCGCGGAGGTGCAGATGATACGCGTCGCTTCCATCGTGCATTCCGCGTCCGACGAGATCGATGTGATAGTCCCGTACACTGTTGACGCGAACCGTTCCGATGATCCGCGCTCCACCAAGCGCCGAGGATGCGTCGTTTGCTTGCGCTGTAGCCCTCTCTTGCGGTGCTCCAAGCGCTAAGACAGCCGATCCCGCTGGGATTAAAAGCGCTCCCGAGCATGGGGAGGCCTTTGCGTCGGCGATGTCTTGGGAGACTGCACTGCCGTCGCGCGTGCGTACGTAAACCTGATATGTGCGGTTGCTATCGCCGTGATGGATGTTGAGGCTCATGCCAGAGCTCGTGCACGCCAAGCGGAAATTTCGTCCGGAGACCCTTTCACGAAACGCGACGTAGGCCGGAATCGATGCATCCTTCATGGCCGCTACGGAGCGCAGATAGATCGCTTCGGGCGTGAGGGTCGGCAGAGCCGTAGAAGTGGTTTCGGGATCGGCGATCGCGACGAGACACGTTGCTACGAACATGCTCAGGCCGATGAGACTCGTCAGAATTTGGCTATTGGTGCGCATTGTAACGGGCCTCATCGACGACCTCATTCACCGCGGAAACCACCGCCGCGGGATGATCGAGCGGAATGGAGTGCTGCGAGCCGGCGATCACGCGATTCGTACCTCGCGAAGATACCTCAGCGATTTTATCGTTCAAATATTTATGTTCTCTCCATGCTGCCCGTTGTTGCGCTACTGGGATAGGGTCGTTGCCAGTTTTATTTTCTTGCAAATCGCCCTGCTCGGATTCGGTTAGAACGATGAGCGGTAAGTCGCCGTACGGGCGTTGCTCCGCTCGCACGTCAGCCGCACTCTTTGTCAACGCCTCGGCTTCCAGTGCATAATCTCGCCAAAACGGCGTCCGCGACATATGCTCGGCCGCAACCTCTGCTACCGCGCAGTCTTGGGGATCGACTTGGGGGCAACGAAATGCACCTCGTTCTTTCGCTTTGCGCTTATAACCAGAAGACCTCGTTGTCGGTGGGTGTTCCGATTACTTCGAAGCGCAAAGGCTATCCCTTTGAAGTTGCTTTGCCAAAAAAAACTCGATCGCCGGCGTTGCCTTGGTCGATCAGATCAAGAGTCTCGATTGGCGTGTACGTCTGGCAGACTTCGCAGAAGAAGTTTCGCCGACAACCGTCCATGCGATCCGCCAGCTTCTCGCGGCTTTTCTTGAGCTAACCTGAAGAGTATGGCCTCGAACCCGTGAGCGGAATTCCCAAAGTCCTCACCGATCGCTTGGTCCTCATATCGATCGTTATCGAATGACGACCGCGACTTCGCGCTGATCAACCGATATGTCGCAGTCGTTCATGAAAAAAGTACGTACGGTACATTCTTTCCCACGAGAATTTTGAAACGCGCGACGGCCACCTAGTCGCCTCCGATGCCATCGAGCCGGTTCCGAAGGACGCGTCATCGATCTGCACGCGACTCTGCTGGAGTTCTCAGGCGAATCCGTCCCCGCATGACGACCAGCCCGAGTACAATCCACGCAAGAACGATAGCGGGGTAGGATGCTGCAGGTCCGGCGGGGATCGGGATGACGTTGGCGATGAATGTTGCGGACAGGGCGAGTAAGGCGATAACCGGGATCGCACGCTGCCACCGCGTCCACTGCGCCCTAAAGAGGCGCAATGCCGCGATTTGAACGGCGCCGTATATGATGATGAGGGCGAGCGTTGCGATCGTTCCGCACGCGGCGAACGTGTCGATCCCACCGATGTGCGCGCTACCGAATCCGATCGCTGTAATCGCACCGAGCGCGAGCACGAGGAGAAATGCCGAGGTGGGCGTTCCGCTTGCGCCGCCGACACGAGCGAGACGTCGGTCGAAGTGTCCGTCTTGGGCGAAAGCGTAGAGCAGACGCGCCGCGGCGGTCGCCGATCCGAGGGTTGCTGCAAAGGCGGAAATCGCCGCACCGATCATCACAAGCGAGGACACCGTGCCGCTCGTGTAGCGCGTCGCAAGGTCGCCGAGCGGCGATCCGGATGCGGCGAACGACGCGACGCCCTTTGCATCCAAGCCGAACCCTATCGACTGCGCGAACGCGACGAAAACGTAAAGCAGACCGGCAAGAACGACGCTGCCGATAATTGCGCGCGGGATCGTGCGCGTCGGGTTGAGCGACTCCGCACCTAACACCGCGGCGCCTTCGAAGCCGGCAAACGAGAGGAGCGAAAAGACGGTGGCGAGTCCCAGTCCTTTGAGATTGCTCGCCGTCGGATCGATGGTAAAGGCGGCGAAAGAAGCGCCGTGAGCGCCGCCGCGCGCGAGAATGAGGATCGAGAGGACGACGATGGCGGCAACCGAGATGCCTTCGATCGCGAGCATCGCACGTGATGACGTTCGTGCCGGACGTGTGCCGACGTACGCGCAAACGGCAAGGCATGAGAGCGCAAGCGGCAGCCAGACCCAGCCGACAAGCGCGAATGCGGATGAGGCGAACGCGCCGAATTCCGCTGCCGATCCTGCGGTGAACAAGAAGTACGCGAGCAAGAGCGTCCAACCCGAGAGACGGCCGGCGAGCGGGCCAAGTCCGCGCGCGTTAAATTCGCCGACGGAGGCCGGGCTCGCATACGCGCGCGCAAACGTGATGAACGCAAACGCAACGCACCCGACGATCGCAAACGCGAGGACGAACGATAACGGCACTGCGGGGCCCGCGTATTGTGCGGCGAGGGCCCCGTTGAGCGCCATCGCTGCAGTCGGAGCCATCATCGCAACGGAGATACCCGCGGTTTCAAAAACGCCCAGTGCCCGGCGTAGCGGGGGTTCGTTCACGCGAGCAACGCCGCGTCGATGTGGAGTGAGACGACCCAGTTCGGGACGTCGACGATTTCACTAATCTTCAAATCACCCGCAACGCTGGCGAGCAGATACGCGTCGATCTCCGAGAGCGACGTGCGGCGCACGATCTCCGCGATCATGGCGCTCGTGGCATCACGCGCGGCCGCGTGAAGGTCGGGACCGATGCCGGTTGTCGCAAACGCGCGACCGGTGCGCTGGGAGCGCGGATCGGTGAGCACCATCGGCGCCGGTAAGCAGCGGTTGCGGTCGATCGAGATGCGGAGCGTCGCGACGCTCGTCGTTTCGATCGCGGTACCGCAGACTTCGCCGTCGCCTTGTGCGGCGTGTCCGTCGCCAAGCGAAAGCAACGCGCCATCGACGGCGACCGGAAGGTACAGCGTGGCGCCTGCGCCGACGTGGCGGATGTCCATGTTGCCGCCATATTTCGTAGGCGGAACGACGGAGAACGCCCCGGCTTCGGCGGGTGCGACGCCGATCGTTCCGATCATCGGCACACTCGGCAGCTTCATCCCCGTGAACAACGCGATCGTGCCGTCCGCGATCCGCGAGACGCGCAGGGCCGGTTCGGTGAAGCGATCCGCGAGTAATCCAAAGCCGGGAATGTTCGCCGTCCAGCCCCATGCGTCGACGTCGAGCGAGAGAATCTCGATGACGAGCGCGTCGCCGGGCCTCGCTCCATCGACATAAATCGGCCCGGTGACGGGATTGATTCGGCCGAAGTCGAGTGTCGCAAGCGCGCTTGCGCGCGAGTCGGCGGCGAGTTGTCCGCCTGAGGCGTTTTCGAGTTCGACTTCGATCGTATCGCCGGGCGCGATGCGAATCACCGGCGTGATGGAATGATCCCAAACGCCGTGCGTCTGCGTGCGCTTTAAATGCATCGTGTTCGTTTCGCACGCCGGGCAGCGCTCCCATTCCGACAAACGTTGCGCCTGCGGCTACGCGTTCTTGATCGCGTCGTAGATGACGCGGAACGCCGCCGCCGTCTCCGTGTCGTCCCAGTCACCGTTGTGATTGTCGAGCATCGCTGCCGTCAGTTGGACGGCAATTTTCTTGAGTTCGATCTCACGCTCGTCGATGACCGCGCAAGTCGGGGTCAAGTTGCGCGAATCGAGACAAAAAAAGCGCGCTCCCGAGCCGAGCACGCCTTTTTGACTACGAGGTCGCAGCTACCAGATCTGACAGCGGTCTTTTTTTACCATCTTGTCGGTCGCAGAGCATTTGAAAGCCGCAGCGAATTCGGGCATGTTTACCAGCGTGCCGATCACGCGGAACTTATTGAGCGGATGTTCGTTGGTTTTCATCTGCGCGCGCTCGGCCTTGTCGGTCGCCTTTTGCTGCCAGACGGTCGCGAAGGCGATGAAGAAGCGTTGCTCTGGCGTATAGCCATCGATCATCTTGTGCGATTTGTACTCGGGTGTCTTTTGGAAGGCTTTGTAGGCGATCGTCAAGCCGCCGAGATCCGCGATCGCCTCACCCGTGACGAGCTTGCCGTCTTCGTGGGCGTCGGGCGCGGTGCCAAACGCGTCGTACTCGCTTACGATGCAGTCCTTGCGTGCATCGAAGTTCTTGGTATCCGCAGCCGTCCACCACTCGATACGGTTGCCGGTCGCGTCGTACTGCCGGCCCTGATCGTCAAAGCCGTGCGTCATTTCGTGACCGATCACCGCGCCCGCGGCGCCGTAGTTGAGCGCGTCGTCGTTCTTCTCGCTGAAGAACGGCGTCTGGAGAATACCGGCGGGAAAGACGATTTCGTTGTTGGCGGGATTATAGTACGCATTGACCGTCGGCGGCGTCATACCCCATTCGGCGCGGTCGACGGGTTTGCCGATGCGTGTGACGTCGTCGTTCCAGAAGAACGTGCTGGCAGCCAAGGCATTCGTGGCGAAGGGCGCGTCGGTGATGGTGAGCTTCGCATACGACTTCCACGTGTCTGGGTAGCCGATTTTCTTGGTGAACGCGGTGAGTTTCTTTTCCGCGTAGACTTGCGTCGGCGAACTCATCCACGGCAGCGTCTTGATGTCGGCGGCGAGCGTCGTTTGCAAGTTATTCACGAGCGCGAGCGCCTTGGCTTTCGCGCCTGGCGAGAAATTGCGTGCGACATAGGCCTGGCCTAGCGCTTCGCCGAGTACGCGGTCCGTTGCCGCAACGCAGCGTTCCCAACGCGGCTGCTGCTCTTTTGCGCCGCCGAGCTCGACGCCGCGGAAGGCGAAGTTCGCATCTACGAATTTCTTCGGCAGCGAGCCGGTATAGGTATCGATGAGTTTGAATCGCATGTACGCTTTCCAGTCGGCAATCGACTCGGAAGCGAGTTGCGCGTTCAGCCCCTTGATGAAGTTCGGGTGCGCGTTGTTGAGCGAGGCGAACGTCGGTGCGCCTTCAGCGGCGAAGTACGCCTTGAAGTCGATGGCCGGTGCCATCGCCTGCAAATCCGCAAGCGGCATGGGATGATAGCTGAGCGCGGGATCGCGCAACTCGACGCGTCGTAGCGTGTATTGCGCGATCGCGGTTTCGGTTGCCAACACGCTTTGCGCTTCGGTTGCGGCCGTCACCGGATCGTCGCCGAGGTTCGTGAACTGCGTCGTGATATATGTGACGTACTTCGCGCGGATGTCTTTGGATTTGTCATCGTCGCCCGTGTAGTAATCACGGTTGAGGCTGAGGCCGCCTTGGCTAACTTCCGCGATCTGTTTGCTCGAGTCTTTGTCGTCTTGCGTCGAGCCTGAATTGAAGAGCGTGCCGACGCCGACCGTGCGCAGGTGTGCCGACTCGAGTATCAGGGCGTTCACATCCGCGATCGCATCGATCTTCGCGAGTTCCGGTTGTAGCGGCGTGATGCCGGCGGCTTCGACTGCGGGTTCGTTCATGCAGGAGCGGTAAAACGCGCCGACTTTCTGCTCGTTCGTCCCGGCCGCGGCGGTCGTATTTTTCGCGGCGGCTTCGAGCGTTTCGTGGACGACATCGCGATTGCGCTCGGACATCGCGGTGAGCGAGCCGTACGCGCCGTATTTCGCGGGAATTTCGTGACTTGCGATCCAGCCGCCGTTGGCAAACTGATAGAAATCATCGCACGCCTTACACGTCGGATCGAAGTTGGCTTTCGTGATCCCGGCCGTCGCGGCAGACGCCCCGGGAGATGCGCCGACCGGCAGCGGGCCGCGATACACGGCGGTGAAGGCTAGGGCGCTTAGCGCTGCCACACCGATGGAACGGAGAGGAAGACTGAATCGCACGGGTGCTCCTTACCAGATCTCGCAGCGTTGCGAGGCGGGGCGAACCATCGCGGTCTTCGCATCACACGAGAACGCTTTGGCAAATTCCGGCATGTTCGAAACGGTCGCGTTGACGCGGAACGAGGGCGCCGGATGGGGATCGGTGTTTACGAGTAACTTCGTGTTTTCGGGGCGGTCGGTTTCGGCCCAGACTTGCGCCCAGCCGATGAAGAAACGCTGTTCGGCTGTGAGGCCGTCGATGGGGGCAGGGTGCGGCTTGCCTTTAAGGGAGCGTTCGTAGGCCTTGTAGGCGATCGTGAGACCGCCGAGGTCGGCGATCGCCTCGCCCTGAACGAGTTTTCCGTTTTCGTGTAGGCCCGGTAAGACGGCGTAGTTGCCGGCTTGTTTCACGATGCAGTTCGCACGCGCTGCGAACTTGACCGCGTCGCTCTTGGTCCACCAGTCGGTCAGGTTGCCGACTGCGTCGTACTGGCGGCCTTGATCGTCGAAACCGTGGCTCATCTCGTGCCCGATGACAGCACCAATCGCGCCGTAATTGATTGCATCATCGGCGTTCTCGTTGAAGAACGGCGGCTGAAGAATACCGGCCGGGAACACGATCTCGTTGAGCTGCGGATTATAGTAGGCGTTCACGGTCGGCGGGCTCATGCCGAACGCGCCCCGGTCGAGCGGACGTCCGATCTTTGCAAGATCGCGCTTCCAGCCGAAGGCGCGGCCGCGTTCGGTGTTGGCAGCGTACGAATCGTCCCCGACGTGATAGGTCGAGTAGTCGATCCATTTTTTCGGATAGCCTATTTTCTTCGCGTAAGCGGCAAGTTTTTTCTGAGCGTATGTTTTCGTTGCGGGCGACATCCAGGCAAGCGTGCTGATGTCGTTGTTGAGCGTCGCCTGCAGATTCTCGACTAGCTCGTGCGCGCGTTTGTTTGCCGCGGGCGGAAAGGCTTTGGCAACGTAAACTTGTCCGAGCGCTTCACCCAAATACGCATCGGTCGCAGCTGTGCAGCGCTTCCAGCGCGGGCGTTGTTTTTTCGTCCCTTGCAGGACGCGTTCGTTGAAATCGAAGTTCTCATCGGCAAACGCTTTGGGTAGCGAGGACGCGTATGCATCGACCGTGTGGAAGCGCAGATACGCGCGCCAGACGGCGAGCGGTTCGTCCGCGAGCAGCGCACTCACCGTCCCCAGGTACGCCGGCTCGGCGATGTTGAGTTGCGCCATTTTCGGTGCGCCGACGGCGGAGAAGTATTCAGGCCAGTTCAGCTCGGGGGCCACGCGGCGCATCGCTGCGACCGTCGAGAGATGGTAGCTGGCGTTCGGATCGCGCAATTGCACGTTGGTCAGTTGCGCGCGCGCAAGATTGGTCTCGAATGCGAGAATCGCTCGGGCATCGGCGGTGCTTTGCGCGATGCTTTGGCCCGAGAGATGAAGAATCTTGGTGACGTGCGCGGCATACTGTGCGCGCAGCTTGACGCTTCCCGCATCGGTTTTGGTGTAGTAATCGCGGTCGGGAAGGCCGAGGCCGCCTTGATCGATCTCGCCGATGACGCGCGTGCTGTTCTTTGCATCTTGTGCGGAACTGAAAGCGAAGACGGCGCTGACGCCCAGCGGCTGCAGGCGTTCGATCGTGCGCTGCACGGCGGCGCGCGTCTGGATGCGGTCGATCGCCGCGAGCGGTTCGGTGATGCCGCTCAGCCCATGCTTCTCGATCGCCTCCGTATTCATGCACGTCTTGTAGAACGTGCCGATTTTCTGCGTCGTCGATCCCGGCGCAGCGACCGTGTCGACCGCTGCGCTCTCGAGAATACCGTGGAGGACGGCCTGGTTTGCTTCGTACGTCGTCGAGAACCGGCCCCACGAGGAATACTCGGGTGGGATGGGGTTTTTGGCGCGCCATCCGCCGGTTGCGTACTGGAAGAAATCTTTGCACGCCGGACACCTCACGTCGAGGTTGGCGGTATCGAAAGCGGATGCGGCGAGCGGACCCGGAATGCCGGTCGCGCGCGTTGCGCTCGTGCCGGCAAATGCGAGTAGCGCGGCGGCAGAAACCGCGGCCCCAAAACGGATGAGCGATGACTGGATGCTCGTAGCGCACTCCTTAGCAAGACAACAAAAAAAAGCCCGGGATCACCGGGCCTTTTCGTCAATCGAACGGAGGTCCTACCGGAGAGCGACGCGCGCTTTCGATACTGAGAGTGCGCTGGCAAGATGGAGCGGTGTCGCCGAGCCGATATCGGAATTAAAGTGGCCGTATAAGCTCGGGTTGTTGTGGAATCGAGCCTGGAGATCTTCGATGCGATGGTCGTCGGTCGGATGGTCGGAGAGCATCTCCATTGACGCGCCGCTACCCGCTTTCTCGAATTGCTGGAAGAGCCAGACCATGCCCCATGGATTAGACCCGGCCTGCGCGCACGTTTCGGCGCCTTTGAGGTCGGCTGCGGTCTCGACTTCGCGCGAGTAGTCGTTCGCCTTGAGGCCGGCAAGCACGTTGATCCCGCCGTTCACATAACCGTTTTTCTGTCCGCCGAGCAGGACAGAGAGGATCGTCGCGCCGATCGCGAGGTTCTGATCTTTCTTCATGTTGTGCACGACGTCGTGATGGATCGTGTGCGAGGTTTCGTGACACAGCACGCCTGCGAGTTCTTCACGGTTCTTCACGAATGTCATTAGCGAATCGGTCACGTACACGTTGCCGCCCGGAACGGCAAAGGCGTTCGGCGATTTCTCGTGCACGAGAATGAACGTGAACGGCCGGTCGTACTGCCGGTCGGTGACGCGCTTGATTTGCGTTGCGATCGGATTGAGCGTCGAGTAATACGGCGATTGCCGGATGATCTCGCCCTTTTGCGCCAGTTCTTGATAGACTTGCTGACCGATCTGGTCTTCTTGCGGGTCGGCGAGGGCCGGGACGGCCGCCCCGAGGCACAGTGCCAGGGCTGCCAGCGTCGCGATGGTGCGTTTCATGATTCCTCCGGAATGGTCGTCAACGATTCGACCTCTACCCAGAAAAACGAGCGACCGCTGCGAAACGTTGGCAACCGGGCCCTAACTCTGATGTGAGAATTTGATGGGCGCGCGGTGATTCGCGTCGCGCTCGTCGAAGCCACCCCGACGCATGCATAACGGCAGGACCGCCCCAAACGACCACGGAACGCGCTCTGTCGCTCCGCTGCAACCAATGCAGTCGGGCGGGTGTGATGTAATGGTAGCCTGCGACCTTCCCAAGGTTGACGCGCGGGTTCGATTCCCGCCACCCGCTCCAATCGGACGTCGAGCTTACCCAACGGCGTTCTTTCTCGGCGACATAGCCAAGTGGTAAGGCAGAGCTCTGCAAAAGCTCCACCCCCAGTTCGAATCTGGGTGTCGCCTCCAATTTTTCTGCTGATCGGCGTCTTTCTCGCCGTCGCAATCGGCGGGCCGATCGTCGCCGTCCGACAGCTGGATGCCGCCGCGACCGCAGAGGTCCGCATTACGAATGCCCAAGCGGACCTCGAGTCGCTCCTGCGCGCCCAGCTCGACGAAGAGTCCTCGGTCCGCGCGGGCGGGGCTCCGGTGAGCACCTACGAGCCTGCCCCGGTGGTTTACGATCCGACGCTGGCGGCGCTCGCGTCGCTCTCGCGCGGCCTCAGCGGCGCCAAAATCGACGATGCAGCGAATCTCGTCGACGACATCCGCACCGCCCACGAGCGCTGGGAAATCGCCGCGCGCTCTGCGCCTAGTAAGGGCGACCCCTTTGGTGTGCGCCGTCGCCTCACCGAGAGTAAGCTTGAGATCGACCGTTTTACCGCGGACGTCTCGGCGCTACGTACGCGGCTCAAAGTCGAAAACGAACGCGTGCAAATCGTCCTCAAGCGCCGGATCAATACCACGGTAGCGATCAGCGCTGCGCTCATCACGCTCTTTGCGATTTGGGCGCTCACGCTTGCGATCTCACGCGCCTCCACCGTCGCCGCGCTCGATCGGGAACACGCGATCGTTACGACGCTCCAGCGTGCGCTGCGCGCCGAGGCAACGTCTCTCGACCGCACGGAAATCGGCACGACATATATCTCTGCAACGCGCGAAGCGCTCATCGGCGGCGATCTGCTCGATACGTGGCGACTCGATGCGGATCGCGGCTACATCCTCATTGCGGACGTCAGCGGCAAAGGCATCGATGCCGCCGTCGACGGCGCCTTCGTCCAGTACGCGCTGCGGACGCTGGCAACCGACGGCGACGACCCAGCGGTGATTCTTACCCGATTCAACCGGCTCTTTGCCGAGACGATCACCAATCCGTCCACCTTCGTCGTGTTGTTCTTGGGCTTGCTCGATACGCGTGCGATGACGCTGCGCTACGCCTCTGCGGGCCATAGCGCCGCGTTCATCCGACGCGCCGATCGCATCGATTCACTCGATGTCACCGGGCCGATCGTCGGCATCGGGCCAAACGAGCTCTATACGGCCAATACCGTAAGCCTGGCGGAGAACGAGACGATCCTGCTTGCCACCGACGGTCTGACCGAGTCGCGCGATGCGGCTGGGGACTTACTCGGGGAAGACGGTGTCCGCGATCTCTTTGCCCAAGCCAGCGACGATCCGCAGGGCATCTGCGATGCGCTCGTTGCCGAAATCCGCCAGCGCTCCGGCGGAACGATCGGCGATGACCTTGCGATTATCGCGATCAAACTTGCGCCCGTCGCGGCGAACCTCGCGCGACTGCCCATATAAGGGGAGTCGCATACGCCGTCAAGAGCGAAGACCACCCGATGCTTGCACGCCGAATCATTCCGTGCCTCGATATCAAGGATGGCCGGGTCGTCAAAGGGGTCAAATTCGTCGACCTCGCGGACGCGGGCGATCCGGTCGAACTCGCGCGGCGCTACGAGGCCGAAGGCGCTGACGAACTGGTGTTCCTGGACATCACGGCGACCGTCGAAGGCCGCCAAGCGACGCTTGCCGTGATCGAAGCGGTGGCCGCCGAACTGACGATTCCTTTCGCCGTCGGCGGCGGTGTGCGGCGCGTGAGCGACCTCAGCGATCTGCTGCGCGCGGGGTGCGATAAAGTCAGTTTGAATAGCGCGGCCGTTCGCGATCCGGAGTTGGTGCGCGCGGCCGCGCAGGTTGTTGGCAGTCAATGTGTCGTCGTTGCGATCGACGCACGCGCCTCGAGCGATGGCTACGAAGTTGTCATCGACGGCGGCTGCACGCCGACCGGCCTTGATGCCGTCGCGTGGGCGCGTGAAGTCCAGCAGTTGGGCGCGGGCGAGCTGCTCGTGACGAGCATCGATCGCGACGGCACGAAATCCGGCTTCGATTTGCCGATGCTGCGTGCGATTCGCGACGCAGTCGATCTGCCGATCATCGCATCGGGCGGAGCGGGGACGATCGCGGATTTTGCCGATGCGTTTCTGATCGCCGATGCCGATGCGGCCCTAGCCGCTTCGCTCTTTCACTTCGGCGAACTGCGCATCGAAACGCTCAAAGAAGCGCTGCGCGAACGCGGAATCGCGATTCGTCCCGCCGTAACGACGGTGGTATGAACCAACCCATCGCGTTCGGTCCCGACGGCCTGGTGCCGGTGATCATCCTCGACGATGCCTCGGGCGACGTGCTCACCCTCGCCTATGCCAATGCCGAAGCGCTTGATAAGACGCGTGCGACGAAATCCACCTGGTTATATTCGCGCTCGCGCAGAGCGCTCTGGAACAAAGGCGAGACCTCCGGTCACACCCAGCAAGTCGTGTCGATTGCGACCGACTGCGATAACGACGCGGTGATTTACCGCGTCGTTGCGAACGGTCCCGCGTGCCATACCGGCGCTCGTTCGTGTTTCTCGACACCGGTCGGGCTGGTCGCAGGTGCCGCCGCAACCCTGCCGCGTTTTCCCGTTGCGATGGAACGCCTGGCGGCGACGATTCATGCACGTCGCGACGCGAGTCCCGAGTCGAGCTACACCGCAAAACTGCTCGCCGGCGGCGTCGATCGCATCGGTAAAAAAATCGGTGAAGAGGCAACCGAGGTCGTCATCGCTGCAAAAAACGACGACGTGAACGAACTCGTTTGGGAAACCTCGGACTTGCTCTACCATCTGCTCGTGATGATGGAGTCGCGCGGCATCTCGCTCGATACCGTTGGAGCCGAATTAGCACGAAGAGCCTCAGCGGCGGGTTAACGGCGCTTGCCGGTGTCGGCCCCGAGCTTGCGAAGAAATTCGCGGAGCTCGATTTACATACGCCCGACGATCTGCTCAGTTACATCCCGCGAGCGTACAAAGACTGGCGCACGCCGATGCCGATCGCGAGCCTTCACGCGCTCGATGAGGGCGACGCGGTGGTCGTGGGTCACCTCGCTCGCGTGCGCGAACGGCAAGGAAAATTCCCGCTCGTCTCCGCCGAGCTCGTCGACGAGTCGGGCTCGATTACCGCGAACTGGTTCGGCCGCCGCCATCTCTTCGGCAAACTCTCGGGCGGCGAACGCGTCTTCGCGACCGGTCGCGTCGCGCGCAAGGGACTGCTGACTTCCCTCAACGTGATGACGCACAAGTTGTTGCGCGACGATGAGCCGTACGTCGGCGAGATCGTGCCCGTGTACGGCGCGACCAAAGACTTGCCGTCGCGCCAGATCCGCACGATCCTCACGAAGAACCTCGACGCACTTATCGAGCGTCGCCGGGACGTGCTGCCTAAGGTAATCGTCAAGCGCTTCGATTTCCCGCCGCTTGCGGAGGCGTGGCGCTCGGTCCACGCGCCCCGCGAGCCCGAGAGTGTCGCACGCGGCCGCCGCCGGATCGTGTTCGAGGAATTTTTCGGCATCGCGCTCGCCGCGGCGATCAAACGCGCGCGCCGCGCAGCCGCCGGCGGCGCCGACGCACTTACCGCGCCGCCCGATTTGTGGCAGACGTTCGCAGCGGAACTGCCGTTCGCGCCGACCGGCGCGCAGAAGAGCGTCATCGAACAGATTTGGGCCGACATGGCGCGCACCGCGCCGATGAACCGGCTCTTGCAGGGCGACGTCGGCAGCGGTAAAACACTCGTCGCCGCGGCTGCCGTCGTGCTCGCGGCGCGTCACGGCGTGCAGACGGCGCTTATGGCGCCGACCGAGATTCTCGCATCACAGCACGCAAAGAAACTCGCGCCGCTGCTCTTGCCCTTTGGAATCACCGTCGAAGCGGTCTTCGGGAGTATGGGTGCGCGCGAGCGGCGGCGCGCAGAAGACCGCATCGCAAGCGGTGAGGCGATGCTCGCCGTCGGCACGCACGCGTTGCTTACGGAGTCCGTCACCTTCAAAAAGATGGGGCTGGCAATCATCGACGAGCAGCACCGCTTCGGCGTCGCCCAGCGTGCGCGACTGCGCGGTAAGAGTGAGGCACCGCATACGCTCTACATGACGGCAACCCCGATTCCGCGCACGCTCGCGCAGACGAAATACGCCGATCTCGACCTTTCGATCATCGACGAATTGCCGCCGGGCCGCACGCCGATCGAAACGTACGTGCTTCGCGAGAGCCGGAAAGCCCAAGCCTACGCGTTCGTGCGCAAAAATATCGAACTTGGGCGCCAAGCCTACGTCGTCGCACCTGCAATCGAAGAGAGCGAATCCGCGCTCACCTCGGCGCTCAAAGAGGCAGAACACATCCGCACGCGTGTGTTCCCCGATCTGCGCGTCGAAGTGCTGCACGGGAAGATGCCCACGCGCGAAAAAGATCGCGTGATGGGTGCGTTTACGGCGGGCGACGCCGACGTGCTCGTCGCGACGACGGTCGTCGAGGTTGGCGTCGACGTTCCCAACGCGTCGGTGATGGTGATCCTCGATGCGAACCGATACGGTCTCGCACAACTACACCAATTGCGCGGCCGCGTCGGTCGCGGTGTCGAGCGTTCGTTTTGCATTCTCGTCGCACCCGACGACGTTGGTGAAGTCGAGCGGCTCTCGATTTTGGCGGAGACGACCGACGGATTTAAGATCGCCGAAGAAGATTTGCGGATTCGTCGCGAAGGGGAATTCGCTGGAACGGCGCAGGCTGGGGTTGCCGGAAGCACGGTCGGCAATATCGTCCAGGATTTCGAACTCTACATGAAAGCAAAAGCGGAAGCCGATGCGATCCTCAGTCGCGATCCCGAACTGCAGGAAGACGAGAACCGGCATCTGCTCGAACTCGTCGACTCCGTCGCAACCGCGCGCGCGATTCTCGTGACGTCATGATCTCGGTCGGTTTTGATTTCGACCATACGCTTGGAATCGACAACGGTCTGGAGTGCAAAGCGGTGCTGGCCCTTGCAGCGGACCTCGGCCTTCACCTCGATGACGACGCGGTCAAACCCGCGATCGAGTCGCTCTTGCACGATTTCCGCGAAGGCACGACACCGCTTGCCCGATCGCTGCCGGCGTTTTTCGCCGCGCACGGTCTGGTAAATGCGGACGGGAATATCGAGGTGCGCTGGCGCGAGCATGCACTCGCGCTCGTGGACCGGCTCGTCGAACCGCTTCCCGGTGCGCGCGAACTCTTGCGGTCGCTCGCGGAGCGCGGCATTCCCGTCGCGGTGTTGACCAACGGCTGGAGTCCGTTGCAAGAAGCCAAGCTCGCCAAGATCGGCTATTCGGGTTCGATTCTCGTGAGCGCTACGATCGGTCGTGCAAAACCGGACGGGCGGGCCTTCGATCTCTTGGCGCGCGCCTTGAACGCACCGCTCGCGGCATGTTGGTATATCGGCGACACACCGACGGTCGACGTCGTGGGTGCGCGCGATGCGGGGATGCATGGCGTCTGGTTCGATTGGGAAGGCCATCCGTGGCCTCCCGGCGTTTCGCTGCCCGAAGCGCGGATCGAACGCCTTCCCGACTTTCTCGAGCTGATTCCAGGGAGCGAGACCGCCGCGGAGAATTTGCGATAGATCGAATGGCGAGTCTCAAATTGACCGGCGGCACCTTGCGTAGTCGCCGCGTCCCCACACCGCGGGGACGGGCCGTTCGACCGACCCCGGCGCGGGTCAAAGAAGCGCTCTTCTCGATCCTCGGTACGAATGTCGACGATGCGCGCGTGCTCGACGCGTACGCCGGGACGGGCGCGCTTGGTTTTGAGTCGCTATCGCGCGGCGCGCGCGAAGTGACCTTCGTCGAAGCGGATGCACCGACGGCGCAAGCGATCAAACTTGCCGCAAGCGATCTTGGCGTGAGCGATCGGGCGACTGTCCTCATCGCGCCGCTCGAACGTGCCGTGGCACGCCTCGCGGGACGGTACGATATCGTGTTCGCCGATCCGCCATATGCGGATGCGTATCCGCAGGCGGCCTTGCGCGCGCTCCGCGCGCGCGGCACGATCGATCCCCAGTCGCTCATCATCTACGAACATTCCGCGCGCGTCCCCGCGCCGACCGATCCGCAATTCGAGGTCGTACGCACCGAGCGTTACGGCGCGGTCGCGCTCGCATTCATGCGTGCGAAGGCGGCGGCATGAGCGCGAACGGCGCGGGTCGTAGCGGCGTCCACGCCATCTATCCCGGGTCGTTCGATCCGCCGACGATGGGCCACCTCGACGTCATCGAGCGCGCCGCCGCCGTCTTCGACCGACTCACCGTCGCGGTCGTCGTCAATCCGCAAAAGCGCGAGCCGATGTTCACGCTTGCCGAACGCAAGGCGATGCTCGCTGAGATCGTCGCCCACTTGCCGCACGTCGATGTCGAAGATTTTCGCGGCCTGCTCGCCGAATACGTGAAGAGCAAAGACGCCAACGTTATCGTCAAAGGCCTGCGCGTGGTCTCGGATTTTGAAACCGAACTCTCGACCGCGCTGATGAACCGCTCGCTCTCGAGCGTCGATACGATGTTCCTCATGTCGGACCCGCGCTTTCTGTTCGTGAGTTCGAGCATGCTCAAAGAAGTGTATTTACTCGGCGGCGACATCGAATCGTACGTCCCGCCCGCCGTCAGGCGTTTCATGCGCGATAAACGCGCCACGCTACGTCCTTAGCTCAAACCAACGGAGGTACTCGTATGTCCATCTATCGCGTGATCGACAAGCTCGAAGCGTACGTCAAAGACGGGACCGTTCTCCCGCTCAAATACCGCGTGCTTTCTGAAGAACGGCTGATGGAGTTCATCGAGAAGATGCGGTCGACGCTGCCCGAAGAAGTGGGTCGCGCGAAGATCATCTCCAACAACAAAGACCGCGTGCTGCGCGAAGCACAAGAAAAAGCGCAAGCGATCGTTAGTGAGGCAAGCGATGCGCACGCGCAGCTGATCGACCAGCAAGAAATCGTACGCCAAGCGCGTCTCACGGCCGAAATCATCATGCGCGAAGCCGAAGAAAAGGCGCAGAAAGTGCGCCACGGCGCCGACGCCTACGCCGCGCAAGTCCTGACCGATCTCGACGGTCGTCTTTCGACGGCGCTCGGCTCGGTGAAGAAGGGGATCGAATCCCTCGCGGGACTACGCGCCGCGCGGGCAGCACCGGCCACGCAGCCCCTCGCCGATGCAGCCGCCAAAGCGAAACGCGTTGCGTTCGACGCGCAAGACGAGAGCGCGGCCCTGCGCGAGACGGCGGAACTCGAATCGGTGGCCGTCCACTCGTTGTGAGCGTTCTCACGCGCTGGTTTGTCGTGGCGGCGATCGTCGTCGCCCTCGGCGCGATCCCGCTCCCGTATTACCTCGTGGCGCCCGGCACGGCCGTCGACCTCACCCACACGGTCTCCGTCGCGCACCACCGGCCGCCGACGGACCGTTTTTACCTGACCGATGTTACGCTCCAGCGGGCCTCGCCGATTCGTCTTGCGCTCCTGCTGCTGCCGGGGGTGAAATTGCAGCCGGCGCTCGCGATCGCGCCCTCGGGTACGCGCGATCTCGACACCGTCTCGACGATTGAAATGGAGACGAGTCAAGAAGCGGCGGCCGTCGTTGCGGAACGCGCGGCGGGCTACCACGTTCCGATTCCCGCCCAGCGCACGACCGTGCTGTCGGTCGATCCGGCATCGAAAGCGGTCGGCGTTTTACGCTCCGGCGACGTCATCACCGCCATCGACGGCGCTCAGATTCGGACGAGCGTCGAATTGCGCACGCGCGTTGGTGCGCATAAGGTCGGCGACGAGCTGCGCATCGACTACGAACGCCTTGCCCAGCCCCGTGAAGCGTTCATCCCCGTCGTCGCGTTCGATCGTCAACCGCGACTGGGGATTCGCACCCAGACGGTTCCGCAGCCCGCAAATCTCGCGGTCCCAGTGCGGTACGGAATCGGCGAAATCGGTGGCCCGTCGGCTGGCCTGATGTTCGCACTCGAAATCTATCGTACGCTCCGCCCGGCGGCGCCTAGTCCCGAACGGAAGATCGCGGGTACGGGAACCATCGGCTTCGATGGGACCGTCGGTCCGATCGACGGCACGCGCCAAAAGCTCATCGCGGCAAAACGCGCCGGAGCCAGTGTCTTTCTCGTCCCGCGCGAAAACTACGCCGAAATCAAAGATGAAAGGGACGTTCGCGTCGTGCCCGTCGACACGTTCGCCGATGCCCTACGCGCACTGCCCGGCTAGAGAAGCGTTAAACGGGCGGCGCTTGCACGCCGTGGGCGAATGCTTCGAGGCGAGCTCGATCGAGGGCGCGTACGCGGCCGCGATCGAGCTCGACCGCAGCTGCATTCTTCAAGCGCAGCAATGCGCGCGCGGCCATGTCGCGGACCGTTCCGGCGGCGGCGGCGATCTGTGCCTGCGAGAGGTTTTCGACGCCGGGTAAACCGGGTGCCATGCCCGTCGTCGCGGGTGCATAGGAGATCAGGAATTTTGCCACACGCTGCAAGACGTGTGCGAATGCAAGATCGGCGATCGTGTCGATCGAGCGACGGCGCGCCTGCGAGGCGGCAGCGAGAAAACCAAGACCCAGCTCTGCGTCGTTGCGCACGGCGTGCACGACGGCTTCGGAGGGCACGAGCACGAGCACGCAATCGGTCAGTGCTTCGGCACGCGTCGTTGCGCCGCCGCCATCGAACGTCCCCGATTCGTTCAGCGGATCGTGCGTGAGGCGCTCGCCGAGCGAGTGCGTTTTGCCATCGGGCGAGAGTAAGGTATAGACGACTTTGCCGCTGCGCACGAACGCAATATACGGCCACTGCTCGCCCTCATCGAAGATCGTATCGCCTGAGCGATAGGATCGTTCGGTCGCCAAGCCCGAGAGTTCGGCGATCGTCGCTGCTTTCGCGCTTGCGAAGGGCGGTGCGTGCGAAAGAAACGTGTTCGTGTCGGCGCGCTCGTCGATGCGCTCGAGGCGAATCGTCCAGCGGCCGTTGCCGAGGTTGCGCGCGTCCCACGAGAATTTCCCCGGGCGCGATTGGCCGAACTCGTTGCGCAATGCGCGCGGGTCGGTCTCTTCCGTTAGTTCGAGGATCCCTCCGACGGCGAGTTTGTCGAAGGCCTCGAAGATATGCGAACTGCGATTGAGTGCGGGCAATGCGCGAGCATCGATCGTCATGGCGGGCGCACGAAGGTTGGGCATCGAGGGCTCCTATGCGCGCCGAGGGGTGTTCTTTCCCTTCGGCAAAACGTGAGTGCTGCTATGGAGACACCCGAACCCCCGCCGATTGCTCCCGTTCGACCGGCAAAACGCTGGACGGGACGGATCCTCGATGGGGTAGCGGTCCTCGTGATTGCGTTTGCGGTGTTCAAGTTTGTGATCGCACCGCGGCTGCTCGCCGGGTCGAACGCCGTTCGCGCACCGCAAGTGCATTTGAGCGCCCTAAGCGGACCCGATTTCTCACTCGAGACCCACCAGGGACGGCTTGTTTTCTTAGACTTCTGGGCTTCGTGGTGTGAGCCGTGCAAGCTCTCGCTGCCGCTCGTCGAGCACTATGCAAAAACGCACCCGGACGTCGACGTCATCGCGATCGACGTCGGCGAACCGCCGGCGGTCGCGCGCGGGTTTGCCGCCGCGCACGAGATGCACAACGTCGTTTTCGACCCCGATCAGATCGCCGGCCACGCTTTTGGCGTCGACAATTTCCCAACGCTCATCGTCGTCGATCCCGCAGGCTTCGAGCGGGCGAAGTGGATCGGCTTCAATCCGGCGATCGAGTCGGCGATGGAGAACGCGCGTTCGACGTATGTGGCAAAGAAAGCGGCAAGCTCGCTGATCGCCCCCGCGCAGGCAGCTGAGGTGCCGCAGCCATTCACGCTGGCCGTGGAAGAAGATCCGAATTCCCTCAATACGATCCGCAATACGCCCTATGGCTGGCAACTGGCGCCGCTCACGCAAGGCTATCTGTTTTTAGTAGACGACCGCGGCGCGCTCGTACCCGATGCGGCGCGCGAGATCCCGACGCGCGCAAACGGCGGCATCTCGGCCGATGGGCGCACGATTACGTATCGCATTCGCACGGGACGCTGGTCGGACGGTGCGCCGTTCGACGCGCGCGACGTTGCCTTCACGATCGATGCGCTGCGCAACGCGCGTACCAGCGTCCCCGATCGCTCGACCGTCGACCGCATCGCCGCCGTCCACGTGCCGCGCCCCGACGCGCTCGTCGTCACGCTCAAAGAACCGTCGGCGCCGTTCGTTTCTTCGTTCCTTACCCTGGGTGCGAGCGATCCGTTTGCAATTCTTCCAAAACACGTTCTCGGATCGCTTGCGAGTCTGGACCGCAGTCCGCTCGATACGCAGACCGTAGGCCTGGGGCCGTTTCGGCTCGCGAGGTGGGAGCGCGGCGAACGTTTGGACTTCGCACGAAATCCCCATTATTGGCGTGGTCCCGCAGCGCTCGATCGCGTGCGCGTGCTGGTCGTGCCCGCCCCGCAGACGCGCTTGGTGCTCGCGCGAACGGGACAGATCGATGCGACCTATCTGGCGGGCGCACAACTCGATGTCGTGCGCGGGTTCCCGGCGCTGCGCATCGCAACGGCGACAACGAACATCGTCGACTACGTGCAGTTCAACCTTGCGCGACCGACGTTTGCCGATCCACGCGTACGCAAGGCAGTCGCGCGCGCGATCGATCGCACGCGTATCGCGCAAACCGTGTATCGCGGTCTCGAAGAGCCGACCGACTCGGATCAACTCGACGCGCGCTATCGCAGCGGACACACGCTGCCGCGCGCCGATGCGACGGCCGCGCGCGCGCAGCTTGGCGGTCGCGCGCTTCAGGTCGAACTTGCGATCGCCGGCACGTGGCGCTCGAGCGATGCCGCCGCCGTGCAGATCGCCGATCAACTCGCGCGCGCCGGGATTCACGCAACGATTAAATCGTATGCTCCCGGGACGTTTTGGGGCGCGAAAGACGCGGGCGGCATCTTAGAGAGCGGCAAGTACGATCTCGCGCTGACGTCGTGGTCGCCGAGCCTCGATCCCGACCGCTCGTATCTCTTTGGGTGTGCGGCAAAACCGCCGGGTGGCGGGAATTCGATGGGGTATTGCAGCGCAGACTTCGACCGCGACGAACGCAATGGCGCCGCAACCTACGACGACGCCCAGCGGCAGACGTGGTACAAGCGCGCGGGAGATCAACTTCAAGCCGATCTTCCGATGTTGCCGCTCGGGTTCGAACGCAGCGCCTACGCACTGTCCGGACGCACTCACCATTTCCGTCCGAACGTCTTGGGTCGCGACTACTGGAACGCGTGGGAACTGGCGCTTAGCGGCCCGTAAAGACCGCCGCGCGTTTCTCGAGAAAGGCCTTTGTGCCCTCGGCAAAATCTTCGGTGTCGACCATCGTGCCGAAGTGCAAGGCTTCGATTGCGAGCCCCTCGCCCATCGACGCGCAGCCCAGCCCGTCGTTGATTGCCGCTTTCGTCGCGCCGATCGCTAGCGGCGCTTTGGCCGCAATGAGGCCGGCGATGCGTTGCGCTTCGGCGAGCAGTCCGGCGAGCGGAACGACTTTCTGCACGAGGCCCAGGCGCAGGGCTTCCGCGGCGTCGATCATTTCGGCCGTAAGGCAGAGATACATCGCTGCCCCGCGGCCGAGCAGGCGCGCCATTCGCTGCGTGCCGCCGTAGCCGGGGATTAGTCCTAAATTGACTTCGGGCTGGCCGAATTTCGCGTTCTCCGAGGCGATGCGGATATCGCCGCCCATCGCGATTTCACACCCGCCGCCGAGTGCAAAACCGTTCACCGCGACTACGATCGGCGTGCGCATGCGCTCCATCTGCAGCGTAAGAGACTGGCCGAGGCGGGCCTGAGCGGCACCCTCCACGGCCGAGGGCAGCGCGCTCAGTTCGCTGATATCGGCGCCGGCCGCAAACGCTTTTTCACCGCGCCCCGTTAGAATGATGGCGCGGATATGCGGGTTTTCTTCGAGCTTGGCGAGTGCGGCGCCAAGCTCGGTGAGCAACTGACGATTGAGCGCATTGAGGACTTTGGGCCGATCGAGCGTGATCGTGCCGATCGCCCCGTCGATTTGGACGGCGACGGTCTCTAGAGCGTCTAACCCAACAATACTCACGAATCCCCCAATCATTATGAAAACGATAATGTCTTTCGTCTAATCTAGGTTCGTCGCTGCGGTCTCCCCTCCAAGGACCCGGAGCCGCCGGCCGAGAGGCCCACTCTTAAGATCGGTGTTATAAACGAATCATGCGAATGGCTTACCACGAGACGCTCGAGAACACGCGTCTCGACGTCGTCCGGCTCGGTGCGCTTGCAACCGATGCGATCCACGCCTCGACCGCGGCTCTCGAGCGGCGTGACTCGGCGCTAGCCGCGCGCGTTATCGCGGGTGATGATGAGATGGACGAACTGCGGCGGAAAATCGAAGCCCGCTGCATCGAGCTGATCTGGAAACAGCAGCCGGTCGCGGGCGAGCTGCGCGCGATCGCGACGATGCTGCAAATCGTCACCGACCTCGAGCGCATCGGCGACTACGCCGTGGACATCGCGAAGAACGCCATCAAACTCATCGACGTCCCGCTCCGCCCCGCGCGCGTCGAGATCGGCCGCATCGCCGCCGTCGCGGAGACGATGCTCTCCGAAACGATGCGCGGCTATCGCGAAAACGACGTTGCCGTGGCGGACGTCGTGATCCATCAGGACGACGAGGTCGATAATCTCTACCGTCGCGGCATCGAGGCATTACAGGAAGAGATGCAAGGGGACCCGGAACTTGTGCGGGCTGGGACGCTCTTGCTCTTCGTGCTCGCTTCCCTCGAACGGGTTGGCGACCGCGCGCAAAACATTGCCTGGCATACAAAAGAGATGCTCGGAGCTGCATGAGACCTTTTTCAATCGTTTGCGCGCTGGTTCTCGCCTCTGCCCTCGGTACGACCGCGCTGGCCGCAAATACGACGGTGAAGCTAACACTCGACGGCCGACCCGTCGCCGCTAGTGGCGTCGTCGCACTCAATCATAACGGCGTGGTCTTCGCGGATATGATTCTGTTGAACAAAACGTTCAGCGGTTTGATGTCGATCAAAGGCAAGACCTACAGCACCGTCGTGCGCGGGCACTCAGTCGTTTTTACGGCAAATAGCCAGGTCGCGGTTTTTCAAGGCCGCAAGCTGCGCGTGCCGGGGGCGCCGTTTCTCCTCAACAACTCGCTCTACGTGCCGCTCGCCGCTTTCGCACGCGGCATCGGCGTTCAGGTTCGGATCGATCCATCGCACAAGAATGCGGAGATCGTCACGCCGAGCTAGCGAGACGGCGGGCTTCCTAGTGGATGAGGCCCGAGACGATGTTCACGCCGAGCGCGATGATCGCGGTATTGAACGCGAAGGAGATGACGCTGTGGACCAGCACGTGACGCCGGAATCCGGAGTCGGTGACCATGACGTCGGAGACCTGGAACGTCATCCCGATGATGAACGAGAAGTACATGAAATCGTAGTCGTCGGGCTCGGGCGTCCTCGGAAATTCGAGGCCGCCGATTCCGGTGCCGTCGCCGTCGTCGTAGTAGAACAGGCGCGCGTAGCGCAAGGACATCGCGGTGTGGATGAGCGTCCACGCGCAGCCGACGGCGATGATCCCGAGGACCATCACAAACTGCGTTTCCCAGACATGCACGAACTTGTGGGGTTTTGGGAGAACGAGCAGCGCCGAGCCCATTGCGATCACGCAACTGACCAGAATCGCAAAGAACACGATGTAGCGGCCCGGATCGTCGGTTCCGGCGCGCATTCGCGTATGCTCGGCATCGTCCGACATCGTCAGCGAGTAGATCGCGACGAGCAGGACGATCGCACCGGCATCGTACGCGGCGATGTCGCGCACGATGCCGGAAAAACTGTGCGGTGCGAAGATCAAAACGGCGACCGCAGTGAGGATCGCCGCGCCGAAGCCCACGGTCCGGCCGCGCACCATCATCCGTCCGCCCGATACTACGCTAATACCCGCCCTCGACGACAGCGCACGGTGCCATGATCGCATCGCTCATGCCGTGGATGAGGCGTTTGTCGACGGGTGCAATCGTCGCGAGCACGCCCCCGAGTTTGGCGGCGCCTTCGACGACGAAGAAGTACGGCGTCAGACGCACGCGCCCGGTCATCGGTTTGAGTTCGCCTGAGGCGCGGTCGAACCACGTTGCTTCGACACGCCGTCCCTTATGGAAACGCTGTAAAATGTGCGGCGTACGATCGTACGCCGCAACGGCGTCGGCGATCGCCGCAATCCAGGCTTCTTTGGTGAGATCGTTGGCAACGCGCACGCCGCGCGAACCCCATGCGAGTTCCGAAAATCCTGAGGGTTTGATGACGTAGTCGCGTTCGCTCTTCCCAAGGGCCGCAAGCTGCATCCAATCGCGCACCGGCGTGCCGCTTGCCGTCAGGCCGCTGATAGCGGCCTGCGGCGGAAGGGGACGCGGATCGATCACCCAGGTTTGCGGGAAGATCGTCTTGAGCCGGTCGTAGACCTCGGCGCCCATCTCGGTCTTCCACAGACCCTCGAGTTGCGGATTGTGGAGCAACGCGAAGGCCAGCTTTTCTTCAAGGTGGGCCTTGGGCGGCGGCGTCATCTTGACGCGATTGTGGCGCGCTGCGTACAAGATCAAATCTTGTTTCGGGATATTGAGCAAATCGAAGAGCTCGAAATTGCGGTAGAGAACGTCGATCTTTTCTTCGCGGCCGTCTGCGCCGCGGAAGAAGAGCGCCTCCTCCGTAAACACGATGTCGGGCGGTGCGCAGACGATAACGCGCGCGGTGCCAAGCGTATTGATGCGCGAGGCAAGCCAGCCGAGTTCGCCACGATAATCCGCCGATTCATCCGAGACGACGACGGCGACCGTCGGCTGCGGCTTGCCGGCCGTTGCGACGAGCATTTCGGCGAAGCGCATCGGAATGCCGTCGACGCCGCCGAGCGTATCGTGTCCGACGGCGCAGTACGTCGAGGCCATCGCGGCGACGAATCCCATGCCGCCGGGCACGCTGTCGAGTTCGCTTGCGATGAAGCCGCCGTCGGTGAGAATGAGATCGGGCCGGATGACCTGCGGGATATCGGCTTTGAAACGATTCATCCGCGCGAGCTTGACGATGTTCTCGGGCTTGCCCCGATCGAGATACTCCGCAATGAAAGCCGGCGCCGTGCCGCGCGCGCTGCGCGCGTAGAGCGCGTTGAGCGCCTTATAAAACGCGACCAAATCCGCGCCGAGCCCCTCGATCGCTGCGGCCGTCTGCGTGGACAACGAAAAGGGCTCCGGAGAGACTCGCCAGGCTACGGAACCATCTGCGATCCCTTCGGCTCGGAAGAGCCCCGGGGGGATGTTTTCGTAGAGGTAGCGGCCACGTTCCTGAGCCGTCATGTCGGTTTGTACCGCGGTGCATGCCATCGGGGGGTTACCTACCCAGGAACCGAGTCGCGACACTCGGTTATTTTGGGGCAGGAGTGGGCGATATAGCGGCGCTTCATTACCACAGCGACAAAACTTCGCTCCGCCAAGAGGTTGCGCCCGGCCGGAGCGCCGCGGGCGGGACTTTACTTGACGGGAATGGCGCCGGGGAGCAAAAGCGCGTGTTCCAGCGTGACAACGCCCTCGCGATAGGCGAGCGTCACGTGCAACGTGCGCTTCGACCCGAGCTTTTCGAGGACGATGTCATCGACCGTACGCGATACGCCGACGGGCAGCAACTCGAACCTCGTGGTGTGGACCACCGTCCCGGCGCTGCCGACGAGGGTCTCGGTCACGGCAACCTTGGGCCCGGTTGCACCTGCGGGAACACAAATCGTTGCCGTCACCGACGCGCCTTCGATCGTGAACGCGTCTTTCGTACAGCGGTCGGATTGCGCTGACGCCGCAGTCGCGGCGGTGAGGACGAGAACGGTGGCGAAAGCCGAAATCGCTTGCAACATATTTACCAAAGCGATTATAGCACGGCCATCGTCTCGACCTCGGAGATCGCGGTGCGCGCGATGCGCCGGGAAGACCTCAAGGCTATGCGCGCGTGGGGCCGCCATACCGACCCGCTGTTCACCGCTTACAACGTCCCCGCGCTCACCGAAGCGGAATGCGACGCCTACTGGAGCGTGCTCAGCGCGCGGCCGCGCACGCGGCAATATGCGGGGCTCCTCGATGGAACGTTCGCGGTCCACGCGATCGTCCGCAAGATCGATCCCACCTTCGGCAGGGCGGACCTCGGGTTCTCGAGCGATCCGCGCGTCATCGGCCGCGGCGTCGGTCGTCGCGTGATCGTCGAGCTCGGCCGTCAGCTTGCCGCCGACGGCTTTCGAACGCTTACACTGGACGTTGCCGGTTACAACCTTCGCGCGATCGCTGCCTACCGGGCCGCCGGTTTCCACCAAACGGCGCTGCGGCGGCTCTCGGCGGACGATAGCATCGACTACGCGGGCTTGCTCGCCTCGGAGAGCCACGGCTGGCTACGCGAGCACCTCGAACTTCGAGCGGGGATTCCGCGCGTCGATATCCATACGATGGAGATGCGGCTCGACGCCGAATCCGAGGGCCAGTAATGTCAATCGATCTCATTGCCCTCGATCTCGACGGGACGCTGCTCGGTCACGATGACTCCGTCTCCGCCCGCAACAAAGCCGCGATTACCGCCTGTCTTGCCGAAGGCATTCGCGTCGTGCTCGTCACGGGGCGCGGCGTCGATACGCCGATCCGCATCTCGCGCGAACTCAATTTGAATTTGCCGGTGATCTGCGCGCACGGTGCGCTCACGAAAGACTTTCAAGCGAATCGCACGCTGCTGCACATTCCCGTGCCGCTGCAATATGCCAAACCCATGATCGAGTTCGCCGAGGCGGCGGGACTCTCCATCGCCGTGTACATCGAAGAGACGTTTTGGCGGCTCGAAGGCGAGCATATCTACATGAAAGATATGACCGGACCGACGTGGCGAGAGGCGCCGTCGCTTGCCGAGATTCTCACCGAAGCACCAACGTTCATTCGTTTCCTCGGTGCCGAGTCGGTCGACGTGATGAAGAAGCAGTTCGGTGATCTGCCGCTCAATTTCCGGTACGAACATTGGCTCGATTTTCACGAGTGCGCGGTGCTCAGCCGCGAAGCCGGCAAACAGCCGGCGCTCGCGCGGCTGTGCGCCGATTTCGGCATCACGCGCGACCGCGTGCTTGCGATCGGCGATTCGCGCAACGACGTGCCGATGTTGCAGTGGGCCGGAATCGGCATCGCGATGGCAAACGCGTTGCCCGAAGTCAAAGATCAAGTGCGCTACGTGACGGCATCGCACGATCGCGACGGCGTCGCGCTCGCGCTCGAGAAGTTCGTCATCTCGCGTAAGAACAAAACGGCGTAGCGATGAATCCGGCATCTCCGAGTCCCGATTACGAAGCGCGGCTGCGCGACATTCTCACGCGCCGCGACTGGCAAGCCTTGCGCGAATTCTCGCGCACCGAAAATCAAGTTCCCGACGACATCTACAATCAGGACCAGCACTTTTGGGACGTCCTGTTGCACAAACTCACCTGCAGCCGAATCGATTTGCTAGGCTTGCACGACGAGAGCCGCGCGTGGCTCACCGAGCGCGGCTACTCGACGGATCTGGGCGGCTATTAGCCGTGCGCGTCCAGGTGCTGGCGTTCGCGCGTCTGCGCGAACTCCTCGGCTTCTCATCGCAAGCGCTCGCGCTTCAAAATGGTGCGACGCTGGAGACGCTCTGGGACGCGCTCGTCGCCGAGCGGCCCGATGCAGCGGCCATGCGCGCCTCGACTCGCTTCGCTCGCAACGGCGTGCTTGCCGACGGCGCGACGGCGCTCGTTGAAGGCGATGAAATCGCATTGATGCCGCCCGTGGGCGGCGGCTGAGGCATGATCGCCATCGTCGAGGAACCGATTGCACTTGATCGACTGGTCGCTGCCGTTCGTACGGATACATGCGGTGCGGTCGTGACGTTTCTGGGCGTTGTGCGCGCCACGTCTGCCGGCGACGAACGACCCGTCGATGGGTTGACGTACGAGGCGTATCCCGCGATGGCGCTCGCCGAAATGCGCGCCATCGCCACCGAGTCGCAAGCGCAGTTCGCCGCTGCGATCGCGATCGTCCATCGCACCGGCGCGCTCGCACTTGGCGAAGCGAGCGTCGGTATTGCCGCCGCCTCCGCCCATCGCGGCGTTGCCTTCGATGCCTGCGAATTCGTGATCGATCAGTTGAAGCTCCGCGTTCCGGTGTGGAAGAAAGAGCACTACGTCGACGGCGATGAAGCGTGGCGCGCGAACACGATCGCACGGTGAACCTCGAATTGCTGCGCGTCCCCGCAGGCACCCAGAGCATCGCCGTACTTGCCTATGAAGCACGACGCGCGCGTGCGGTAACGATCGTCGCCGGCCACGGCTACTCCAGTTCCAAACAGAATCTCGACGTGCTCTGTGCGTTCCTCGCAAGCCACGGCTACGCCGTGCTGAGCATGGATTTTCCCGGCCACAAGCTCGGCTCGAGCGGCGGGCGGTTGCGTTCGGCAGACGACCTCGTGGATGCGATGTCGGCCGTCACACAGTTCGCACGAGCCGGCGGAGCGACGACCATCTACACGCTCGGGCACAGCATGGGCGCGGTGACGGCGCTCTGCACCGCGGGTGCGGATGCAACGATTACGGGTGCTGTTTCGATTGCGACGGGCTGGGGGCGTCCGAATGCGCTCGATGCGCTCGGCGCGCGGGGTGTCGTCGATCTGCGCTCGTCGTACGTCGAGGGCCTCGCCCTGCCGGAGATCGCACGCGAGTGGGCGCCGCTGCTCGAGGATGCGCTACCGCGCCTTGCGGGACGTCCGGTTTTGTATTGTGCGGCCGAACGCGACGGCATGGTCGCGCGGTCGAGTGTCGAGGAACTCTTCGAGCGGGCGCCCGAACCGAAGACGTTTGCAATGGTCGAAAGCGATCACACGACCGCCGCCGAGCACGCCCGCGGCACGGTGCTCGCTTGGCTGAACGCGCGCCATCCGCGCGTCGACCCGCATACCGCCCTCGACGTGGCGGAGTCTGCCGCACCGCTGTGAGCGGGGTTCCGTCGCGCACCGAACTGCGCCGGTATAGCCGCCATCTGCTGATCCCCGAAGTCGGCTTTGCGGGTGTCGAGAAATTGCGCGCCGCACGCATACTCTGCATCGGCGCCGGCGGACTCGGTTCGCCCGTACTCGCGTATCTTGCGGCTGCTGGGATCGGACGGATCGGGATCGTCGATGACGACACTGTCGAACTCACCAACTTGCAGCGCCAGATTCTCTATCGCACGGATGAAATCGGCGAACCCAAAGTGCGTGCGGCTGCAGACCGCTTGCGCGCGCTGAACCCGCACGTCGCGATCGACCCGATCGCGACGCGTTTCGATGCGAACAACGCGCGCGAACTCGTGCGTCTCTACGACGTCGTCGTCGACGGCACCGATACGTTCGGATCGCGCTACCTCATCAACGACGCGTGCGTGCTCGAAGGCAAACCCGACGTGTACGGATCGATCTTCCGGTTCGACGGACAAGTTTCGGTCTTCGGTATGCCCGGCGGTCCGTGCTATCGCTGTCTCTTTCCCGAACCGCCGCCGGAGCATCTCATTCCGAGTTGCGCCGAAGGCGGGGTCCTCGGCGTCCTCGCCGGCATCATCGGCACGTGGCAGGCAAACGAAGCGATCAAACTGATCCTCGGGATCGGCACGACGCTTGCGGGGCGTCTCTTGCTCGTCGACGCGCTCGATGCACGCGTCCGCGAAGTACGCGTCGTTCGCGATCCGGCGTGTCCGCTCTGCGGCGATACACCGACCATCCGCGAGCTCGCGACCCCCGCTCCCGCGTCCGCTCCATCGATGATTCCGCAAATTGCGGCCGCCGAACTCGACGCGCTCTTGGCGGGCGGCGCCCGCGTCCTCGACGTGCGCGATCCGCACGAGCGCGTGCTCGGTGAGATCCCGAATTCGGTCGCGATTCCGGCGGGCGAACTCGAACGGCGATTGCACGAACTCGACACCGCCCAAACCTACGTCGTTGCATGCCGCGTCGGCCAAAAATCACGCTGGGCGGCGGAGCGGATGCGCGAGGCGGGGTTCGGTCGGCTCTACCATTTGCACGACGGGCTGCTCGCCTACGCCGCGCTCGACGCGGACTTTGGCTTTTTCTAAACGCTACGCAGGAGAACGCTGCGCTCGGCGGCGAGACCAACCCATCACCGACCGATGAAAGAAGCGCGTCATTCAAGTACTCTCGACCATCTTTTCAGAAGCCAAAGTCTTCATTCCAGTCGTCCACGAAGACGACCGCGGCTTTTTCAAAGAGACGTACGCACAAAATCGCTATACCGAGTATGGCTTACCGGATACGTGGTTTCAAGATTCGATGTCGTGGTCGACGCGCAACGTCTTACGCGGCGTTCATTACGATTTTCGCATGGCCAAACTCGTGCAGTGCGTGCGCGGCCGGATGTACGACGTGATCGTCGACCTGCGGCGCGAGTCGCCGACGTATTTGAAGTGGCAAGGCTTCTACTTGAGCGAGAGCAACCACAAGCAGCTCTTCGTTCCGCCGGGATTCGGCCACTCGTTTTTGGCGCTCGCCGACGAAGTTGCGGTGACATACAAAAATAGCGTGCAGTACGATCCTTCGAGCGAAGGCGGGATCAGCTGGCGCAATCCGCAGGTCGGGATCGCGTGGCCGCTCGTGGGCGACGTGCGGATCTCGGCGAAGGATGCCGCCGTCCCGCTCGATTATCTCCCTTGATGCGCACGCGGCCGTTTGGACCCGGCGGTCCGAGCGTTCCGGCAATCGGCCAGGGGACGTGGAACGTTCCTGAGCGCGGTGCGGCGCGCGATGAGGCAACGCGCGCGCTGCGGCGCGGGATCGAACTCGGTCTGACGCACATCGACACGGCCGAGATGTACGGTTCGGGGGAAGCCGAGCGCATCGTGGGTGACGCGATCGAGGGCTTCTCGCGTGAGGCGCTCTTCATCGTCTCCAAGGTGCTCCCGTCGAACGCGAGTCGGCGCGGCACCGTGACGGCGTGCGAGGCAAGTTTGGAGCGCATGAAGCTCGACTACCTGGACTGCTATCTCTTGCACTGGCCCGGCAATACTCCGATCGCTGAAACGCTTGCGGCGCTGGCCTCGCTGCGCAAGGCCGGAAAAATTCGCTCGTTCGGTCTGAGCAACTTCGACCTCGATGAATGGAACGACGCGCGCGCGGCGCTGCCCGCCGGCGAGACGCTCGCGTGCAATCAACTGCTCTATCATCTGGGCGAACGGACGGTCGAAACCTACGAAGAACCGACGCTCGCGAGCACCGGCGCGGCGCTCGTTGCGTATACGCCGTTCGGACGCGGCGCCGCCGACCGGTCGCGCGACGGCAGCGTCGTCCTCGAGCGGATCGCGCGCGAGCGCGGCGTCACGCCGAGTGCGGTGATACTGGCGTTTCTCACGCGCGAGTCGAACGCATTTGCGATCCCCAAAGCCGCGACGGTCGCGCACGTTGCGGAAAACGCACGCGCGGGCGCCCTCGAACTCGACGCCGCCGAGATCGCCGCGATCGATGCGGCGTATCCGGTGCGCGCGCGCCGGGACGGTCTGCCGACGCTGTGAAGGCAGGCATCATCGAGCGCGCGCGCGCTCTCGGTGTCGGCGCCGTGCGCATCACGACGGCAAGCGGCGACGCGCCGACGCAAGAGCGCCTGCGTGCATCGTTTGCACGCGGCGATCTTGCGACGTGGAGGTACGACGATGCTTACGCGCAGACGGCTGCGACCCCGCAGGCGTTGCTGCGCGGTGCGCGTTCGGTGATCTGTATCGCCGTCGCGTACGCGACACCGGCAGTGCCTCATCGGCGCGGAACGGGACGCGTGTCGAACTACGCGTGGTCGCGTGACTATCACGTGCGCATGCAGACGTTGCTCCGCACGCTTGCAAGCGATATCGACGCGCTCGCCGGCGCGCCGGTGACGCGCGTCGCCTGCGATACGGCGCCCATCGCCGAACGCGCTTTTGCCGCGCGAGCCGGACTCGGTTGGGTCGGCAAACACACCAATCTGATCGTCCCGAAAATCGGTTCGTTCGTTTTTCTCGGCGAAATCATCACCACACTCGAACTCGAGCCTGACGTTCCGCTTCGCACGTCGTGCGGCTCGTGCACGCGCTGCATCGTCGCGTGTCCGACGCAGGCCCTGCGCGGCGACTACACGATCGACGCGCGGCGCTGCATCTCCGACCTGACGCAGCGCACCGATGCGATCCCACGCGAGCTGCGCCCATTCATCGGAACCTGGGTCTGGGGCTGCGACATCTGTCAGGACGTCTGTCCGCCAACACGCAACGCCGGGGCGCATGGCGGTGAGGGGTTCGTACCGCTCTCGTCAGATGCCGCGGCCCCGCCGCTACGCGATCTGCTGGCGCTTCGCAGCGGAGCGTTCAAGCGGACCTTCGCCAAAACGGCTGCAGGATGGCGAGGCAGCGCAGTCTTGCGTCGCAACGCTGCAGTCGCCCTCGGCAACGAAGGCGACCGGGCGAGCGTTCCTGCGCTCGTGCGCGCGCTGGGGACCGATCCGCATCCGCTGGTCCGCGGCCATGCTGCATGGGCGCTCGGACGGATTGCGTCGCCACGAGCGATCCTGGGACTTTACGGTGCTGCGGAGCGCGAGCGCGAGCCGTCCGTGCGCGAGGAGATCGCGGCGGCGTTGGAACCGTTCGCGCCGCTCGGGCGTTAGAACCGAGAACACCATGCGAATCCAACGATTGGCGCTTGCCGCCGCCCTCGCTCTGTCCACTATCGCCCCGGGCCTTGCCCGCGCCGCGCAAAACGACCCCGCGCCGCCGACGTCGGTCGCGGGCGCATCGGCGGTCTACGAGCGCATGCAGAGAGTCAACACGGGACTCACGAGTTATACGGCGAGCCTCAAGCTCGATATCGTCTCGCACTCGTTTCCGTATTTGAGCCCGAAACTTACCGGAACGGCGTATTACAAAAGACCCAACAAGAACGCGATTCATTTCGATCAGGTGCCCGCGCTCGCAGATAAATTCCAAAGCGTTTATCCGCAAATCGAGCCGCCCGCAGAATGGAGCGCGATCTACGTCGTCACGCCGCTCTCCGACGACGGCGTGAACTCGACGTTCAAACTCGTGCGTCGCAAGAACGGCCGCATCGATCATATCGACGTCAAAGTCGACGACAAGACGGCGACTGTCGCTACCATGACGTGGTTTTATAAAGAAGATGCCGGCGGCGGGTCGATCTCGCTGAATCAAGAGTACGTGCCGATCGGCGCGAATTATGTCGTGAAGTCGGCGACCGGTCATGTCGACATCCCGAAATTTAACGCGGATATCGTTTCGGCGTTTACCGACTACAAGATCAACGTCGCGATCGCCGACCGGGTGTTCAAACCTTAGCGCAGAAGGTCACCCGGTGGCCTTCTTCCCGACGATCGACCTGATCGGCCGCGTCCAACCGCTCTCCGATGCGTTCAACCGCCCGATCACCTATCTGCGGATCTCGGTGACCGATCGCTGCAACTTGCGCTGCGTCTACTGCATGCCCGAAGCCGGGCTCCCGTGGATCGCCAAGAGCGAAATCCTCACCTACGAAGAGATCGTCTATATCGTCGAGGCTGCCGCGAAAGTCGGCGTGCGGAGCATCCGCCTCACCGGCGGCGAGCCGCTGATCCGACGTGATGTGGCAACGCTCGTGCGGCGCATCGCAAGCGTCCCGGGGGTCGCTGATATCGCGCTTTCGACCAACGCCCTGTTGCTCGCCGATCAAGCGCGCGAACTGCGCGAAGCCGGACTCACGCGCGTCAACATCAGCCTCGATACGCTGCGAGAAGAACGCTTCTTTGCAATAGCCCGACGTCCAGGCCTTGACCGCGTGCTCGCCGGGATCGATGCGGCGATCGCCGAAGGCCTAACGCCGATCAAACTCAACTGCGTGGTGATGCGGGGCCAAAACGACGACGAGATCGGGGCGTTTGCCGAGCTCACGCGCTTGCGGCCGATTCACGTGCGCTTCATCGAAGTGATGCCGGTCGAAGAAAATCTCGGCATCCAGGCCGATTCGTACGTTGCGGCAAGCGAGATGCTCGCGCGCATCAACGCGCTTGGTGAACTGCGGCCCGTCACCGGGCCTGGCGGCAACGGGCCCGCACGCTACCACGCGTTCGACGGCGCCGCCGGGTCGGTCGGCGTGATCAGTCCGCTCTCGCACGATTACTGTGAGACGTGCAATCGCGTGCGGTTGAGCGCCGATGGACGCTTGCGTCTGTGTCTATTCGGCGACTACGAAATCGACTTACGTACGCCGGTGCGCGAAGGCGCATCGCACGAGGATCTCGCGGCGATCTTCCGCGGCGCGATGTACGTCAAACCCGAGCGCCACCATCTCGAACTCGGTCAGACCGCAAGCGCCATGCGCGCGTTCAGCGAAATCGGCGGCTAACGTCCGACCATCGGCGGCGGCGTGAATTGCACGAACGCGGGCGGGCTCGAATTGTACTCATCGCCGTAGAGCAACGCGCGGTCGTTGAGCGCTGCCGGCGGCTCGTCATCCCAGCGCCCGGTGACGACGCGGCGCTCGATGAGATGCAGTGCGGCGATCGATTCCGCTGAAGTAAACGCGCAATGCCCCGCGCGTTTGACGAAGAGCTGACGCAGCAGCGCGGACTTTCCGGCACTCGCGACGGCGCTTGCATACGCGGCCTCTTCGTTGACCGGCACGAGACCATCGGCAACGGTGTGCAGGGTGAGCACCGGTATCGTGATGCGCCCGTTCAAATCGATGTTGCGCATCGCGTAGAGCATTGCCGGAAGATCGGCCGTCAGCGGCGGCGCCGCGTCGAGCGCACGCAGGTCGGCACGCAGATCGAGGTCGGCTGAGCGATAGAGTTTTGCGATCAGCTCGCGTTCGACGAGCGAATCGAATGCCGAGGTATACGAAAATCCGGTCGTCGACGAGAGATTTCCGCCCGCGCGTTTTTCGAGTTCGGCCCGGTAGCCGAATGCGAACGGGACGAAGACCCGCCGGAGCCACGCGATGAGTGCGTCGGTCTTCGCGGCCGTTTCGGACGGTTCGACCGCAGTCGGCGGATACCACGCGGGGATGCCGTCGAGCGCTGCCACGAGGGCCAAACGCGCTCGGCCAGTGGGCGTGGCGGCGGCTTCGGTTGCGCGCTGCGTCGCGAGCGCGACGTTCGCAAGCGGATCGGCGAGGCGCGCTTCTTTGAGCGGATCGTGCGCGGCGAGGAGCGTCTTGAATGCGTGCTCCGCGACCGCAAGGCCGTTCCATCCTGCGGTCGTTCCGGCGAGAACGCCGCACATCGGGAGCGCTCCGGCAAATCGCTCGGGATGGGTCTGCACGAGTCCGGCCGTGATGATGCCGCCCATCGAGTGGCCCCAGGCGATCGTGTGTTTGGGTTTGCCGACACGTTTGGCAAAGAGGTCGAGCACGTCGATCTGATCGCGCAGTCCATCCGCCACCGCGTAGCCGGTGGAGGCGTACGACGATCCGGCAAGCGCAAAGCGATGCGCGAGAAGGTACGCGGCCGTGCGCGGGTCGCTCGCATCGTAGGCGGGATTCGGTTCGCCCGGCGTGACGTACCCGTGACTGTAGAGCAGCAGCGTGCCCTTCCAGTCGGCCGGCACCTCGATCGTGTACGTCGCGCCGTCGGCGAGCGTGCCGTTGATCGCCGACGTCGGCGCCTGGGTGGGGGCAGCACCCAGCAGCGTGAGGCAGAGCAGCGCGATGGTCGCGCCCCGCACGTTAGTTTTCGTGATCGAGGACGATCATCTCGGTGCGCGGCCGCGAGCGCAAGATCACAATCGAGAGCACGAAGGCGATCACGATGGCGGTGAGCACGCCGAGCTCGACTTCGGATGCGAGATTGAGTCCCGTTTTGCCCGAACCCGCACCGCCGACTTCACCGACCGTGATGACGAGAATTCGCCGGATGACGGCGATGAGCCCGACGAGCAGAAACGGTTCCGCGACGAGCACCGCGCCCCGCAACGAGAGCACGACCGTGTAGGCGAGTTCAACGACCATCAGTACGAGCAGGATGAGGTCGAGAAAATCGGAGCCGACGCTGATCGTCGAGGCTGACGGTGAACTGATCAACGCCCAGAGCGTGACGGCCGAGCGCACGAGTAGCGCGAGCGCTGCGACGAAGAGCAGCGCCCCGATCAAGAAGAAGACGAGCCGCTCCGTCCACATCAGCGCGCGAACCGCGCGACGTTCGAGCGGTTTTGGCTGCGGTGCCCCCATCAGTCGCCGATCGATTTCCGGAAGAATGCAAGCATCTTACCGGCTTCGGGCATGATGCGGAATTCTTGAAATCCCCACGATTTCACTTGATTGATCCCGGAGTTATTGTTCATCGGGACGATGAACGTGATCGTCTTGACGTTGCGTTTTTTCGCGAGCACTTGCACGTCGGCGATCAGCTGATTCGCGATGAGCGGGGATACGTCCGGACGCGTGCGTAGCGACTCGACCATTGCGATATCCATGCCGTTCGCGGCTTCGGGATCGTTGTAGCCCGCCGGGAATTTGAAGACCAACTGCACGCTACCGAGCAGGCCGCTTGCGTCCTCGGCGATGAGCATGATGCGTCTCCCCGCCTGCTGTTCGGCGAGCCAACGCGCGATACGGACCTCCCAGGTTTCAGTCGCAGGCGGCGGGGAATCAAACACACCGTCGGCGACGAGGCGGGCGGCATCGCGCGGCAATGCAAATCGAATGAAAACGCGACTCACGTCTGATCTGTTTGTTGAGGGCATCCGAAGTCCCGCCTGCAAACGCTGCGCTTCGCCGGAAGATCGCCGTCCAAGCGAAGGGAGAACGAAGTGAAGGTACTTCCCATTGTCGGACTTCTCACTATCGTGCTGATTGCGGGCTGTGCGAGGAGCGGCGAGAAAACGAGCGCCGTCGCGCCGAGCGCGTACGCGGGCACTGCGATTGCCGTTGAGGCGGTAATAGGCAGAGATGTCGCGCACGGGAAGCTCATTTTTTCCGCAAACTGTGCGCAATGCCACGGTATCGCGGGTACCGGCACCAAAGGCGGCGTGTTTCCAGTGCTCGTCGGCGAACGGAAGAAAAAGAACTTGGCGGCAACGCTCGCGTGGATCGAGAATCCGCAACCGCCGATGCCCAAATACTATCCGGGCACGCTTTCAGCAAAAGACGTCGCCGCCGTCGCCGCCTACGTTCAGACGCTTTAGTCACGCGGAACACCGCACGGGTCTCGCGAACAACGCGGTGTGGCACGGTCAATCTTCGCGTTCACGCGCGATCTGCGGCTTCATGACCACGCCGGGCTAGCCGAGGCGGCGCGCCACGGCGATGTCGTCGCGGCCCTGGTGATCGACCCGATCGCCGCTGCGCGTTTGCGCCAGTCGCCGCGCCGCGCCGCGTTCTACTGCGCGGCCGTGCAGTCGCTCGATGCCGATCTCCGGGCGGCCGGGAGCCGTCTCATCGTGCGTCGCGGGTCGCCCGGGACGATCTTACGGTCGCTCGCGCGCGCGAGCGGTGCGGGTGCGGTCGTGTGGAGCGTCTCCTACGATGCGAAGAGCGTGCGTGCCGACCGCGATCTGCAATCGACGCTCGAAGAGGCAGGCTTGCGCGCCGGACCGGTTCACGATTCACCGGCGATTCCGCCGGAAGACACGGCCCTGGCGCGTTCCGATTCGGGTGCGGGGTATCGCGCGTTCGTGCCCTATCACGACCGTTGGCGGTCGCTGCTACCGCTCGCTGCCGTGCCGGATGCGGCACTTGCCAGCGTGGAGATTACGAGCGAAGCGCTACCCGAACCGCTCGAATTCGGATCGCACGCGGAACTGCCGTATCAGGTGAGCGAACGTGACGCGCGCGTCCGGCTCGATGCGTTTTTGGATTCCGATGCGCTGCATTATGCGATCGCGTGCAACGACCCCGCGGACGGTGCGACCGCACATCTCTCCGCCGATCTATCGTTCGGAACCATCGCGGCGCGCACAGTCGTGCGCGCGGCATGCGAACGCGCGACCGATCCGTTTCTGCTCGCCGAAGAGAGCACGTCGCTCAAACTGTTCTTGCGGTCGCTTGCGCAGCGCGATTTCTTTTTGCAACTCGCGTGGTACAACGAATCCCTCGAAGAGGCGCCGCTGCAAGAGAAGATGCGCGACTTCGCGTTCGCGCGCAAACACGTGCACCTCGATGCGTGGCGCAGCGGGCGTACGGGGTTTCCGCTGGTGGACGCGGGAATTCGCGAACTGCGCGCGACTGGCTGGATGCATCCGCGCGTGCGTGCCATCGCCGCGTCGTTTTTGTGTTTCGATCTGGGGGTCGATTGGCGCGTCGGCCGCGATGAGTGGGACCGCTACCTGACCGAAGATACGCCCGCGCTTGCAACCGGCAATTGGCAATGGGTCGCGGGCGTCGGCGCCGATCTTGCGGCGTATCCGCGGATCTACAATCCGCTCAAGCAAGCTCGCCGCTTCGATCCGCTCGGCACGTACGTGCGGCGTTGGATCCCCGAGATCGCGACGTTTCCCGATCAGGCGATTCTCGATCCGTCAATCGGTCGTCGCGCAAAGCAAATGGCGCTGCCGCTCTTCGGCGGCGCGGATTATCCGCTTCCGATTCTCGATCACGAGCGCGAAGCGCGCGCGTTTCTCGAACGCTACAACCGCGAGGTAATTCCAGCATAAAACGCGCCCGCCTTCCAGGGCGCGGAAACGCAGGATGTTTTCGCCGCACACTGTATCGGCCGGCCGACTTCTGGATTGAAAACGCAAAGATCAACTTGCGCCAACTTGCGGAATGTGGACCCGAGAACTTCAAGCGTTCGATCAATCAAACCTAGTATATCTGGATTCCCGAGGGGGTTCCAAAACAACCAGTACCGCAATCTCATCGCATATTTTGCGAGCAATCTCAGCCTAATCCCGTACCAAACGCGAATGGGTGAGAATCTCGGCGTCGTCGACGATCTCTCCGCCGAACGCAATCCGATGGGTCTGGACACACTTCGGCCAGACGCACAACGTCTTCAAGTTCCGGCATTTCGCACACTGCGTCTTCCTCACGCCAAACCAACTCGAGATGATGCCTGACGGTACGTTCGATGTGTCGATTGCGATTAGCTCATGTAAGGCAAGATGACCGAAGCCATCTATATCAAGCAGTGGCTGAGCCTCCAAAAACCGATCGACAAGATCGCGCTTGCTGAGACCGCGTACGACCCGGGTTCGACTTGGCGCTGTGTGCTGCGCCAAATCGATCCGGTGCAAGCTCTCTTTTTCGAAGCGGTCTGGATCGCCACAGGCGAGGGTCTTCGAAGAGTTAGGTCGCGGGTAGGCGTTCCTCGACGAGATCCGTCACGATCGGGATGCGCACGTCTTCGCTTTGCCAGGTCTTGAATCCGTAGATCACGTTCGCAACGAACGCGAAGGGGACGATGAACGGCAAGAGCGGCCAGGCCGACCAACCGAGGACCGGGATCGCAGCGATCGCATGTAGCACAAAGCCGAATCCGTACATGCCGAAGTTGAACGCCAGCGACTGCCAGGCTTGTTTTTTTACGAAAGGCGAGGCTTTTGAATCGAGCAGCGCGATTAGCGCGAGCGGCCAGAATGGGTAGCCGAGGGCAATGAGCGCGCGGGTTTCGGTGCGTAGGGCAATCGTCGCGGCGGGGCGCGTTTGCGGGGGGCCTGGCTGCGGCGGAGGCGGCGTCGCGTACTGCCGCTGCGAGCGGGGCGGAACCTCACCGTGCAACTCGCGCTGAACGCGCGTCGCGTTATCGATTTTCTGCGCCAGACGGCAGCCGGGGCAAATCCCGTCCTCGCCGCGGCAAGTCGCGCACAGGTGCTCTCTGCAGTCGTTGCACAACGCGACCGATGGTACGGCATTGTGATAGTAGCAATCCACGGTTGGGTCCCTCCGCAAGTAAATCTCACCCAAGGTACTGAGTGTGCAGCGTAAAGGTTTCGCGGCACCGGGGCGAAGCGCAGGCAGGTGATCAGTCCGACCCTCCGCCGCGTTCTTGCCGAAGCGCGCCCCTATTACGGCCGCCTGGCGTTCGCGATGTTTCTGGGTATCATCGCCGGCCTCGCGCCGCTCGCGCTCTTCAAGTTGCCGGCGATCGTGTTCTCCGACGTCATCCATTTCAAACATCCCGGCCCGGGAGGCGTCGAGATTCCTACCCAGATAGTCTGGAGCGGAGTCGCACTTGTCGCACTGATCATCTTCGTCTCGCAGGTCGTCGGGAATTTTGCCGGTTACGCGCAGAGCTATATCACCGCCTGGTGCGGTCAGCGGCTCATCGCGGGGCTGCGTCTGCGGCTTTTCGATCGCGTGAACCGCATGCCGATGTTGGATTTTGACCGCTGGCGTTCGGGCGAATTCATCGCGCGTTTTTCGAGCGATCTGCCGATGATGACGGATGCGGTGAGCATCTCGCTCCCGCAGATGGTACAGGTCAGCGTGACCTTCATCGGTGCGCTCTCGACGATGTTTTACGTCGATTGGCTGCTCGCGTTCGTTTTGCTCACGTGTGCGCCGTTTGTGTCGATCGTGATCGGCCGCTTCAATAAACTCGTCGTCGCGGGGACCAAGCGCGCGCAAGACCGCATCGCCGATCTCTCTTCAAACCTGACCGAAGTGCTGCAAAACGAGCGCGTCGTCAAAGCGTTTCGACGCGAAGATTTCGAACGCGAGCGTTTCGAGGGTGCAAACGAGCGCCTCTTCGGTGATTACATGAAAGTCACGCAGCTCAACCAAACGCAGGCGCCGGTCATCGCGACCGTCGTCTCGTTTGCAATCATTCTGCTCGTCGTGATGACGGTGCGCGAAGTCGCGCTCGGGCGCCTCAAATCTGACGAAGTCGTGACGTTCTTCGGCGCCGCAGCCCTGATGATCAACCCGATGAACCGCTTCTCGATTTTTCTCGGTGATTTTGCCCGTGCGCTCGTCGGCGCGAGCCGCGTCTTCGAGATTCTCGATCTGCCGATCGAACGCGAAGATCCCCCGGGTGCGATCTCGCTGCCGGAGATGCGTGGCGACATTCGCTTCGAGGGGGTGCGCTTTTCGTACAGCGCCGACGCCCCACCGGTGCTCGACGGACTTGACGCCGAGATGCTGCACGGCGACGTCGTCGCGCTGGTCGGACCCTCGGGTTCGGGGAAATCGACGATCGTCAACCTCGTTCCGCGGTTTTACGATCCCCAAGGCGGCCGGATCACAGTCGACGGGGTTGACATCGCCCGCATGCGGCTCTCGGATCTGCGCGACCGCATCGCGCTCGTCCCGCAGGAGACGCAGCTCTTCAACGGCACGATCGCCGACAATATCCGCTACGGCAGGCTCCAGGCGACCCGCGCCGAGATCGAAGCCGCGGCGCTCGAGGCCAACGCTGCGGAGTTCATCGCGAACCTCGCGGAAGGCTACGACACGCTTGTGGGGGAGCGCGGCATCCGGCTCTCGGGCGGGCAGCGCCAGCGCATTGCCATCGCCCGCGCGATCCTGCGCGACCCCCGCATTCTGATCCTCGATGAGGCGACGAGCGCCCTCGATAGCCACTCCGAGCAACTCATCGACGAGGCGCTCGACCGAATTCTCGTCGGCCGCACGACGCTCATCATCGCCCACCGACTCTCGACGATCAGACGTGCATCAAAAATTCTTTATATAGAAGGCGGCCGCGTGGCCGAAGCCGGAACACACGAGAGCCTACTCGCGCGCGGTGGGGCCTACGCCATACTCCACGCGGCGCAGTTTGCTTCGCGCTAAGGTCCGCGCCATTCCCGACCGAACGTAGGGCTGTGAGGATGTCATTTTGAGCGAGATCAATTTCGGTGTGACCGCCGACCTACTCAAGAGCGCAGTCGATGGTGCGAGCACGAGTCATTCCGTTATCGCGAACAATATTGCGAACGTGAATACGCCGCTTTACCATCGCTCGGACGTGAGCTTTAAAGACTCGCTGGCCGCGTCGCTTGGGACGGATGCCGATCCAAGCCAGCTCGAGCTTACCGCGACGAACCAGAAACATTTTGACATCGGCGGCGCGGAGCCGCCCCAACCGGTCGAAGTCACGACGCTCAAAGACGATCTGACCGTCCAGCGCCTCGACGGCAACAACGTCGATGTCGATGCGGAAATGGCGAAGCTCGCGATGAATTCCGGCTATGCCCAAACGATGAACCAACTGCTTGCCGTTCAGTACACGCGCATGCGCCAAGCGATTACGGAGCGAATCTAACCGATGGGTTTCTATTCTTCGATTGAAGTTAGTGCAAGCGGCCTCTCGGCCGAGCGTCTGCGCATGGACGTCATTGCGAATAATATCGCAAACGTCAACACCACCCGCACACCGGAAGGCGGCGTTTTCAAGCGTCAGCTCACCGTGATGGCACAAAAGCTCGATGAAAGCCAGAGCGATACGCTCGATGTAAACGACCCCTCGAAACGCCTCGCTGGCGTACAAGCAGTCGGTATCGTCAACGATTCCGGTCCCGACCGGCTCGTCTACGACCCGCTTCATCCCGACGCCGACGCCCAAGGCTACGTTCATATGCCGAACATCGAGGTCGTCAAAGAAATGGTCGACATGATGTCCGCATCGCGCGCCTACGAAGCCAACGTCACCGCGATTCAGGAAGCCCGCGCCATGGGCACCGCAACCCTCGGGTTGTTGAAAGCCTAATGGATCTCGCAGCCGCCCTCCCGGCCATTTCTAAGACCAATCCGTTCGTCGCCGATATCGGCGAGAACGCGCCGACGATCACCCCGATCCCGGCCGTCGGCGGTATCAATCCGACCAGCGTCGCGGCCGAGCCGCCGAGTTTCAAAGATACGGTCGTAGGCATCCTGAGCGACACGAATTCGAAGCTCAACACCTCCGATGCAAACCAACGCGACCTCGCCTCGGGCAAGACGAACGATTTGCAGAAAGTTGTCACTTCGGTAGAAGAAGCAAACCTCGCGATGGAATTCACGATGGCGATGCGCAGCAAATTGCTGGAGGCCTATCAAGAAGTTGCCCGGATGCAGATATGATTGCGGCAAACTCGGACCAAGCTTAAGAATTGGCGTAGACCGAAAGAAGCGGGCCTCCTTACCGGGGGTCCGATCTTTTTTTGGGAAGATAAAGAAGCGATGGATGCAGCGCTTCTCGGGGGCCGGTACCGGCTCGATCACGTTGTCGGCAGCGGGGTGATGGCCGTCGTGTACCAAGCCTTCGATACGGTCCTCGAACGCGCGGTCGCAATAAAACTGCTCCAGCCGCGTCTTGCCGGCGACTCGACCGTCATCGAGAGCGTCTACAGCGAAGCCCGGGCCGTGGCGAAGCTCGACGACCCGAGCGTCGTAGCAATTCACGATATCGGCGAACACGAAGGCCGTCCGTATCTTGTGCTCGAGTACGTCTCCGGCGGTTCTCTGCGCACGCTCATTCGCGAGCATGCACCGCTGCCGGACGCGCAGATGGTTCGTTTTTCCATTGCCATCGCCCACGCGCTCTGCATCGCGCACGAAGCGGGTATCGTCCACCGCGATGTCAAGAGCGCGAACGTGCTGATCGATGAGGACGGTACGCCGAAACTCGGGGATTTCGGCCTCGCTCGGCTTGAAGATGACGAACACGAGCCGCCTCCGGGCGACGATATCGTCGTTGGCTCGATGCCCTATGCGGCACCGCGGTTGATGACCGGGTCACCGGCGACGCCGTCATCAGATCTCTTCGCGCTAGGCGTCGTGTGCTACGAGATGATGACGGGGACGCTCCCCGAGGGGAACGCACCCGCCTGGGCGATTGCGCTCCGTCGGATCGGTCCCGATGCAACAGCGATTCGCGTCCCCCCGGTCGGTCACGACGTCGGGCTCGTCGCGCTCGTCGATTCGCTCCTGGACTTCGATCCGGCCGCTCGGCCCCCGGGTGCCCGCGCGACCGAGGAGCGATTTACGGCCCTTTTACCCGCCGTGGAAGTGACTGCGCCGTAACGCGAGGGGTGAAATCTGAGGCTCGGCGGCAAACATCGAATGACGTGAAGCCGCTCATCTCCGTTTTGATCCCGTCATATAACTACGCGCGCTTCATCGAAAAGTCGATCGACAGCGTCCTTGCGCAAACGTACGAAAACGTCGAAATCGTCGTTACAGATAATCGGTCAACCGACGAGACAATTGCCGTCTTGCGCGCGCGCTACGCTGACCATCCGCGCGTGCGCGTGTTCGAAAACGAAGAGAATATCGGTCTGATTCGCAATTTCAACCGCGCGCTCACGCACGCGCGCGGCGAACTCATCATTTGGCTGTGCGCCGACGACTGGTTTCTCGAGCGTCATCTCGAGCGGCTCGCGGCCGTGTTCGAAGGCAACGCGTCGCTCGATGTCGTTTATACGAACGTCCTCTTTGCCGACGAACACGAGCGAACGTTTGCAATCAAAGCGGAAACCAGTCAACTTCCCTTCGACTACGTCGACATCCGCGACGAGCTGCCCGAAATGCTCGCGACGTTCTGTCAATTGTGTCTGCCTGCCGCACTCTTCCGGCGTGAACTCTTCGACGAACTCGGTCCGCTCGATGAGTCGTTGCCATATTGCTCGGACTGGGAATTCGCCATTCGCTGTGCCGCCGAAGGGAAGCGTTTTGGGTATCTTGCTGAGCCCTCTGCTTGCGTGCGTGCACACGGCAGCAATGCCTCCGGCTCCTCATTCCACGACCGCGGCGGATACGTCATCGAGCTCGTGCGAATGGCGGAGCGGTACGTCGATCACGCGGGACTCGAGCGACTATTCGGGCGCCAACTCGTATTCATCGACTTCATCGACCTGATGGTCGCCTCGGTGCGCTCGACGACCGGAGGCGATCCGTTTTCGCCGGAGGTCCATGCCCAAATCGCACGGCTCCGGACGCAGTTCGCCAAGCGTGCCGAGACCTTCGAGCCCGCGCGAGTGCGCGAGTCGCGCGTGAGCGTGATCATGCCGGTGACCCGGCTTCCGGGTGATGCCTTCGCCGCGCTCGACTCCGTGTGCGCGCAAAACTTTTCCAATTGGGAGATCGTAATCGTGGATGCGGGCGCGGTCCCGCTGCGCGAACTCATCCACGACCACCCCGCGGCGGAGCGCATAACCTACGCGCGTCTTCCGGTGGCGTTGCCGCCTGGCGGGGCGCGGAATTTTGGCCTGCGCCTCGCCCGCGGCGAATATCTTACGTTCCTCGATGAAGACAATCGCTTCTTACCGGGGCACCTCGGGGCGCTCGTCTCGGGCGTCGAGCGGACGGGGGCGCAGGTGGTTGCGAGCTCAGCACGACTTCAGGTCGTCGAGCACGATCCGCGATTCCTTGACTCCGCGCTCCTGGCATCAGTCGAGGGACTTTTCCGGGGACCGACCTCCGCCGGTCCGTACCAAAGCTCGGTCGCCAACAGTTTGCCGCTCAATGCGGTGATCGCCAACCGGCGCGCATTCGTGCGGGCAGGGCTCTTCAACGATTCAGTCGTGCTGCTCGAGGATTTCGACCAAATAATGCGCTTCGAGGCAACGGAGCCGATCGTCGTGCTCCCCGACGTCACGCTCGAGGTCTACGGTCGCCTGGGTCTTGCGGCACAACAGACCGGGTCGCTCAAGTCGTTCTATCTGCCGACACTCGATGCGCTCTATGCGTCGCGGGACGTGCCGCCGGAGGTCGAAGCAGAACGGCACCGTCATCGTCGCCGTGTGGCTGCTGTCATCACCGACTTTGAGGACCTCTCGAGCACGCCTCAAGGGCTCATCACGGTCCTCGCCACCCTGGCCGGGAGGCCGGTACCTGCGCCTGGCGGCGACTTGGGACATTCCGGCAGGGAACGCTAAAGGTTCTCTAAGAAGATGCCGAACATCTAATGGTATAGCGGTCGGACTGCCCTTCGCACGGGTGGAGACCGCTGGGATAGCCGGATTGATTGATGGCTATCTTGTTCGTCGCTCGGCGCAATGCCGGGCACGAGCACCAATCGTGCGGAGGCTTTTTCAATTGGTTCGTGGTCTCTACATCGCCGCTAACGGAGCGGCCGTTGCTACCGCCAACGTGGACGTGATCGCGAATAATATCGCGAACACGAATACCAACGGGTTCAAGCGCACCTACCTCCAAGTCGAATCGATCGAGAAGGCGCAAATTTATCGCTTTCAGACCGAGAATGGCACGGCGCCCGGTTCGCACACGCCCGGTCAAGCCGGCGTCGCGTACGTCGGTCCGCTCGGCTTCGGATCGCGCATCTACGATACGCCCGATACGCCGTTGGTCTTCGAACAAGGCCCGACGCAAACCACCAGTAACCCGTTTGATTTTTCGATTCAGGGGCCGGGGTTCTTCACCGTTCGTAACGCGCAAGGGCAATTGCGCTACACGCGTGATGGCGGCTTCGTGCGCGACAACACCGGCAAACTTGTGACCGATAGCGGCGATGCCGTCGTCGGTCAGAACGGCAACCCGATTCGGGTTCCGGACTCCGGTGATTTCCTGGTCGACCACAAGGGCACGATCACCGTCAACGGACGCTTCATCGATCAGCTTCAAACGGTCGAATTTCGCGACACACGCTTCCTGCGCAGCGAAGGTTCGAACCGTTTTATCGATGGCGGAGCCGGCCCCATCGCGTCGACCGGCAGTAACGTGCTGCAAGGCACGCTAGAAAAATCCAACGCCAACGTCGTTCGCTCGATGGTCGACTTGATCGCCGCCGAGCGCTGGTTCGACGCCAATGAAAAAGTGATTCAAGCACAAGACGACGCGACGAATCAAGCGATTCAGTACGTCGGCCACTCGAGCCGCTAGGAGCAATAACCCGCCATGATGCGAGCACTTTATACCGCGGCCAGCGGCATGATTGCCCAACAGTATAACATCGATACGACCTCAAATAATCTCGCTAACGTCAACACCACGGGCTTCCGCAAAAACCAAGCGCGCTTCCAGGACTTGATTTATCAAGAACTTCGCGCGCCGGGTACGCCCGTCGGTGCATCCGTCGTTCCGGTCGGCCAAGAAGTCGGCTTGGGCGTGAAGGTCGGATCGTCCGAGAAACTTTTCACGCAAGGCCTCTTACAGCAGACGCAAAATCCGCTCGACATCGCAATCGAAGGCGACGGATTCTTCCAGATCACGCAGCCGGACGGCACCATCGCCTACACCCGCGACGGCACGTTCAAACGCGACAACAACGGCTCGATCGTCACCGCCGACGGGTACTTCCTCTCGCCGCAGTTGCAAGTCCCGGCCAACGCCGTGCAAGTGCAGGTCGGTCAAGACGGAATCGTCTCGGCGCTCGTTCCCGGACAACAGCAGCCCCAGCAGCTCGGTCAGATTCAGCTCGTGCGTTTCACCAACGCCGCGGGACTCGCACCGCAGGGCCGCAACTTGTTCGTGCAGACCGGCGCCTCGGGCGCACCGACCATCACGGCTCCCGGACTCAACGGCGCGGGCACGCTTCAGGGCGGCTACATCGAGCAGTCAAACGTCGCCGTGGTTGAAGAGATCGTCAACCTGATTACCGCGCAGCGCGCCTTCGAAGCCAACTCCAAAGCCGTGACGGTCGCCGATGAGATCCTTACGACCGCGGTCAACACGAAACGCTGATGCGCCGCATCGCCCTGGTCGCCGCCTTCCTCGCGCTCGTTGCGCCGACGTTTGCAAACGCGAGCGACGCGCCGCGCGCCGAGCAGGTTGTGGCTGGAGCGACGATCGCCTCGGTCGCTAAAGCCGCCGTACTCGGTGCCGTTCACGATACCGATCGCGTCGTCGTGCCGGCATATACGATCGTCGACCAGCGCGTCCCGGTCGGCAACGTCGTCGTTGCGATCTTGAAAACACCCACGGTGAATCCCGGATTCGCAATGGTTCCCGTTTCGATTACGGTCGATGGCAAACTCGAACGCACGGTCACGGCGGGGTTCCGCCTGACGGCGTTTGTGCGCAGTGCCGCCGCCGCGCGCGACCTCGAAGCCGGTACCGTCTTGAGCGAAAAAGATTTGGTTCTCGATCGCGTTCCCGCGACCGGCCGCATGACGGTCGGCCTCGCGGCCCTCGTCGGCCGCAAGATTCGCACGGCGACCTTTAAAGGCTCGGCCGTCTACCCCGAAGCGACGACGGCCGTTCAGGTCGTCAAAGCGGGCGACTCCGTCGTCTTCATCATTCGCGACGGCCCCGTCGTGCTGGCGGCCGATGTCGTCGCACGAAGCAGCGGAGCCCTCGGCGAGACCGTGTTTGTTTACAATCCGCAAACGCACAAAGCGCTGAGCGGACTCGTTACCGGACCAGGGAAGGTCGAACTTACTCTCCCGGGAGACGACACATGAAATACGCCCTGACCGCCATGCTGGCCGCGCTCGTCGCGACTTCCGGCGTTGCATCGGCCGACACGCTCTACGTTGCGGCCCCGCCCGCCCAGGCGCCGGGTCATCCGCTACGCCTGGGTCCGGATCATCGCGCTAGTCAGGTCGGCGATCTCGTCGAGATTCAATTTAACTTCGCGGTGAACACAGCAAGCTCGGACATCTCGCAAGACGGCAAAGGCTATAACGTCAGCCTTGGCGCGGGCACAGGCAACCTTGCTCAGAGCCTCCTGCGCTTCCCCTCGGGAATCGGCGGTACTACCGCCGCGCAGTCCTCGAAGACGCGCAACGGCACGAATTCGTTCGTGAGCGCGATGATGGCAACGGTCACGAACGTGTTGCCGAGCGGCGCACTCGCCGTTGCGGGCGATCAAGGTCTCAACATCAACGGCCAAAATCAAACGTTACACGTAACGGGTGTCGTTCGTCCCGAGGACATCGACTCGACCGACACCGTGCTCTCGACGCGCATCGCCAACGTCCAGGCGAAATTCAGCGGCGACTTTCAAGAGAAGAACAAGGGCATCATCCGCAAGATTTTGGACTTCTTATTCTGATGACGCACATGAAGAAGAGTGCGCTCATCGTCCTCACCGCGCTAGTTGCGATCGCGACCGCCGCGCCGGCCTCGGCGCAAGACGTTCGCCTCAAAGACATTACTCGCGTGCAGGGCGTCACGAGCAACCAGCTCGTCGGCTACGGCTTGGTTACCGGCCTTGCCGGTACGGGCGATTCGACCTCCGTCGCCTTCACCTCGAAGACGATTCAGAACGTGTTGCAGACCTTCGGTCTTTCGACGACATCGCAAGACGTGCGTACGCGCAACGTGGCGGCCGTCGTCGTGACCGCGAGCCTGCCGCCCTTCGCGCACTCCGGAGACAATATCGACGTTACGGTCAGCTCGATCGGGGATGCGGGCAGTCTGCAAGGCGGCACGCTGATCATGACCGAGCTGCGTGCGGCAAACAATCTTGTTTACGCCACTGCCCAAGGACCGATGTCGGTCGGCGGCTTCAGCTTCGGCACCGGCACCGATCAAGTTACAAAGAACCACACCGCCGCCGGTCGTATCCCGCAAGGGGCGATCATCGCGCGTGACATGGTGACGAACCTGCAGCAGGATCAGTCGGGCTTTTCGTACGTGCTCACCTCGCCCGATTACAAAACGGCTGCGCACTTGGCGATCGCCTTGAACAAGAAATTCGGCGGTGGCACCGCGCGCGCACTCGATGCGGAGACGGTTCGTGTCAATCTGCCGTCGCGCTATGTGAACGACACCGTGAACTTTTTAGCCGATGCAAGCGATCTGCGGCTCGATGCTGACTCGCTCGCGAAGGTGGTCGTCAACGAACGCACCGGCACGATTGTCCTCGGCGGCGATATCAAACTTGCGTCCGTCGCGATCGCCCATGGGAATCTCTCGCTGACGATCACGACGACGAACACCGCTGTTCCGGCGGGCCCGTTCACCAACGCTCCGACCGTCACGCAGACGAATACGCGTGTCGAAGCCAAAGAGAACGGCCGCAAGCTCATCTACATCAACGGCGCAGCGACCTTGGCCCAGGTCGTCCGCGCGCTCAACACGATCGGCGTCTCGCCGCGCGATCTGATCGCAATCGTGCAGGCGCTGCGCGAATCCGGCTCGCTGCAAGCCGACGTGGAGATCATCTAGGTTATGTCGATCGATCGCATTCCGCCGCCGGACGCCGACGCAAACTTGACCTCAGAGCAGCGCTCCGCGCTCAAGAAGCTGCACGACGCGACGCAGCAGTTCGAGAGCGTGTTCGTCAACATGCTTTTCAAGACGATGCGCGAGGGTCAGTCGAAGACCTCGATCACCGGCAAGATCGGTGAGGCGGAACGTACCTTCGGTGAGATGCTCGACGAAAAGCGCGCGGAAGATCTGGCCAAGACCGGGTCGCTCGGCATCGGCAAACTTATGGAAGCGCAACTCCGTCAATCCGTCATCGGGTCGCTTCCGAGCGGCCCCGTACCGATCGAGCGCAGTGCGATTGTGCCGCTGAGCACGGATGCGAAACGGACCCCTCGTGAACCCGAGGCTGGCCCGTGAAAATGCTAAAGTTGCGCTCGTCCCGGTCCGATGGTTTCCTTACAAAGGAAGCATTCCCAGGAGACCTGCATGATCATCAGCCGGACGGAAGTCAGTTCAGCGATTTCCGCCAGTCGGCTCGCGCGCAAGCGTACGCCTTCCTCACCGTCGGATTCTTACGTCGCCGGGGACGGATTCTCGCTTGCGGCGTTCGCCGCGGACGTCGCGCAGTCGCCGTTTTTTCGCGAGGATCTGGTGAACGAGCTGGGTCGCCGCATCTCGCAGGGCAAGTACTTCGTGCCGAGCGAGCAGATCGTGGAAAAGATTTTTGGTCGGCTCTTCGCCGAGGCCGCACTAGCGTAGCCGCCGCGGCTCCGCCCACCGACGGGAGCCGCACATGAGCGATAGCTGGAACAGTTTTGCCGACATGTTGCGCGCGGAGCGCGATCAGATGCGCGTGCTCAACGTCATCGCGATGGAAATGACCAGCGCTCTGGTCGAAAACGATGCGGCGGCGATCTCCCTTGCCGAACGGAAGCTAGAAGTCGAGCAGAGTCGCCATAACGCCGTCTTCCAACGCCGTGTCGAGACGCAGAAACGCGGCTTCGCAGAGATGTCGATCTCGAGCGTCATTGCTTACGCTCCGCGCGAGATCGCGTGGAACTTGTATGGCGATATGTGCGAGATTCAAGTTTCGACGCACGCGCTCGGGCTCACCAATGAGAACAACAAGTCATTGATCCTTGCCGGAATGGATCGGCTCATGAGGACCGTCGCGATCATCCAGCGCGCCGGCGTCGAGCAACCCGGAACCTACAAACGTCGCGGGACGGTCCCGCCGCCCGATGGGAGCGTCCTTGTGAGTCGCCGCGCATGAGTTTCTTCGGTTTAGGCCTCGCCGGCAAATCGCTCGCCGCGTTCGAATCCGCGCTCAACGTGACTGCGGACAACTTGAACAATGCCTCGACGCCGGGTGCATCGCGCCAAATCGTCAATTTTACGGAAGCCCCACCGATCGCGGGGAGCCCGTTCTATGCTGCCCACTTCGGGCCGGGAACCCTTGGCGACGGCGTGATCGTGCAATCGATTACACGCGTCCATCAGGATTCGTACGACGGTCTCTTTCGCGGTGCGTCGTCGTCATCGAATTACTACACGATTCAGCAGCAGCAACTTCAGGCGACGCAAACGACGCTCTCCGAGCCGACCGGCGGCATCAACGATACGTACAGCCAGTTCCAGAACGCGATTCAGGGACTCGTCGCGCATCCGTCCGATCCGAACGCGCGTCAGAACGTCATCGGGACGGCGAACTCGTTGACATCGGCGCTGAGCAGTGCGTCGAATTCGATTCAGCAACAAGAACTTGCGGTCCAAACCCAGACGAATTCGACGATCGTTCAGCTCAACGGCACGCTCGACCAAATTGCCGCCCTCAACGGACAGATCCGGGCCTCGACGGCAGTCGGCGACAATCCGAACACCTACAAAGATCAGCGCGATCACCTGATCGATCAGCTCTCGCAATATCTATCGACGACCACCTCGATCCAATCGACCGGATCGGTTCTCGTCACGGTGAACGGGCAGGCGCTCGTCAACGACACGATCGCGTACCACCTGGCACCGTCGGTCGTCGCGCCGAACACGAGCGGCGTGCCGAACTTAACCATCGGTTTTGCGAACGACCCGAACCCCCTCAACCCGGTCCCCATCCCGCTCGGCAGCGGGCAGCTTGCGGGCTACACGGACCTCTACAACAACAAACTCTTGTCGTATGGGAAGTCACTCGACGCCTTCGCACTCGGCCTTGCTACCGAATACGATCGGATCACGCAGTCGGCGTACGACTCGAGCGGGGTCGCCGGCGTCGCCATTTTCCAGCCGATCGTCTCGCAGCGAGCGATCTCGGCAAGCAACATAAAAGTCGGTCCGACCGATCAAGGTCAGGTGACGGCAGCACTCGCGACCACCGCAGCCAATTCGCCGACTTCAACGCTTTTCGTGCCGTTCAACTCGGCAAACAATACCGTCGATACGAACGGGGCGATCAACGGGAACGCGACCTTTGCCGTTGCACCGCCAGCGGGCGCGCTCGGTATTCAAGGCGCGCTGACGATCACCGTTAACGGCGTCCAGCAGACGTTCAAATACGACACCGGATCGGTGACGGCGGCGGGCAATCAGCCGACGCGCAACGTCGCAGAATTCCTCACGAATTTCAATAGTGCGCAGCTCGGCGTATCGGCGACGTTCGATCCCGGTTTGCAGAAGATCGTTTTCTCGCGCGATCCGACGAACGAATCGCTCGCGCAGCGCGGCCTGCCCGGCTACTCGCCTGGCCCGTCGTTTGCGGTCACCGACAGCAACAACCCGCAAGCGGGCGCGGCGGCATCGCTACTCGGCGTCTTCGGTGCGAGTGGTTCGAACCTCCAAGCGACCGCGGCAATCGCCGCCGGTACGCAGACGGTGACCGTCACCGGTGGCGTGGCCGACCTCTCGGTCGGGACGTCTTTGGTGATCGATGCAGGTACGGCGAGCGCCGAGACGGTCAAAGTCACTGCGGTCAATGCGGTCGCCGGAACGTTTACGGCGACCTTCGCAAACGCACACGCCGGCCCGAATCCGAACGTCGCCGTACTTCAGGACAACACCAACGCCTTCGGCGCGCTGAATAACCAGGCGGCAAACGCGCTTCAATTGATCTACTCGGCCAAGGTCGGTGTGCCAGGCTACCAGACGACATCGCCGGCGGCCGTCATCGCCTCCCCGCTCTCGCAGACGATCTTGCCGGTCGGCGGGGTCGGGTTCCTGGTTCCGGGCGAATTGCTCACGGTCGATGCCGGAACGGCGAATCAAGAAAATGTCGTCATCTCCGCCGCCAATCCGACGACGGGTCAACTGACGGCTACGTTCACGAAGGCACATGCGGCAAATTTCACCATCACCTCAGCGCAGCAGCAAACGATCGCGGCTTTCTACGGAAATCTGATCACCAACGTTGGCCTGGATGCCGCCCGGGCGAACACGGGAGCCTCGACGCAAACGCTGCTCTCGCAAAATATCGACAAAGTCCGTCAAGGGATTGACGGGATCAATGCGGACGAGGAAACGCAGAACCTCGTCACTTTTCAACGTGCCTATCAAGCAGCGGCGCGTGTAATTACAGCCATGGATTCACTGCTCGGCACGGTGATTCAAACCATGGGTCTGCCGACCACCGGAGGGTAGTAATTCATGCGCATCGCAACGTCGACCATTTATTCCGAGCAAACAGCGGCGATCCTCAACCTCTCCGCGCAGTATCAGGATATCGGCCAGCAGCTTTCAACGGGCAAGAGCCTCAATTTCCCTTCGGACGCTCCGACCGATATCGGCCTGGATCTTGCGACGAACGCGACCATCGGTCTTGAGAATCAGGCCGATAAGAATCTGCGCGACTCGCTCGGCGAGTTGACGACGACCGACTCGGCGCTCTCGTCGCTGACGGCGATCATCCAATCGGCACGGCAGCTTGCGATCCAAGGCGCGACCGATACGCTCACCCCGGCGCAGCGGGGCATCATCTCAAATCAGGTCGACGCTCTACTCAGTCAGGCGATCGGCGTCGCCAACACGAACTACGGCGGGAAATTCATCTTCGCCGGTACGGCCAACATCGTCGGACAGCCGGTGCAGGCGATCGGCTCGCCGACGGCGGCCGTCTCGTTCTCGGGGAATTTCGAGACCTCCGGGCAAATCGTCGTGAACGCGCATGAGTTTCCTCTCTCGACGACGCTCCGTGATGGGTTCAATTATGCCGCGCCGGATGGTTCGAAAGATGTTTTCAACGTGCTACGCGATTTGCGCGATTCGCTCAAAAACGGCACGATTATCGATCAAAGCCAAGCGCAGCTCAATATTCCGGGCACGGTGCTCAATCCCGCGGCAGTATTGAACACGTTGCCGCTCTCCACAAAGCTCACGACCGCCGCACCCGGCCCGCCGAACACGATCAGTTTTGCAATCGACGGACACGATACGACGGGCGCCGCGCAAACCGTGCCATTCACTTTCGACGTGACAGTCGACTCGATCAGCAGCATCGTTGCTGCAATCAACGCACAGACCAACACAATCGGCGTTACCGCGGCGTTCAATACCAAGACCGAAAAGCTGGTCCTCACGGGCGGCCCGTTTCAGATCACCGACGAACCGAACACGACCGGTTCGACCCCCTCGAATTTCACCCAGGCTTTCGCCTTGACGAACAACGCCGATCCGGTGCAAACCCTGAGCACGCAACTCGGCGATATCGACAAGGTCCTCAACGTCAATCTGACCGCTCGAGCGGCGGTCGGGACGCGGATCCAGACCCTCAGCTCCATCGCCGATCAGAATGCCGCGGCAATTGTCGATAATACAAAGATCAAGTCGCAGATCGAAGACGCGAATGTCGCCAAGCTCTCGCCCCAGTTCGTCCAGACGCAGACGGCCTTGAACGCCGCGTATGCAACGACGGTGAAGCTTGAAGGCAAGACGCTGATCGATTACCTCTGAGTTACGGAAAGATGATCATGCCTGAAGACCGGACCGAATCTCAGGGCGAGGTTCGCGAAATCGAACTGCCCCGCTTCGGTACGTGCTCGTACCGGAATGAAGAGGTTCTGCATTTCGCCTGGGGACTTCCGGGATTCACGCATCTGCGCCGCTTCCTGGCCCTGAGCTTGGCGGGTCAAGAACGTTTCGTCTGGCTCCAAAGTCTCGATGATACCGCGATCGCGCTACCGACGACCAACCCGTACGATATCTTCGCGGATTACGATCCAAAATTTCCGGTCTCGGCGCTCGGGAGCCTCGGCATTGCCCGGGCGGACGACTTCGTGGTCATGTGCGTCTGCATCGTCGCGAAAGATGCAGCAGAAATGAGCTGTAATCTGCTCGCGCCCATCGTTATCAACCTGCGCGAGCGCACCGGCCGGCAGATCACCCTTGAGGGCTCGTCGTATTCGGTGAAAGTGCCGATCCCGCGCAAGCCCGTGGGCAGCCCAGCACCAAGCGAAGCGCCCGTCTAAAGCGCGCTTGGCCAAGAGGCCTCCCGGGGTTCCCTCCCGTACGCAAAGCATAACTGCCAAGGAGGGCTCACGTGCTCGTTCTTAGTCGAAAACTCAATCAATCGATCATGATCGGCGACGACGTTCGCATCGTGGTCGTCTCGGTCGATCGCGATACCGTTAAGCTCGGGATCGAAGCGCCGCGCGCGATTCCCGTCCACCGCTCCGAGGTGTACGAGGAAATCCAGCTCTCGAACCGCGCCGCCGCCAGCGGTCCTGCCCTTGGCGAGAACGTCGCGAAGCCTGGCATTGCCGTCTTGGGCACTCTGCAACCGGCAAAATTAATGCCTCAGAAGAAGGCCAAGCCCTAAAGTCTGGCTGAACACATGCCGATTATTGTAGATAGTGGAGACATGATGTCTCCTCAACCGCACGCGTTTATCGCTTGCATCATGGAGGAAATCAATGCCTGGTATTGGCGGACTTTCAATTGCCAACAATCTGTTGGCAAACAGCGCATCGCTGAACTTGAATCGGAATCAAAACGCCCTTCAGTCAGCGGTCACGAAGCTCTCGAGCGGGCTTCGCATCAATACGGCAGCGGACGATCCGTCGGGCCTCGCGATTGCAGAGTCACTGCAGGCGCAGGTCAACGGCTTCGATCAGGCTGTCCGTAACGTTCAGGACGCAACCAACGCCGCAACCGTGGCTGAAGGCGCGCTCCAGACGACCACCGACATCCTTCAGCGCATCCGCACGCTCGCCGTTCAGGGCGCGTCGGATATCACGTCGGTTTCCGACAAGCAGAATCTGCAGGCCGAAGTCCAGCAGCTTCTTCTCGAAGTCAACCGCATCTCGCAGAACACCTCATTCAACGGCCAGCAGTTGCTCGACGGCTCGCACGCCGGCTTCCAACAGCAAGTCAACGCGAACGCGATCATCACGGCCAACTCGAACCTCGCGGCTGGTACGAACCTGATTCAGTCGATCAGCTTCTCGTCCACCAACGCGACGTTCAAAGATGGCACGATCGAGCTTCAAGTTGCGCAGATCTCATCGACGCAGCAGGGCCTCATCGTCTCGTTCTTCTCGTCGGCGTCGGCAACCGGTCAGCAGATCTCGGTCATCACGCTCACTGCTGGTACCGCGGGTGCCATCTCGGTCGGCGGCGTCACCGTGACGTACTCCGGCGCAGCGACGCTGGACGTCGGTGTGACCTCATTCGTTAAGTTCTCGCAGTACGTAACGGCTGCTTCGAACCCGAACGCACCGGCATTCAACTTCCAGTCGGGCGCAAACGAAGGCGCGACCATCCAGGTCGGCTTCCAAGCAACGAACACCAGCCAACTCCGCATTGCCAATGTTAATCTCGTCGGCAACACGGGCTTCAGTTCGCTCGCCTCGGAAGATGCTATCGGACAACTCGACAACGCGCTCCAATCGCTGCTCGGCCAGCGCGCGACGCTCGGTGCGGTTATCGTTCGTCTCCAAGAAGATCAGAACAACGACAACATCGCCTCGACCAACCTCCAGGCCTCGGAATCGAACATCCGCGACCTCAACGTTGGCCAGGAAACCACCCAGTACACGCGTCTCCAGATCCTCGTGCAAGTCGGCACCTCGGTGCTCTCGCAGTCGAACTCGAACGCAAACTCGGTCCTTTCGCTCTTCCGTTAAACCGGACGTTCGATAAAAAAAGAAGTCCGCTTTGGCGGGCTTCTTTTTTTGTGTCCGCTGGCCTAAGGCGGAGCGTCGTGGTATCCGAAAGATAAGATATGCCCATCCATATTGCCGATCCGTATAAGTCGACATCGTTCGCGCAGCGCCAAACCGGCTTACTTTTCAACTTACCCAAACCGCCCGAGGGTCACGTCCAACTCCAGGCGGGGATCAGCTTGTGCATGATCGTCAAAAACGAGGAAACGTTCCTAGCGTCGTGTTTGGATAGCCTCAAAGACTTCGTTGATGAAATCAATATTGTCGACACGGGTTCCACCGACAGTACGCTCGAAATCGCTCGTCGGTACACGGATCGTATCGAACACCGTGAATGGCGCAACGATTTTGCTTGGGCCCGCAATGAATCGCTCGCGATGGCGACCAAACGCTGGGTCATCATCTTAGATGCCGATGAAGAGCTTACGCTCGAATCGGGGCCGATGCTCGCGGCTCTCGGCTCCGTGCCGGCGTATCTTGAGCCGGTGTATTTGCGCATCGCCAATCTCGTCAACGACCAGTCGGGCGTGGGTACGATGTCGCATCTCTTGCCGCGCATCTTTCCGAACACGCCGCATATTCGGTACCAAGGCGTTATTCACGAAAACATCACGATGGTCGGATCGAGTGAACCCTTAGTCGGTGTCCTTTCGCCGATCGGTATCGTTCACAAAGGTTACACGGCCGCAATCATCGCCGGACGGAACAAGGCGGAGCGCAATCTTCCCCTGCTCGCCCGCGCGATCGAGGAAAATGCTGAAGATTCGTTCTCTTGGTTCAATTATGGCGTCTCGTCGATTGCCGCTGAAGAAATCGATCGTGGAATCGAGGCCTTCGAGAAAATGTTCGAGATTGACAATGCCACCGGGACAGTCAAATCGTATCACGCGCTCGCGTACCTGACGCTTGCCGGTGCTTATGCGAATTTTCGCGACGATGTGGAGAAGGCAATCGAAGTCGTCGATAAGTGCTTGGACATTTATCCGGATTACACGAACGCATTCTTCGCCAAAGGTGATATTCTCACGAGCGCCCGGCGGTTCGACGAAGCGCGCGAAGCCTTCGTTCGCTCGATCGAAACGCGCACGGCTGCAGCCCGGCACTTCATGGTCGATGACGAAATCTTTCAATGGAAGGCGCAATACAGCATTGCGATCACGTATCTTAAGACCGACGAGCCGGATAAAGCGGCGGAGTGGTTCAAACAAGCGCTCGAAAATAAGCCTGATTCGTTTCTCATTCGGCGCCAGCTCGCGCGGGCGCTGGAGAAAGCGCAGCGTCTCTACGATGCCGACATCGCCTTTCGCGATCTCTTCGAAGACCGCGTGCCCGGCGAGGACGCCGTCGTCGTCGACTACGTCGACTTTCTCATTCGCCGCGGCAGAAACTCGCGTGCGATCGAGGTCATCGAAGAGTCTCTTTTAACGATTCACCCGGATTTCGTTTTGCCGCTGCAACTCGGTGCTGCGATGATCGCGCATAAAACAAAGTCCGGCGACCCCTTAAAATACCTCGAATCAGCACGCTTGCAATCGCCCGCCAATTCATCGATCGTGCAGCTGCTGGAGACGATCTACAAAGAACGGAACGACACGACGGCACTGGACGCGCTGTACGCTGCAGAACTTGTCGGCTCTCCGGAAACGCCGGCGGACTTTGCGCGTCGTTCGCACCGGCTGCTAGAGCTGCATCGCTACGAAGATGCCCGTTCTGCTGCGCTGACGGGCCTGGATCTCGCGCGTCATGATGGGTTCCTCTTATATAACGCAGCGCTCGCCGACGTCCATCTCGGCGATCGTCCGGCAGCACGCAAAAGACTCGAATTGATTACCTCCGATACGCCTGCGGTCTATCCGACGGCGCTGTTCTTACGCGCCCAACTGGGGCAAGAAGATTTTGAGGCGGCGATTACGGCTCTAGACGAACTCGAGCGCGAAGAGCCAAATAATGTCGATGGGATTTTGTTGCGTGCGGACGTTCTGGAGAAGAACGATCGCGCTGCCGATGCCGAGCGGGTGTTGCGGCGAGCTTTAAAGCCTGGCGAACAACGCATCGCAATCGCACTTGCGACCTTCTTGATGCGCTGCGGCCGAAACGCCGAAGCCGCGGAAGTCGCCGACCTCGCCCTCTCCGGGGCGTAATGTCGCTGACCGTTTTCCGAATCGCTGCGCCGCGGGCGGAGTCGTTTCTCGCCGAGTCCGTCACGCGTGCTGCCGGGGTGCGTTTACGGGTGCTCGAGACCGCCGAGCTGCTCGCCGCAGCGCGAGAGGCAACGACGCGCTCGATCGTGCTGGTCGACTCGGACGTAGCGTTCGATGCCGCGACGCTGGATGCAATCGCGCAGAGCGAAGGTGTCTCGGCGGCAATAATCGGCGGCCGCGCCCAAATGCCAAGTGGCGATTGCTTCGGGAGCATGCTTGCTCCCGAACGATTCGGTCCCTTTCCCTTCGTTCTCGCGCCGATGATCGGCTTAACGGGGGAGCGGAACATCGCCTCGATGTTTGTCGGGCCGATCGACGTCGTTGCGCGCGGAATCGTAACGATCACCCGCTCCGTGTTTTTAGCACTCGATGGTTTCGATTCGCAATTGGAGCAGCCGTTCGCCTTAGCCGATCTTTGCTTCCGCGCCCGGGCCCTTGGAGCAGAAGTTCGCTGCGATCCGACGATCGTTTTCTCGTGTGCATCGGATGGCCCGCGGCCGCGACGGCCGTACGCCTCCCTGCAGCTACTCTCCGACCGGTACGGTTCGCTCGCCTTGCATCATGAGCCCGAAGGCGTTCGGAGGCGCGGCATCAGCCGCGAGGTTCGTCTATCCGGCGGTGTGCGTTTGCGCTTGCGCAAGCCGGTCGCCGATCTGACGCTCGTCGTTCACGGTACGCCGCCGAGCGATGGCGGGAGGTTCCTCGATTCTTTGCGATCGAACGACGCGCGTATTCGGCGCATCGTCTGGGCCGACGCAAGGGCCCTAAAAGCAAACGATGTCGAAACGGCCGCAGACGTTCGGGATGCGTTACGCGAGGCGATGCAGGTCCGGGGCGATCGTTACGTCGGTTTCGTTCGCTCCGATGCCGAACTCCATCAGGGTTGGCTCGACGATCTCATCGAGAGTGTCGAGTGGGGCAGTGACGTCGCAATTGCCGTCGTCGACCGCGCCGACCCCACGGCGTGCGCGCTCGTCGCGATGCGCCTCGTCCCGCAACACGTGCAGCTCGCTCGCGAGCTTCCCTTCGCTACAGGATTCGAGCGCTTCAGTGCGGAGCTCGTGGCATTGCGACGGGGCATTCGGGCGCTCGATGGGACGACCGCGCCGGCCGCAACGATGCCCCAGGCGACAGATGCGTCGCTGAGTGTCATCTTCATCGCCGGTTCGAAACCGGAAATCGTGCGCACGTCCTTCGAAATGTTGCTCGGGCAAACGCCGACAGCGCGCGAGTACATCGTCGTCATTCCCGCCGGCACCGAGACCTCTCGCGTATTGCTATCGAACTATCCACGGGTTTCCTTCATCCTCGACAGCATCGATCCGGGTCTGAGTGCGGGACTCAACGCAGCATTCGCGGCGGCAACGGGTGATCGTTTGCTCGTGGCAAGCGACGAGTACTATTTTTCCGACGGCACCGTGTCGGCGCTGCTGTCGGCGTTCGAGCGCGTACCGGCTCTCGGTCTTTCGGTGCCGCGATGCAACGGGGGCGCCGCTCCGCAAGGAATCAGCGAAGTCAGCTACGTCGATTTGCTCGACATGAAGCACCACGCAGCTGGTCGGCTGACAGCATTTCGACGCGAGCTGACCTTCATCGATCGCGCCAGCACCGTGGCCTTTGCAATCGATCGGCGTGTCATTCAATCGATCGGCGGCGTCGACGAACGCTTCGGCCTGAATCGCTTTGCAATCGAAGACCTCGCACTGCGCGCGCAGGCCGCCGGCTATCGCGTTGCCATGTGCGATGATGTCTTTCTCCATCGCTACGCCGCGTCGTATTCGCTCTCGCCGATCGGGCATGCCGACGAGGACCAGACCCTGTGGAACGCATTTCGCAGGAAGTGGTCAGTACCGAGCGGTCCTGTCGGTGTTTATCCGGCGACCCCGATGATCGATGCCGGTTTCGATCCCAAAAGACAGTACGTTCCGCTGCGCGCGTCGGCTGAGGGAGCCCTTACCTCCGGTGCACTTGCAGCGGTATTTATCGGAACGATCGAACGCGAAGATGCGTGGCCAGCTGCAAGCGATGCGCTACGCCTTTTCTTTAAAGCGTATGGCGCGGCGGATCCCGTCGTGCTCGTCATCGGGATCGGGCCGCAAGGCCCCGAACTCTCCGATATCGGTTACCGACTGCGCAAGCTTCTTACCGCCGCGGAGATCGATGTGGAAAATTCCATGAATGTCGAGGTGGTCGCGCTCGTTGAGCCGGAAGCGTTCCTCGCCAGCCTGCCCGCGGGTCCGCGCTTTATCGCATTCGGCGCTCGAGCAGATCGCTTCGGCGCGATCGAGCGCACCAGCAACCGGTCTTTTAGTGCGCTCCGATCGCTGCTCGATGAAACCGTGGAGACGCGATGAGATTCCATCGCGCGTTCGCCATGGTCGAGCTCGCGCAGCGTGACCGGCTTGAATCGATCGCCCGCGCCGAAACGCTCTGCAGCGTCCGCCTCGAGCCGATTATACGTCAAGGGAAGCCGCTCGCACTGGTGGAGCTCCGCTTTGCGGCGGAAGGTCGCGCGGCAGTCGTTCCGTTCGTCCTCGTCGATGTTGCGATGTTGCTGGACCCCGAGCGCGATGCGCTCGTGTGGCCGGCCTCATTCGCGGCAGCCGTCAGCGATCGTGCCGCGGACGGTATCGCAAACGTCGTCGTGCCCTGGATTGTTGCCGAATCGCTCGGTCGACCGCTCAATTCGGAGCGCACATTGCTCCTGGGCGATCCGGTGGAGCGCGAACTCTTCGCCCTCGCGCGCGAACGTGGCGCGATCGGGGCCGCCCCCGCCGCCGATTCACTAGTGCGGGCTGCCCCATTCGTGTATGCCGAACGCTTCCGGCTCGGACGTTCCTTCGGCGTCGCGGGACCTGATGCAGCGCTCGGTTTTGCGCTTGCGCGCTGCAACGGGGATAACGTCATCATGGCTCAGGAGTGCGAGCCTTCATCGGATCCACTCGTGCGTTGGTACGGCGTTGAGCCGGAAACCTCGCCGGATCCGCGAGACCTCGTCATCGAACCAGCCGGAAGCCAATCGACCTTTGCCGCCGGCATGAGCGAACGCGCGGTTCGCATCGTCGTACGCTCCGATTTCGGCGGCGCGATTCCGCTGATCGTCCCGTCGCCGACCGACGCAATCTTTCCATTCGATCGCGTTGACGGATGCCTCGCCGGTTCGCTTGATATTCTGGGCGCGATTCCGGAGACTCCGGAGGCGCATCGAACGCACCTGCCCTCAAGTGCAACCGGCACCTCGGGCGGCCGCATCTTCTTTGCGGTTCGCGATGCGCGCAGCCCGTATGACGATGCGGACATCGATGAAGCCTTCGCGCTTGCCGAGTTGCTTCGTGCCGAAGGCTTTGAGGTCGAAATCGGGGACGATCCGGCACGGATTGCGCCGGGCGCATTCGATCTCGTCCACGTGCACGGCTTGCTCGAGGCGCCGCTAGCGCTGCAGTTTTTGCGCGCAGCGAAGGCCGCATCGATTCCAACCGCACTCCACGCGCACGCAGAGGAAGCGTCTCTCGGCGGATGGTGGGGGACGGTGGTTACGCGTTATTGTTTCGAATACGCTGCCGACCAACGCTCGATCGACGATTTTACCGCGCTGCTCCGTCAGCGACGGCTCGCCCTCGGAGAGGTGCGTGCCGATCGGCCTTTCGCACCGCCGGAGCACGCCGATTCCGCGATTCGCGCCGCGATCCGACTTTCCGATGTCGTCTTCGTCTCCGGTGAGGCAGAAGCGGCCTTTCTCGAGCGCACGTACGGACGGTCGGTAAACGTCCACATCGTCCCGCCCGCGGTAACGCTCGACGTGGAACCCGCGCCGATCGGTGCCATCGTCGGAACTCGGAACTTCGCGCTTATGCACGGGCCGATCGGCGCGCGCGGAAATCAGATCCTGGCGATGCGCGCCGCCGACCAGGCGAAAATCCCCCTGGTCGTCGCCGGGCGGGTCGCCGACCCATCCTACCTTGCCTTACTCCGTGAATTTGGCGGAGCCAATACCCGGATCGTTATCGATCCCTCGCCCGCGCAGCTCTCAGCCCTGTACGCGGGAGCGACGGTATTTGCCGACCTAGCCTGGGTTGGTGCCGGACGTAGTCGGGCCGCGCGTGCGGCAATCGGCGGTGCGCGTCTTGTCCTTGCCGACCGTAGACCGCTCGACCCCGTCTTGACCGGCGAGGGGGTCACGCGCGTCGATATGGGCGACGAACCCGGTGCCGTCAGTGCGCTCGGGGACGCCTGGTATGCGGCGACCGAGTCCCGCTTCCCATCGCCGGTCGGCGCCCATGTCTATGGTCGTACGGTGCCGCGCGCGGTCGTCGCTGCTGTTGCAGCGGGATACGCACTCTTAGCGCAAAAGGGGAATGGGTCACACGTGAATGTCTAAAGAAACACAGCCGGGACGCCGATACCGTTCCTATAGGAGGTTACTCGAACATGGACGTTCAGCTCTCCGATAACGTGTCGTCCGGCTTCAGCGCCGCGGCGGGTTCTATCGGGTTTGCACTGCCCCCAGCTGCCCCAGCGCCGTTGGCACAAGCCGTGGTCGTGTCTTCTGTTCCGGTCGTTCTGACCGACGTCGCGACCGCCCCGCCGACAACGGGCGCCCCCGCGCTCAGAGACGCATTGCTTCCCGCAATCGATTCGCATCTCGGCTCAGCCGTAGCTGCGTTTCTGCATGCACCGCGAGCGCTAAGCGTCGAATTTCACGTCGACAACCACCCGAATGAAATCGTGACGATTCTGCGGGATCCCGCAACGGGTGAGGTCTACGCGGAGTTTCCGGCCGACGCAGTCGCTCGGCTTGCGGATTTTTTCAACCATCTGGCCGGCTTTGTCGTCGATCGTAAAGCGTAGGAGAAGAAGATGTCTGGCGTATCATCAAGTGGAGCAACCGGGACCAACAGCCCTCCGGTCTCATTCCCGGGTATCGCATCCGGTATCGACTATAACTCGATCATCGCAAAGTATACGACGCTGACGCTGGCGCCAACCAAGACGCTCCAGACGCAAGTCACGGCGCTCAACGCGGCAAATTCCGAGATCCTCAAAATTCAGGGTCTTTTCGGCAAAGTGCAAGACTCGTTGACGGCACTCTCAGCCCCTTCGCTCTTTAGCGCGGTCACGGCGACCTCGAGCAATCTTGGCTTTGCAACCGCGACGCAGACCCCGGGTTCTGTTGCGACTCCGGGATCGTACACGATTACGAGTACGACGCTTGCTACCTCGACGCAGATCTCCTCGAACCCGTCGGCTGGTGCGAACTCGAATCCGACGGTCGCGTTGAACGCTGCCGGGACCTCGATTACTCCCTCGAACGGTGGCACGACGGGTACGCCGGGCAAGATCACGATCGACGGAATCACGACGACGTACGATGTGACGACGCAGTCGCTCAATACGATCATCGCCAACCTCAATGCGAATTCCGGTGGTAAATACTCGGTCACGCTCACCGGCGACAAAGTCACCATAGCGAATACACCGGCGACTACCAACCTGTCGATCGGCTCGGCTGCGGATAGTGGGAATCTCGTCGACGTCCTCCACCTCACGAACGCAAACATCACGACCTCCGCGACATCGACGGCGAATATCGGCGGTTTGAACGATTATGCGACCTTAAACACCGGTGGTAACGCCGGCTACGCGACGGCCGTAATTGCCGGCACGTTCACGATCAACGGGGTCAGTTTCTCGGTCGACCCCACCAAAGACAATCTCGCAAACGTTCTCGCGCGCATCACGCAATCTGCAGCGGGCGTCAACGCGACGTACGATCCGTCGACCGCGACGATCCAACTCACGAATAAGACAACCGGTGCGCAAAGCGTCGTCGTGAGCGATGGGACGAGCAATTTCCTCACGGCAAGCGGCTTGACTAGCGGCACGACGAGCGTCGGCCAGCAGGCGTTGATTAAATACCTTGCCCCCGACGGTTCGCCGAAGCAGACCTACAGCAATTCAAACAGCGTCTCGAACGTGATCCCGGGTGTAACGCTCAATCTCGTATCGTCTGCGACAGCGCCCTTCACCGTGAACGTCGCGCTCGACTCGACCCAAGCGGTTACGGCGATCGGGACGTTCGTCACGGCCTTCAATGCCGCGATCAACGAGATCAATGGCGCAACCCAGGCCCCCGTGATCTCTACGGGCATCAACTCGCAGAGCGGACAAGCGCAAACCCAGCAATTGACGTCCGGTGGCGTGCTCTTCAATTACGACAATTTCGATATCAATACCATAAAGAATCAGTTGATTTCGACGGCGACGTCACTTGTGAACACCGGCTCGTCGAGCTACAACTCGCTCTCGTCGATCGGACTCTTGCTTAGCTCGAGCAACACGATCCAGGTTGCGACTCCGCCACCCAATGGCTCGAGCAGTTCTGCTCAGCCGAGCGTCCAAACGACCACCGGCGATGGAACGAGTGGTGCCTTTTCGGCTCTCGACACCGCCAAGTTCGCTGCAGCCCTCGCTGCCGATCCGCTGTCTGTCCAGAAGATTTTCACCGGCGTTTCGTCCCCGCAGCAGAACCAATTTTCCGGTTCGTTTTTGCCCGATGCAAATATCAATCCGGGACGTTCTCTCTTCAGCGGAAGCATCACGCTGCTCTTGGGCCAATATCTCACGAGCGTGACGGGTCTGCCCACCTCACTGAGTAGCGGCTTTGCCTCGACGGTGCCGAACATTTCGCTGCTGCTCAACTTGCAGACGTCGAACAACTCTGTTGTCGATTCGCTCAACGCCCAGATCAAGCAGATCACCGATAGCGCGAACGCACAAGCGGATTCACTTCGCAAACAATTCACGGCGAGCGAATCCACGATCGCCGGGTTGCAGGCCGTGCAGCAATCTCTTGGTTCACTCACCTCGAGTTTCGGAGGTCGTTAGTTTCCGCCGTGTCGATGCCCAATGACAAGTACTTAGAAGCCTCGATCAACTCGGTTCCGCCCGAGGAGTTAAACCTCAAGGTATTTGACGCGCTTGTCATGTTTTCAAAGCAAGGCGTTGCAACCTTACGCGAAGCCCCCGACGACATCCAGCGCAAGCACGACTTGTTGCGGCGGGCGCAGCGCGCGTGCGCGTTGTTGATGGGATCGCTCGACTTTGAAGTCGGCGGCGAACTCGCGCGAAATCTGTTTCGCGTGTACGAATTCTGGCATCACGAGCTCGTGATGGCGAACATGTACGGCGATCCGGATCGCGTCGAGCGGCTCATTCCGGACTTTATCTCGTACCGCGAGACGTGGGGTGAAGCGATCCGTCGCTTTCGGGTCGAGAATGTTTCGGGCCGCCGCGATCAAGAGCGGTTAGAACTCGTCGGATCGTGATTCCGGTCGATCGCGATGTGATTCGCGCGCGCGTCGGGTCCGCGCTCGTTGAATTGGAACGTTCGACCGAGTCCGTAAACGTTGCGTTTCGAACGCACGATCACGCACCGATCGACGCAGCGATCGACGATCAGCGCCGCATCACGCACGAAATTACCGTGTTGCTCGATTCCGATCCATCGCTTCGCGAGGGCGACATCGGGGAGCACATCGCCCGCCGTTTGCGGCACATCCAGCTCGTTCGCGAAGAGCAGATCAAGTATTTACGCGGCTATAACGCAGCCATCGGCAACCGCCTGCGGACCATCGCACGCTATAAGGCAAGCCCGCTGGGGCGCCAGGCCGCATCGCACGCGGTCCTCTTCGAAGACATTCGTTAGTTTTCGCCTGGAAAGAGATACTCGACGGTCGCCGCTTCGTGCCGCTCCGGAGCGATAGCGACGCGCGCATTGAAGGGCACGAGTTTCTCGATACCGTCCTCCGAGACGATCATGCGCCGCACGCTCGTGAACTCGTTCGGTTCCCACGTGCGCGGCATAACGGTATCCGTCGATCGCTCGTAGTGTCCGCAGCGAACGCCGGCGGCTAGGCGTACGAGATATCCCGCCTGGGTCATGCGCTCGCAGAAGCGATAGTCTTCGTTGCAGAGCCGCACGCGATGTGCGCCGCGTTCGATAAAAATCTGCGGCGAGAAGAACGGTTTCTCGAGCGTGCGCGCTTTGGCGATGTCGATGAGGACGCAGCCGAATCCGACGCCGCTGACGGGGTTTGCCGACGACTCCGTGAAGGCCGGAATTGCTGCCGTGGACGTGCTCGATGAGTGCCAGTCTTCAACGACCATCGGCTTGAGGCCGTCGCGGCTATAATACAGTCCGCCGACGACTGCGGTCTGCTCGTCGTTGCGGGCGATGGTGACGAGCGCCTCGATCGCATGCGGTGGGACGACGACGTCGTCGTCGATCATCAGCAAGTAGTCGAATTGACGTTCGATCGCCTCGCGCAAGATCATCTCGCGCTGGGCGGGGACGTAGTTGCCGAAATACACGATTCGATCGAAAAGCGTACATTCGGTAGGCAACACGAGTGTCGCGAGGCCTTCCAAGAACGGTTTGGTCATCGAATTCGCCGTCGGAATTCCCAAGAGAATCTTCATCGCGCAATCGTTTCAAGATACGCGAGCACATCCTTCGCGTAACCGTCCAACACGGGATCGACCGTTGCGAGCGCTTCGTCGGGTGTTTTCGTCGCAGCTCGCAGTGCGTATCTGGTCATGAGGTTTTGTGCTCGCTTTGCGTACTCGACGAGCGCCGGGACCGGTACGACGCGTTCGCCGTCGCTCACGCCGGTCGGCTGCAGGATGAGTGCGATTTGACGTGCACGCAGAAACGTCAGCGACCCGCGCGCGATCGCGCTATTCACAAAGTCGCGTTCCGGCCCGGCGATGCTCGCGACCAGCGAACCGGCCGAGGCGATGCGTTCGCGCGAGAGCGGTGCGAGCGGTTCGAGTCGTACGGGCACCTCGGCGACGTCCATCGACTTTCGTAAGCGTTTGGCGACCCAAAGGCGATTGAGCACGGTGGTCTGTTCTTCGATGAACGCCGCAACTCCGAACGGATCGCTCTCGTCAGGCGAGCGTCCCGCAGCGATCAGATTCGCAAGCAGAAAATGCGCGAGCATGCCCACGCCGGAGCTGGCGAACATTCCGCCGATCGCATCGAGTCGCCCTCGGTCGATCGTGCGAATGAGAACCAGCGGCCGCTCGGGAGAAGATGCTTGCGCGACGACGGGAGCTGAGGGGGCGGCAGGTGGATCGGCAAGCGGCGACCCGGTGATGACCGCCGGCTTGGGGGCGACCGGGGGCACGACGGCAGCCGGCGCGGCGACGAACGCGACGGGAGCGACCGGTGCGGCGGTGGAGATCGCGGCGTCAACCGCTTCGAAGACCATCGCCTCTTCGGATTCGAGTTCGTAGAACGGCGATTCGGTCGATTCGAGTAGCGGCGCCACGGGCGCGGCATCGGGGATGAGGACGGTCGCAGTTGCGCGCTGACCCGCAGGCGCGGCGCGCTCGAGCGCGATCGGCGATGCGGCGATGATCGGCACGCTGGCTGCACGCACGTCGGCCTCAACGAGGATCGGGCCGAGTCCCGTCTCGATGATGGCCGTGGCGACGACCGTCCGTCGCCCGCCGCCTTGAATGGTTCCCATCGCAAGCCCGTTTTCGAAGAGCGCTTCCACCGCGTCCGCGTCGAGGGGATCGTCGTCGCACTTCGCGTCGGTATCCAGCGGGCGGCAGCCTTGACCGTAGCCGATGCGCAAAACGACGCCGACCGCGTCGTCTGCGCCTTCGTTTTGGATCGCAACCGCTAGCGTCAGGCGTGCGCCGGCGATGAGTCCGGTGGGTGGTTGGGCGACGAAGTGGACAAGGAGGAGGGGGCCCGCCGGGCGTGCTGGGGCTTCGTCCTCGGCGAGTAGATCGACGCGGGAGGTGCCCGTGTGGCGCCACGAGCTCGCGGTTTGGCTAACGCCAAGCGAACGCCGCGACAAATCGAGCAACCGGAGGTCGGCGCTTCGTTCGTAGGCGTTGTCGTCGTTCATTGCGAGGCGGGAGCTCGGGAAAAGAGCCGCACGAGAAACGGCCGCGTGTCGGGCGGCGGAACGACCGGTGAGGAGCGCGCCGGTTCGGGTGCGATGAGGACCGACGCGGTCACCGTTGTAGGCATGCGTTCGATCGCTTCGGTCGCGCGCACGGGAGCCGCGAGCACGCTTGCCGGTTCGACGACGGCTTCGGGAATGCTCAGGCCGCGGCTGCGGACGGCGGCAACCGCGTGGTCGAGCGTGACAAATGCCGTGCCTCGCCCGGCGGCTTCTTCAAAGGCCAAATGCGATAGCAGGAGCAACCGGCGCGGATAACCAGCAGATGCCTCCACGATCATGTTGAGCGCGGCGGGATCGATGACGGACTGCTCGACGGAGTGCCCCGCGAGCTTGAGACGGTGCGCGATGAGGGCGCGCGCGTCGGCTGCGGCGAGCGGCTCGAGGCTCAGCCATGAATCGACGCGATCGGCGAGGTTCGGCCGCGCCCGAATGCGCTCGCGCAATTCGGATTGCCCGGAGAGGACGATGTTGAGAAGCTTGCGATCCGGGATGCTGTAGTTGAGCAAGAGGCGCAGCGACTCGAGGCTCTGTTCGCTCAGATTCTGTGCCTCGTCGATGACGAGCACGAGGATTCGGTTGTCGAGTACGGCGGTATCGAAGACAAAATTCTTGAGTGCGTTGCGCAGAACGCTGCTCGACCGGGCCGGTAAACTCAAACCAAACGCGCGACTGATCGCGACGAGAAACTCTTCGTCGCTCGAAAACATCGGGTCGTTCAAACGCGCAACGACCATCCGATCGTCGATCAGTAGGGAGCGCTCGATGAGTGCGAGCATGCTGGTCTTCCCCGTGCCCGGATCGCCCGTGAGGACGACGAGTCCTCGCGACTCACTAATACTTGCGAGAAGCCGACGCTGAGCGGCAAGTCGATCGATCGTCTCCCAGTGGAAGAAGGGATCCGAGGTATCGAGGAATGGATCGCGAGCCATTCCGAACGACCGGTAATACGCGCTCATCGAGGACGAATCTTAGCGGTCGCGTGCCTGATTCCATTTGCCCGTCGCATTCAGCGGCGTGGCACGCGAACCACTGATTCGTAGCGCGCGAGCTCGTCCTCGCAGAGCGCAGCGATATTGGCACCTTCAGACCATGCGCGATACCACGCCACGGTCTGGGCGATCGTTTCATCGATGTCGTAGGCCGGGCGCCATCCCAGTCGCGTTCGTAGTTTCGCCGAATCGACCATGAGAAGTTCGGCTTCGTGTGCGCTCGAAACATCGGGCATTTCGATCGGCGCGGGAGCGCCCCACGACGCGGCAAAGACGTCCGCTACCGATCGAACGCTGCGCGCGTCAGCGACGTCGGGCCCGACGTTCCAGGCATCGCCGAAGCTGCGCCCGTCAGCGCCGAGCAGCGCCTCTGCGAGTCGTACGTATGCATCGAGCGCGTCGAGTACGAATTGCCACGGACGGATAGCTCCCGGACGGCGCAAGACTACCGCGCGTTTAGCGATCGCCGCCTCGACCAAATCGACAATTAGCCGCGCCGGCGACCAGTCGCCTCCGCCAATGACATTTCCGGCGCGTACGGTAGCGACTGCCGGACCGGTTGCGAAATATGACGCGCGGTAAGCGGAAACGACGTGCTCCGAACACGCTTTACTTGCGGCGTAGGGGTCGCGACCGCCGAGCGCGTCGCTCTCGCGATAGGCCCACGGCCATTCGCGGTTCTCATAACACTTGTCGCTCGTCGCAACGACGATGGCGCGGGTCGCATCGCACGCGCGAAGCGCATCGAGGAGGTTGGCGAGACCCACCACGTTCGTTGCGAACGTTGCTGCTGGATGCGCGTAGCCATCGAGAACGAGCGATTGTGCGGCAAGGGCGAAGACGACCTCCGGTTGCGAATCCGCGACGACGCGCGCGATCGCGGCGGCATCGCGAACATCACCGAGGTGTGAATCGATTCGCTCACCCACCCGCGCCAACTCGAACAGACTTGGTGTAGTCGCAGGAAGAAGCGCGAACCCCGTGACCTTGGCGCCTTGTCGCGCGAGCATGAGGGCGAGCCACGCTCCCTTAAAGCCGGTATGACCGGTTACAAGAACGCGACGGCCGCTCCAGAACGTCGACCCCTCTACGGTTGCGCTCAACGAATCGAAGATGCGGGAATGCGGTACAGCGTCGCCCCGCTCAGTTCGCGGCGCCAGAGTTCGAGTGCCTCGAAATCGCGCGCGTCAGGTGTAGTTTGCGCGAAGAGTGCCGTGAGCCGTTCCACGTAACGCTCGCGTAAGCGCGTATACTCGTCGCTTACCGGCAATGCGCTGTGAAGCTGCGCGATCAAATTGACGTACCAGGTCTTCAGATCGTCGTGAGCGTGAACGATGATCTGACGGATCGAAAGAACCTCGAGCGTCCGCTTCCCCGTCCAGCCGACGCCGCCGCCGAGAATCAAGCGGAGGACGTATTCCCATTCGGCGATCGGACCGGCTTGCGGTCGAATCAGATCGGTGTAGTCCCAGCACTCCCGGCGATGTACGAGCGCGTCGAGCGGAACGTCGTCGGCGATCCCGAGCGGTCGCGAACCGTCGTTGAACACCCCCTCGTCGACGCGCGGATCGGAGGTCGAAGTGAACGTCGCTGAAGCTGCCGTTTCCGCGCGGGCATTTGCGGTCGCAATCGAAATCGAAAAACCGGCGCGCAGTTGTGCGACGCCCAGCTCCAGGTGGTCTGGGTCGAGCGTATTTCCTTCGTGAACGTAGGCAATCGCATCGCCTCCGGCGAGTTCCAGCGTCCGCCGGCGATGCGTGGGTACGTCCGTTACGGAATCGGAAAAGACTTGAAAACGATCGTGACCGAGCACCATGCGCACGTAGTCGCTGATCTGGTAGCCGAATGGACATGCGATGATGACGTCATAGTTCGCGAACGTCTGCGCGCTTAGCGATTCCAATGTTCGTTTGAGCAGCCCGATGCGGCCCTCGGAAAAGACCAGCACGGTCACGCGATCGACCGGCTCTTCCGATGTGCGGCGTGTAAGTGCGATGAGACGATCGCGCAACGCATCGTCGACGTCAGGTGCATCGACAAGCGCCCCTTGCAGCCACGCGGCGACCGCGCCCCGGCGTCCGCGCAAGTAACCCGCGCTCTTCGGCGTGAGATTTGCCTCGATGATTCGCACGAGTTCGGTCACGTTTTCACCGGCCGCATGCCAGGCGGTTCCGGTAAGTTGGGCATCGTGAAAGCGGACGATGGCCGAGGGTGTCGGTCGGTAACCAAACGTTTTGCCGGCGGATGCAAGACGGATGACGTATTCGTAATCGGAACCCGTGAACGTCTTGTCCATCGGACCGAACTCTTCGATGATATCGCGGCGAAAGAGCATGGTGGGCCAGCACATATAGCAGCCGCGCGTCAGTAAATCCGGAAATTCCGGACGGCCGCCGGTATACGCGAAGGGTGGATGGCCGGGGTGCGAGCGCGGACCGTACGCCGCGCCGTCGGATAACGCAACGAGCGCATCGGTGTAGAACACGTCGATTTCCGGATGTTTTTCGTGCCACGCAAGCGCGCGCGCGAGGTGGCCGGGCAAGAAACGATCGTCCGCGGAGAGCCACACCACGTAGTCGCCGCGCGAATGCTCGAATGCACGATTGTGATTGCCCGTCACGCCGAGATTCGTCTCGTTGACGAACACGCGCAAACGCGGATCGGTGCGATAGGGGGCGATCGCTTCGAGCGTGTCGTCCGTCGAGCCGTTGTCGACCAGCACGACCTCGAAATCGACACCTTCCTGAAGAAAGATACTATCGAGCGCCTGCGTTATGAATCGCGCGTAATTATATGAGGTCAGCAACACGCTGACGCGCGGTACGGTCGTCCGGCTCTCCATACTTTGAGGTATCGGCCTAGCGGCTTTCGGACCTTAGATGCCGGGTCACACTTACCACGACTTCCACGGTGCTTTTCCGGACTGCCAAAGCTCTTCGAGAACGATCTTGTCGCGCAAGGTGTCGACGGGTTGCCAGAAGCCGCGGTGTTTGAACGCCCGGAGTTGGTCTGCTGCGACGAGTCGGTCGAGCGGTTCGCGTTCGAAGAGCGTTTCGTCGCCATCGATCACATCGAAAACTTCCGGCCCCAGGACGAAGAAACCGCCATTGATCCACGCGTTGTCGCCCCGCGGCTTTTCCTCGAAGGCAACGATGCGGTCGCCATCGAGGACCGAGGCCCCGAAGCGGCCCGGCGGCTGGACCGTGGTCATCGTCGCGGTCGCACCGTGTTTGCCGTGAAAGTCAACGAGGGCGGCGATGTCGATATCCGCGACGCCGTCACCGTAGGTCGCGCAGAACGTCTCACCCTCGACGTACGAGCGGATCCGCTTGATGCGTCCGCCCGTCATCGTCGCCTCGCCCGTATCGACGAGCGTGATCTTCCACGGTTCGCTTGCGTTGCGATGCACGCTGAGCGAGTTTGCTCCTAAGTCCACCGTCACGTCGGCGTTGTGCAGATAGTAGTTCACGAAATATTCTTTGATCAGGTAGCCTTTGTATCCGCAACAGACGATGAAATCCGTGATGCCGCCGGCAGCGTAGATCTTCATGATGTGCCACAGCAGCGGCTTTCCGCCGACTTCGATCAGCGGCTTTGGACGCACGGTCGTTTCCTCGCTGATGCGCGTGCCGAGTCCGCCGGCAAGTAGAACGGCCTTCATGCTTGGATGACCCCCGTTAGACGTGGCAGATCGCGATCGCGCTCGGATAGGACGGACATCGGCAGCGGCCACGCGATGCCGAGTGCGGGGTCGTCATACCGCACCCCCGCCGAACTGCCCTCAACGAAGGGAACGTCAATGCGGTAACTCACTTCCGCGTCATTGGTGAGCGTTTGGTAGCCGTGTGCGAGACCGTCGCCGACGTACATCGATTCGCGATTGACGTCGTTCAAGATGCGCGAATATGTCTGCAAGTACGTCGCCGAATGCGGCCGCAGGTCAACCACGACATCGAAAATCGCGCCGCGCAGACACCGGATGAGTTTAGTTTCGCCGTGCGGCGGCCGCGAAAAATGGAGACCGCGGACCGTTCCGCTGCGGGCGTTGAAGGCAATCGAATCTTGTGCGAACGCACCGATGAGCCCGTGCCGTTCGAATTCATCACGGCAGAACGTGCGCGCGAAAAATCCGCGTTCGTCGGTGCGCGGGTCGGGGGCAATCACCCACACGTCGGCCAGGCTCGTTCGGTCGAACCGCATTACGAGACGCGCAGATGGGGGATCGCGACGACGAAGCGTCCGCCCCACGTGCGAATCGATTTGAGTTGCTCGATGACCTCGGCCTCGATATTCCACGGTAAGATCAACACGTAGTCCGGGCGTGTCTCGTCGATCGCTTCCGGCGGCCGGATCGGGATACGCGAGCCCGGCAAAAGCTTGCCGTGTTTCTGCGGATTGCGATCGCAGGTAAACGCTAAGAGATCGAGTCCGATACCGCAGTAGTTGAGAAACGTGTTGCCTTTGGCGGGCGCGCCGTAGCCGACGACGCGCTCGCCGCGCTCGGCCGCATCGATCAGAAAGCGCAGCGTATCGCGCTTGATCTTCGCCACGCGTTCGCCGAATTTCGCGTAGCGTTCGAGCGTTCCAAGGCCGGCGTCCGCCTCTCGCTTGCGCATCGCGTGAACGTTTGCTGTCGGCTCAGCGCCGGCGTGGCGCACCCACAGCCGCAGCGATCCACCGTGCGTGGGAAGTTCCTCGACGTCATGTACGATTAGGCCGTGTTTGGCAAAGACGGGTTCGATGGCGAGTAACGAGATGTACGAGAAATGCACGTGATAGATCGTATCGAATTCGGCATCCTCGATCAGCCGCAGCAGATGCGGAAATTCGAACGTCGCCGTGCCTTCGGGCGCGAGCGCGACGGCAAATCCGCCGACGAAGTCGTGCAAATCGGGAACGTGTGCGAGCACGTTGTTCGCCGCCATCAAGTCGGCCGCACCGAATTCTGCGCGCAGACGTCCGGCCGACTCTACGCCGAAGAACTCGACCCGCGTCGAAACGCCAATTTTCTCCGCCGCGGCGGCGACGCCCGCGGCCGGCTCGACGCCCATGACCGGCATGCCGCGCTCGACGAACCATTTAAGCAAGTAGCCGTCGTTGCTGGCGATTTCAACGATCCGCGACTTGCTCGTGAGCCCCAAGCGCTCGGTCGCGTGCGCGACATACGCCTTGGCGTGCGCGATCCAGGAGTCCGCAAAGGACGAATAATACGCGTAGTCGGCGGAGAAGATAGCTTCGCGCGATTCGAACGATTCGAGTTGGACGAGAAAACAGCGATCGCACACGTACACGTGCAGCGGATAGAAGATATCGGGTTCGCGTCGACGTTCGAGCGCGACGTAATTATTCGAGAGCGGCTGAACTCCGAGGTCGACGAAGGTCGTCCGCAGCTCAGCATCGCAAGCGCGGCAGCGCGGCGTCACGGCGCAACGGCGACGCGCGCGCGCTCCTGGGCCACGAGCGTCGTCGCGTGGTAGAGACTTTCGAATTGACCGGCATCGGTCCACCAGCCGTCGAGCACGTCATACTGCAAATCGTCCGAGGCGATGTAGGCGTTGTTGACGTCAGTGATTTCGAGTTCGCCGCGCGACGAGGGTTTGAGATCGCGGCAGAAGTCGAACACGCGTGCATCGTACATGTAGATGCCGGTGACGGCATACGAGCTTTTCGGCGTCTGCGGCTTTTCTTCGATCGAGACGATTTTCGCGCCGTCGAGTTCGGCGACGCCGAAGCGCTCGGGATCTGCGACTTCTTTGAGCAGCAAACGGGCACCGGACTTTTGCTGTTGGAAGCGTTGCACGTAGTCGCCAATGCCGTTCTGGATGATGTTATCGCCCAAGATCACGCAAACACGTTCGCCTTCGGCGAAGTGTTCGCACAGCTTGAGCGCGTCTGCGATCCCGCCTTCGCCTTCCTGATACGTATAGTAAATATCGTCGAGGCCGAAGTCTTTGCCGTTGCCGAGCAGGCGGAGGAAGTCGCCGGCTGAGTTACCGCCGGTGACGACCATGATGTCTTTGATCCCCGCGCCGACGAGCGTCTCGATCGGGTAGTAGATCATCGGCTTATCGTAAATCGGCAGCAGATGTTTGTTCGTGACTTTGGTGAGCGGGCGAAGGCGCGAACCGAGGCCTCCGGCGAGAATGATACCTTTCAAGTCGTTCGTCCTTATCGCGTCGCGTACTGTTTTTCGTAGTAGTCTTTGAATTCGCCGGATTTAATCGTGCGCCAATACGCTTCGTTTGCGCGGTACCAGGCGACGGTCGCTTCGAGTCCGGCTTTGAATTGGACCTGCGGCCTCCACCCGAGGGCATGGGCCTTGGAGGCGTCGAGCGAATAGCGGCGATCGTGGCCGGGGCGGTCTTGAACGTGTTTGACGTGCGTTGCAAAACTGCGGCCCGTCAGCTCCAAAAGGGTGTTGGTGATTTCCAGGTTCGTCCGGCCGTTGCCGCCGCCGATGTTGTAGACGTTGCCGAGTTCGCCGTGCTCGAGCACGTGCATGATGCCGCGCGCGTGATCGTCGGCATGGATCCAGTCGCGCACTTGCATGCCGTCGCCGTACACCGGGACTTGCTGGTCATCGATGAGGTTGGTGACGAAGAGCGGGATCAGCTTCTCCGGATACTGGTAGGGCCCGTAGGTGTTCGAGCCGCGCGTGACGAGTACGGGCGTGTTGTACGTGGTCCAATACGCGAGGACTTGGAGATCGCCCCCGGCCTTGCTTGCGGCATATGGCGAGCGTGGGGCGATCTGGTCGTTCTCTTTGGAGCTGCCCTCGTGCACGTGGCCGTAGACTTCGTCGGTCGACACTTGGAGAAAGCGTTTGATCCCGTGCTCGCGCACCGCCTCGAGGAGCACGTGCGTGCCGAGCACGTCGGTGCGCAGAAAGGCCTCGGGTTCCAGGATCGAGCGGTCGACGTGGGTCTCAGCAGCGAAATTCACGATCGTATCGACGCCCTCGCCAATTGCGGCCTTCACCTCCGCATGCTCGCGGATATCGCCTTTAATGAAGCGATAGCGCGGGTCGCTCGCGACGTCGGCGAGGTTGGCCGGGTTGCCCGCGTACGTCATCAGGTCGAGGTTGGTAATCGAGACGTCGGGCCGCTCGCGCAGCACCATGCGGACGAAATTGGAACCGATGAAGCCGAGGCCCCCGGTCACTAGCCAACGTTGGGTCGCCATATTCTCCTCGAGCGGGATGGGCGGGCTTTGAGCCCGGCGCCAAGTCTGCTATAATCGGTGAGTTGTCCATCACGCCCTTCACGGAAGAAAGGCGGCAGACCGAGCCCTTGGCCGGTCTCAATGCGGCTCAGATTGCCCCCGCAGCGGATCGACGCGCGGGCGAGCCCCAGAAAGGTATTCATGTCCGTTATTTCCATGCGCGCCCTGCTCGAGGCAGGCGTTCACTTCGGTCACCAGACCCGCCGTTGGAATCCCAAGATGAAGCCGTTCATCTTCCAGGAACGCAACGGGATTTACATCATCGACCTCTCTAAGACGGTCACGCGCATGAACGCCGTGTACGAAGCCGTCAAGCAGATGGCCCGTGAAAATAAAGTCATCCTCTACGTCGGGACCAAGAAACAGGCCCAGGACGTGGTCAAGGAAGAGGCGGAGCGCGCCGGTACTTACTTTGTGAACCAGCGCTGGCTCGGTGGCACCCTGACCAACTTCGCGACGATCCAGAAGCGCATCGCGCGCCTGCGTGAACTCGAGAACATGAAGGCTCAGGGCACCTTCGATTTACTCCCCAAGAAAGAGGTCTCACGCCTCTCTGACGAGCTCGAGAAGCTCGAACGGTTCCTCGGCGGCATCAAAGATATGCACCGTCTCCCCGATGCGATCTTCATCGTCGACCCGAAGAAAGAACGCATCGCGGTCATGGAAGCCAAGAAGCTGAAGATTCCGATCATCGCGGTCGTCGACACGAACTGCGATCCCGATGAGATCGACTACCTCATCCCCGGCAACGACGACGCGATCCGCGCGGTCCGCCTGATGGTCGGAAAAATCTCCGACGCCATCATCGAAGGCAAGACCGAGGGCGAGTCGGCCTACGATGCCGAGGACTACGAAGCCGCCTATGCGGAACCCGTGGCCGCTGCCCCCGTGGCTGCTGCCCCCGTGGCTGCTGCCCCCGAGGCCGAAGCCGCGACCGTCTAGGGCATCCCCGACCTCCACGAGAATCCCACAAAGAGAGGCCCAAAGCGATGCGGGCCTCTCTTTTCGAATCACCTTCCACCGCACACCGGAGTACATGACCGTGAGTTCCGCCACGACCTATAAGCCCTCAGCCGACGACGTCAAGAAGCTTCGCGAAGCGACGGGCGCCGGTATGATCGATTGCCGTAACGCCCTCGTCGAGACGGGCGGCGATGCCGACAAGGCCAAAGAACGGCTCGCGGAACTCGGTCAGTCCAAGGCGGAGAAAAAAGAAGAGCGCACCGCAAACGAGGGCTCCGTCGGAAGTTACATCCACGCCGGCGGCAAGATCGGCGTGATCGTCGAGATCAACTGCGAGACCGACTTTGTCGCCCGCAATCCGAAGTTCGGCGAACTCGTTCGCGACGTTGCGATGCATATCGCCGCGATGTCGCCGCAGTACCTCGATCGGGAAGCGGTTCCGGCCGAGGTGATCGAGCCCGCGAAAAAAGAACTCGCCGAGAGCGTCCCGGCCGGCAAGCCCGCAAACGTGATCGAGAAAATCGTCGAAGGCAAGCTCAACAAGTGGTACGAGGAGCACTGCCTGCTCGACCAGCCGTTCGTCAAAGACGATTCCGTTTCGATCGGCGAACTGGTCGCCGGCGTCTCGTCGGTGCTCGGTGAGAAAATCCGCGTCAAGCGCTTCGCCAAGTTCGTGCTGGGCGAGGCCTAGCCCGCGGGCGGCATGTCCGAACCGAAATACCGCAAGATACTTCTCAAGCTCTCAGGCGAGGCGTTCGCCGGCACTGAGGGCAGTGTCGACGTCGAGACCACCGCGATCATGGCGCGTCAGATTCGCGACGTGCACGACGACGGCGTGAGCGTCGCGGTCGTCGTTGGCGGCGGCAATATTTGGCGCGGTAAAGCCCACGAAGCCGCCGGAATGGAACGATCCACCGCCGACTATATGGGCATGCTCGCGACCGTGATCAACGCGCTTGCCTTACAAGACTCGCTCGAACGCATCGGCGTGCCCTCGCGCGTGCAGACGGCAATCGAGATGGCGCAAATCGCGGAACCGTACATCCGGCGCCGCGCGATGCGGCATCTTGAAAAAGGCCGCGTCGTAATTTTCGCTGCGGGTACGGGCAATCCGTACTTCACGACCGATACCACCGCTGCGCTGCGCGCGGTCGAGGTCGGTGCGCAAGTAATCCTTAAAGCCACCAAAGTGGACGGCGTGTACTCCGCCGATCCCAAGAAACATGCGGATGCCACGCGCTTCGAGCAAGTCGATTATCTGCAAGTCTTGCAACTCGGCCTCGAAGTGATGGATAGTACGGCGCTGACGCTCTGTATGGATAACGGTCTGCCGATCATCGTGTTCGATATGAACGTGCCGGGCAACATTCGCCGGGTCGTCATGGGCGAGACAATCGGCACCTATGTCGGACGCGCGGCGGCACTCGTCGGATCGGAGAAATAAGTGCTCGAAGACGTTTATAAAGACGCCGAATCCAAGATGAACAAGTCGATCGAATCGACGCGCAGCGAGTTCGCCTCGATCCGCACGGGACGTGCCGCACCCTCGCTTCTGGATCGTCTCCAGGTCGAGGCGTACGGATCGATGGTGCCGCTCAAACAAATCGCAAGCGTGAGTTCGCCCGATGGCCGCTCGCTGCAAGTCTCGGCGTTCGATAAGAGTACGGTCGGTGCGATCCGTAAGGCCATCGAGACGAGCGACCTCGGCCTCAATCCCAATATCGACGGCAGCAACATCCGCCTTTCGATTCCGCCGCTCACCGAAGACCGCCGTAAAGACTTAGTCAAACTCATCAAGAAAAAAGGCGAAGACGGCAAAGTCGCGATTCGCAACATCCGGCACAAGTCGGTCGATGAGATCAAGGCGCTGCTCAAAGAATCGAAGATCACTGAGGACGAGAACAAGCGCGCGGGCGATCACGTGCAAAAACTCACCGATAAATTCATCAAAGAAGTCGACAGTCTCGTCGGCCATAAAGAAAAAGAGATCATGGAGGTATGAGCGCCGAGCTCATCTTCACACCCGAACACGAAGCACGCGTCAAACTCGGTGATGCGCCGCTTCGCCTGCGCGTGTTGCGTCCGCCGTATCCGGCGATCGGTCGCGGTGTTCTGCGCGTCTTGCGCGTGCGCGAAGGTCAGTCGGAGTGCGAGGTGATCGTCGGATACGACGGCTACGAGCGGATCGGCTGATGGCAACCGTACTCGACGATTTCGCCGGCCTCGATGCCGCGAGGATGCCCAAACACGTCGCGATCATCATGGACGGGAATAGGCGTTGGGCAAAAGAACGCCGTTTGCCCGCGATCGAGGGTCATCGCCGCGGCATCGTCGCGCTTCGTGAAGTGACGCGTGCCGCGCGCGATCTGAAAATCCCCGTGCTGACCGTTTACGGCTTTTCCACCGAAAACTGGAAGCGCGACCGCACGGAGATCTCACTCTTGCTCGATCTGTGCGTGTACTTCGCGCAGAACGAACTGGCCGAGCTCTCACGCAACAACGTGCGCGTCAACGTGATCGGCCGCTACGAAGCGCTGCCGGCCGCGTCGCGCGACGCACTCGATGGCCTCGTCGAGAAGACGAAACACAACGACGGCTTGCTGCTCAACCTCGCGGTGAACTATAGCGCCCGGATGGAAATGCGCGATGCGATCTGCGCGCTTGCCGAGGACGTTAAGAGCGGTAAGCTCGCGGTCGATGCAATCGACGAAGAGCGGATCGAGTCGTACCTCTATACCTCGACGTTGCCCGATCCCGAACTGTTGATCCGACCCGGCGGTGAGTCGCGGCTCTCGAATTTCTTACTCTATCAAGTCGCCTACACCGAACTCTACCTCACCGAAACGTACTGGCCCGATTTTTCACGCGAACACTTCGCGCTTGCGCTCGCCGACTTCCAACGGCGGCAGCGACGGTTCGGCGGAGCATGACCGCCGCACCGGCGAAACCCTCCGGCGCAAAGCCGGTCTCGGGGCGCCGCGTGCTCGTGGGCCTGCTGCTCGCGACGGTCGGGATCGCCGGCGTCTACTGGCCGCTGAGCTGGCTTGCAATTGCGCTCGCGGCGGCCGTGCTTTCGCTCTGGGAATTCGCGCAGCTCGCCGAGCGCAAAGGCGCGGTCCTCGAATTCTCGGTGCTGTTGATCGCAAGCACGCTGTACCTGGTGCTGACGTATCTTGGGCTCATCCGCGAATTCGAAGGTACGCTTCTCTCCGTCACTGTCGTGGCCTCGCTATTGAGCGCGACGATCCGCGGCAAAGGCAAGTACTTCGCGCGTAGCGGTTACACCGTACTCGGCGTCATGTATATCGGAAAACTGCTCTCGTACTGGGTCGCAATTCGCATGATGCCGGCGGGCGCAGCGCTCGTCGTCTACGGCATCGTCGTGGTCGCGATGACCGATATCGCGGCAATGTTCGTCGGCATCACGATCGGGCGCACGCCGCTCACGCCGATCTCACCCAAGAAGACCGTCGAGGGCGCTGTCGGCGGGTTGCTTATTGCAACCGCCGTTGCCGTTGGTCTTGGAATGCTCCCGCAACTTCGCTTTGTGTGGTGGGAAGGCGCGCTGATCGGTCTTGTCACCTCGTTTGCAGCGCAGTGCGGGGACCTCGTCGAGTCGGCCCTCAAGCGCGACGCAGACGTTAAAGATGCAGGCACCATCGTCGCGGGCCACGGCGGCGTCCTCGATCGCTTCGATTCGTTCATCTTCGGCGGGATCGCGCTCTACTTCGCGCTCTGGCTCGTGCATGTGCTTCACTAGGAAGCTATCGATCGCCACCCCGGGTAAAGTCGCCGACCGGGGCCACCGATGCCTAGTAAGGCCTTCTTTGCCGACTCCAGCCTGCAGAAAGTATCTCGCATGATCATCATCGCTCCGGGGGCGCGCGTTTCGCCGCTGGCGGATATCGAAGACTCGATTCGTGGTTCGAAAATCACGATCGAAGACGGTGCGGTGATCGATTCGTTCGTCAAGATCAAATTCGCCGGCGGCGATGGGGACATCCTGATCGGGCGGAATGCCGTGGTCAATGCGGGCTGCGTGATTTACTCGGGGCACGGCGTCGTGCTCGGAGCCAACTCGCGGATCGCAGCAAATACGACGCTGGTCGGGGCCGAACACGAATATCGCGACCGCTCAAAGACCATCTGGGAGCAGCGCTTCACCCCGAGCCGCGGCGGCATCCTCATCGAAGAAGACGTGTGGATCGGAACGCAGTGCGTGCTGCTCGACGGATCGATCTTACGCAAGGGCTGTGTCGTCGGCGCCCATTCGCTCGTACGCACCGAACTTGAGGCATATTCGGTGAACGTCGGCATCCCAACCAAACGCGTCGGTTACCGTGAGTGAGATCGCCCGGGCCACCGTCATCGGCGGCCGCGGCTTTATCGGCTCGCACCTCGTCGCAGAACTCGAAGGCGCCGGGGTGAGGTGTTGGGTGCCGCAACCGGACGATGTGGATTTGTCACGCCGGGAACTCGGCGCGGTCTTTTACTGCGCGGGCGTAAACGCTGCATCGACTAGGCCGGGATATGACGCGCAGCGGGCACACGTATCGCAACTCGCGGACGTCCTGAATCGCGCGCGCTTCGATTCGCTCCTGTATCTTTCATCGACTCGTGTTTATCTGGACGCCGAGTCCGGCGACGAAGAGACGGCACTCCGCGTTCGACCGCTGCAAGCCGATCAGCTCTTCAACATTACCAAACTGGCGGGCGAAGCGGTGTGTCTGCGCGACCCGCGTCCGGGCGTTCGCGTCGCGCGCGTCGCAAACGTCTTCGGCACCGGAGCGCGGGCGGTCAATTTTCTTCCCTCGATCATCGCTGAGGCGATCGGTACGGGCCGCGTCGTATTGCGGAGCGCCCTCGATTCGGCGAAGGATTACATCTCGATTCACGATTCTCTCCGAGCCCTGGTAGCGATCGCCGAGTGCGGCTCCGAACGACTCTATAACGTGGCTTCCGGCATCAACGTGACGCACGCGCAAATCACGACTGTGCTTGCGCGTGTAACGGGCGCAGCGATCGAAGTAGCGCCGCGCGCCCCAGCGATCGTTTTCCCCATCATCGAGGTCGGACGGATCCGCAGCTTGGTGCCGCCACCCACGGAATCCGTGCTCGACTCATTCGCGGATCTCATTCACACCTACAAGGAGACTGCATGACAACGACCGCCTCCAACCGCCTCGCCGACGCGTGCGCAGCACTCGGGAGCGATGACGAGGCGCGCGCACACCTCGTCCGCGCCTGCCTCGATGCCGAAAAGCGTCTCGCGCGTATCGACTTCAACGTCCGCGATGAAGTGACGGGGCCGATCGTCGATGCACTGCACGCAAATATCGATTCGATTTCCGTCGAACTCGCCGATGGAACGATAGTCGAAGTCAAGTACCGTTCGAAGATCGCGCGTGACATCGTGATGCGCGATGTCGCGCGTCCCGATCACGTTTTCGAGCCGCAAACGACCAAGTTGTTGTTGCATCTCTCAAAAAATGCGAAGAACGTGCTCATCGGCGGAGCATACGCAGGCGACCATGCGGTGCTGGTCGCAAAACAAAACGCCAAAGTCGGCGGCGTAGTCCACGGGTTCGAACCCAACGACGAGCAGATGGAAATGCTGCAAAAGAACGTCGCGCGCAACGGTCTTTCCAACGTCAAGTTCGAGGCCGATGCGCTGTGGGACACTGCCGATGTCCGACTAGGTCTGGTCGGGAGTGACGCATTCGCGAGCGTTGCGCCGGTCGAAACCGGCGGTTTTATGACGACGACGATCGATGCATACGGTCGCAAAGCCGGTATCGCGAGCCTCGATGTGATCATGCTCGATATCGAGGGGTCCGAACTGCGCGCGCTACAGGGCGCCGCGGGATACTTGAGCCAGCCCCCGGGTCTAGCACCGGCGATCATCTACGAAGTCAATCGAGGGTATGTGGACTGGTCGAACGGCTTGGACAAAACCGATATTGTGGAGTTTCTCGCCAAGCATGGCTACACGTCGTACTGCGTGCGCGACTATCAAACCAATATTCGCGTCGGCGGCCCCGTCGAACTCGTCCCCGTAGACGATGTCTATTTGACCGGACCGCCGCACGGTTTCAATATGCTCGCCGTCAAAGAGAACGTCGATCTCAAGCCGCCGTTCTATCGCATGACGCCGGGCCTGAGCCCCAAGCTCCTCTCGCATCGCGATCCGAAGCTGCATTCGCCGGGCGGACCCGCCTAGCGACTTTGGACGCTGGGAATTCGCGCGTCGGAGGGCGCAAAAGGCTCGCATGAAATATCGTCCGGTTGCCGCCCTGCTCGCCGTCGTTCTGGTGCTCTGCGCCCCACAAGCCGCGCGTGCCGATGCGGACGCGGCGCTGGCCACGATCTTCGCACCGAGCGTCAAGCCGTTTGTGAAATATGGAGCGACGTCGATAGCGATTGTCGACGTGCGCGTCGTCGACGGTACGGGAGCGCCGGCGCGCGAGCACCAGACCGTGCTGATCGCGGACGGGAAAATCGTCGCGAGCGGTCCGAACGGGTCGGCCGGCATTCCGAGCGACGCGACGAAAATCGACGGCGCGGGCCGAACGCTCACCCCGGGAATCGTCGGGACGCACAACCATCTTTACTATGTGAGCGGCGGCCCGCTCTTCATCATGCGTGAGATGCCTTACAGTTTTCCCAAGCTGTACCTGGCCGGCGGCGTGACGACGATGCGCACGGCCGGCTCCGTCGAGCCGATCAGCGATCTGACGATCAAATCCCAGATCGACCGCGGCGTTGCCGTCGGTCCGTCGATCCAGCCGACGAGCCCGTACCTGACGGGGCCGAACGATACGTACGTTCAGATGCTGCCGCTCAAAGACGCGGACGACGCGCGCAGAACGGTGACGTTCTGGGCCGATCACGGTATTACGTCGTTCAAAATTTACACCGACATCACGCGCGCGCAACTGGCGGCCGTGATCGAAACCGCGCACGCGCGTGGACTCAAAGTGATGGGCCACCTGTGTTCGATCGGCTTTAAAGAAGCCGCCGAAATGGGCATTGACGAACTCGAGCACGGTCTCCCGGTCGATTCGGAATTCGTTAAAGACAAAAAACCAGACGTGTGTCCCGATGACGTGCGTGCCGACGATAGCCTTGCAAAACTCAGTGTCGATGGACCGGAACTCAGCGGCTTGATCGACACGCTCGTCAAGCACCACGTCATTCTCAGCTCGACGCTTGCGGTGTTCGAATCATTCGTCGCTAACCGTCCGAGTATGGCGAAATTCCGACGCGCCTACGATTTGCTCGATCCGCAAACGAAGATCGACGTACTCTACACGCGCTCGCGAATCGGCGGCGCGCCCGGGCCCGAGGCGCAAAAGAGTTTGGAGAAAGAATTCGCCTTCGAGCGTGCGTTCGTGAAAGCCGGCGGCCTGCTCACGATGGGTCCCGATCCGACGGGTTACGGCGCCGTCGTCGCGGGCTTCGGCGATCAGCGGTGCATGGAATTGCTCGTCGATGCGGGATTCACGCCGCTCGAAGCGATTTCGATTGCAACCAAAAACGGCGCGGCGGCGCTCGGCATGAGCGATCGTATCGGTACGATTGCGGTCGGCAAAGATGCGGATCTCATCCTCGTTAATGGCGCGCCCGATAAAAAAATCGACGACATGGAAAACGTCGAGACGGTTTTCAAAAAAGGCGTTGGTTACGATTCGAAAGCGCTCATCGATGCGGTCCGCGGGTTCGTCGGACGTCAATGAAACGCGTCGCGATCCTCGGTTCGACGGGCTCGATCGGGACGCAGGCGCTCGATATCATCGGCCGTCATCCCGGCCGTTTTCGTATCGCCGCGATCTCGGGCGGGCGCAACGAAGCGCTGCTCGTGCAGCAAGTCGAACGGTGGAAGCCGACGATCGTTTCCGTTGCGGACGCCGAGGCCGCGGCGCGCCTGCGCGCGCGCTTCGGTGACGAGCATATCGTGCTCTCGGGGACGGCCGGATTGCGGGCGGTTGCGGCCGAGAGCGGCGCCGACATCGTGCTTGCGGCGACCGACGGCTCCGTTGCGTTCGATGCGGTATTCGCAGCGGTCGATGCCGGGATAGACATCGCGGTTGCCAATAAAGAATTGATCGTCGCTGCTGGCGAGTTGCTGTTCGAACGCGCGCGTGTCAGCGGCGCGCGATTGTTGCCGGTCGATAGCGAACATTCGGCAATCTTTCAATGCCTGGTCGGCGAGCCGCCCGAGCGCATCGCATCGATCGTCCTCACCGCATCGGGCGGGCCGTTTTGGGATCGCACGCTCGAGCAAATGGAATCCGCTACCGTTGCCGAGGCGCTCGATCATCCGACTTGGCAGATGGGGAAGAAGAACACGATCGACTCGGCGACGATGATGAACAAAGGCCTCGAAGTCATCGAGGCCAGCCGTTTCTTCGGGGTCGATGCCGACCGCATCGGTGTGCTCGTGCATCGCACGAGCGTCGCGCACGGTTTTGCGGTCTTTACCGACGGCAACGTCAAAGCCCAACTGGCACCGCCCGACATGCGCCTGCCGATCGGCTACGCGCTCGCCTATCCCGATCGTCTGCCGGATCGGCAAACGCCGACGCCGCTCGCGGCGCTCGGTGCGGCCGCAGGCGACGTGCGTGCCCGGTTGGATTTCGAACCGGCGGATTTGGTGCGCTTCCCCTGTCTTGCGCTCGCCTTTGAAGCGCTTCGAGCGGGCGGCACGGCACCGGCGGCGCTCTCGGCAGCAAACGAGATCGCCGTCGACGCCTTTTTGGCGGGGTCGATCCGTTTTGGAGCGATCGCCCGCGTCGTCCGCCACGCCTTGACCGCGTTGCCGCAGGCCACGCTGACGCTTGACGCCGTCCGTGCCGCCGACACATTTGCACGCCGAGCGGCAGCCGACGCGGTCGAGCGGGAAGCGCACATTGCTACGTCCTAGGGGCGCTTGCTTCGGTTGCTTCAAGGCAAGATTCCGGAAACAAAGTGGAACCGAAACGGGTCGAACGGCGGTATCTAGAAAGAGATGTCGATGACGCTGCTCGCCTTTGCCTTGCCGGATGTCGCCGGGGTCACGAAGATCCTCGTCTTCCTGATCATGCTCTCGATCCTCGTGACGCTCCACGAGTACGGTCACTTTTTGCTGGCGCGCCGTAATGGCGTGCGCGTGAACGACTTTGCCGTCGGCTTTGGGCCGACGCTGTTGAAGTGGACCTCGCCGCGCTCCGGCACCAACTACCGCATCAACGCCCTGCCGCTCGGCGGATACTGTGCGATGAAAGGCGAGGACGGCAAAACGAACGAGGCCGAACAGCGGCGTGATTTTCTTGCCTCCGGCACCGCCGTGCACGATGACGACAACTTTCAATCGAAGTCGACGTACGCGCGTTTTTCGATCGTTGTTGCCGGACCCATCGCGAACTTCATCGTCGCGTTCGTGCTCTTGGTCGTGAGTGCGCTTGCCTTTGGCATGCCCGATAAGAACGCATCGACGAACGTCGGTCCGATGCTCGACGGATATCCCGCGCAACTTGCGGGGATTCATCCGGGCGATACCATTGTTGCGATCGACGGCAAACACGTGAGTAATGGCGAGGAACTCGTCGGAATGATTCACGCTTCGACCGGCAAGCTGCTGCATCTGCGCTATACGCGCGGCGGAATCACGCATGAGGTGGAGGTGACGCCGCGCGCCAACTCCGACCACGGCCAAACCTACGGCGTTATCGGCTTCAATCCCGTGCCGACGTATCACAGCGTCAATCCGATCGATGCGGTGAAGTTTGCCGGCACCGACGTGGTCGGCATGATCGGCACGACGTTCGGTACGCTCGGTGCACTCGTCACGCATTTCACCTCGACTGCGGGCCAGCTTCAAGGCGTCGTCGGCATGGCGCGCATGTCATCGACGGTCCAAGATTTCGGCTGGGGCCCGTATCTGTTCTTAGCTGCGATGCTCTCGGTGAATCTGGGCGTCTTCAACCTGCTGCCGATTCCGGCACTCGACGGCGGCCGCGCGATCTTCATCATCGCCGAGATGCTGCGCGGCAAACCGATCGATCCGGAAAAAGAAGCGCTGGTTCACGTCGGCGGTTTCGCGGTGCTTATCTTAGTCATGGTCCTCGTGACCTTTCATGACATCTCCCGGATCTTTGCCGGGAAGGGTGTTTTGTAGGTCTTCCCGCGCTTGGAGATTTTGCTGAATACGCTCCTCGATTCTCTCAAGCTCTCGGAGAAAATTCCGGGCTGGACGCGTTCTGATGAGGCCAAGGCACTAGCCGAGTTTGCGTACGATCTGCCCGATCATGGAGCCCTGGTGGAAATCGGCTCGTTCTTTGGTTCGGGAGCGGTCCTTCTCGCGGGGGCGCGCAATTCACGCGGCTCGAGTCGCGTGCGTTTTTTCGATCCGTTCGATGCCTCGGGCGATGCCTTCTCCGTGCCGCATTACGACCAGTTGAGCTCCGCTCACGGCGGTCGTCCGCTGCGCGACCTCTTCGATGCTTGGGAACCCTGGCTCAAACCGGGCGGCATTATCGCACTGCACAAATCGGGTCCGCGCGACCACGCGCCGGAGCACGATGGCCGATACCGGGTCGCCATCGAGGAAGTCGTTCCGCCGTCCTACGTTGACGTTACGTTGATCGGTCCGACGACCTTCGGTCGCAAGAACGTTGCACGTTGCCGGGAAGGGCGCTTTGCAGGTCTAAGGAGCTGATATGATTCGTTTGCGTCGCGCCTCGAAGCCGGTATTTCTCAAAAATAAGAGCGGTGAATCCGATGCCAAAGGCGTGTGGATCGGCGGCGACCATCCCGTCGCCGTGCAGTCGATGACGACCACCGACACGGCGGATTACGACAAGACCCTCGAACAAGTCTACGGTCTTGCGATGGCGGGCTGCGAGATCGTGCGCGTGACGTGCCAGGACTCGCGCGATGCCGCAGGCTTGCCGCACATCGTGAAGCGCTCGCCCGTGCCGATCGTGGCCGATATCCACTTCGACCACCGCATGGCCCTCGCGGCGATCGAAGCCGGTGTCGCCAAACTGCGCCTCAACCCGGGCAACATCACGGACCCCGCTAAAACCAAAGAAGTAATCTCCCTTGCGATCGAACGCGGGACGCCGATCCGTATCGGCGTGAATATGGGGTCGCTCGCCCGCGACCTCGAGGAAAAATACGGCCACACCCCCGAGGCGATGGTCGAATCGGCCCTGCGCCACGTCGCGATCGCCGAAGAACTCGGACACACGGACCTCGTGATCTCTCTCAAGGCGCACGACGTGACCACGACGGTCCACGCCTACCGTCTCATGGACAAGCGACTGGCGGAGCGCAAGACCCCTTACGCCTTGCATCTGGGCATCACCGAGGCCGGACTGCTCCGCGTCGGTACGATCAAGAGTTCGATCGGCCTTGGCATTCTGCTCTGGGAAGGGATCGGCGATACGATCCGCGTCTCACTGGCTGCCGATCCGCTCGAAGAAGTCCCCGTCTGCTGGGAGATCCTCAAGGCCCTCGGCATCCGCGAGAAGGGCTTCGAGATCACCGCGTGCCCCTCGTGCGGCCGCGCCGAGATCGATGTCCTCGACCTCGGGCGCTCGGTCGAGGCGATCGCCAAGAGCTATTCTGCGCCCGTGAAAGTTGCCGTGATGGGCTGCGTTGTTAATGGCCCGGGTGAATCCAAAATGGCCGACGTCGGGGTCGCGGGAGGCAAGGGTAAGGGCGCGATCTACCGGAAAGGTGTCCTCGTGGGTACGTTTCCTGAGGCCGAGTTACTTGGTGCCTTGCGCGCTGAGATCGAAGCCGTTATCGCCGAACAGTATCCGGAATTCGCACATGAAATCAACCGTGAGCCTGCAAGCGCCTAGCGCGAAGCTGCTGATCGCCACCACCGCCGTCGCGCTTGTGGCGTCGCTATCGCTTGCCTTCTCGCAGCCCACGACGATGCGCGTCGACGGCCACAGCGTGGTCTCGGACGTGCCGCCGGTGACGGTCGCAAAAGAAGCGTATCTCCCGATCCGCGCCGTCGCGGAGAGCCTCGGCGCGGAAGCCCACTACGATGCCGCCAGTGGCAGGATCGACTTCATCCACGGCGCCGACCATCTGCGCGTACGTGTCGGAGATACGCACGCGACGCTCAACGGGCAACCGATGACCCTCAAGCACGCCCCGTTCATCGTGCGCCGCCGCGCCATGATCTTGACGGCGGCCCTGGCCCATGCGCTCGGCTCGAGCGTGCGCTACGACACCCGCACGGCGCGCATCGATGTCACGACGCCGGGCGTCGTCGAAGCCGGCGCGCCGGACACGACGCCTTAATCACTCCAACCCAGCCCCTCGATCCGGTCGCAATCAAAGCTCGCGCGACGCATTTTGTCGGGGGGAATCCGCCCCGGCCGATCGCTGCGGCCTTGCGCGAGATCGCGGACCGCACCCCGGCTGACCAGAGCGCCGACCTGTACGGTGCGGGCGATGCGATTGAAGCGTTGGAACGGGGCGTTGCGAAGCTGCTCGGAAAAGAAGCGGCGGTCTTCATGCCCAGCGGCACGATGGCCCAGCAAATTGCGCTGCGCATTCACGCCGAGCGCACGAAGAATCGCGTCGTCGCATTCCATCCCACCTCGCATCTGGAGATTCACGAACAAGATGGATACCGGCTGCTGCACGGCCTTCGAGGCGTGCACGTCGGCACCGCGACGCGCGTCCCGTCGCTCGAGGATATCGCTGGACTGAGAGAAGCGGTCGGCACGCTCTTACTCGAGTTACCGCAACGCGAGATCGGCGGCCAACTTCCGAGCTGGGACGAGCTCGTCGCGCAAACGAGCGCCGCGCGCGAACGCGGTATGCGCGTCCACTGCGATGGCGCGCGCTTGTGGGAATCGCAGACGCATTTTGGCCGCACGCTCGCGGATATCGCGGGATTGTTCGATTCGGTCTACGTCTCGTTTTATAAGACGATCGGCGCGCTCACCGGCGCGATGCTTCTGGGGACGAACGAATTTTGCGCCGAAGCGCGTGTGTGGTTGCGGCGACACGGCGGTAACCTCTACGTGCTCGCACCCTACGTGCTCTCTGCAACATATGCGCTCGACGATCGCCTACCGCGTATTCCCGCATACGTCGCGCGCGCAAAGTCGCTCGCGGAAACATTTGCATCGGTCGCGGGTATCGACATCGTACCGAACCCCCCACAGGCACACATGTTTCATGCACTGCTCCATGGCGATGCCGACACGCTCGTCACCCGCGCCCTTACCGCTGCTGACAAAACCGGCATCTGGACGTTCGAGCGACTCAGCCCGACGATCCATCCGCAGATTCACACGTGGGAAGTCTCCGTGGGCGATGCAACGCTTGCGCTCGATGACCGAGCGCTCGCGCCGCTCCTGGCCTCCATTCTCCACGGCTAGTCGCCCGGGAGAAGTGGCCCTCGATGGGGCAGACTGCTAACGTGTCTACGACCTTACCCGCGCAAAACGCACCCCGTTCCGCCCCCAAAACCGCCTTTAGCGCCTTAGCGCTCGGGGCGCTTGGCGTGGTATTCGGGGACATCGGAACGAGCCCGCTCTACGCGTTCAAACAGTGTTTCCTCGATACGCATCTTCCCGCGCAACACGAATACGTGCTCGGAATTTGCTCGCTCATTTTGTGGGCGCTGATTTTTGTCGTCTGCATCAAGTACGTCACGTTCGTCATGCGCGTCGATCACGACGGCGAAGGTGGCATCCTCGCGCTGCTCGCGCTGCTCATGCCCGAAGGCCGGCGCGGCATCCCCGCTAAGCCCGGCATCATCACGCTCGTGATCCTCGTGGGCGCGGCGTTGCTCTTCGGCGATGGCATCATCACGCCCGCGGTCTCAGTGATCTCGGCGGTCGAAGGTCTCAACGTCGCGACGAGCGCCGCGCAGAACTACGTCGTGCCGATCACCGTCGCGATTTTACTCGGACTCTTTTTGATTCAATCGCGCGGGACCGGGAAACTCGGCGCGTTCTTCGGTCCGATCATGCTGCTGTGGTTCGTTGCAATCGGCATTGCGGGCGCTATCCCGATCTTCGAACATCCCGAAGTACTCGCTGCGATCAATCCGGTGCATGCGATCCACTTTTTGCTCCTCGGCCACTGGATCGGGTTCATCGTGCTCGGCGCGGTGGTGCTGTGCGTGACGGGCGTAGAGGCGCTCTACGCCGATCTCTCGCACTTCGGGCGCAAACCGATTACGCTCGTCTGGTACGCTGTCGTCCTGCCGTCGCTTGCGCTGAGTTATTTGGGTCAAGGCGCGTACGTGCTCGCCAATCCCAAGGGCTTGGATTCGCCGTTCTTCGCGCTCGTGCCGGGCTGGGCGCTGATTCCGATGGTCGGCCTTGCGACCGTCGCGACGGTGATCGCGTCGCAGGCGCTTATTTCAGGTGCGTTTACCCTCTCCGAACAGGCAATCGCGCTCAACCTTGCTCCGCGCATGAACGTCATCCACACCTCAGCCATGGAAGAAGGTCAGGTTTTCGTTCCGGCCGTGAACGTCGCACTTGCGATCGGCACGATTCTGCTCGTAATCGGATTCAAGAGTTCCGATCATCTCGCTGCGGCGTACGGTCTTGCCGTTGCGGGTACGATGTTCGTGACCTCGATTGCGTACTTGAACGTAGTCCGACGCGTGCGGCACTGGAGTCTTGCGCGCGCGGTTCCGCTCGTTTCATTCTTCCTGATCATGGACGGCGCGTTCGTGCTCGCGTGCTTGCCGAAGGTCGCCGCGGGCGGTTGGGTGCCGCTTGCCATCGGCGCGGTGCTGTTTATTACCTCGGTCACCTGGGTCGACGGTCGGCGTCACATCGCGCAACGTCTCGCGGAAGCGGCGATGCCCGTCGCGGAGTTCATCGAAGATGTGAAGAATCGCGTCGCTACGCGCATCGAGGGCACCGCCGTGTTCCTCACCGGCGATCCCTCGGGAGTGCCGTTCGTCTTGCATCATACCTGGCTACGCACGCGCGCGCTGCACGAACGCATCGTGCTGATGACGGCGATCCGCGTCAACTCACCACGCGTGGAAGAAGCGGAGCGCGTGACGATTGAAGAACTTGCGAAGAACCTCGTGCGGGTGACGGCGAAAGTCGGCTTCATGGAACAGCCGGACATCAATCCGATCGTCCGTGCGTGTACGACTGAGGGGCTGCACTTGGGGGATGAGAACACGACCTGGTTCGTCGCCGATCCCAAAGTCCTCGAAGCCGCCTCGACTGACGAGGATCAAATGCAGAAGTGGAAACGCGGCTACTTCGCGTTCTTGTTGCGCAACGCGCGACCGCTCACCGACGACCTGTGTTTACCGGCGAATCAAACGGTAGAAATCCGCGTCGAAACGCGGATGTGATTAGCGCAGCTCGCGCTTGAAAAACGCGAGCATCTGCTGCATCGCGGCGCCTGCCGCAGCGCCGCCGGTAAAATCGAAGCCGTGGTCCTTTCCGCGAAAGCCGAGGATCGTCGCTTTGCCGCCGAGCGAATGAGCGAAGCGGACGATTTCTTGGCCTTGCGCGTAGGGGACCGTTTTGTCGGCTTCACCGTGGATCACGAGCAGTGGCGGCAGATGGTGAATAACATCGCCGCTCGGATAGGGCGCGTAGAAAAGAACGTCGGCCGATATGCGGCGGTCGACGGCAGACGTTGAGAGCGCGACGGAACCGCCAAGCGAGAAGCCCAGGGTCCCGACCTTTCCCGAAGCTCTCGGCGAATGACGCGCAAAGGAAATCAGCGTCCTGATGCGCGAGCGCCAAATCGCCAGGCGAATCTGCATCGCATCGGCATTTCCCGCCGGAGCGCCGCTCGCGTGCGGACTTAAATACGAGACGAGATACGCATCGAACCCGTGCGCCGCCAGCGTTTGCGCGTAGCGCACGTAGGCCGCAGCAAATGGTTCGATCCCCGAGGCGCCGTGCAGAATCACGACGGCGGCTCGGCGCTGCCCACCGGGCGCGGCATAGAGATCGGCTTTGAGCGGGCCGTCCTGCGCGGCCAGCGTCAGCGGCCGCGCATCGATCGACGCTGCTGGAACGGCCTCCGGGAAACCGAGGATCGATCCCGCCAGCGCCGCCGAAATGAACGCGCCGCGCGAGATCACGGATCGATGGTATCTGGTGTCGGCGTGAGAGTCGCCGGATCGGATTTGCGAAACCCGTATGCAAAGTACACCACAAGACCGACGGCAAGCCAAATCAGAAACGAGATGAACGTAAGCGCCCCAAGTCCCAAAAGCGCGAGTCCAAGCGAAAGAATGATGCCGAGCGACGCCGTGACCCAGGGCAGCGGCACTTGGAACGAACGCGGAATCTCCGGTCGCCGGTAGCGTAGCCACAGCACACCCGCGCAAACCACGATGAAGGCGCTCATCGTGCCGATGTTTACGAGCGAGAGTAAGAGATCGAGCGGCACGATCAGCGTCAAGAAGGCAACGAAGAGACCCGTAATAACCGACATCTTGGCCGGCGTGCGGAACTTCGGGTGGATCTCAGCGACCCAGCGCGGGAGCATCCGGTCGCGCGACATCGCATAGAAAATTCGCGATTGTCCGATCAAACTCACAAGCGCCACGCTCGAGGTTCCGGCGAGGACACCGATGCGGATCGCCCAGTTTGCGAAGATGTTGTGAAGCGGCGCGATCGCTTGCTGGAGCGGCGTATCTTGGCTGACTTGCTTCCACGGCACGGCACCGACGAGCACGATCGCGACGGCACAGTAGATTACCGTGCCGATGACGAGCGAGCCGATGACGCCGAGTGGCACGTCGCGTTTGGGATTCACACACTCTTCGGCGGTGGTCGTTGCGGTATCGAAACCGATATAGGTGAAGAAGACCAAGCCCGCGGCGCCGATGATGCCCGTTGGAATGCCGTCGGAATCGGGTCCGCCGAGCCAGCCGACCGGATTGAACGGCTGCAGATTGTGCGCGTTGAAGAGCGTGACGCCGAAGCCTATGAAGATCGCGAGCGCTACGATCTTAATGACGACGAAGACGTTGTTCGTCGATGCGGATTCGCGGATGCCGATAACGATGAGCGCGGTGAGCACGAGGACGAAGATCGCGCCGACGATATCGATCTGCGAGTGCACAAGATCGAACGACCACCCGTGATGGACGAGGACGGCTTTGGCCATCCACGGTGGAAACGAAAATCCCGTCAGCGCGTGCAGTGCCTCTTGAAACGATTGCGAGAACTGCTGTGCGACGGGCGCGACGGAGATCGCGTATTCGAGCAGCAGATCCCAACCGATGATCCACGCCACGAGCTGTCCGAGCGTAGCGTAGGCATAGGTATAGGCACTGCCGGCATTCGGAACCATCGACCCGAGTTCGGCATAGCAGAACGCCGCGCACAGCGAAGCGAGGCCCGCGAGCATGAAGGCGATGATGATCGCGGGACCGGCTTTGTGGACGCCGGGGCCGATCGTGGTAAAGATACCGCCGCCGATCATCGTCCCAAGACCGATCGCGATCAAGTCGCGACCGTGCAGGACGCGCTTGAGCCCGGCGTCATCTTTGCGCGCGGCTCCTCCGACCGGTGTCGTGCGGAAGAGCCGGCCAAGGAAACTCGTTGCCATGAAGCGCAGGGTTGCGACGCCGTATGTCCGGATTCATCCGTCGCTCGAAGCGCACCGTCTACGAAAACCCTTGGATCCGCTTCGAGGCGCACGATATCGTGCACCCAAGCGGCCATCCGGGCGAATACGGCCTCGTGTGGGCGCCGCCGGCGGTCGCCGTGGTGGCGCTCGATGGCACGGACGTTCTACTCGCACGACAATGGCGCTTCGCGATCGACCGCGAGATCATCGAAGTCGTCAAAGGCGGCGGAACACCCGGCGAAGCGCCGCAGCGCGGAGCGCAGCGCGAACTGCGCGAGGAACTCGGCTACACGGCCGGCCGCTGGGATGACCTGGGCACCGCCTACGAACTCCCGGCAATCGTCCAGCCCGACGTGCATCTGTTCCTTGCGCGCGATCTGACCGAGGTCGGCCACGATCAGCAGGCGGAAGAATCCATCGCGATCGTCCGCATGCCGCTCGCGGATGCGTTGCGAGCCTGCGTTGACGGCCGGATCAACGACGCAGTCACGGTACTCTCGCTCGTGCGAACGGCGGCGCTGCTCGACTGAACGGCGCGCCCGGGTTTCGCAAGGGACGCTTGGGGCATAGGGTGCGGTGTGAATGCCGGTTTTACGATCGCGGAAAACGCGCGTTTGGAACTTCGCTGCGCGCCCGCACTCGAAGGCATGTGCGTCTTGAGCCCGTTCGTCTGGCCTGAGGGGAGCGAATATCGCACGTTGCTGCGTCTGGTGAATCGCGATCGGGATCAGCACAAAAAGATATCGCGTATCCACGCGGCGCGCTCGGTTGACGGTCTACTCTTCGAAATTAGTGAGGAGCCGGTATTCGCGCCCGGACCCGATCCCGAAGACGCTCAAGGTGCGGAAGATTTGACCGTTATTGCGGGCGACGATGAGACGGTCGTCTATCACAGCATCTGGAATCAAATAAACGAACCGAGCAGGATGCTCTACTCGCGCGGCTCGAGCGTCGAGTTGCGACCGGACGCAGTCCGCGAACGCGCGGTTTCGGCCTCGAATCGACCGGCGCCGAAATCGACGAGCACGGCCGAATCACGGTTGACGAACGATGCTGCCCGGTCGGAAGCGTGTATGGGTCGCCGATGTCACGGGCGAGCAACTCTTCACACACGCTGGAAAATTCCGCAATTCGCGCGCGGGCGCCGATCGAAACGCTCCTCGATGTCATCCAACCGTATCCGACATTAAGCGAAGGCTTCTACATCGCGCTCGACCGAATCGCCCGCGCCCGCTAGGTGCGCGCCGAACGATGCTTACGTACGAATTGGAGGTTGTATGGCTATCTCGAAAACGGCACCGCTCGATGTGGGTGCGCGATTACCGAATCTCGTCTGGCGGTTCCTCGACGGCACGACGCGGACGCTCCCGACCGACCGCTATACGGTCGTTGTTATCTACCGTGGCCAGTGGTGAGGGATTTGCCGTCAGCAGTTAGCTGACTTCGCCGGACAGTACGCCGCATTTCAAGCCGGGGACATTGACGTGATCGCGGCATCGGTCGATTCGATCGACGATGCGCAGAAGATCGCAGCGGAACTCCACATCCCGTTCCCGATCGCATACCGACTCGACCCCGTCGCGACGACCGAGACGCTCGGGGGTTTTTACAAAGCCGATCCGGCCGATCCGTACCTTCAGCCGACGGATATCATCGTGGGTCCCGACGGTCGCGTGCTCAGTTCGACCTATAGCAGCGGCCCTGTCGGCCGCATGCGCGCGGACGAAGCGCTTGATTTGATTGCGTCCAAGCGCGCGCAATCATAAGCGCCGTCTCTCAACGTTTACTTTGGAGCTTGCGTTTTCGCATTCCAAAGATGTTCGGGCTGGCCGAGCGCACCGTTGATCCAGCGCGACCACACGAAAAGTGCGTCGGAGAGTCGATTCACGTAGCGCACGATGTCGTTGGAAATCGGTTCGTTGTCGCGCAGCGTGATGAGCAGGCGCTCCGCACGGCGCGCGACCGTGCGCGCTTGGTGGAGGAACGCGCCCGCGTACGAGCCGCCCGGCAGGATGAAGTTGGCGAGCGATTCGAGGTCTTGCTGCGCGTGGTCGATCGCGCGCTCGAGGGCGATCGCATCCGATTCCAGGATCAGCGGCATGCCCTCCCAGCGGTCTTGCGGCAGCGTCGCCAAATCCGACCCGAGATTGAAGAGTACGTCCTGCACCCAGGCGAGCCAATCGTCGAGTTCGGCGCCGACAAGCATCGCGCGGCCGTGGTCTTGCGTGGGGCGCGTGCGACGGAGCTCGCCGAGCGCCGTGCGCGCGAGGCCGATGACGCTCGAGAGTTCGTCGATCGTCCCGTAGGTTTCGATCCGTAGCGCGTTCTTCTTGACCCGCTGTCCGCCGACGAGGCCCGTGGTTCCGTCGTCGCCCGTTCGTGTGTAGATTCGTGTTAATTTCGGCATTGCGTCGGCTTGCTTTCGCCAGCGGGCGAGGACCCTCCGGTGGTTCTCCGAATCCTTGGGTCGCAGTTATGGCCGAAAAACTTGAAAAGACCCCGTATGTCAAAGATATCCCGGAAAAAGCCAAGGATCTCTCGGAGTGGTACCAAGCCGTCGTTTATAAGGCGGAACTCGTCTCACTTGCGCCCGTCCGCGGATGCATCGTCTTGCGACCCTACGGATTCGGGCTCTGGGAACGCCTCCAGGCCGAGCTCGATGCGCGCTTCAAGGCGACCGGCCACGAGAACGCCTATTTTCCGTTGCTGATCCCCGAGTCGCTGCTCACCAAAGAGGCACAGCACGTCGAGGGCTTTGCGCCGGAAGTCGCCTGGGTGACCGAAGGCGGCGGCGAAAAACTCGCGGAGCGTCTTGCGATCCGGCCGACCTCTGAAGTTATCATCGGCACGATGTACGCGGAGTGGATTCAATCCTATCGCGACTTGCCGATCCTCATCAACCAATGGGTCAACGTGCTGCGTTGGGAAAAACGGACGCGCCCGTTCTTGCGGACGATGGAATTCCTGTGGCAAGAAGGCCACACCGCGCATGCCACCGAGACCGAAGCGGCTGCTGAAGTCGCGCAGATGCTCGAGGTCTATCGCGAAGTCGCCGAGACGGTCGTCGGAATGCCCGTGATTACGGGCGAGAAGAGTTCGAGCGAACGCTTCGCCGGCGCGACGCATACGTTCTCGATCGAAGCGCTCATGCCCGACGGCAAAGCGCTGCAGGCCGGGACCTCGCACGAACTGGGTCAGAATTTTTCAAAAGCGTACGACATTACGTTCTCGGCCGAAGATCAAACGCAGCAGCATGCGTGGACGACGTCCTGGGGCATGTCGTGGCGGATGCTCGGCGCGATGATCATGGTGCACGGTGACGACCGCGGTCTGCGCATCCCGCCGAAGATGGCGCCGATCGAAGTTGTGATCGTGCCGATCGTCAAAGGCGATTCGCCGTCGGTTCGCAACGCCGCCCAAGATCTTTTCAAAGCGTGCAAGGCGGCCGGTCTGCGCGTGAAACTCGATGACCGCGATGGCAAGTCGCCGGGCAACAAGTTCAACGAGTGGGAATTGCGCGGCGTGCCGATCCGCATCGAACTTGGCGAACGCGATCTCACCGACGGGGTCGCGACGCTCGTGCGCCGAGATAAAGCCGTTAAGAGCGAGGGCCAGAAGACGGCGGTGAAAATTGCCGATGTTCCGACGGCGATTCCGGCGCTGCTCGAGGATATCCAGCGCGAACTCTTCGCCCAAGCCAAAGTCTTTCTCGACTCGCACGTCCACACCGCGAGCAGCCGCGGTGAATTCTTCCGCTTGCTCAAAGAACGCGCGGGGATGATCGTCATTCCGTGGTGCAACCGTCCCGAATGCGAAGCCGCGATCAAAGAGGAAAGTTCCGCGACCTCGCGTGTCGTCCACGAACCGGCTCTCGGTCAGGCGTGCCTTGCCTGCGGTGAACCGGCGCGCGTGCAAGCGCACTTCGCGCAAAGCTATTAGTGCTCGGACTCATCGCGGCATTGGACGTTGGGCCACAGAAGAAAGCGGAACTGCGCGCTGCCGGAACGCAGCGTGCGATTGCCGTTGCGATCGGGAAGCGCGTGTTCGCACACGATTTGCCCGCGCAAGTCTTGAAGATTCGCGTTGACGGCGCAGGCCGTCATACGATCGCGGGCGTGACGATTTCCGGTGTAAAATTTAAACACCCGATCGACGCGAGCGATTTGACGGCGGAGGTTGCGACGGTCGTGCGCGATGCCTTTGCTGCTACAGCGGTCGAGGAAGTCGACGTCTGGGCGACAGTCCCAATGGCGCAGCCGCCGAAGACCGTCGTTAGCGGCGAATATGCGCAGCCGACGTCGCGCACCGTGTATTCCGCAACGGTCGTGCGCGGGGACATCCCCAAGCTCGATGCGTTGCTCAAGGGCACGCGCGCGATTTATTGGGCCGAAGACTTCCGCGCGGGACTGCGCCGATGATCGGACAATCGGTTCTTGCCGGCGGCGTCCGTGTCATCACTGAGAGCATGCCGCATTTGCGTTCGGCGACCGTCGGTATCTGGGCGGACGTTGGTTCGGCCTCCGAGCGGCCCGCCCAGCGCGGTATCTCGCACATGGTCGAGCACATGCTCTTCAAGGGCACCCCGCGCCGCACGGCACGCGCGATCGCCGAGACGATGGACAGCGTCGGCGGCAACATGAACGCCTTCACCGACAAAGAGACGACGTGCTACTACGCGACGGTCATCGACCGGCACGTGCCGCTGGCGATCGACGTGCTCGGCGACATGTTCGTTCACTCGCTCTTCGATCCAGACGAACTCAGTAAAGAGCAGCGCGTCGTCATCGAAGAAATTCGCATGTACGACGACTCGCCCGAGGAGATGATCGGAGACCTCTTCGCGCGCACGATGTGGAGCAATTCGCACCTCGGCGAACCGACGATCGGTTACGAAGAGACGGTCACGACGTTCAAGCCCGACGATTTACGGGGCTGGATGCGCGAACGCTACGCGCCGACGACCGTGCTCGTCACCGCAGCGGGCAACGTCGAGCACGACGCCGTCTGCGGGATGGTCGAGAGAGCGTTTGCGGGCTATACCGGAACGGCAATTCCGCCGCTCCCGGATCGTCCGAAACTCACGCCTTCGCTTGTGGTGAAGAAGAAAGATGTCGAGCAGGCGTACGTGATGTTCGGCACGCTCGGACTTGGCATGCGCGATGACGACCGCTACGCGCTTTCTATTCTCGATACGATCCTGGGTGGCGGGATGTCGAGCCGACTGTTCCAGGAAGTGCGCGAAAAGCGCGGCCTCGCGTATTCCGTCTACTCCTTTCAGCACGCGTATCGCGAAGCCGGTATCTTCGGCGTTTCGGCAGGCACCGCGCCCGAACGCGTTCAGGAATGTGTGGACGTGATCGTCGATCAGTGGGATCAGATGATGGTGGACGGCGTGAACGAGACCGAACTCCATCTCTCCAAAGAATATCTCAAAGGCAGCCTCACGCTCTCGCTCGAGTCGAGCGCCTCGCGCATGATGCGGCTGGGCCGTAGCGAGTTCACGTTCGGACATCAGTTCGCAACCGAAGAGATCGAAGCCTCAATCGACGCGGTCACGACTGAGGATGTCGCGCGGCTGGCACGCACGCTGCTGGCCTCTGACCGGCGGGGTCTTGTCGTCCTCGGCCCGCTCGAACCCGAGGACGTCCGCTTCGATGCCCCGCGGCTGCTTGCGTGACTCAAGCGGTCGCCACGAACTTCTGGTCGTGGCAGCTTTGCGTCGCACTCGTGCTCAACGCGATCGTGCAGGCCGTGACGATCGGTGCGTTTGCGGCCCGCATCGCGGGAGTCATCACGCGCCGGATCGCGATTTCGATCTCGCTTTTCAGTCTGTTCGTCACGGCGAGTCGTCTCGCGAACCTCGTCTATACACCGCTGCTCGGCGGCATCTCCGATGCGGCACGCAATGTCGTCGTGCAGGCCGACAAGCTCAACCTGCCCGGCATGGCCGAGCCGGCGCTCGCGCAGTACGAATGGCAACTGCGCACGATCGTGTTTGCCGGGACGATCGGCACCGTAATCGGCGCATTCTTGCTGCCGACGTTCATGTTCTTGTTCATCCGCGGAATCGGTTCGTTCGACCGCCTCGACTCGATGCCCAAGGCTCTCTTCCGGCTCTTCGATCCCAAGGTGATCCGCGATATCTTCGGCTCGCTTCGCGCGCCGAACCCGGCGTCGTGGGGACGCTTCACGCTTACCCACGTTCCGATGAAGCTGCTCATCGCGAATACCGTGTTGCAGTCGGTCTACGCGATCGGCGTCGTCGCGGCGGTGTATGCAGGCGTCCGCGATCCGGTCCACTCGATCGCCGCGACCTTGCTCTCCGGAATCGTGAACGGCATCGGCACCATCGCGTTCACGCTCTTCGTCGATCCCACCTCAGCGCAGATCGTCGATCAGGCAACACACGGGAAACGGACGCTCGACGAAGTAAAATCGATGGTGTTCTACCTCACACTGACCACGATCGTAGGAACGTTGATCTCGCAGCTGTTCTTGTTTCCCGCGGCCTTACTCATTGGAGCGGTCGCGCGATTGACCTACCATGGGTAAGCATCTGAAAAGCTCGCTGCTGCTGGCTGCGGCGCTAGTGCTGCCCTTGAACGGCTGTGCGTCGAGCATCACCGGCTGGATCGTGGAGACGCGCGATCACCAAGGCGACGTCGCGCTCACGCGCGCGCGCATGTCGAACCCGATCTCACCGGCTTATCTCGAGGAAGCCTCGAAAGCTTATGCCCTTGCTCTGCGCGTCGATCCGACTGATGCCCATGCGCGCAGCGGCGCGGTTGCCGTGCAACTCGAGAATGCCGCACAAGACTACCGGGCCTCGAAATTCGACGATGCGCTCGCGGCGGTTGCCGTCGCCGCAAAGTACGATCCGACGAGCGTGCGTGTCGCGCAATTGCGCAGCGACATCGGAGAAGCGCGTCTCAAACGCGAGATCGCCCTATCAAATTATCCCTCGTATAAAGAGACCGCCGCCTCACTGCGCCGTGCGTATGAGACGCTCAAAAAGCACAATGCCAAGGTAACCGCGGCGCTCAAACGCTTCGACTACACCTACGATATCAACGACCTCAACACCGCGATCCGGCAGAGTTATGACTTCGATGAAGTGATCAAGCGCGACACCAACCGCCTCGTGCAGTTCCGACAGCTCGTCGAGTCGGGCGCGCCGGAATCCGCGCGAAGCGGTGCGCCGATCGCACCGCCAGCGTCATTGCTGCCGCTTCCCTAGCGCTTGGGAACGGGCGGGCCACTCGCCGGTTCGAGAAGCCCCGCCTTTTCTTTGCGGCGAAATACTTGCCAGCGTTCTTCCGCTCCGGGCAGAATCTTCGCCGTGTCGGTTTCATAGAGCGGCCACTGGCCGTTTGGGTTTCGAAGCGGAAAGCGCTGCATCCATGCGTAGAGTTCGACGTTGCGCTTGAAGCGGTTGTTTTCGATGGCGATGAAGTACCGCGAGCCTTTGCGGATCGCGCTTTGCTCGTCAAAGGGCGTCCAGAGGTACGGATCCTCTTCCCAACCTTTTCGATTGATATAGTACAAAATCGAGGGGTCGTAGTGTGCCATGACGACGAGCGCGTCCGGCGGTAGCATCGCATCGAGTGCCTTCGCCGCGATGTAGTTGGCTTTCTTATATTGGTAGTAGGGCGCGAGTGATCGCCGCTCGTCGACGATGAATGCGACGAACAGGAAAGCGCCCGCCACGGCAAGCCCCGTTAGCATCACGCGAGCGTTATTCACCGTGCGCAGGCGCTCGATCCAATAGGAAAACAGCGCTCCGCCCACGAGTGCGGCAAGCGGCAAGATGATATAGGTATAGTAATCGACGCGTTCGACCGTCAGCACCGCATAGGCATAGAGCATATAGCCGAGCAGCCAGCCGTAGATCAGTGCATCGCTGCGGGTGCGCAGTCGGCGCGCAAAGCCGAGGACAAGGACCAACACGCCGAGGAACCCCAGCATCGTTTTGTTGATAAGGCCGTAGGTGTCTTTGAACGCGCGTAACTTCGCAACGAACTCGGCCGGCGATGTGAAAGCTTTCTTGAGAGCGGGGATCACATGGAGTCTTGTGATGCCGCTTGCCCAGTGCCACTCGGCGTGCGATGAGACGATTTGCCCGTACACCGTTAAAACGATTAGCGCCGCGGCGACCGTCGCGCCGATGCGCGCGAGACCCATCGTGCCAAAAGTCTTCTTGCGGAACTCCCACGCCGCGACAGCGACGAGGGGAACCAGCGCGACGACCGCCACGGGTTTAGCAAGGAACGCCATCGCGAGCGCAAGCGCCGCCCAGGCCGCACCGCGCCACGTCTTCGCGCCGTCAACGAGAAAGCGCGTACACACGAAGAGCGCGAGCGTGAAGAAGAACACCATCGTGGTATCCGGCATGAACGTGCGACCGTAGTATACGCTGCCGGGAAGGACGGTGAAAATAGCGGCGGCGATCAAGCCGCCCGCGATCGTTCCGATCAGCCAGCGCCCGAAGAACGCGAGCGCGACGATCGTGCCGACGGAGAATCCGATCGAGATCAGGCGGCCGAAGACTTCGTGAATGCCGAACGTCTTATAGCCGATCGCCGCGAGAAACGGCACGATCTGCAGTTCGAGCTCGACGTAGTTGGGCGGCGGCCCGTTATAGTCGGTCTGCGGATAGAGCGGATTGAATTGCAAGGTCGCAAAGTTGCGCGCGATCGCGGCGGTGTCGCCTTGGCGCCAACCGGGATGATCGAGGATCGGGTTGTGCAGACCCCGGAGGCGCAAGGCGATCCCGAGCGCGACGAGCGCTCCAATCGCAAGCCACCAAATCCAGCGGTCTAGCGAACTGCGCGGAACGTCCAATACTTATTAACGAAGAAGTTGACGAAAATACCCGCGAGAGTCGCGAGCAGCCACAGTTTATGGCCGCGCCCGAGAATAGGCGCGAAGAGCGTTGAGACGCCAAGGCCCACGAGCAGCGCGATCACCGAGACGGTGAGAAACGCGGCTCCTTCTTTGCCGGCGTGACCGGTCGAGCGAAACGTCCAGACGCGATTCAGGAAATAATTCGAGACGCCGCCGGAGAGAAAGCTGATCGAGTAGATGAGGTTGTATTGAAAGGGCGCGGAGTGGTTCGGTACGATCTTCTGCAAGATGGTGAAGATGACGACGTTGACGGCGAGTCCCGAGCTGCCGACGATGCCGAATTTGACGAGTTGACGGACGCCGCGCCGCTGCGTGATGCGTTGAACGATCCCCGGTGCGCTCACGCGACCCAGTACCAATTTGCGAAAAGCACCGTATAGAGTCCTAAGAGCGAGAGCGAGAATGAGACGATGGTATTGTGCACCGTCGGGCGTTCGCCCCACAGCGCCATGACGGCAAACATCGGAAAGAGCACGAGCGCAAAACGCGGCATGCTCATGAGCGATGCGGTCGACATCGGGATGAGGATCGAGAGCGCCATGTAGATCGAATACGACGGACGCAAGCGCTTGATGCCGGCGATTAAAATGCCGACCATCAAGAGCGTAAAGCTCAGCTCGAAGAATTGATTGACGATCGTGACCGGCGAGTCGGCGGTCGTCATGATGTGGATCGAATTGTAGAATGCTACCCACGGCGGGGCGAAGTGGCGGCCCCAGTGGCTTTGTACGTGCGAGAACGCGAGCGGATCGCCGTTGATCACCCAGAGCGCCGCCATGTACGTCAAGAGTCCGAGCGGAATGAGCGCGATACCGATGATCGGGCGTACGAACGCATCGAGTGGAAATTTGCGCACGCCCCACATCAGCGTGACCCATTCGATGAAGAACGGCACGGCCAGCAGCACGCCTTCGGAGCGCGTAAGCGCGGCGAAGTAGCCGATGAGGCCCGCCGCGATCCACTTCCGTTCGCGAATGTAATAGAACGATGCGACGGTGAGCGTGAAGAACAGCGATTCGGTGTAAACGGCTGAAAAGAAAATCGCGGTCGGAAACACCGAGGCGTAGAACGTCGCGCGCTGCGCGACGTGTCGGTTATACTGATGTTCGACGAGCTTATAGAAGAAGAGCAACCCAAAGAAGACCGCAACGTTCGAGACGATGAGTCCCGAGACGAGCTCGTTGCCGGTGACTTTGGTCAAGAGCCAAATCAGCGAGGGAAAGAGCGGAAAGAACGCCGCGTCCGTGCCGTGATAGCCTTGGCGCGCGATTGTGATGTAGTGCTCGGCATCCCAGCGTCCCCACACCGCAAGCGCAGGGTTCGTCGATGCGGTATAGTGACTGCCGGGGCGCGAGCCGATGAGCACGGCGGCGAATTCGGCGATCAGGATGATCGGCACGCGCGTTACGATAAACGTAATCGCCACGTCGCGCACGGTGCGATTGAGCGTCGCGGCGACGGCAAGCTTCACGACGGCAAACGCCGCGACGGAAAGACCCGTCGTACGACCGGTTTGCGCCGCACCGAACGGCCCAACGAAGGTCGCCCACGAAAAAATCAGCATGCCCCACGACACGGCGTCGTACTTGAGCGCGGTCTCGAACGCGACGTCGGTGCGACGCGCGAAATAGCGCGCGTAGGCGACCCAGAGGGCGAGTGCCGCGACGACGCCCAGCGGCAGCGCGAGCAGCAGCACCGCTTCCGTTGCCAGCGGCGAATTCGCAAGGCGACCGAGTCCCGCGTACCACGCAAAGAAACCGGCGGTGAGGCCGGCGAGCACCACGGTTACGACCGCCGGAATTCCGGCGCTCGTCAGCAGAAGCGCCGGGCGAACGGCAAGGCTGCCGAGCGGGAACGTTCGGTTCATTTCGGCAAATGCGTTCAACCGCCGCACGAGCGCTCCTGGCAGGGCCCACGTGCCGGAGCAAAAATCAGATTTTGGATGACCTTGACAATGCATACCGGTACGAGTCCCGTCGATACGCTCGATTTCGTTAAAGTGACGGAGGCTGCGGCACTTGCAGCATCGCGTTGGATGGGACGAGGCGAGCGGAATATCGCCGACGGCGCGGCCGTCGAGCAGATGCGTAACGCGCTCAACGCCATGCCGATCTCGGGCCGCATCGTTATAGGTGAGGGCGAACGCGACGAAGCCCCGATGCTCTTTATCGGTGAAGAACTCGGCCAGGGCGGCTTCGCCGTCGATATCGCCGTCGACCCCGTTGAAGGCACGAACCTCGTCGCAAACGGCCTGCCGAACTCGATCGCCGTCATGGCACTCGCGGAGCGCGGCGGCTTGCTTCACGCGCCCGACTCGTACATGCAGAAGCTGGCGGTCGGTCCCAAAGCCGCGCCGTACGTCCATCTGGACGCCACCGTTAAAGACAACCTGGAAGCCGTCGCCAACGCCCTCGACCGCCCGATCAACGACGTAACCGTCGTGATCCTCGAGCGCGACCGCCACAAGGACCTCATCGCCGAGGTCCGTGAGGCCGGCGCCCGGATCAAGTTGATCTCCGACGGCGATGTCGATGCGGCGATCGCAACGGCCGTTGAGGGCACGGGCATCCACGTGGCGATGGGCACCGGCGGTGCCCCCGAGGGTGTGCTCGCGGCTGCGGCGCTCAAGTGCCTGGGTGGCGGATTTTACGGCCGGCTCAAGCCGCGTAATGCTGAAGAAGCCGAACGGGCCAAGAAAATGGGCTTTGGCGACCTCGATCGCGTGCTTACGATGGACGACCTCGCCCACGGCGAGAACATCGTCTTCGTCGCCACCGGCATCACCGACGGCGACCTCGTTCGCGGCGTGCGCTTCTATGGAAATCACGCCAAGACGCATTCGATTTTGATCCATTCCGCAAGCGGAACCGTTCGCTTCATCGAAAGTGTCCATAGACTGGGAGCAAAGCCCCACCGGGCTTAATCGTTCGCCCCAGCTGGAGCCCGCCATCATCACCCCCACCCATACGTACGACATCGTCATCATCGGCGCGGGCTCCGGCGGTTACGCTGCGGGCCGCACGGCGCGCGATCTCGGCGCTTCTGTTGCGTTCGTCGACGCCGGTCCGCTCGGCGGTTTGTGCATTCTGCGCGGCTGTATGCCGAGTAAGACGCTCATCGCCACGGGCGATGCCGCGTATCACATGCGTCAAGCAAGCGAACTTGGGGTTCACGCGAGTAACGTGACGATCGATTTTCCGGCGGTAATGGCGCGCAAACGCGAGACGATCAAAGGTTTCGCGGACTACCGCATTTCGGGGATCGAGACATTTCCGGTGTACGCCGGTCAGGCGCGGTTCATCAGCGAAAACGATGTGGAAGTCGGCGGCGAGATTCTGCGTGCGCGCACGTTCGTGATCGCAACGGGGAGCATCGTCGCGCCTCCGGCCGTGCCGGGGCTCGTGGAAGCGGGCTATATCGATAGCGATGCCGCGCTCGAACTCGCGGAGCCGCCGAAGTCCCTCGTCGTGCTCGGCGGCGGCTATATCGGCTCGGAACTCGGACAATTTTTCGCACGCATCGGTATACGGGTAACGGTACTGCTGCGTAGTCCGCATCTGCTCTCGAGCGAAGATGACGATATCGGCTCGGGGCTCACCGAGTACTTCCGGGCCGAGGGCATTCCGGTCGAGACGCGCGCGCTCGTGCATCGCGTGAGCGTCGAGGACGGCATGAAAGTCGTGCATTACACGCAGAACGGCGAAGAAAAGACGCACCGCGCGCACGAGATATTCTACGCGCTCGGCCGCACGCCGAACGTCGCCGGTTTGGATTTGGAAACGGCCGGCGTGCGCTACCATTCGATCTCCGGGATCGAAGTCGACGAGAGCTTACGCACCACGAATCCGTGTATCTTTGCAGTCGGCGACGTCACCGGCCGGCACTTACTGGTACACGTCGCGATCCAACAGGGTGAAGTCGCCGCGCGAAACGCGATAAATAACGCCGGTGAGAAGATCGACTACTCACTCTCGAAAACGCACACCGTGTTCACCGATCCGCAAGTTGCCGTCGTCGGCGAGACCGAAAAAGAACTGATCGCAAAGAACGTCCCTTATCTCAAAGCGAGCTATCCGTTCAACGATCACGGCAAGTCGATCGCCATCGGCCGCACGCAGGGTTTCGTCAAGATGCTCGCCTCACCCGATGATGGGAAAATCCTCGGCGCGGCGATCCTCGGACCCGAGGGCTCGGATCTCATTCACCTCATCATCGTTGCGATGGCGTACAACGCGACGGTGTTCGAGTACATGAAGATTCCGCATCTCCATCCGACGCTCGCGGAAATCTGGACCTATCCGGCTGAAGAAATCGCCGAGCAAATCATCGCCGCCCGACGGCCGCTCGCAGCGGCGACATAGCCGCCGTGAGTGCCGTGCGGGACGTCGCGGTCGTTCAATTCAAGCCCCGCAAAGGCGATGTGCCCGCAAACCTGGCCGCGCTGCGCGCAATTTTCGCGCAGCTGCAAGGCGATGAAAAGCCCGATCTCGTCGTGCTTCCCGAAGCCGCGCTGACCGGATACTTCGTCGAAGGTGGCGTCTACGATCTCGCCGTTACCGCGGGAGAATTCGCGGCGCGGATCGCACGCGAATATCGCGCCGCGACCGGCGGCACCGCGCCGCTCGATTTCGTCTGCGGCTTTTACGAAAAAGACGGCGGCACGTTTTACAACAGCGCGATTTATCTCAAACTCGGCGACGCCGAACCCTTCGTCGCGCACGTGCATCGCAAGCTCTTTTTGCCGACGTACGGTGTCTTCGACGAGCAGCGTTTTCTCACGCGTGGCCGACATATGAACGTCTTCGAGACGGCGTTCGGCAAAGCGGCGCTGATGATCTGCGAGGATGCGTGGCATTCCCTCGTTCCGACGGTCGCGGCGCTCAAAGGCGCAACGCTGATGATCGTGCCGAGCGCGTCACCCGGACGCGGTCTTGGCGGCGACGGCGAACTCGAGTCGACGACCCGCTGGAAAACGCTGCTCGGTGCGATGGCGGCCGAACACGGCGTCTACGTGCTCTACGCGGGGCTCACCGGATTCGAAGGGGGCAAAGGCATGTCGGGTTCGTCGTGCGCGTACGGTCCCCACGGCAACTTGCTCAATATCGCGCCGGCGCTTGAATCGTGCATCTTCCGCGTGCGCCTCGACCCGGATGAAATCGACATCGCGCGCGCGCGCTTTCCGCTACTCGGCGATCTGAGCGCGGTGCTCCCGGACTTACTGCTCGATGACGAGCTCCCCGTGCAGCGCGGCGTCCGCTCGACGAACGGCACGATCAAAGGCGAAGTATCATCCTGATGTTACCGATCTACGACGAACCCCGGCATGCCCCAGCAGACGACCTTGCAATCGACGGCGCGATGACCGCGCGCTGGCTCGAGGCGTTTTTGCGCGACGAGTTAGTCGAACGACGCAAGATCACCAAGGCCGTGATCGGGCTTTCGGGCGGAATCGATTCGGCCGTCGTCGCGTATCTGTGTGCGAACGCGCTCGGTCCGAAGAACGTCACTGCGATTCGCATGCCCTACCGCACGTCCTCACCCGCGAGCCTCTCGGACGCGCAGCTCGTCATCGACGCACTCGGCATCGAATCGCTCACGATCGACATTTCCGCAGCTGTCGACGGCTACTTGCAATTCGCGCCGGAAGCCGCGGCCCGCCGGCGCGGCAACGTCATGTCGCGCACGCGGATGATCGCGCTGTTCGATCAGTCCGAACGCTTGCACGCACTCCCGATCGGCACCGGCAACAAAACCGAACGTCTGATGGGCTATTTCACTTGGCACGCCGATGATTCACCGCCGCTCAATCCGATCGGCGACCTCTTCAAAACGCAAGTTTGGGAGCTCGCGCGCTACCTCGGTATCCCAAGCGCCCTCATCGATAAACCGCCGAGCGCCGATCTCGAAGCCGATCAAACCGACGAGGGGGATCTTGGCATCACCTACGCACGAGCCGATGAGATTCTCTCGCTGATCTTACTTGGGTACAACGATGCGCACATCGTCGCGCGTGGGTTTACCCCCGATGACGTGCATCTCGTGCGTCGCCGCGTGGACTCGACGCACTGGAAACGCCACTTGCCGACTACGGCCCTCGTCTCGGGCACCGCGATCAACGAATTTTACCTGCGCCCGGTGGACTACTAATGCGCGCGTCAACTGCGCCCCGCATGGCAGAAGAAGTGCTGCCGCCGGCGTTCTATCCGGTCAGCCTCAATCTGGTTGGCCGCAAGTGCGTCGTGATCGGCGCGGGCGACGACCGCGAAGCGGTGGAGAAAGATCACGCCCTGCGCGAAGTCGGTGCCGACGTCGTTTGGATCAAAGACTATGCGCATCTGCGCGATGCGGACGTTGCCGACGCATACTTCGTGATCTCCACCCCGCAGGAAGAACCGCTTGCGATACGCCTGCGCGCGCTTGCCGACGAACATAAATTCTTGCTCTGCGCGATCGATCAGCCGAAGTACGGTTTTGTCGCCATGGCTGCGATCGTCAAGGCGGGTCCGGCGCGTGTCGCGATCTCGACCGGCGGCGTGTCCCCGCGTGTCGGCGGCAAACTCCGTGCCGCGCTGCAAGGTGCCTTCGATGAGACCTTCACCCGGTTTCTCGATTGCCTCTCAAACCAGCGCCGCCGCAACAAAGCGGTACTCACCGAGTCCGCCGACCGCCGCGCGACGATGATGAAGGCCGCCGAGGGATTCGAAGTCGAGATTCGCTTTACGTATCCGGCGTGGTTCACCGAAGAGCTCGAAGAATTTGCGCCTCGCGTCCTGCCCGAGAAAGAATCATAGCGTATGGCTTCTGTCGAGATCATCACCATCGGGACTGAGATTCTGCTCGGGCATCTGATCGACACCAATGCGGTGCATATCGCCCGCGAACTCGCCGATGCGGGCGTGGACGTGTATGCGAAGCATTCGGTGGGCGACAACACGGAACGCCTTGCGGCAATGCTCTCCGATACGCTTTCGCGAGCCGACGGTGCGATTACGACCGGCGGCCTCGGACCGACCGTCGACGATCTCACCAAAGATGCAGTCGCGCGAGCCGCGGGTGTCGGCCTCGAACTCCACGAGCCCTCGCTACACGCAATCGAAGAGCGCTTCAAAGTTTTTGGCCGCACGATGTCGGAGAACAATCGCCGCCAGGCGATTTTACCGGTCGGCGCGCACGTGCTGGAAAATCCGCACGGGACGGCGCCGGGATTCGTCATCGTTCGCACGGACGGGAAGTTCATCGCCTGCATGCCGGGCGTGCCGCGCGAGATGAAACCGATGCTTGCCGAGCGTTTGATTCCCTGGCTCAAGAGCCGCTATCAGTTGCGCAGCGCCATCTACACGAAGACGATCCGGACGGCCGGTTGGGGCGAGTCGGAAGTCGATCGTCGGATCGAAGACCTTTTCCGCTCGCAAGAAAATCCGAAGATCGCCGTACTCGCGCACGAAGGCCGAGTCGACATCAAGGTGATGGCGAAAGCCGCCAGCCGCGAGGAAGCAGACGCCATGATCGCGCCGCTCGCCGCCGAGTTACGCGGACGCCTGGGCAGCGGCATCTTCGGTGAGGACGCGGATACGCTGCCGGGTGCGATTATCCGCGAGTGTGCGCGCCGTGGGCTACACATCGCGACCGCCGAGTCGTGCACGGGCGGCGCGATCTCCGATGCGCTCGTGAGCGTGCCGGGCGCATCGCAAGCGTTCCTCGGCGGGATCGTCGCTTATGACAATGCGGTTAAAACGACGTTGCTCGGCGTCGACGCCGCGTTGATCGCGCGCGTGGGAGCGGTGAGCGAAGAGGTGGCCCGCGCGATGGCGGTCGGTGCACGCGACCGTCTTGGCGCACAGGTAGCTATTGCGACGACGGGTATCGCCGGTCCGGACGGTGGCACAGATGAGAAGCCGGTTGGACTTGTGTGGTTTGGCCTTGCGAATGCCGATGGTTCGGTCGATACCGAAAGTATGACGTTTCCGGGAAATCGCGATGATGTGCGTCGCCGTGCTACGACGGCCGCACTTTCTCTTCTCTGGCGCCGCCTCGAGCGCGACCTTTCGGCTCGGGCGAGCGTTCACTCAGCATGACGACAGCGTTACCCCTGCGCGCTTGGGCGCTCGCCCTTTCGCTTGCCTTGGCTGCCTGCAGTGGCGGCGGCGGGGGTTCGACCGGCGGTGGGGGGATCCCGTCGACTCCGACTCCGACGTCGCCGCCTACGCCGGCCTACGTGCCGTGCCCGACCGGGTCTGCGTTTACGAAAACCTCGCTTCCGACGACCAGCCCGCTTATGCTGCCGAAGCCATCGAAGCTTTCGACCTTCACGTTCGATTCGAATCCGACCGGCGTCCAGGTGACGATTACGGCTCCAAATTCGACGATGCCGCAGTCCCTCGGACCGGCACCGGTCGTGACACAGCCTCCGGTCGCGCATACGCCATACAACGTGACGTGGAGCGGCATCCCCGCGCCGTTCACCGTGGCGATCGATCAGTCACAAAATGGCCTCCATACGCTCTTTTACAATCAGGTGAGCGACACGAACGGCCAAATAAATTTGTCGACGATCGCGAGTGCGGCGCGCAGCACGCAGTCGGTGGGGACGCGGTCGGCTCGCACCGACGACAACCAACGTGCGGTGCAGCGTCAAAACGGGCGGCCGTCGCTTTCATCGAGCCGCCTCTTCCTGCGCTACGATACGTCGTTCGTTCGCACGTCGCACGCGCACCTGATCGCAAGTGAAGAAGCGCTGGGCGTGCGACAACCGGCCGATATCGGCGAATTCAACGGCGTCACCGTCCGCGAAGTCACGATTCCCGAGAATCAAACGATCGCTCAGGTGGCGCCTCAATTGCGCGCTCTTGCGGGGGTGAAGAGCGTCGAACGCGTTCATCTGCGCTATGCGTCGAGTTGCGCGGGCCTCACGGCGAACAATCCGCACTTCCTACCCGATCAGCAGTGGGACATGTACCAAATCGGCGCTCCCAACGCGTGGGGCTACACCAAAGGCGACGCGATCACGATCGCCGTCATCGATACGGGCATCGATAACGATTTGCCGCAACTCTCGGGCAAGCTCACCTACGAAGAGCAAGTCCTTGCCGGTGTGAAGACCACCGGTGGACGAGTCGCCCAAGATACCGACGGCCACGGAACCAACGTCGCGGGCATCGCACTCGCGCAAGTGAACGACGGGCTCGGATTCGCAGGCGTCGGCTACAACGTCAAACTCCAAGCCTATAAGATCTTCCCGGACGATACGACGACGAGCGGCGAACCGCCCGGCGCCGACACGGGCGATGAGGCGGCCGCGATTCGCGATGCGGTCTTGAAGGGTGCAGACGTCATCAACTTGAGCTTGGGCTCGCAGCAAGATACGAGCTATACCGATGGATCGACCGGTGTCGACGTCGTCGAGCACGACGCGATCGAATACGCGATCTCGCAAGGCGTCGCGGTGGTTGCTGCAGCCGGCAACGAAGGTGATCTCGGGGTCTTGAACCTCGACTACCCCGCAAACGACGACAATGTCATCTCGGTCGGTGCGACGTCGCTGCATGACAACAATACCGATATCCCCTCGGCGAGCAATCAAGAATACGTTGCGGCCTACTCGAACGCCGCGCCAAACCTCTCAGTCGTCGCCCCCGGCGGCGATCCCTCGACCTCGGTCGACCCCGACTACCTGCACTGGATTTATAATATCTCGACCACAACGGCAAAATTTGCCGGGAACAAGTGCAAGATCCCCGCGGACTGCAAGTCGTTTTTCGCGGGGACCTCGCAGGCCACGCCGCACGTCTCGGGGACGATCGCGCTAATGCTCGCCGCAGCCGGCGGACCCAAGTCACTCACCGTCGCTCAGATCACGCAGCTCATCCAGTCCACCGCGGACAATATCAACGATCCGAAGCAAGGTCATGGCCGCATCAACGCCTATCGTGCGATCGCCGCCGCGGCCGGGGACGTCCAACCGCCAACGTACGTACCAAGCCCAAGCCAATTCGTGGCCTTTGCGTACACGAATTCCGGCGGCATCTCACCGGCCGTGGTCGATCTCGACTATCCGAACGGCGTGCCGGTGATCGCGGACGGGAGCTTCCGGATCGCCGACGTGCCGCCGTCGAT
>JANLVI010000001.1:0-116030 GCA_031363915.1 Vulcanimicrobiota bacterium
ATCATCAAAATTCTCGATGCGGCAAAGTTGAGCGGCCTCGAGGATGTCGGCTTTGTCACTTCCGGGTAGATGGCGCTTTAACTCACCGTGGCCGTATCGACTGGACAAAACGAAGAAGAGGTCATGTCGACCATCAACATCACGCCCTTCACGGACGTGTTGCTGGTGCTCCTGATCATCTTTATCATTCTCGCCTCGGTCACCAAAGAGCCGAAGCTTCCGATTGCCAAGAACGCCGACAAAGTGATCTCCTCGGATATCGTCGTTCTGATCGACGAGAAAAATAAAATCCAAGTCGGCTCGAAGGTGATCACCGAGGAGAACGCGCCTGAGACGTTCAGGGAACTCAAGGCGAACACCGGCGGAAAACTCAAGTCCATCATTATCAAAGCGGATCCGAAAGCTTCGTACGGCACGATTCTGCGGGTGATGGATGCCGCAAAATCGGCCGACCTGATCGACTTCGGCCTTGCCAACAAGACTGAGGGCACAAAGTAGCAATGGCCCAAAAGAAGCCGCCCGCAACGCCGCCCACCTCAGGTGAGCGCGCACGTAATTTCTTGCTCTACGGCATCGGTCTCTCGATTCTCTTGCACTTGATGCTCGGTCCGCTGGTGAAGTTCAATCGCACGGTCACCGAAGAAGCGCCGCCGCAAAAAGTGACGATGATTAAAGCGCCAACGCCTCCGCCGCCGACGCCCACGCCAAAGCCCACGCCACCGCCGACTCCGACTCCGCCGCCGAAATCGACTCCGCCGCCAGAAAAGCATACTCCAGAACCACAAGTCAAAAAAGTTCAAGTTAAGACGATCAAGACGACAAACAAAGGCAACGGCCCAACGGAACACGCGAATACGCTCACCACGGGAGACCGTGAAGCGGGAAATCCCAACGGCAATTCGCCCACGGGATCGCCTGCGACGGCAGCCGCGGCGGCCTCCGCTGCTCCGGCGACCCCGGCTCCCACGCCGACGCCGAAGCCGGCTTGTGCGGTGCCCAACGACGAGCCCCGGGTTCTCGACCCGTATCCTCCCGAAACGCCGGCGATCGCGCAGTCGCAAGGGATTACGGGGACGGTTGAAGTTCAGGTCGACCTCGATGCGAACAGCAAGATTCTCGCGACGCGGGCGACGTCGGGACCCTCAATCCTCCGCAACGCCGCGCTCACGGCGACGAAGTCGAGCAAATTCAAAACCGAGATTCGTAACTGCCTTCCGCAGGCAGCGACCTACAGGTACATCGTCGAGTTTACCAACAGTTAAGGCTCGCTAGCGGACAAACGAAAAAGGGACGTGCATCGCACGCCCCTTTTTCGTTTTCGTGGCGGCGTCGGCTAGAGAAAGCCGAGGTCGCGTAAGCGGTGAATCGTATCGATGTAGCGCAGCAACTCGCGCTCGGTTTCTTCACCGTGTTCGAGAAATGCGATACCGGTGCGGTATTTCCCGAGTAAGACATCGTGATGCGACCAGCGCACCTGACCGATAAGCCGAAGTTTCGGGCGCGCACCGCCGCGCAATTCGAGCTCGATCGTTACGTCGTGATGCAGCGGCAACTCGGCGATCGTGAGCATCGCAAGTCCGCCGCTTCCGATATCGTACGCCTCGGTATATTCTGGGCGGATATCTTCGGAAATCGTATACGAAACGAGCAGCGAATCGCCGACCCGCGGAAAAATGCGAGCATGGGCGTTGGCTACAATCGATTCGTCACTCACACCTAAGCGCGTTCTTACGAAGCGATGCAAAACACCTGCCGTGGCAAAGGGCATCGCGTTCAGACGCGCGTACCTACGCGAACGTGTCGTTTGCACAAGCAATGTTTCTCGCCGTCTTGCAAGGAGTGAGCGAGCTCTTCCCGGTGAGCAGCCTGGGTCATACCGTCATCATCCCAGCGCTCCTGCGCTGGAAAGTCGACCGCAGCGATCCCACGTTCCTTGCGTTCGTCGTCGTTCTGCATCTAGGCACGGCGATTGCACTGGTCGTCTTTTATTGGCGCGAGTGGGTCGCGATCGTCGGTGCGTTGGTCCAGAGCGTCGTGCGCGGGAAACTTTCCAACTCGCGCGATGAGAAGGTCGCTTGGCTTCTCGTCGCCGGGACGATTCCCGTCGGGTTGCTCGGCGTTTTCTTTCAAAAGACGGTTCAGGGTCTTTTCGCTTCGCCGATGATCGTCTCGCTGTTCCTCGTGGCGAATGCCTTCGTTATGTTTTTAGGCGAACGTCTGCGTAGCCGCCAGGCCTCGGCCGTTGACCGCCCCAATCGACCGCTCGAAGCCTTGGGTTGGCAAGACGCGATCAAAGTCGGACTCGCTCAGGGTCTCGCATTGCTGCCCGGTATCTCGCGTTCGGGCTCTTCGATCGTCGCGGGACTGTTGCTCGATCTCGATCACGAAGATGCGGCGAAATATTCGTTCTTGCTCGCAACGCCGGTCATCCTTGCTGCCGGCGTTCTCGAGTTGCCCGAACTCTTCGCGCCCGAGGTGCATCTGGTGCTCGTCCAGTCGATCGTCGGCGCGATCGTCGCGGGGTTGACCGCGTATGCATCGGTCGCCTTCTTGACGAAGTACTTCAAAGATAACGATCTGCGGCCATTCGGCTGGTATTGCTTGATCGTAGGTTTGGTCTCGTTCACGCTCTTTGCTGCGAAAGTTGTCTAGATGAAACTGCTTCCGATCGTTCTTGCCGTTGTCTGCGCCGTAATCGCGGTTCTCTACTGGACCGGCCATTTTTTTCCAAGCGGCGTCCACACGAAGCACGGCGTCGTGTTCGCATTCCTCGCCGTGCTGTGCTTGGTTTGGTATCGCTTCGCAAGCAACTCGGACAGCAGCTCGAACGTCGGTAAGCGAATTTAATCTCGGTCTAACGGCGGCCGACGACGTAGGTCTCGTCGGCGTGGGGTGAGATTATCTCTACGTGTGGGCGGAAATCGTGCATGAGTGCTTTGAAATGTGCGGCGTTTTGTAGCGTTGTTTGCAGAATGATTAGCGGTGCTGATTCGGCTGCTGCGAAGACCGCGCCGAGGGCGCGATCGTAGCTTGAGTCTTCGTTTGTTCTCTGCACGAAGATCGTGTCGCGATAGTAGCGCTCGATATCCAAGTACGGATCGCCTTGCCACCAGGCTTCCCACATCCAAATGCGCGCGTCGGCCTTTTTGTGCGCGTTTCGTCCGGGAGGAGCGATGAAGACTGCATCGGCCGTTGTGGCGGCGAGCGTTGCGTTGAAGTCTCCGCGGCGTACGGTGTTTCGCAGCGCGTTTTGCGTGACGAGGCGCTCCGTCTCGCGGATGTAATGCCAGGCGAGTTCGCTTGGCGGAATATCCGCCATGTCGTCTTGGTATTTTGATTTTTGCAGCCAGTAGCAGAGTACGTGCCAGAGGCCGGCGATCGCCAGACCCGTTTGGCCGTCACTGCGTAAATTGTGCACGTTGCTGTGCCATACGCCAAGATAGATGCACTGCTCTTCCGTGAAGAACACGCCGTCCCAACCTTTGAACAGGTCCATCGGATAAATGCGGCCCGGCAGCATCTCGACGATTTCGGCGACTTCGTTGTCGCGCAGAATCGTCAGGTCGTTCACGACCATACCTTCGCCGGCGCGTACGAACCAATCGACCAAATCGCCGCCGTGCACCGAGATGCCGTGACGTTTGAGGAAATTCAAATGCGCGGGATAGCCCATAAACGGATCGATGACGCTCTTGGCATCGTACTGCTGGAGAATTTCGATCAGCCGCGAGCCGGAGATGCGGCGCGTGCGTTCGCTCAAGTCGATCATGCGCTCACCCCTTGCGCTTTGACGAACGCATTCACCGTGGTTGGATCGAATTGGGTGCCGGACGCCGCAACGATTCGTGACGCGGCGCTCGGTCCGTTCGATGGTGTGAGTCCGTAGGAGCCCGAGACGAGCGACTCGTACGCGGTCGCAAGTCCGATGACGCGCGCGATCGGATCGATGTCATCGCCGCGCTTGCGGTCGGGTAATCCGGTACCGTCGAACCACTCCGATGCTCCGCGCAGCGCGGGGGCCAGACGTGCATAGCTCGGCGCGATGCTGACGATCGCCGCAGCGGCCGTTCCTTCGGCAGCCCGCACGTCACGTCCGAGTCGCGAGAGCGGATCGAACTCATCGCCGACGCCGCGCCCGTGCAGGCGGCCGAACGCCGTGAATTCGGCGGCGAGCATTGCGTCATCCCGCACGTGCGAGGCCCAGCCGAGTTCCTTTGCCGTCGTTCCGACGTAAGCAGCGATGCGTTCGCCGCGGCCGGCACTGCGCTCGTCGCGTTCGTCGGCATCGCGTGCGATAGCAACGATGGCGGCGTCTGGATTCGCGAGTGCGCGATCGATCTCGAGCGGCGGCTCGATGATCTGCGCGATCGATTCGCGATTCATCATGAAGTAGTCGCGGAATTCGCGCACGAGCGGCACCGAGAACGCTTTGCCGCTGCGGCCGAGGATCTCGTACATCACTTCATCGGCGCTGCGCGGTTCGCTCGGATCGTTGCCCAGTTCGACGAACGTCATCGCGATGTTGACGATCATCGCAAGCGACGGAATGCCATGCCAGCGCAGGCGATCGGGATAGCCCGTGCCGTCCCACGATTCACAGTGCCAACGAATCATATCGGCCGTTGCCGCCGGAAGTCCGCCGATTCTGGCAATTATCTTGGCACCGTGGAGCGGGATATCCCAGCGCGAGATCTCGCGCGCGCGTTCGCTCCATCCGTCGTTCTGCGATTTGAGTCGGACGCCGCCGATGCCGTGCAGGAGCCCGGCATAGTACGCTGCCGTGATCCCCGTCGCGTCGACACCGTGGCGTTCGGCCAGGCGGGCAGCGAGGCTCGCCACACCGGCGCTCGCGCCCAGCGCCCGGCCGGAAACGGCATCGCCGACCGCACCGAGCAGCCGCATTGCATCGCGAAACACGCGGTCGGCCGCAGGAACGGGATCGCCGACAAAACCAGGCAACAGTGTCATCCGTACAAATGGCGAATTCTTTGCAGCGTGCCGAAACCCTCACATATCTCTGCCGATGGTTCGATTACGATGGTCGACGTCGGCGGCAAAGAGCAAACGACCCGCGAGGCACGTGCCGAAGCGCACGTGAGACTCCATCCCGATACGGCGGCCGCGTTGCGGTCGCTCACACTTGCAAAAGGCGATGCGTTCGTGACCGCTCAAGTCGCTGGGATTCTTGCTGCAAAGCAAACGGGGACGCTCATTCCGCTCTGTCATCCGCTCGGACTCGATGCCGTCGACGTGCGGTTTGAGTGGCCCGAGCCCACGCTCCTACGCATCGAAACGCGCGCCGCGACAACCGGCCCGACGGGTGTCGAGATGGAAGCGCTCGTTGCGGCGAGCGTTGCGGCGCTGACTATTTACGACATGTGCAAGGCGATGGAGAAAGGGATCGTGATCGAATCGGTCCGGCTCCTCTCGAAATCCGGCGGCAAAAGCGGCCGTTGGGTGCGCTCTTGAGCTACCGGACGGCCGTGGTCATCCTCTCGGATCGAGCGGCGGCGGGGACGCGCCCGGACGGCTGCATCCCGGTGGTCCGCGAGCTCCTCGGCGAGGCATTCCTGCTCGATGACGAGCGGGTGCTGCCGGATGACCCGGCGGCGCTTGCCGCAACGCTCATCTCGCTTGTCGACGTGGACGGTTTCGCGCTGATCCTCACGAGCGGCGGAACGGGCCTGGGCCCGCGCGACCGCACGCCCCAAACGACCGCCTCGGTCGTAGACTATGAAGTGCCCGGGATCGGCGAGGCGATGCGGGCGTCGTCGTCCGCGTTTATCAAGACTGCGATGCTCTCGCGCGCGATCGCCGGAGTGCGCGGCCGCTCGCTCATTGTGAATCTGCCCGGTAGTCCCAAAGCCGTTCGGGAGACGCTGGGGATCTTGCTTCCCGCCCTGCCCCATGCGCTCGATTTACTCGCAGGCGAGGTTGCCGATGGGTAAGGCTTTTCCCACTTGCGTCTCCCCGTCCAAAATCGCAGGCGTCGTCCTCGTGGTCGGGTATACTTTCGGGTAATGGTGAGCGACCGGTGACCTTCGCATCCGCAACGTCGTATTTGCTTGGAACGATCAACGAGACGCTCTCGCGGCGGATGCCGAATCGGCTCGACCGTATGCGTGCTTTTTTAGCCGCGCTCGGCGATCCGCAAGAACGCTACCCGATCGTCCACGTCGGCGGTACGAGCGGTAAAGGTTCGACCTCGACGATGATCGCAGCGGCGCTCACGCAAGCCGGGCATCGCAGCGGCTTACATACGAAGCCCCATCTCGCATCGGTGACGGAACGCTCGCGTATCGACGGCGTGTCGATCGACGAAGATCGTTTTGCCGATGTGATGAGCACGTTGATCGAAGCGGTCGACAAGATAGGGCACAAACACGGCCGTCCTTCGTACTACGAGACGCTGCTCGCGATCGCGTTCGTCTATTTCGCACAGGAAAACGTCGATGTCGCCGTGATCGAGGTTGGTATCGGCGGTGAACTCGACGGCACGAACGTGATCGTCGCGCCGCGCGTGAGCGTCATTACGACGATCGGCCTCGATCATACCGAAACGCTCGGCGAGACGCTCGAACTTATCGCGCGCGACAAAGCCGGAATCGCGCGCCCCGGCGTGCCGCTCGTCTCGGACGTCGCCGATCCTGGTGCGCGCGCCGTCATCGAAGCCAAGTGCGCGGCCCTCGGTGCACCGTTTATTTCCGTCCGCGATAGCGCGCAGATCGAAGAACGTCCGGGCGAACTCTACGGCCAGTCATTCGGTATCGTGACGCCGGTCGATCGCTACGATCTTTCGCTGCCGATCCTCGGCGGTTTCCAGCGCCGGAACGCAGCGACCGCAATCCGCGCGCTCGAGTGTTTGGGCCCAGATCTGCGGCCCGCGCGCTGCGATATCGAAAACGCGTTCGCCAACTTGATGATCCCCGGCCGGATGGAATATTTTCCGTCGCATCCGGCAGTCGTGTTCGACATCGCGCACAATCCCGAGAAGGCGCAAAGCCTAGCGGACGCGCTCGTGCAGACGTTTCCGGACCGGCGCTTCACGTTCATTATGGCCGTCGCGGATAGCAAGGATGCCGGCGCCGTGATCGCGCCGTTTGCGGCGCTGCGCGCCAATTTCATTTTCACCTCGTTCGAAACCGCGGGCCGGAACGCGATCCGGCCGCAGCGTCTGGCGAGTCTCGCCGGCGATTATGGGATATGGGGCCGTGCGATCAACGATGCCGTCGAAGCGTTTTCGATCGCGCGACGGAACGCCGAAGCATCGGACATCATCGTCGTCACGGGCTCGACGTTCGTGGTCGCGGAACTCCGCGAGTGGTGGTTTGCGAACGTTGCCAAAGCAAACAACTAGTCGCGGCGCGCTCGTCCTGCGCGGGCGCGCGCTGCCGTGGGGCATCCGGACCTATGTGATGGGGATCGTGAACGTCACCCCGGACTCGTTTTCGGGGGATGGCGTGGTGGATTCCGTCGGCGCCGTTTCGCACGCACTCGCGCAGCGCGACCGCGGCGCGGACGTACTCGACATCGGTGCAGAATCGACCCGTCCGGGTTTCGCACCGATCGACGATGCGACCGAACGCGCGCGGCTCTTACCGGTAATCGCGCGGCTTCGCGCTGCCGATTACGCTGCGATCCTTTCGATCGATACGTTCAAGGCGCCGGTGTATTTGGACGCGCATGCGGCGGGCGGCGATCTGCTCAACTCGATTTGGGGAATCGATGACGCCTTGCTCGCGGCGTGCGTGCAGACCCGGTCGCCCGCGATCATCATGCACAACAAGCGTGTTGCGATGTACGAGCGCGACGTCGTCGACGAAGTGCTCGCATCGCTTGCGGCGCAAGCCGAGCGCGCCGTCGCGGCGGGGCTTCCGCCCGAACACGTGATCCTCGACCCTGGGATCGGTTTCGGCAAGCTCCCCGAACACAATTTGGCGCTGCTCGCGAACCTCGATCGCCTCGTCGCGCTCGGTTTTCCGACGCTGATCGGCACGTCGCGTAAATCGACGATCGGAAAACTCACCGACCGCCGCGTCGACGAGCGCTCGTACGGTACGGCCGCGACGATCGCGCTTGCGATTGCGGCGGGGATCGACATCGTGCGCGTCCACGACGTCCAAGAAATGAGTGATGTCGTTCGCGTCGCCGATGCGATCACGCGCGGCTGGCGCCCCGAGAACTGGAACGAAACCTTACCGTGACCGATACCATCGAACTGCGCGGGGTGCGCATCATCGCGCGCCACGGCGCAAATGTCGGCGAGCAAGACGTGCCGCAACCCTTCGATATCGACGTGTTGCTCGAAGTGGACTTCGAACGCGCGAAGACCAGTGATGAGCTTGCGGATACGTATGACTATGCCGCGCTCCATCGCGATATCACCCTCATCGTGACGAACCGCCGCTACAAACTGCTCGAACGTCTCGGTACCGATATCCTCGCGAAAATTTTCGAAGATCGACGCGTCCGTGCGGCGACGTTGAGCATTGGCAAGCCGCATTTGCTCGCCGGGGCAACGCCGGTCGTGACGCAGCGCGCGACCAACCCGAATCAGTAGTGGCCCGCGTCGCGATCGGAATCGGTTCGAACGACGGCGATGCCGAGAAAAACGTACTCCATGCGTTCGTCGAACTCCAGCAGCTCGGCACGTTGACGGCCCGTTCGTCGCTTTATCGGACGAAGGCATGGGGCGTGAGGGATCAAGCCGATTTCTCCAACGCGGCCGCCATCCTGGAAACCAATCTCGAACCGCACGATCTCTTGCGCGAACTCAAACGAATCGAACGCGAGATGGGTCGGATGACGACCTTCCGCTGGGGCCCGCGCATCATCGACCTCGACATCCTCACCTACGACGACCGCGCTATCGACGATGCACAATTGCACGTGCCGCACGCACTTATGAACGAGCGCGCATTCGTGCTCGTACCGCTTGCTGAAATCGATCCTTCGTACCGCGAAGCGCGCGACCGCCTCGATCCCGGCCAAATAGCTGACGTTCTGCCGATCGACGCGACGTCGTAGCTTAGGCCGGGTGAAGCAGAATGGTGCGAAGAAACTAAAGCGTGGCAGACAGAACTGCCCGTCCTCTTTCGTCTGCAAGGGCGCACGTCGCTGTGTCGCCCACGACGCGTCGGCCCGGGCTTGATGCCGGAACCGAATTCCACTTCGGAGCCGGGTGAGCCGGATCGCCCGAATGGCTAGCGAAGCGGAGAAATGGTATACTGGGTTTCGATGCCGAGCGTGACCGAACTTCTCGAACCCACCCGAATTCAGCAGCCTCTGCCGCTGTTCAACGTCATCGTGCACAACTGTAATTGCCACACCTTCGATGACGTCATCGTCGCGTTCGTGCGGATCATCAACCTGAGCCCCGCCGAAGCCGGGCAGAAGGCGTTCGAGATCGATTATCACGGTCGTGCCGTCGTCGCCACGGTACACGAAGAACTCGCGGAACTCTACGCCGATCGGCTGAAAGCCGAAACGGTCAACCGGTTGGGCACGGCGCTGCGCGTGACGATCGTCCCCGCGCGCTAATTCGGTCTTAGCCGGCCTTCGCTGCCATGATCGGCTCGTAGACTTTCTTTGTGATGAAGAGGTCGAGCAAATTCGTATCGACCTTGCCGCGCGCGGCGAATTCCTTGACGAGGATATCTAGCGCGCGGTCGATCGGCATCGCCGCTTTATAGGGGCGATCGTTTGCAGTGAGCGCATCGAACACATCGGAGATCGTCATCATGCGAACTTGCGGGGCGATCTCGAGTCCCTTCAGGCCGCGCGGGTAGCCGGTTCCGTCGAGGTGTTCGTGATGGCCGTAGGCGTAGTCCGCAACGTTCTGCCACGGCGTTTTCTTCCACGGGATCTCGCGTAAGAAGAGGAACGACTGCGTGACGTGTTGTTCCATCTTGTTGCGCTCGTCGTTCGAGAGCGAGCCGCGCGGAATGCGCAGGTATTGATATTCTTCCTCGGAGAGCAACGGTTTTTCATCGGCCCCGTCGAGGTAGTATTTTTTGAGCAGCGATTCCATCTGCTCGCCGACGCCTTCGGCAACGACGCGCGGTTCATTTGCACCCTCGACGTTCTCCATGAGCGTACGTAACTCGGTCGATGCCTGAAGATGGTCGGATTCGACGTCTCTGAAACGTTGGTCATCGGGCGTGACGCCGGATTTGAAGAGCGCGAACTTCTGATGCGCGACGCGCGTTTCAAGCTGTTCGATTGCAAGTAAGAACCGCAGGCGGATCGCATCGAGCCGGCCGTCGGGCAGTTTTTTTGCTTTGCCGAAGATGTATTCGGGAACCGCGACTTTGCCGAAGTCGTGCAGCAGTGAGGCGTAGCGCATCTCCCGCATTTGGTCGGCGTCGAAATACGTGTTCGCAAACTCGCCGCTCTCGACGTCGTTTGCGGCCTGCGCCTGAGCGACGGTTAGCTCGGCGACGCGCGATGAGTGACCTTGCGTCGCGCGGTCGCGGACCTCGATCGCTTTGACCGATGCGCGCACGAACTGCTCGAAGAGATCTTGAATCGATTCGAGCAAACTCTTGTTTTCCAGCGCGACGCCGGCTTGCGAAGCAAGCGACGAGAGCACGGCCTCGTCGTGTTCGCTGAACGGTTCGACGACTTGCTCGGTGTGGTCCGGGGATAAGAGTTGGAGCGCAAAATCCGGTTTGCGGTTGATCAGCATGATCGAACCGACGACGACGTTGTCGTGGTCGCGCATCGGCACGCACAACACGGATTTCGTGCGGTAGTTATTTTTGAGGTCGAAGCTGTTGTTGAACTTCACTTCGCCTTCGGGGCTGAGATGGTAGGCGTCTTTGATGCGTAGCACGTTGCCCGTATCGGCGACGTATCCCGAAATCGACGCCCGCGAGAGGGGCAGCATCGCGCCCAGGTATGCACCGGAGTCGGTCGGGCCGGTTTGCGCGACGGCAAAGCGCAGCTTGCGTTCGCCGTCAGCCTCCGCGATGAGGAAGAGGCTGCCGGAGTCGGCGTTGGTGAGTTCGCGTGCGCTCCGCACGATCAACTGTTGGAGTTTGGTGATGTCGCGTTCGGAACTTAGCGCGAGACCGATCTGCAGCAGTTGTTCGGATTCACGCGTCTGCGTTTCGCCGCGCTTGCGCAAGCGATGCGCTTCCTCACGGTAATCGAGTGCTTGTGCCGCCGTACGAACCGTGGCGATCAGGGCGCTCGGATCGAGCGGTGCGGTCAACCAGCCGCCGACGTGCGGGTTCGCTGCAAGATACGAGGCCGCGGGTTCGCCGGGTGCGGCGACGATGATCGTGCTCGCGCCTTGGGCGACATCGATCACCATGAGCGCTTGCTCGACGGTCTGACGCGAACCGAGCGTGGCCAGGCGTTCGTAGTCGATCAAGTAGAGGATGCGCCGTCCCGGTGTCACCGTCGTGCTGAAGGGCACACTCGCAGCGGCGTGCGCGATCCCGGCGGCATTCAGGGCCCCGGCCGCAGGGCCGAGGTCGAAACCGTGTGGATAGACGAGCACGAGCGTAGGTCGCGGGAGGGTGGACTCGAGCAGAGTCGACTCGGAGATAGACATCCTGTTGATTATAACTATCGGTTGGCTCGTTCGTCTCCTATAGGCCCGAGGGCGGGACCCCCCGATAGTGACGCGAACCATTCGGTCTGTGTTTGAAGAGACGATCGCGAGCCGCATACGGCCGCTGGCCGAAGCTATGCAAGGGAGTGACCTCCTTCGCGTGAGCGTCACCGAAGCGGACCTGGAGATCGAACTCGTTCGCCATCCCCGTGCGGCGCCGCCGCTGGCCGTGGCGTCTGCAGAACCGGCGCCGGTCTCGGAGGCGACGTATGAGATCGTCGCTGCCGACCAAGTGGGGATCGTTCATTTTACCCGCCCGACTGCAAGTGAGGGGACGATGCTCGAGAGCGATCGCGAGATTGCATACGTCGAGGCGCTCGGGATTCGCAACCCGGTCCGCTCCAAAGGCAAAGGACGGATCGCGTCCGTCTTCGTCAGCGACGGACAGGCTGTCGAATACGGCCAACCGCTCTTCGCACTCGATCGGGGCGCGTAATCGCAATGTTTCGGAAAGTCCTCATCGCCAACCGTGGCGAGATCGCGCTGCGCATCAACCGCGCGTGTCAAGAACTCGGCGTCCCGACGGTCGCGATTTTCAGCGAAGCCGACCGCCAGTCACTCCACGTCCGCCACGCGGATGAGGCGTTCTGCGTCGGGCCGGGCCCGGTCGCGCGCTCGTATCTCAATATTCCCAACATCATCTCGGCGGCGCTGATCTCCGGGGCTGATGCGATCCACCCGGGCTACGGTTTTCTTGCCGAGAACGCACGATTCGCCGAAATTTGCAACGATCACGGCCTGCGCTTCATCGGCCCCAAACCCTCGGTGATCGCAATGATGGGCGACAAGGCGACGGCCCGTCGCGTGATGGCGGAGGCCGGCGTCGAGACGACGCCCGGCAGCGGCATCGTCGATTCGATCGACGAGGCACGCGTCGAAATCGAGAAAGTCGGATATCCCGTGCTCCTCAAAGCTTCCGCCGGCGGCGGCGGCAAAGGCATGCGCGAAGTGCAGGTGCCCGAGGATCTCGAGCGTGCCTTTACGACCGCGCGTGCCGAGGCGGAAGCTTCGTTCAACGATGGCCGCCTGTATGTCGAGAAACTCATCATAAAACCGCGCCACATCGAAGTGCAGCTGCTCGGCGACGAGCACGGTAATCTCGTCCATTTGGGCGAGCGCGATTGCTCGATTCAAAAGCCGTCGCACCAAAAACTCATCGAAGAGTCGCCGGCGTTCGAACTGCCGGTGCACGTGCGCGATCGACTCCATGAAATGGCGCTTGCGGCGGGACGTGCGGTCAATTACACCAACGCCGGAACGCTCGAATTTCTCGTCAGCGGCGAGCAGATTTATTTCATGGAGATGAACACGCGCATTCAGGTCGAGCATCCCGTTACCGAAATGGTGTACGGTGTCGACTTGGTCAAAGAGCAGATCCGCATTGCGGCGGGCGAATCGCTGGGCTTCTCGCAGAGCGACTTGCACCCGGTCGGTCATGCCATCGAAGTGCGCGTCAATGCGGAGGACCCGAGCAACAATTTCGCCCCCGCTGCCGGCACGCTCACGCGCGTCGAGTTCCCCGGCGGTCCGGGCGTGCGCGTCGATACGCATATGTTTGCGGGCGCGCAGATTCCGCCGTACTACGATTCGATGATCGCCAAGATCATCGCGCAGGCCCGGACGCGCGAGGCGGCGATCGCGCGGATGGAACGTGCGCTTGCCGAAACGCGTATCGAGGGCGTGAAGACGACGATCGATTTTGCGAAAGACGTTCTGCGTGACCCGAACTTCATCGCCGGCGGCGTCGGCGTGGAATATTTGGCGACTTCGTTCTTGCCGCATTGGACGGCCCCCGGCGAAACGGCCACCGTCTAGATGGCCGCTCGTCGATTCGCGCGCGAACTCGCGCTGCAGGCGCTCTACTCAAGCGAGATCGGACACCGTCCGCCGGAAGACGTGTTAGCCGAAGCACTCCTCGGGGCGAAGACCGAGGAGTCCCGCATCTTCGTCAAAGATTTGGTGTATGGAACGCTGGAACACGCCGATGAGAGCGACGGCATCATCGCCCCGCTGCTCGAAGGCTGGACGCTCGACCGGCTGCCCACGATCGACCGTATCGTACTTCGTATGAGCATGTTCGAATTGCGTTTCCGTCCTGAAACGCCCCGACCCGTCGTGATCAACGAGGCCGTCGAACTCGCGAAGAAATTCTCGACCGAAGATTCCGGCAGGTTCATCAACGGCGTGCTCGCTAAGGCGAGTCCCGCGTAGTGCGGCCGCGGCCGAAGAACGTGAAGCGTCCCGTGGGTCCGTGGCGCCGCGCCTTCACCATCGCCGCGGTGGTCGCGGTCTTTCTGATCCTTGGTTCGGTCGGTGTCGTCGCCGGGATCGTGGCGTCGTATTCCAACGATCTGCCCGACATCAACCGCATGGCGGACTATCAGCCGTCGCGTTCGACGCGCGTCTTCGCTCGCGACGGATCGCTGCTCGCGAACCTCTATCGCCAAAACCGCACGTGGGTCACGATCGACAAGATCCCGGTCTACGTGCGTAATTCGTTCGTCGCGACGGAAGACCGGAATTTCTACCACCATCACGGCGTCGATCTCGGCGGGATCGCGCGCGCGGCGTATGCCGACTGGCGTCACGAACGGTTTCAAGGCGCATCGACGATCACGCAGCAGTTGGCGCGCGCGCTCTTTCTCTCAAACGAAGTCTCGATCTCGCGTAAGGTGCAAGAAGCACTTCTCGCGATCGAAATCGAGCGTTACTACACCAAAGACGAAATCCTCGAGCGCTACCTCAACCTGATTTACTTCGGCTCGGGCGCGTATGGCGTCGAAGCCGCGGCACATACGTACTTCGGTACAGATACCGCGCACCTGACGGTCGGGCAGGCCGCCATGCTCGCCGGGATGCCGGCGGCGCCATCCGACTACTCGCCGTACGTCAACCTACAGCACGCAAAAGAACGTCAAACGCACGTGCTCGAACGCATGGTCGCGGCGCACTACATCACGCCCGCGCAGATGCACGACGAAGAGACACGACCGCCCGGGCTCATCGGCGAACGTCCCGCCGGCCTGCAGTCCTACGTGCACCCGTATTTCACGACGTACGTCACGCACCAGCTCGAATCGCAGTTCGGGACGCAGTCGACCTTCGAGGGCGGCTTACAAGTCTACACGACCCTCGATCCTGCGATGCAGACGATCGCTGAGAACGCCGTCACCTGGGGCATCGACCGCGCGAAGGCCGAAGGTATCGGCGCGCATCAAGGCGCGCTCGTCTCGATCCGCCCCTCGACGGGTGAGATTCTCGCGATGGTCGGCGGCGCGACGCCGTTTTCGCTGACGAACCAGTTCAATCGCGCGTGGCAAGCGCGTCGCCAGCCCGGCTCGTCCTTTAAAGTGTATGTGTATACCGCGGCCGTCGATAGCGGAATGCCGCCGACCACGCTGCTCGAGGATACGCCGGTCTCCTATCCGATGGGTGATGGCACGAAGTGGTCGCCGATGGACGATGACAACCGTTTCTTCGGCAAGATCACGATGCGCTATGCGCTCGCACAGTCACGCAACGTCGTTGCGGTGAAGCTCGCCTCGCAACTCGGCATCGACCGCGTGATCGAATACGCCAAGCGAATGGGGATCAAAGAAGAACTCGGTGCGAATCTCTCGCTCGCGCTGGGCTCCTCCGTCGTCTCGCCGCTCGATCAAGCGACCGGGTATGCGACGCTTGCCAACGGTGGGATTCACATCGATCCCTCGCCGATCCGCGTCGTGCGCGATTCGCTTGGGACGCCGATCCTCGACAACTCCTATCCGCAGCAAACGGAAGTCGTCAGCGCGGGAACCGCCTATATCATGACGAGCATGCTCGAGAGTGTCATCAAGGAAGGCACGGGCTACCCGAACGCCGTGATCGGCCGCCCGGCCGCAGGCAAGACCGGGACGACCTCGGATTTTCGAGATGCCTGGTTCGTCGGTTACACGCCGGATTTGGTGACGGCGGTGTGGATTGGCAACGACAATTACAAGCGCATGAACGAATCGTTCGGTGGCAACATCCCGGCCCGTATCTGGGCGCGCTACATGAAAGCGGCGCTCGCGAAAACACCCAAACACGATTTCGCATTGCCGCGCGACGAAGTGCACAAAGTCGTGCTCTGCGGTACCGGTAAAGAAGAAGTGTTCTTGATCGGCACCGAGCCCGCGAAGACATGCGGCGATCCGCGTTTTACCAAGAAAAACGTCGCCAAGGGCGATGCGACGCTCCCCGAACCCGTCGCAACGATCGATCCCGAGCTCAAAGGGTCCTCGATCGTGACCGCGCCGCCGGCAAATCCGCCCAAACCAGGCGCCGTCCCCACCGACTCCATTGGTGATGGCACGAACTTCGAGACGCTGTCCACGCAAACGCCGAAACCGAAGAAGACGCCGTAGTGCGCACGGTGTCCGCTCCGACACCCACACCCGTCTCGGTCGGCCGTCTCGCGCGGTACATCAAAGCGCGACTCGGTGACGATCCGAAGCTGCGTTTTGTCGCGGTACGCGGCGAAGTCTCGAACTTGCGCGTGCAAGAGGCCGGGCACGTCTACTTCGATCTCAAAGATCCCGATGCACTGATCAACGTCGTCGTGTGGTCGGATGCCGCTGCGATGCTGCCGCCGTTCAAGAACGGGGCATCGGTCATCGCGGTTGGCGGCGTAATGACGTATCCCAAGCGCAGTACGTATCAGCTCAGCGCCGTGCGGGTCGAACTCGAGGGCGTCGGCCGCTTGCACGAACTCTACGAGCGGTTGCGCGAACAACTCAAGAGCGAAGGGCTCTTCGAGCCCGCACGCAAGCGCGCGCTCCCGCGCTATCCGTTTGCAATCGCACTAATTTCATCGGCAAATTCCGACGGCGCGCGCGACTTCATCACCAACGCCCGGCGGCGCGCGCCGCACGTGCGCGTGCAACTCGTCGAAACGGCCGTGCAAGGGCCGAACGCTCCGGGCGAGATCGTCGCGGCGATCAAGCGGGCGGAACGGCTGTCGGTCGATGCGATCGTGCTCGCGCGCGGCGGCGGCTCATACGAGGATCTCTTCGTTTTCAGCGACGAGCGCGTCGTACGCGCGCTGGCGGCCTCTCGGCTGCCGACGGTCTCTGCGATCGGACACGAATCCGATTCGCCCCTGACGGATTTCGTGGCCGATATTCGCGCGCTCACGCCGACGGCGGCGACCGAACTGATCTTGCCAGATCGCGCGCAGTTACTCGGTGAGATTCGCCGGGCGCGCCGGTCGCTCGAAACCTCGCTGCACCGCAAAGCGGCCAACGCCCGGTTACTCGTCGAGCGCTTCGTCTTGCATTCGGTGCTCGGTCGTCCGGGCGCCGCCTTCGGACCGCGTCGCCAACTCGTCGACGATTTGCGCGAGCGGATCGGCACGCGTCTGCGCGAGCGATTCCGCGCGGAGTCCGGCCGGTTGATCGCGCTCGAACGGCGGCTTGCCGCGCGCGATCCGCGGGTCCGCTTAGGTGAGGAACAGCGTCGAGTCGTCGAACTCGCTCACCGCATGGATCGCGCTGTAATCGCGCGGATCGGCGGCGGGCGCTTGCGCTTCGATCGCGCGGTTCCGCGCCTGCGTCCGGCACTCGAACGCGCCCTCACCGCGCGTAAACACACGCTGGCTCTGGCGACGAGCGAGCTAAACGGCAAAGATCCGACAGCAATTCTCTCACGCGGCTATGCGATGGTGCTCTACGGCGGGCGCGCAGTTACGGACCCGGCCGCCATCCCGGCGGGCGCCGAGATCGTCGTGCAGGTCGCTCGTGGAACGCTTATCGCTCGCGTCGAATCAACGGAGACCAATGGCTGATCAACAATCCGGTGAATTCGAAGCCGCGCTCGTGAAGCTCGAGCAGATCGTCAAGCAGCTCGAGGGCAACGAAGTGGGTCTCGACAAGTCCGTCGAGCTCTTCAAACAAGGCCGCGAGCTCGCCGCGCGCTGCGAAAAATTGCTGGCAGACGCGCAAACCGCCATCGATAAAGCAACGAACGGCGCCGCCGAGCCGGAACGTCGCCCGGCACCGGCGCCAGGCTCGTCGCTCTTTGACGATGACCTCGTGGACGATGGGGAATGATCGCCGGCTCGATACCGCCGTCGTCGCGCTGACTGGGCTGACGCGCTCGCAAGCGCGCGGACTCATTTTGGCCGGGCGCGTGCGCGTCGACGGCGACCCGCACGTCAAACCCGGTTCCAACCTTCGCGTCGGCGCGCAGGTCGACGTCGAACGGCCCGCGCCTTACGTGAGTCGCGGCGGCGAGAAGCTCGAGGGCGCGTTGCGCGACTTCGCGCTCGATCCACGCGGGCTCGAAGCGCTCGACGTCGGCGCATCGACCGGTGGCTTCACGGATTGTCTGCTGCAGCGAGGCGCGACGAGCGTCGTCGCACTCGATGTCGGCTACGGACAACTCGCATGGAAGTTGCGCGGTGACGAACGCGTCACCATCGTCGAGCGGACCAATTTTCGCGTCTTGCCGGACGATGCGTATCCGGCCGGGTTCGATCTGATCGTGATCGACGCGTCGTTTATCTCGCTGCGCACGATCGTCGCGCGTGCCGTTGCGTATCTGCGGCCGCCCGGCCGCATCGTGGCGCTCGTCAAACCGCAATTCGAAGCGGGACGCGAGCGGATCGGCGGCGGCGGGGTCGTCCGCGATCCCCTAACGCACGCCGCGATCATGCGCGAAGTCCGCGATGCGTTGCCGCCGCTCGGCGTGCACGCGATCGCCGCGGCACGCTCGGGTCTGGTCGGTCCTGCGGGAAACGTGGAGTTCTTCTATTTGATCGCGCGCGATGGTCCCAGCGTCGATGACGAGCGGATCGCCGCGCTCGTTGCGGTAGCGCACGCAGAATGATTCACGAGAAGACCCGCACGATCGCGTTTTACGTCAACCTCGATCGTGAGAACGCGCGCGAGATCGCTTCGCGCGCCGCCGAGATCGCGCGCGAGGTCGGTTTTTCCGTCGCGCTCCCGCGAGACCAAGAAGACGTGCTGCACCTCGCTTCGGCCGGCGCCGAGGTCCAGGGCGCCGAATTGCTCGTAACGATCGGGGGCGATGGGACCTTGCTGCGCGGCCTGCATCTCGCGGCGCCGTTCGGCGTTCCGGTGCTGGGCATCAATACGGGACGTCTCGGGTTCCTCACGGAGTTCGAAGGCGATCTTGCGCTCGTCGATCTGCGGGCCGCACTTGAAGGCGGCTTCGTCACCGAGACGCGGGCCGCGCTCAACGCGTGCATCAATGGAGGCGAGCAACATTTCGCACTCAACGACGTCGTGGTACGCCGCTCGGCGAATGCCCGCATGGCCCCCTTCGGTCTCTCGCTCGACGGCGAGATCGTGGCGCACATTCCGGCGGATGGGATCATCGTTGCGACCGCGACGGGCTCGACGGCGTACTTTCTTTCTGCAGGCGGCCCGATTATTTCACCGGGCGTGGATGCCTTCGGGATCATCGCCCTTCTGCCGCACACGCTCTTCGCGCGCCCGTTGATCGTGCCGACGACGTCACAAATCGAGATCATTTGCGATCCGGAAAACGTGCGCGCCACGCTCGAAGTCGACGGCATGGTCGTTGCCGAACTGCAGCCAAACGACGTGGTCAGCGTGCACCGCACGGCGACACCCGTCCGTTTTGCGCGAATCCGCCCACAAGCATTTTTCTCGCGCCTGCAAGAGAAACTGCAGTGGGGCGTCCCGATCAAACGCCAGGGCGAGTGAGCGCGTGCGACTCGGACGGCTCTCAATCGATGATTTTGGTCTGATCGCACACGCGTCGTTCGCGTTTTCCGGTGGCCTCACGATCGTCAGCGGTGAGACGGGCTCGGGCAAGACGATGCTGCTTGGGGCGCTGGGTTTTGCGCTCGGCGACCGCGTCGGCGCCGAGATGATTCGCAGCGGTGCCGAACGCGCGCGCGTCACGCTCGAAGTCGAGCCGGATGCGGCTCTGCGCGCGCTGCTCGCCGAACACGGCATCGCGCTTGCCGCGGATGACGATGCGATCCTCACGCGCGAGATCACTGCGACGGGCCGCTCGCAAGCGCGCGTTAACGGCGCGGTCGTGAGCGCAAGCCAACTGCGTGAGATCGGCCGCTCGCTCGTTGATATCGTCGGACAGCACGAAGCGCAGAGATTGCTCGCACCCGGCTACGCGCTCGAACTCCTCGACGGCGCCCGTGAGACGAGCGCGCTGCGCGAACGCGTCGCCGTCATCGTTCACGAGCGCAGCGCCATCCTCGCGGAAATCGCCGCGATCCGTGATGACGAAGGCCGCGCGCTTGCGGCCGCCGACTACGCCGCTTTTGCCCTGCGCGAGATCGATGACGCGCGCCTGATTGCGGGCGAAGATGAGAAGCTGCGCGAGCGTCGCGATTATCTCACGAATATCGAAAAAATTGCCGCGGCTCTGACGACGGCGCACGATGCGCTGGAAAACGAAAGCGGGGCGGTCGACGCGCTCGGCGCAGCGAGTTCCGCGCTCGCGGGCGTCGCGCGCTACGATGCGACGTTGGCCGAGCTTGCGACGACGCTCGCCGCCCTGCAATCCGATCTCACCGAGAGTGCGGGACGCATCGCGCGCGAGCGCGAGGCTGCCGATTACGATCCGGCCGAACTCGAAGGGATCGGCGCGCGGCTCGAGCTGCTCGACCGTTTGAAGAAGAAGTTTGGCGGGAGTCTTGCAAACGTGCTTGCGGCGCGCGAAGTATTCGCGCAGACACAAGACGGCTTCGTCAATCGCGATCGACGAATCGCGCAGCGCGAGGATGCGCTGAGGGAGTGCGAATCCGAAGTGATCCGAGCGGCTGGCCTCCTCACCAAAGCACGAACGACGGCGGCGCGGATGCTGGAAAAGCGTGTCGGCGAGGAACTCGGGGAACTCGCGATGCCGGCGGCACGCCTGCAAATCGCCTTCGCTCCTGTCGATCCGATCGGCCCAAGTGGCGCCGAACGCGCGGAATTGCTCCTCGCTGCGAATCCCGGCGAACCGTTTCGGCCGCTCGGCAAGAGCGCCTCGGGGGGCGAGCTTTCGCGCGTGCTGCTCGCGCTCATCGTGGCGCTCGCGGAGCGCCGCGAACGTACGGCCTTGGTCTTCGATGAAATCGATGCCGGGATCGGCGGCGCGACGGCCAGTGCCGTGGGAACGCGGCTCGGTCGCTTGGCGTCTGCAGGACAGGTCGTCTGCGTGACGCATCTGGCTCAGATTGCTTCGTGGGCCGACGCGCACTACGCACTGCGTAAGCGCGAGGACCACGGAACGACCGTGGTCGAGCTGGAAACGCTTGCGACCGAACGGACACGACTCGAGGAGATTGCACGAATGCTTTCCGGCGAAACGGGCGATGTCGCGCTCGAACATGCGGCGACGCTCGTTCGCGGGGTTGCCGCCAAGCGATGAAAGAAAAAGTTCTGGTTCTGCTCTCGTCCGGTGGTGAGGCGATGCGGCGGAGCGTGCGCGCATATTTTGCAGCGGCGCGCGAAAAATATGAGCTGCGCATGCTCGCCCCGGATAACGAGGCGAAGGCCTTTCGCGACCTCGGGATTCCGATCGAAACGTGGAAGCCCGCCGGACTCTTCAACGTGTTGCGCTCGATTGGTGCGTTGCGCCGCGCGGTCGAACGCGACAACCCAACCATCGTCCACTGCTTCGGCTGGACGGCGACCGCCGTCGCGATGGGTGCGATGCCCGCACGCTACACCGCGCGCACCATCGTCTCGCTCCAAGATCCGATCCGCGATAACGAGATGCCCAAAGCCTTTGTCGATAAGCGGTTGCCCGAGTTGATGACGCGGGCGGGTGCCATCGTCGTCGCGTATGCGGGGATCAAGCGCGCGCTCGTCAACGGCTTCGGCGTTGCCGAAGAGCGCGTAAGTCTGCTCGGCTATCCCGTCGTCTCGAACACGCCGCGCGACCTCGCGCGTCCGCCGGGCCGGCGCGGTCCGATCGTCGGCTGGTCGGGGCCGCTTGTCGCGGATCGATCGTGGGAAGTCGCCATCGACGCGATCGCCCTGCTGGTGCCGGACATGCCCGAAGTCGATCTCTGGATCGCGGGCGATGGCCCGGTGAAGACGCTGGTGAAAGCGCACGCGCGCGAGCGCGGCGCGCAAAACGCGGTCACGTTCTTCGGTCCGATGCCGACGCCCGAACTCATCTCCGGCATCGATCTCTTGCTAGTGCCGCAGTCGCGCGACGGGTTACCGTATCAGTTGATCGAGGGGCTGGTCGGCGGCGTGCCGATCATCGCCTCGAACACCGGCGGCATCGCCGACACGCTGATCGATCGTCCGACTGCGTGGCTCGTCCCGAATGACGCCGAGGGTTTTGCCGAAGGCATTCGCGACGCTTGGTCACGCATCGACGATGCCTGGATCGACGCGCAAACGCAGCGCGTAAGCGCTATCGCCGAATACGATCCCGACCGCATCAGCACCGAACTCTTTGCGATTTACGATCGCCTGATCGCAAGCACGGCCGTCGCCGCAGACTAACGCTTACGGCAAATGGTGAACTTTGAGGACGTTGGTGCCGCCGGCGCCGACGGGCATGCCGCTCGTGATCACGATCGTCTCGCCGGATTTCGCTAAGCCCTCGGCGACGACACGCTGTTCGGCGATTTCGATGAGCGTCTCGATGTAGCGGTAGCTCTGCACGACGAGCGATTCGACGCCCCATACGACGGCGAGGCGCCGCGCGACTTCGATTAGCGGCGTCATCGCGACGATCTGTGCGCGCGGGCGGAAGGACGAGATATGTCGCGCTGTGTTGCCGGTCGTCGTGCCCGTCAAGATCATATCGAGCTTGAGGGCTTCGGTCGTGCGGGCCGCGGCTTCGGCGATCGAGGTGCCGACCGCGTCTTCACCGCCTTGGAAGACTTCCGTGATTTCGAGCCGGCGTTCTTGCAGGTCGTCGTGCGGGTAGCGCTTCTCGATCGTGCGCGCGATTGTCGCCATCGTCTTCACGGCTTCGAGCGGATATGCACCGCGGGCCGTTTCGCCCGAGAGCATCACGGCGTCGGTGCCGTCGAGAATGGCATTTGCGACGTCCGCTGCCTCCGCGCGCGTCGGACGCGCGGAGGAAATCATCGATTCGAGCATCTGTGTTGCGGTGATGACGGGTTTACTTGCACGATTGGTCCGCGCGATCAAATCTTTTTGGATCATCGGCACTTCTTCGAGCGGCATTTCGATGCCGAGATCGCCGCGCGCGACCATGATGCCATCGGAGATCGCGATGATCTCATCGATGCAGTCGAGGGCTTCGTGTTTTTCGATCTTCGAAAAGACCGGAATCGTCTTGCCCGCTGCGGCGATTGCGTCTTTCACGCGTGCGACATCGGAGGGCCCACGGACGAATGAGACAGCAACCCAGTCGACATTTTGTTCGATGCCGAAGGCTAGGTGCATGAGGTCGCGATCCGTAACTGCAGCGATGTTGAGCGTGCCGTCGGGATAGTTGATACCCTGCGTCGGGCGCAGTTCGCCGCCGACTTCGACGAGCGTGTGAATGACGTCGCCTTTGACGTCGGTGATGCGCAGAGCGATCGTTCCGTCGGCAAGATAGATCCGTTTGCCCGATTCGACATCGCGCGCGAGATTTACATAGGACACCGAGACGCCGCTCGCGTCACCAATTATATCTGCGGTCGTCAGCGTAAACGGCTCGCCCGGTACGAGCGTCACCGAAGTGACGCCCTCGGCAAGTTTGCCGGTGCGGACTTTGGGCCCCGGCAAATCTTGCAAGACCGCAATGTGCAAATTGAGTTCGGCTGCGATCGAGCGGACGTCCGCGATCACCGCGCGGTGTTCGTCGTGCGTTCCGTGCGAGAAATTGAGTCGGACGACGTTGACACCGGCGCGGAAGAGTTCGCGCAGCATCGCCGGTTCGCGTGAGGCCGGCCCGATCGTGGCGACGATTTTCGTTCGTTTGAGTGTGGGTGCGATCATCGGATAATCGCGTTGCCGCCAGCGCCGGGGGGCTCCTGCGAGGGAAAATTGTTTCCCTTACGCCATGCCCGTCTTGATTGCGTAAACCGCCGCCTGCGTGCGTGCCTGGACGTTCAGTTTCGAGAAGATTCGGCTGATGTGGTTCTTGATTGTCTTCTCGGAGAGTTGGAGCTTGCCGCCGATTTCTTTGTTCGAAAGACCGTGTGCGATCAGGCGCAGAATATCGGCCTCGCGCCCCGTAAGCTCGCCGACCCCTGCAGTCGACCCGCATCCTGCGACGACGTACCGACGTTTGAGCATCCGCCCGGCGACGCGCGGGTCGACGTAGGACGAACCGCCCGCGAGGACGCGGAAGGCGAGGTCGAGTTCGTTTGGCGACATATCCTTGACGAGAAAGCCGTCGGCCCCCGATGCGATGCTGCGCTGCATCACGTCGGCGTTTGCAAAACTCGAAAGGACAGCAATGCGGATACCGGGATCGACCGCGTGGGCGATGGCGATCGCCTCAGCGACGTCGTGCAGTGCATTATCGAGTCCGAATACGACGAGTTCTGGTCGCGTGCGGCGCAGGTCGTCGGTACGGATATCCGATGCATCGCCGACTACACGCACCAGCGGATTTCCCGCGAAATACACGTGCAATGCCCGCGCGATGAGCGCTTGGCGCTCGACGACGAAGAGACGAATCGGTAGTAGGTCACTTGCGATCAACGAGTCCACTCCGGCGATTTGTCATTAGGCCATCAGTCCCACCCGACCCGGGCCCACTATCGTTATGGCTTCGTTGGAGCACATTGAAACGTGCGGGGAGCCAGATCGTGAAAATGAATGGCTTGGCCCCTCGCGCGGGGGACATCGCTACTCGGCAGGGATGGGGACATCTCGACTCGGCGCCAACACTCAGGGGTGGGCGCCTTGCATCCACGTGGATTTGGGGGTATGCTCACAGGCGGAATCTAGAAGAAGCGTGGGCGTGCCCGCGCTTCTCTTGTGTTCCGGGGAAGGAGGCGGTGCAGGTGGCTGATGATTTGAGCGACGTTTTCGAACGGACCGTCGCCGAACTGACGTTTTCGCCGGAATTCCACGAGATCGAAGTCGTCCATCACAGCCTGCGCAAGCAAGGCAAGACGACGGCACTTGCGGTGATGCTCGACCGCGAAGGCGGGATCGATATGATCTCGTGTGAGCGCGTAGCCTCGAAAATCAACGATGCGCTCGAAGGCATCGAAGACATGTACACGCTCGAAGTGGAGTCCGCCGGCGTCGACCGTCCGCTCTTCAAACCCGCAGATTACGAACGCTTCACCGGCAACAACGTTCGTGTTCTGACGACGCTGCCGATCGCCTCGCACAAGACCTTTCGCGGCCGCCTCGAGGGCGTGCGCGGGACGAACGTCGTCCTCACGACCGAATCGGGCGAACTCCCCATCCCCCTGGACATCATCAAATCGGCGAACATCGAATTCGATATTCGCGAAGACCTCAGTCGCGCCAAGCGCGAGAAGAAGAAAGGCAAGTCATGAACGCAGAGATGATCGCCGCGCTCAAAGAGATCGAAACCGAGCGCAACATCAGCTTCGAGATGCTGCTCGAAGCGCTCGAAGCCGCGCTGATCTCGGCGTACAAACGCAATTTCGGCGGCGAGGCCAACGCCATCGTCACGATCGATCGCAATAGCGGTGAGTACAAAGTCTACAACCGCCGCGTCGTCGTCGAGGAAGTGACCGATCCGAAGATCGAGGTCTCGAAGAAGCAGGCCGGTTCGCGCTACGAACCCGGCGACTATTACGATGAAGAAGTAACGCCCAAAGACTTTGGCCGCATCGCCGCGCAGACCGCAAAGCAGGTCATCGTGCAGCGCATCCGCGAGGCCGAGCGCGATACGGTTTTCAATACGTACTCTGCGAAATTACACGATGTTGTTATGGGCGTCGTGCAGCGTTACGAACAGCGCAACATGTACGTGTTGCTCGATAATAAGAACGAAGCGCTGCTGCCGTTCTCCGAGCAAGTGCCGCGCGAAAACTACCGTATCAACGACCGCATCCGCGCCTACGTGCTGGACGTGCGCAAGACGAACAAAGGCCCACTCGTCGTGCTCTCACGCGCGGCCGAAGGCCTCGTTCAGCGTCTGCTCGAGTTTGAGGTGCCCGAGATTCAGGACGACATCGTGGAGATTATGGCGATCGCTCGCGAACCCGGCAGCCGCTCGAAGGTGGCCGTCAACTCGACGCGTCCTGAGATCGACCCGGTCGGCGCGTGCCTGGGGCCTAAGTCCAGTCGCATTGCCAACGTCTCAGACGAACTGCGCGGCGAGAAGATCGACGTCATCCGCTGGGCGCCCGATGCGATCACGTTCATCGGTAATGCGCTCGCCCCGGCCAAGGTGCTCAGCGTCGAGCTTTTCGAGGACGAAGGCGTGGCCCTGGTGACCGTCCCCGATTATCAGCTCTCGCTTGCAATCGGGCGCGAAGGTCAGAACGTGCGGCTCGCCGCCCGCCTGACCGGCCGGCGTTTGGACATCACAAGCGAAGCCGATGCCGAGGAAACGCGTGCGCGTTATCTTACCGAACGCGACGAACGCGGTGCGGATGCCGTTATCGAGGCGGGCGAAGAAGACGTTGTTTCCGCGGAGGCCGAAGAGGGCGAAACGGCCCCGGCTGTCGACGAAGACCTTTTGCGCAAGCTCGAAGAGTTCAAGCGCGAGATGTTCAGCTCGAAGACGGACGACTAATTTCCACTCCCATCCGGACCTGTGTCGGCTGCCGCAAGCGGTCGCCGCAGTCTGACCTCCGTCGCTTCCGAAAGGCGACGGAGGGGTGGGAACCCGACGATCGGCGTCGGTTACCCGGGCGCGGGGCCTACCTGTGCTCGTTTGGCTGTGCCGAGCGGGTCGCAAAGAATCGCCGCTATCCTGGGTTAAGTAGTTCGGCTCTGCTACAATGGAATCTCATAGAGGTCTCATCTGAGGTGAGCCCTCGGGGAATCAACGAATGAAATAATCAATTTGCACGTCCGGGCCTGGGCCCGAGCGCGCCACATGGGAGTCGACGCCGTCGGCAGTGCTCCTAAGAAAGCTATGAATGGCTACGGCTACCGGTAAAGTCCGCATTTTTGAGCTCGCAAAAGAGCTCGGTATGTCCTCGAAAGATCTCATCGGCCTGTTCGAACGGCTCGGTCTCGAGGCCAAAAATCAGTTAAGCGTCGTCGACCCCAAGGTCGCCGATCTCTTGCGTCTACAGCTCGGCAAAAAGGCCGCCGCTGCCAAGGCCGTACCCAAAGCTCCGGCTGCAAAGGCCGCCGCCGCGCCCATCGCCGAGGAGCCTGTCGCTGCGAGCCCCGTCGCCGCGGCCAAGGCGAAGGCCGCTCCGAAAGCTGCGCCCGCCGAAGCCGTTTCAACGCTCAAGCCCGTAACGGGACCGGCGAAGAAAGCTGCTGCCGTTGCCGCCGTTGCCGCCGCGCCGGTTGAAGACACCGCGCAGGTCGCCGCCGCGCCTGTGGCAGACGCCCCCGCTCCGGTGATTGCGCAAGCCCCGGCTGCTCCGGTTGCGGCCGAGCCAGTCGCGCCCCTCACTGCCGTAGTAGCTAGCGAACCGCCGACCGAGGAAGCGCCAGAGGCCGCCCCGGTACGTCGTGCTCCCGCGCCCAAAGCCCCCGACGTTCCGATGGTCACGCTGCGTCCGGTTCCGGCCGGTCAGGCCTCGATCGTCAAGCCGCGTCCCGCCGCGCGCCCGCCCGAGACGCCGCCGGCCGGTCCAAATTCCGCTGACCCCGGTCCCCAGACCGGCATCCCGGGTCGCCCCGGTGTTGCCCCGCGTCCGGGCCAGGGTCTTCCCGGCCAAGGCTACCAGCAGCGTCCGCTGACGCCGCCCAACCCGGATGGCGCCCCAGGCGTGCCGATGGCGAGCCGCCCGACGCGTCCCGCGTCCAACGGTCCGTTCCGTCCGCTCACGCCGCCCGGTCCGCGGCCGTTCACACCGCGCCCCCCGGGTGCAGTCGGCAACGGTCCGACGACCCCGGGCCAAGGCCCGACCCCCAGCTCCGGCCCCGGCGGCCGCGGGCCCGGTGGTCCGCGCGGTCACCATCGCGACGATCAGTCGAAAAAAGATCGCGAAAAAGACATGTTGCTGGATAAGGCGCGCAATCGCAAGCGCTACGACTCAGCTCCCGCAGCACCGACGATTCAGCTCGAAACGATCGAAATCCCCGACTTGCTCACCGTGCAAGAATTGGCGACCTCGCTCATCATCGTGCCCGCCAAAGATATCATCAAAGAGCTCATGAAAATGGGCACGTTCGCCACGATCAACCAGTCGATTCCGTCTGACGTCGCGATTTCGGTCGCGAAGAAGTTCGGCTTCAACGCGATCGTCAAAGAAGCGGGCGATGAGGTCATCGTCGAGCAGGAAGAAGACAAGCCCGAACTGCTCACGACGCGTCCGCCGGTCGTCACCGTGCTCGGACACGTCGATCATGGGAAGACCTCGCTGCTCGATAAGATCCGCGTCGCCAACGTCGCCTCGGGCGAAGCCGGCGGCATCACGCAACGCATCGGTGCGTACACCGTCGATCGCGACGATCGCAAGATCACGTTCATCGATACGCCCGGTCACGAAGCGTTCACCGCGATGCGCGCACGCGGCGCCAAAGTTACCGACGTTGCGATCCTCGTGGTCGCCGCCGACGACGGCGTCATGCCGCAAACGCGCGAAGCGATCAGCCACATCAAAGCGGCCGGCGTGCCGATCGTCGTTGCCATCAACAAGATGGACAAACCCGACGCATCGCCCGAGCGCGTGATGCAGCAGCTCACCGAAGAAGGCTTACAGCCCGTCGCCTGGGGCGGCAAGATCGAAATGGTGCCGGTCTCGGCACGTACCGGAGACGGTATCGATCAACTGCTCGAAACGGTTCTGCTCGAAGCCGATCTGCGCGAACTCAAAGCGAACAAAATGCGTCGCGCATCGGGTGTCGTCATCGAATCCGCGCTGGATAAAGGCCGCGGCGCCGTCGCAACCGTGCTCATTCAAAATGGCACGCTGCGCGTTGGCGATGTGGTCGTCGTCGGCGGTGCGTTCGGTAAGATCCGCGCGCTCATGGACGACAAAGGCAAGCAAGTCAAGAAAGCGGGTCCGTCGATTCCCGTGGAGATCATGGGTCTCTCGGATGTCCCCGCAGCCGGCGATACGCTCATGGTCGTCTCCGACGAACGCGTCGCTCGTGAAGCCGCATCGAAACGCTCGGTCAAGCGCCGCGACACCCGCATGGCCTCCACCAGCGGTCCGCGCGTCTCGCTCGAATCGTTCATGGCGATGCCGGCATCGGGCGGCTCGAAAACGCTCAACCTCATCATCAAGGCCGACGGCCAAGGTGCTGTCGAAGCGCTACGCTCGCGCGTCGAGAGTCTTTCCAATCAAGAAGTCGACATTCGCGTGATCCTCGCCGGCGTCGGCGCGATCACTCCGAACGACGTCAACTTGGCGGCCGCCTCCAACGCCGTGCTTATCGGCTTCAACATCCGCCCGGATGAAACGGTGAAGCGCGTCTCCGAAAACGAACAGGTCGATCTGCGCTTCTATCAAGTCATCTACGATGTTGAAAACGACTTGAAAAAAGCCATGGTCGGCATGCTCGCGCCGAAATACCGCGAGGTCGTGCTCGGCCGCGCCGAAGTCCGCGAGATCTTCAAGGTCTCGAAGATCGGCACGATCGCGGGCTGCTACGTCCAGTCGGGCAAGCTCACGCGCAATGCGAAGGTCCGCGTCGTTCGCGACTCGGCCGTCGCATTCGAAGGCGAACTCGAGTCGCTGCGCCGCTTCAAAGACGACGTCAAAGAAGTGGCTGAGAACTACGAATGCGGCGTGCAAGTCGCACGCTTCGCCGACCTCAAAGTCGGCGACGTCATCGAAGCGTTCATGTCGGAGCTCGTCGCTCCGGAGCTGCAACCAGCCTAACATGCAAAACGCGATGCTCGCGAACGTCTCACCAAGTGTGAGGCGCTCGCGAATTTCCGTTGACGACGCGGCGGTTACATTCGCATGAATCCGGAAACGTGGTTCCGCGGATCGCTTTCCGAGCGATTGAAGGCGGTTCCCGACGCCTTATTTTCGACCGTCGTCTTCGGATTCATCATCGTCGCAATCGGTTGGGTCTTCCATCCGCTGCGACCGACAAATCCAGCGCTGACGATTGGGGCATTTTTCGTTTTTGCGGCGCTTTTCAATTTTGCGGCGCCGCGTTCGGCAGTACGATTCTTCTCGTCGTTCCGGAAGGCTAAATGAACAAGGTAGGCGTCGGACAATTACGGATTGGACCAACTTCATGAAACGCGAACGGCAAGGCCGGATCGATAGTGCGCTTCAGCGCGCGCTCTCTAAGATTATTTCTCAAGACGTCCGTGACGTGCGGCTCGGTTTTACGACCGTGACGCGCGTTGAAATCACGCAGGACATGCACCATGCCAAGGTGTTCGTCTCGATCATCGGCGACCGCCATGTGGCGCGTCAGTCGATGGATGCCTTGCAGAATGCTGCGGGCTTTATTCGCGGCGAACTTGGGTCTGCCGTCGATCTGCGGCATACACCCGAGCTGATTTTCGTTGAAGATCGGTCTACTGAGAAGGCGATCGAATTGTCCCAAACCCTTGAGAAAGCGAAGGTCATCGATGAGTAGTACGACGGTAGCGCGGTCCGCTTCGACCGAGGAAGTGGTAGCCGAGTTGCGGCGTCGCTCGTCGTTCATGTTCGTCTCGCACGTCAAGCCCGATGGCGACACCCTCGGAGCGGGGCTTGCACTCGGCAGCGCGCTTAAGGCGCTGGGCAAGCGCGTTGGCTACTTCCAGCAAGACCCGGTGCCGCGCAACCTACGATTCTTGGTGGATTCGGAACTCTGCTCGCGCGACGTGCCCAAGGATTTGCCCGCCGATACGCTTTGGGTATTCGGCGACATGAGCGACACCTCGCGCGCTGGTGAGTACCTGCCCGCGATCGATCGCGTGAACGTTCTCAATATCGACCATCATTTGGGCAACTCGCGTTTTGGCGAACTCAATTACGTCCTCGAAAAAGAAGCCTCGACGGGTACGTGCGTGATGCATCTGCTGCGCGCGCTCGATGCCAAGATCACGCCCGAGATTGCAACGGCGCTGCTCACCACGATCATGACGGACACGGGCGCGTTCATGCATACGAACACGACGACCGCCGTGCTTTCGCTCTCGGCTGAACTGATGCAACTCGGCGCCGACAAGCCGCTCATCACCGAAGAGATCTTCGCAAACAAACGTTTCGCCGCGATCAAGATTCTTGGACTCGCGCTCTCGAAAGCCAAAGTCGAGGACAACGGCCGCTACTGTTACACCTACGTCACGCAAGAGATGCTCGACGAGTGCGGTGCCGACGGTGAAGATACCGAGGAGATCGTGCAGCATCTGCGCTCAGTCGAAGGCGTGGAAGCCGCGGCACTCTTCAAGGCTTACGACGGCGCGGTGCGTGTCAGCTTACGCAGTTCCGGCAAGATCAACGTCATGGAAGCGGCCGCGTCGCTCAACGGCGGCGGACACTTCATGGCCGCGGGGCTCACGTTCGACGGTGATTTGCAAGGGGCGATCGCGGGCGTGCACGCCGCACTCGTCGCGCAAGGACTCTAATTCTCGGTTTCGTCAACCTCTTCAAACCTGCCGGGCCGACATCGACGCAGTTCGGTGCGCGCTTGCGGCGGATTTATGGAACGCGTGAGGGCGGTAAACTGGCCGTCGGTCATTTCGGGACGCTCGATCCGCAAGCCGCAGGCGTGCTTCCCATTGCGCTCGGCAAAGCAACGCGGCTCTTACCGCTCATCACGGATCGGCGGAAAGCCTACGTCTGCACGCTCGTTCTCGGCCGCGCGACCGACACGGGCGATGCCGTCGGCGCGACGATCGCGACGGCCGATGTGCCGCGCGATTTCGGCGAACGATTCGAGGCCGTGGCGGAGGCGTTCACCGGGCCGATCCATCAGATTCCGCCGATGTTCAGTGCCCTCAAAATCGGCGGCGAGAGGCTCTACGATTTGGCGCGCGCAGGTAAGACCGTCGAACGCGCGGCGCGTCACGTAACGATTTATGCATTGACCTTGCTCGGTTTCGACGACAATTCGCTACGCCTGCGTATCGCGTGCAGCGAAGGAACGTACATTCGCACGCTCTGCGAAGATATCGCCGAAGCCATCGGAACCGTCGGACACATGGGCGCTCTGCTTCGTGAGGCCTCGGGGCCGTTCGTGCTCTACGAATCCAAGCTGATCGAAGACGTGATGGCCGATCCGGCCGGTGCACTCGTAGCGCCGGAGAGCGTGATTCCCATTCCCACGATCGTGCTTGACGGACGCGATGCAACGGATTTCCGCGCGGGCCGGACTGTCGCGCTTGCAATTGCGCCGGCAGAGAAACACGTCTTCGTGCGCGATCAGGCGCGGTTGCTCGTCGGTGTCGGTGAGACGGTGGGAACGCTTCTTGCGCCGCGGAAAGTTTTCGTGTGAAGATTCACTACACGATTCCGACTGACGATGCGTATAGGGCGACGCGCGCGGCGCATCCGCTCGTTGTCGCGATTGGATTTTTCGATGGCTTTCACCGCGGGCATCGCGCGATCGTGCGCGCGTTGCTTGACGAACGCCGCCCGGGCGAACGCGCCGCCGCCTTGACCTTCCGGAACCACCCGAGCACGCTACTGCGTCCCGGGACGGAGCCGCCGCTCATCACCACGCTCGAGGAGCGTGTCAACAATCTTGCAAACGCCGGTGTCGATGAAGCCTTCGTGCTGACGTTCGATCATCAGATCGCCTCGCAGTCGCCAAGCGAATTCATCGATACGATGCTCATCGATAAGATCGGTGCGCGCGCGATGATCGTCGGTGAGAATTTCCGTTTTGGCGCACGGCGTGCCGGCGATGTCTCCTTCGCGCGCACGCAGCTCGAGCTACGCGGAGGCACGCTCGTGGCGGTGCCAAACGCCATGGACGAGGGAGAACGGGTCAGTAGCACGCGCGTGCGCTCGGCCCTCAAAGACGGCAACGGCGAACTCGCGGATCGCCTCCTCGGGGCGCCGTACATGGTTCGCGGGCCGGTGACCTTCGGCGCCGGGCGCGGCCACGATCTCGGCTTTCCCACCGCCAATATCGCTGTTGCGCCGGAGAAACTGCTGCCGCCCGACGGTGTCTATCAGATCGTCGGCCGCCATGACGGGCGCGATTATCGCGGCCTCGTGTCGATCGGTACGAATCCGACCTTCGCAGGCCGCGATCGGACCGTCGAGGCCTGGCTGCTGGATTTCAACGGTTCGCTCTACGGACACGAACTAGCGCTACGCGATTTTCGTTTCCTACGCGGGCAAATCAAATTCGATTCGGTGGAAGCGCTCCTCGAGCAAATCGATGCCGACGCCAAAACGGTCAACTTCCCGTCCTTCATCTAGGAGATTCATGAAACGCCTGGCCGTCACGCTCGCCCTTTTCCTCGCACTGGCGCCGGTCGCCGCACTTGCCATTCCGCAAGTCAACAAGCCCGCGCCCGATTTCAAGCTGAAGAATACCGCCGGAAAAGAGATCACGCTTTCGGGGCTCAAGGGTAAAGCCGTATACATAAATTTCTTTGCGACGTGGTGCCCTCCGTGCAACAAAGAGGCGCCCGATATCGCGCGTTTGGCGAAAAAATACAAGGCGAAGCTAACGACCTACGGCATCGACGAACAAGAGAGCCGCGAGAAAGCCCTCGGCTTCATCAATCAGTACAAACTCCCGTACGGCGTGCTCCTCGACGATACGCAAGTCGGTAATACATACGGCGCGCTCGGATTACCCGTGCATGTGTTCATCGACCGGAATGGCGTCATAAAAACTTATCGGATCGGCGAAATGAACAAAGACGAAATCGAATCAGCAATCAAAGGCACGATCTAATGGCCCAAGGACGCTACACCACGACCGTCGGATAGGAACGTCACATGAAAACCTTGCTGATCGCGTTGTCTCTGCTTCTTGCATCGTCTTCGACCGCGCTCGCGGACGAAGGCATGTGGACCTTCGATAATTTTCCGTCCGCGAAGGTCCAGCAGACATACGGCTTTCTGCCGTCCGCGGCGTTTTTGGATCACGTTCGTAAAGCGTCGGCACGCGACGCGGGCGGCTGTTCGGCATCGTTCATCTCGCCGCAGGGCCTGATCATGACGAACCATCACTGCGTCGTCGAATGCGTCGGCCAGCTGTCTACGCCGCAGCAAGACTTCGTTCAAACCGGATTCACCGCGAAACGGGCTGAAGACGAAAAGACCTGCCCCGCCTTCGAGATCGATCAACTCGCGCAGATCGACGACATCACGGCTGAAATCCAGGGCGCGACCGTCGGGAAGACGGGCGACGCCGCCAACCTTGCGATCCGGGCCGCGTCGGCCAAGGCGCAGGAGGTCTGCGGCAAGGATGTGGCCGTGCGCTGCGACGTCGTTAGCCTCTATCACGGCGGCATTTATAAGCTCTACCGGTATCACCGCTACACGGACGTGCGGCTGGTGTTCGCGCCGGAGTATGCGGTCGCGCAGTTTGGCGGCGATCCGGACAACTTCAACTTTCCGCGCTTCGACTTCGACATCGGCGTCGTGCGCGTCTACGAGAACGGAAAACCGGCAGCAACGCCGGATTACTTTAAGTGGAGCACCGCCGGTACCAAGGATGGCGATCTTGTGTTCGTTTCGGGCAATCCGGGCAGCACGTCCCGCGAGCTCACCGTCTCGCAACTCTCGTACATACGCGACGTGCAATTGCCTGAGACGATCCCGATTTTGGCCGAACTCCGCGGCATACTCGAAGAGTTCCAACTGCGCGGCGCCGAGCAGACGCGTGAGGCCAACGAACTGCGCTTTTTCATCGAAAACGATTATAAAGCGGAACTCGGACGGCAGCGCGCGCTTAACGACCACGCATTCTTCAAACAGAAAGTCAACGAGGAGCAGAAACTTCGCGCCGCTGTCGCCGCCAAACCCAAGCTTGCCGCGGCATATAGCTCGGCATGGGACGAGATCGCGCAGCTGCAAATCGTCCGGACCCATCTTGCACCGGCGGTCGGCGCACTTGCCGGCATCTTCAATCAAGGCATGCTCGGCTACGCGCAAACGCTCGTGGAAGCTGCGGCAGAGCGCCAGAAGCCCAACGGAGCTCGCCTTCCAAATTTTACCGATCAAGCATTGGTCGGCGTGGAACAGCAGCTCGAGGCGCCCGCGCCGATTTATCCCGATCTCGAGCAGACGACGCTCACCTTAGGATTGCAGCAAGTGCGCGAACAACTGGGCACAGACGATCCGTTGACGAAGCAAGTTCTCGGCAAAGACGCCCCCGCCGACCTCGCACAGCGTCTGGTCTCGCAAACGAAACTTGCCGATCCCGCGGTGCGAAAAGCATTGTTCGTCGGCGGTCAAGCGGCAATCGATGCGTCGACGGACCCGATGATCGTCTACGCGATACGGCTCGACGCTACGTCGCGCCGGCTCACCAAAGATTTCGAAGCGCAGGTCGCCGCGCCGACGCGCGCCGCTGCGGAGCGCATTGCAAAGGCGCGCTTTGCCATCTACGGCACGAGCATCGATCCGGACGCGACCTTCACCGCACGCTTGAGCTACGGTAGCGTCAAGGGCTTCGACAATAACGGCACGTTCGTGCCGCCGTATACCACGATCGGCGGCTTGTACGATCGCGCGACCGGCGCGGCACCCTACAAGCTCCCGCAGAGCTGGCTGGCCGCTAAGCCCACGGTTGTCTCGAACACGCCGATGAACTTCGTGAGCACGAACGACATTATTGGCGGCAATTCCGGCAGTCCGTCGATCGATAAAAATGGCGAAATCGTCGGCCTCATCTTCGATGGCAACATCTACTCTCTCGGTGGCGACTTCGGCTACGATGGCTCGCGCAATCGCGCGGTCTCCGTCGACAGTCGCGCTCTGCTCGCCGGTCTTCGCTCCGTGTATCAGGCCGACCGCATCGTTGCGGAAATCGAAGCGGCGCGGAAGTAACGCCCGTGCGGCGGGCTACTCGAGGGGACGCAAGTCGGCAATGCGGACGTGGCGCTCGGACTACTCGCGCCCGTGTTCATCGACCGTAGCGGCGTCGTAAAAACCTGCCGCATCGCAATTGCTTACTTGAATGGCGTAACGGCTCGCTGACAATCGTTGCGCAACTCGCCGAAGCTCAAGGACGCGCACGGGTTTCCGATGGTATGCGGTCTAAGATCGTGGCGCGGATAGGTGAATGGCGCGAACGAGATCGGATGTTCGAGTGCGCGTAGCGGTGCGGCGATCGCATCGACGGCGCTCGCGCCGACCGGAATCGTCGTCGACGTTAGACCCAGTTGTCCGAGTGCATAGGCGGCGTCACGCCGCGCACCCAAGATATCACCGCTTTGTACGTGTTGGATCGCGGCTTGATATGAGAGCGACGCTGCGGTTGCGGCCGCAGGACTCTGGATGTTCGAGCGTGCGATTGCGAGCATCGAATCGAACAGCAGGCTGCGGGTTTGCGCGTCGGTATTCGGTGGTAGGGCCGTCAGCGGGATGACCTGGGCGTTTGCCGCGACCGGCACGAGCATCAGTGTCAGCGCGAGAACAAGACGTTTTATGCGGCAGACTCCACCGTAATCGAACGGCCGTTGGAGTCGACACGCGCCGTCGTCCCCATCGCGAAGTCTCCGCGTAAGAGGGCGTTCGAGAGTGGGCTCGTCACGTGCCGTGCAATCGATCGCGCGACGTATCGCGCGCCGCTTCCGGCGGCCAGACTCTCTTTTGCAAGGAAACTCAGCGCGGCGGGCGTTAGGGCAAGCCTGACGGACTGCGTTCCGAGTCGTTCGACCAAGTGATGAATTTGCAGGGAGACGATTTTCTCGATGTCTTTTGCATCGAGTGCGCGGAACACAACGACATCGTCGATGCGGTCGACGAGTTCGGGCCGCAAGTTGTCTTCGACTTCATCGGGTTCGAGATTGCTCGTCATGACGAGCAGTGCGTGACGGAAGTCGATCGAGCGGCCTTTGGCATCGGTCACCCGGCCGTCATCGAGAATTTGGAGCAGAATCGCCGCCACATCCGGATGCGCTTTTTCGATCTCATCGAACAAGATCACCGAATACGGGCGACGGCGCACGGCCTCCGTGAGTTGGCCGGGTTCGTCATGACCTGCATAGCCGGGCGGCGCGCCGAGCAGGCGCGAGACCGTGTGCGACTCCGTATATTCTGAGAGATCGAGTCGGATGAGCGCATCGTCCGTGCCGAAGAGTGAATGTGCGAGCGTGCGGGCGAGTTCGGTTTTGCCGACGCCGCTCGGTCCGATGAAGAGAAATCCGCCGACGGGCTTACGCGGATCCTTGAGGCCGGCGCGCGCGCGGCGTACTGCCTCGGCGACGACGCGAACGGCTTCGCTCTGTCCGATCACGCGTTCCTCAAGCTCGGCTTCGAGTGCGAGCAGACCGGCGCGCTGCGCCTCGGTGAGCGTCGAGACCGGGATGCCGGTCGCCGAAGAAATCACCGTCGCGATATTTTCCGCCGTCAACTGGGGACGCGTTCCCGTGCTCCCGATCGCGGCTTTCGCTGCGGCTTCATCGAGCACGTCGATCGCTTTGTCCGGCAGAAAGCGGTCCGCAATATAGCGCGCCGAGAGCGTCGCCGCGGCGACGATCGCCTCATCGGTTATCTCGACGTTGTGGTGCGCGCCGTATTTCGGGCGGAGTCCGCGCAGGATGCCGATGGTCTGTTCGACCGTCGGCTCCTCTACCATGACGGGTTGGAAACGCCGTTCGAGCGCGGCGTCGGCCTCGACATACTTGCGATACTCATCGAATGTCGTCGCGCCGATGCATTGGAGTTCGCCGCGCGCGAGTTCGGGTTTGATCATCGAGGAGAGATCGAGAGATCCCTCAGCCGCGCCCGCACCGACGAGCGTATGCAATTCATCGATAAAAAGAACGACGTCTCGCGCGCTGCGTTTAACTTCGTCGAGTATTTTTTTGACGCGCCCTTCAAATTCGCCGCGATACTTCGTTCCCGCGACGAGCGGTCCGAGAGCGAGCGCTAGAACTTTTTTATTTTTAAGCGCCGCGGGAACGTCGCCCGAGGCGATGCGCTGCGCGAGGCCCTCAACAATCGCGGTCTTCCCGACGCCGGGTTCGCCGACCAGCACCGGATTGTTCTTACTGCGCCGCGCGAGGATCGCGACGACGCGCTCGATCTCCTCATCGCGCCCGATCACCGGATCGAGCTCGCCCGCAACGGCCGCTGCCGTCAAGTCGCGCGAATACTGCGAGAGAACCGGAGTCGCACCGCGCAGGCGCTTGGTCCAGTCGAGGGCTTGGTTTGCTGGACTCTCACCACTCGGGCCGCTTCCGCCGCGATTGAGGCGCTCGTACGCGAAGGCCGCGCCGGCGAACAGCGCAGCCGCCGAAAGTACCGCGCCGACGAACGGGGCGATCGCCCCGCGCCGCGCTCGAGCACACGTATCGCATACGGCAGCGTCGGTCCACTTGCCGTTACGCAACGCGTAATCGCGCGTGCTCGCCGGACGCTCGTTACAGATCTCGCATGTCGCCGCTACCATCATACTCTCCCTACCCGGTGGAGCCTGGCCGAGTTTCGGCCCTATGGAGCGATAATATAAACGACGTTTACGGTCGCGGTCACCGTGAGCCCGCCGGGCAGCACTTCGGTCGGTAATTGCGGCGCCGTGCTCGCCTCCATGCGCGCGATGGCCTGAACCTGCGGACGATAGATGGGCGGATTCGAGAATGTCGCGATCGATTTGATTCGAACGATTTTCTGGTGCGCCGAATCGGCTAGGACTTTGCCGTTGGCTTGCGCGGTTGTCATCGCATCGGCAAGTGCCGCACGATACGCGGCTTGCGGATCGCGGAGACCGTACGACACGCCGCCGATGTTGGAAACGTTCGCGGCGATCCCGGCGTCGATCACTTTGCCGGCGTTGTCGATGTTCTCGATGCGGATCGAGACCGTGCGCGTGACGTTGAACGTCTTTTTCGCGCCATCCACATAGGTGTTGAGCCCATAGGAGGTCGTCTTGACGGCGTCGCGTGCGAGGCCGAGGGCCAGCGCTTTGCCGACCAGGCCGTTATACCGGTTGTTATTGTCGAGCGTGGCTTTTGCGGCCGAATCGTCCGTGCTGTCGATCGTCATGTCGACGGTGGCAAGATCGGGTGCGCGCGTGACGCTTCCGGTTGCCGAGAGTGTAATCGTGGAATCGTCGGGTGTCGTGGTCGTAACGGTGGCGGCACCGGCAACTCCCACGAGGGACAATGCCAGTGAAGCGGCCAGGGCGGCGATCGTGATGTGCTTCATATTTCCTCAACGCAACCGGGTGCACGTTCGTTATCCGGGTTTCGACCAAGGTTTGACCGGGAATCATTCTCCCCGTCAGGCGGCCGCTTGGAGCCACCGAAATTTTGAAAGGGAACGTCTCGAAATTATGGATCTCTTGTTTTGGCTGATCGTCGGACTGATTGCGGGCGTCTTGGCAAAATACGTCGTCCCCGGCGAGGGCCCCGGCGGCGTCATCGGTGACATCGTCGTCGGCGTGATCGGCGCATTTATCGGCGGGTTCATCTTCAACTTCTTCGGCCACGCCGGTTCAGGCGGATTCGTGTACAGCACGCTCGTCGCGTTCGTTGGAGCCGTCATCCTGCTTTTCGTGCTCCGCGCGTTCTCTGGTCGGCGCGTCGCCTAATCGGCTGCGACGTTTCTAGCAAGGCGTCCCTCAGAGATGACGGGCGCCTTTTTCATTCTCGTGATGCGACCAGGACCATCGGGATTGCGCTCCGTAAGAGAACCACTTCACCGAGCGCAGAGAGGTCTAGTAAATACCCAGATGGCGTATGTCATTACGGAACCTTGCATCGGCACGAAAGACAAATCGTGCGTTGATGTGTGCCCCGTCGATTGCATCCACGGCGGCGACGACGAAAAAATGCTCTTCATCGATCCCGAGGTCTGTATCGATTGCGGCGCGTGCGTTTCGGCATGCCCGGTCGAAGCGATTTATGCGGATTCAGATGTGCCCGATAAATGGAAAAACTATACCGCCATCAATGCGGAATTCTTCAAAAGCTAGAACGCGTTCTGCTGTGAAGGGCAGTCGCTTGCGGCCGCCCTTCGTCGGCTAAGCTCGCATGCAACGCATCGTCGCCCGCGAACTCATGGACGACCCGGTCGAGTCGCTTGCCGAACTCGAAGGGAACCTCCGCGACATCGCCTTCGCCAACGCCGTTTTTAACGGCGCCCGGCCCGTGCTTCGCGCGGTACGTGCGAGCGGAGCGACGAGCGTGCTCGACGTCGGCTCGGGCCTCGCGGATATTCCCCTGGCTCTCGTTCGCGACGCGCGACGGCGCGGGACCGAGATGCGCGTGACGTGTCTCGATCATAGCGAACAAATGTTGGCGCTCGCGCGCAAAGCAACGCGCGACGATCCGTGGCTCGACTTCGTGCACGGTGAGGGCGAAGCGCTGCCCTACCCGGATGATGCCTTCGATGTGGCGATGTGCAATCTCGCTCTCCACCATTTCGAGCCGCCTGCTGCGGAAAGGCTACTGCGGGAACTCCGCCGCGTCTCCAAAGTTACGCCGGTCATGTGCGATTTGTATCGTTCGCGGCTAGCATATCTTGCCTCGCGGCTCTGGACGACGGTCGCGACGCGTAATCGCCTCACGCGTCACGACGGTCCGCTCTCCGTGCGGCGCTCGTACACGCCACTCGAAGCCGTCGCACTCGCCCGCAGCGCCGGCTGGAACGCCCCCTTGCTCGAAACATCAGCCTTCTTTCGCATGACGCTCACGGATGCGCCGCGATGAGCGCTGTCGTGATCGCCGGCGGGGGGCCCGCCGGGTCGGCAACTGCACTCGCGCTCGTGCGCGCCGGAATCGACGTAACGATCGTCGAGCGTGCGGAATTTCCGCGCCGCAAAGTCTGCGGCGAATATCTGAATAGCGGTGCGGTCGCCGTGCTCGACGATCTCGGGCTCGGTGAAAAAGTGCGCGCGATCGCGCAGCCGCTGCGGGGAATTCGGTTAGTTCCACCGCGCGCGGCATCGCTCGAATTGCCGTTTCCACGCACCGCGCTTGCCTGTGCGCGCGCCGATCTGGACGCGATGCTCCTCGAGGCCGCGCGCGATGCAGGCGCGCGCGTGGTCCACGCTCGTGTCGAGGAGGTTGCCTTCGAAAACGATCGCGCCGTCGGGCTCATCGTGCGCGATGAATCCGGTGAACGCCGGACCCTCCAGGCACAAACGATCGTGGGGGCGGACGGTAGTGGCTCGCTCGTTGCAAAAAAACTCGGGCTTACGCAAGCCACGCGCGGCACCCGCCGATTTGCCGTCGGCGGCCACTACAGCGGCTTCGGTGACTTAGATGGGTACGTGGAGATGTATGTCGGAACCGGCGCATATTTTGCGATCAATCCGCTGGATGCCGCGCGTGCGAACGTGATGGTTGTCGTGCCGGATCACGCCCTCGCGCAGTGGTCGAGCGACGTCGATGAAGGCGTCCGCGGCAAAGCGGCCGACCTCGGCCGCGGGCACCGCTCCTTTGCCGATACGGCGCTGATTGGGTCGCGCGTCTCGGTCGGGCCGCTCGCGCACCGAGTCCGCGCGCCGAGCGCACCCGGGGCGCTTTTGGTCGGCGATGCGGCCGGTTTTCTTAATCCGTTTACGGGGCAAGGCGTTTTCCTTGCCCTCAGCGGTGCAGCCCGCGCGTCCGCGGCGATCGTGCGGGCGTTCGAACGGCGCGATGAAGAAGATGCGGCGTTTGCTGCCTACGCCGACTGGCGCACCGGCGATTTCCGCGCGCGCAAGCGCCTCTCGCAACTCGTGAACCTCATGATCGACGTTCCGCCGCTCGCGCAGCGCGCGGTAAACCGGCTACGGCGGCTGCCCGATCTTGGGACGACGCTCATCGATGCACTCGCCGGCGCGCGCGCGCCGCAAACGGCGTTTCATCCGCTCGTTCTCGGGCGCTTGCTCGTATGATCGTCACGCGCAATTCGATCGACATCAACGCGCCTGCAATGCGCATTTACGGCTTTGCAGCGCCGACCGAACGCTGGCCGCAGATTCTCCCGCACTATCGCGACGTGCGCGTCCTCGCGCGCGACGGCAACAAACGTACGGTTGCGATGGCCGCGTGGCGAGACGGTATTCCGATTTCCTGGGTCGCCGAACAAATCAACGATCCCGCACGACCGCATATCTTTTTCCATCACATCAAAGGCTGGACGCGCGGCATGGATGTGGAGTGGATATTCGAGACGATCGCCGGCGGTACGCGCGTCACGATCGAACATCGGCTCGAATTCATCTTTCCATTTGCGCGCGAATGGATCGGCCGTCATATCGTCTCCGATTTCTTCGTGCACACCGTCGCGAATCGAACGCTCGCGCGGATGAAGACCCTCGCCGAAGGGACCGCATGACCCATCGCGTCGTCGTGACCGGTATCGGCGTCGTCACGCCGATCGGCATCGGCGTCGATGCACTGTGGGAGGCGACGCTCGCCGAACGGATCGCCGTCAATCCGATCACCCGGTTTTCGACCGAAGGGTATCGCTCGAAACTCGCCGCCCAGGTCGACGACTTCGATGCCGCACCGTTCATGAGTGCGCGACGCATGCGTTGGACCGATCGTTTCTCGCAATTTGCCGTCGCTGCCGCGCGTCTTGCGGTCGACGACGCCAAGGTCGCACCATCCGTCGATGATGATGAAGTTGGCGTGTACATGGGTTCGGCGCTCGGAGGCCTTGCGTACGCGGACGAACAGCACGACGTCTTCCGCGAACAGGGACTTGATGCGATTCGGCCGCTGCTTGCGATCTCGGTTTTCGGCGGCGCATCGACCTGCAACGTCGCGATGGAGTTCGGATTTTCCGGACCCAACGTTGCCAACGGAAACTCGTGCGCGTCAGGTGCGGTTGCCATCGGCGATGCGTATCGCGCGATCGCTCGCGGAGATATTCGGGCCGCGCTCGCGGGCGGGGTCGAAGCGCCGCTCGCGCCGCTGATTTTTGGCGCGTTCACCGTGATCCGCGCCATGTCCACGCGCAACGACGATCCAAAAAACGCGAGCCGCCCATTCGACGCGCGGCGCGACGGCTTCGTGATGGCCGAAGGCAGCGGCGTGCTCTATCTCGAGCGCTACGAAGATGCCGTCCGCCGCGGGGCGCGCATCTACGGCGAGATCGTCGGCTACGGCCTCACGAACGACGCCCACCATATGTCGGCGCCGCGCCCCGACGGCGTGATGGCGGCGCGCGCGATGACCAAGGCCATGGCGGAAGCACGCGTTGCTCCGGCCGAGGTCGACTTGATCAACGCGCACGGCTCGGGGACCCAAATCGGGGATGCAAGCGAAGCGCTGGCGTTCACGCGGGCCTTCGGTGATGCGCTCCCGACCATCCCCGTGACGGCCACCAAAGGTCAGCACGGGCACGCGCTGGGTGCGACCGGCGCCTGGGAAGCCGCCCTTTCTTTGCTCGCCATCGCGCACCAAACCGTGCCCAAGAGCGTCAATTCAACTGATGAAGACCCCGACTGCCGGCTCCCCATCACCAGGGAACGGCTCTCCCTTGCCCCACGCACCGTCCTCAGCAACTCCGCCGGATTCGGCGGCATCAACGCCGCGCTCGTCTTCCAACGCGTCGATGCATGATCCGGTCGTCGTCAGCGACGCGCGAAAAGTCTATTCGGGCGAAGGCGCGGAGGTTATGGCGCTCGCCGGCGTCTCGCTGAACGTCAAAGCGGGCGAGATCGTTGCCCTCGTCGGACCCAGCGGTTGCGGGAAATCAACCCTGCTCAACCTCGTCGGTTGTGTTGATTTACCCTCGAGCGGCGAGATTCTCGTGGACGGCCGCAACACAAGCGACCTCGACGATGACGCACTCACGTTGCTTCGCCGCGACCGCGTCGGCACGATTTTTCAGTTTTTCAACTTATTGCCGGCGCTGACGGTTGAAGCGAATGTCGGTCTGCCGCTGGTCCTGCAGCGCGTCCCGCCCGTCGATGTCGCAAAGCGCGTCGCTCGCGCACTCGAAGCAGTGGGAATCAGCGACAAAGCGCGCGCCTACCCGCCGCAGATATCCGGCGGGCAGATGCAGCGCGTCGCAATCGCGCGCGCGATGGTGCACGACCCGGCAATTTTACTCGCGGACGAACCCACCGGCAACCTCGACACCCAAAACGGCGCGAACGTGTTGCGAATGCTGCGCGATCTTGCCGATAGCGGACAAGCGATCCTTATGGCAACGCATAGTCTTGAGGCCGCCGCGATTTGCGACCGCATCATCCGCATGCAAGACGGTCGTATCGTCGGATGAAGGCGCTCTTTCAGGCGCTGGTCCTCGGGCATTTGCGCGGCAACAAATTACGCACCGGCGTAACGATTCTTGCCGTCGCCCTCGGGGTGGCAATCGCCCTTGCGATCGACCTCGCCAACGCAACCGCCGTCTCGTCGTTCGCCTCGTCGGTCAACGTCATCTCGAGTAAAGTTAATTTGCAAGTGCTTGGCGTCGGGCGCGGTTTCGATGAGAAAACGATCTTGCGCGTGCAAGACGTGCCGGGCGTGCAGTACGCGAGTCCGACTATCGAAGACTCGCTCGTCGTTGGGGCGAAGTCCGGCGATCCGCTCTCGGGCGAGATTCTGCACGTGCTCGGCATCGATTTACTGCGTCCCTTACCCGGCGATACGACGGCCGGGGGTCTGCCCGGTACCGTCGCAGAGAGTGCGACGACGAGCGCGCCCGATCCCTACGCGCTCGTCAACGCGCACGGTGCATTTTTGAGCGAACGCGTCGCCGCAAAATATCATCTCAAAGTTGGCGATCCGATCGTCGGCCTTGCCGGCGATCGTTCGGTCACGCTACGCGTTTCGGCGATCGTTCCGAAAGCCGTAGCCGGTATCGATTCGTCGGTCGTCTTCGTCGATATCGCAACCGCGCAGGAACTCTTCGAGAAGATCGGCCGCCTCGATCGCATCGATCTGGTCGTCGATCCCGCGCAACTGCCCGCAGCGATCGCCGCGGTTCGCAAGGTCATTCCGGCAGGGACGCGCGCGATCGAGCCGACCGTGCGAACGAGCGAAATCAAACGCATGTTGCGCAGCTTCCAATTGAATTTGGCCGCGCTTTCCTACATCGCCATGCTCGTGGGCATGTACCTCATCTATAACACCGTGGCGATCTCCGTCGTGCAGCGGCGGCCGGAAGTCGGGACGTTGCGCGCGCTCGGCGCGACGCGCGGTCAGATTTTTAAGACGTTTCTCACAGAAGGCGCGCTCTTCGGCGTCATCGGTTCGATCGCCGGACTCGTCATCGGAGGACTGCTCGCGCAGCTTTCGGTCGGCGCGGTTTCGCGCACGGTCGACGCGCTTTACGTCGCCAGCCACGCCGATCACGTCGTCTATGCACCGCTCGTCTTGCTCAAAGCGTTCTTCGTCGGCGTCGTGCTCGCGACGATCTCGGCGGTCTTCCCCGCGATCGACGCTGCGCGGACGGTCCCGGCTCTAACGATGCGCTCCCAGGGCTTCGAGCGTCGCTCGCCTTCGCTTGCGCGCAATGCCGCCTTCATCGGCATCGCACTTCTCGTCGCCGCTTATGCGTGCACGTTCGTTCCGGCCATCGATGATATTCCGGTCTTCGGCTATGCATCGGGTCTCTTGATCATCTTTGGCGGCACGCTCTTCGCGCCGCTCGCGATCACGACGCTCGCGCACTTCGGAACGCGCGTCCTCGAAAAGCGTTCGCCCGCAGGGACGCTCGCCGTCGCCAACCTCGGATCTTCGCTCATCCGCAATAGTGTGGCGGTTGCCTCGTTAATGATCGCGATTGCCATGATGGTGTCCGTCGCGATCCTGATCGGTTCGTTCCGCACGACGGTCGTTGCGTGGGCCGACGATACCCTGCGAGCCGATCTGTTCGTGCGACCGCTCGGACTTGCCGATGCGTCGTACGACTCGCGCTTCTCGCCCACGATCGTTCCGAAGATACAGAAGCTCGCGGGCGTCGATGCCGTCGATACGTTTCGCGGAATTTCTATTCCCTTTCGCGATCGCTTGACGACCGTCGGTGCGACGGACTTTTACTCCGCCGCCGATCGTAACAAGCTCCGCTTCATCGGTGCTACCGACATGCGCGCGCTCGCGCACCAGCTTCCGGGCAACAACGCCGTAGTCATCAGCGAACCGTTTGCGACGCGCTTCAAACTCGACCGAGGGGATTCGTTCGTACTCAATACGCCCGCCGGTAACGTGTCGCTCAAGATTCTGGCGATCTATAACGACTATTCGAGCGACTCGGGTATCATGCTCATGGACAAACGCACTTTCGCGCGTCTCTACCACGACGACTCGATCAACTCGCTCGCCATTTATGCCAAACCCGGGGTCGATCTCGCGCAACTGCGCAGCGAGGTCGTGCGCACGGTGTTGCCGCTCAAAGTCGATGCGCAGACGACCCGGGAACTCCGCGGCCTCGTGATTCAGATTTTCAACCGGACCTTCGCCATCACGTATGCGCTCTACATCATCTCGATCACGATAGCCGTACTCGGGGTCGTCTCCACGCTCTTTGCGCTCGTGCTCGAACGGAAGCGCGAGATCGGGCTCATGCGTTATCTTGGACTTCGCGCGCGTGACGTTCGACGTATGGTGTATTACGAGGCTGGGTTTATCGGGTTGCTTGGTGGGGTCGGCGGGGTCGTCGTCGGCGTGCTGCTGGCGTTACTTTTGATTTTCGTCATCAATCGTCAGGCCTTCGGTTGGCTCATCGAGTTGCATATGCCGTATGATTTTCTTGGCGAAGCGATCGCACTTGTTATTGTGGCGGCGCTTATTGCCGGAATTTATCCGGCTGGGGTTGCTGCTCGTATTCGTACTGCTGAGGCTGTTCGTGCTGAATAATTATCTCAAGAAACTCTTGTGGCGAGCGGCGGGGGTGGATGATGCGTCTGCGGGGACGCTCGTTACGCTCATTCTTGGGCGTAACATCGCTGCGTGCGGAGTTGCTCTCGCCATCCTGGCTTCGCAACTTCTTACAGCCCCCGCAGCCGCATCGTCCGCTCCCGCCGCCGGGCACGATCCTTTAGCCGCTTCCTCTAAGCCGTTTACGCCTGCCTTGGCACCATTTCGATTTTCATTTCCTAGAGACCATGCGGCGCATACCGACTATCAATCGGAGTGGTGGTATTACACGGGCCACGTGAAAGCGAAAGATGGGCGCCGATTTGGTTACGAGCTTACGTTTTTTCGGGTGGGGCTGAGGCCGGGCGATCCGGCGACGAAGAAGCTTCAGTCGAAGTGGCGTGGGAATGAGGTGTATCCCGCCCACTTTGCGTTGACTGATGAAAGCGGGAAGACGTTCGTGCATTACGAGCGGTTCGCTCGTGAGGCACTTGGGGCTGGACGTGCTTCGACCAAAGATCTCGACGTTCGCGTTGATGACTGGTATGTGAAGGGTGATGGCCCGATGCAGATGCACGCGTCGGCCGGCGGGAATGCGATTACGTTTTCTCAAGTTTCTGAGAAGCCGCCCGCTATTCACGGGCACGATGGTGTTTCGAAGAAGGGGCCTTGTCGTTCGTGTGCTTCTCACTACTACTCGCTGACGCGGTTGCATACGACCGGGACGCTTGTGGTTGGTGGGCAGTCGCTCGTTGTCGATGGGCTTTCTTGGATGGACCATGAGTTTGGGTCGGATGAATTGCAGAAGACTCAAGCTGGGTGGGATTGGTTTGCCATTCAGCTCGATGATAAGCGTGAGGTGATGCTGTATCGTCTTCGCCAGAAAGATGGGAGCGTTACGCCGCAGTCTTCGGGGTCCGAGGTGGCTGCGAATGGCGCGGTTTCGTATCTTCCGCTCGATGCGTTTTCGATTGCGGCGAATGGATCGTGGAAATCGCCGCATACCGGTGGGACGTATCCCTCGGGGTGGCGCGTCACGGTTCCCGGTTCGAAGATGGATCTTACAATCGTGCCGACGGTCCTGGATCAGGAGTTGAGTAATACGGTGGGCGGCATTTCGTACTGGGAAGGCGCCGTCGATGTAAAAGACACGGCCACCGGTAAAGTTATCGGGGTCGGCTATGTTGAGTTGACCGGGTATGCGGGGGCGATCAGTCTTTAGTTAGCCGGCGTTGCTTTCGCCGTCTTCGGCTTTCACTGTTTTGCGCAGGGCGACGACCGTGCTTTTGGCGTCGGAGCGGATTTCGACGCCGTCCATGAGGGCGCGCATCATCGGGAGGCCGTGGCCGCGTTCTTCGCGCTTTTGCGCGGGGCGCCACTTGCCGTGGTCTTCGATCTTGATGTGGAGTTCGTCGTCTTCGTACGTGGCTTCGACGCGAGCGAGGCCCGGCAATTCGTTGCCATACGCGTGTTCGACGGCGTTCGCGATCGCCTCGCCGACGGCCGCGAGGACGCCGAAACGCGTGTCTTCGCTCAAGTGGACGGACTCGAGCCAGCGCGAGAGCGAGCGGCGCACAATCGGGACGGCCATTGGGAGTGCGGAGAATTCGAAAAAGAACGCTTTGCGTTCGTGCGCTCCGATGCTGACGGTGAGCGTCGCAACGTCGTCGGTGTTTTCGCGATCCGCGAAGATGCGCCGTTGCAGAGCACGCGCCGCATCGAGCGGTGCGGGGACGTCCATCATCTGTTCCCGCAACGCATCGAGTAGCATCGCTTCGCCGGCGAGGACATCGCGCGAATATTCGATGAGACCGTCGGTGTAGAGCGTAAGGAGGGATCCGGCCGGAAGCGTGAAGGTCCAGTCGGTCGCATCAATGCTCTCCGCGATGCCGAGCGGAATGCCGTCGGCGGGGAGCCGTTCGGCGAACCCCGATGGCAAGGTCAGGATCGGCGGCGGATGGCCGGCACTTGCGTACGATAACGTGCACGTGTGTGGATCGATGATACCGAAGAGCGCGGTGACCATGACCGGATTCGCACGCATGTTCACGATCGTGTTCGCGCGTTCGATGACGAGCGATGGCGATTTCAGATTGATCGCCGACGCGCGGAACGCTTGGCGGACCTCACCCATCACGACCGCCGCGCGTAGGCCGTGTCCCGCAACGTCGCCGATCGAGATCGCGATGCGGCCGTCGGGGAGTTCGAATGCGTCGTACCAGTCGCCGCCCACGATCGCTTCTTTCGCGCCGGGGCGATAGGCGGCGTCGTAGAGCATGTTTTCGTGCGTTGGGAGTCGCTCGGGGAGCAACGCGCGCTGGAGCGTATCGGCGACGAGGTGCTCGCGTGCGTAGGCACGGGCGCTGTCGATCGCGAGCGCTGCGCGCAACGCGAGCTCCTCGAAAAGGACGATGTCGGCTGGATCGAAGCCGCCGCTGCGCGCAACGCGCAGGACGCCGAAGAATTGATCGCGCGCGATCAGCGGGATATCGACTGCCAGCGGCGCTTTGCGCGGACCGTGAAAGACGAACCGGCGGTCGCTTAGCGAGAGCGCGACTGGATGCGCGGTAAAGCTGCTCTCGACGTCACCGGCGTGAGCGAGCGAGATGAAACCCGGCGGCTGCTCTTCGATGAGGGCCACGGCGAATGCGTCGGCGTGATGGGGAACAGTGATCGCAGCCACCCCGGCCAGCGTCGCAGAGAAATCGAAGGAGGACGCGAGTGTTTTCGTCGCGTTTGAGAGATACCTTAGCGTCGCTGATAAGCGATCGGCGTCGGTCATCGAAACCAAGCCGTGTACATCGCTTATTGCCGTGCTTCGTGGCCCCAATAATTTCCTTGCTTGGCCGTCGCTAAAAGGGGCCCAGCCTTTCACGCTTCCGACGTTTCAGAGATCGACCTTTTGGGAGGCCCATACGTGCTTGCTTGAATCCGTGTAGCCTCCTGATGGCTATACGCGTCGTCTTTTTCGATACCGCGTAGGAGAACATATACGGCCGCTGCCGCCACGGAAAAGCCCAAGTCCCAAACGAGCGGGACGCCGGGTGCACCGACAAACCGCAAACCTGGGAACGGAAAACCCGCCGCCGCAAAGCCGGTCAACGGAAAGCGGCTCGCCGGGAAATCGACAAACATCGTGGTGAAGGCCCCCGACTCTCCTGATTTCGCGCAGCGGCAGTTGCTCGCCGCGCTGCGCTCGGTGGCCGAGGGCGATTTTTCAGTGCGCGTCTCGCTGGCGCTCTTGGGGATCGACGCTGACATCGCCGAGGCGCTCAACGACGTCGTCTCGCTCAACGCCCGGATGCTCGAAGAATTCGAACGCATCTCCGATGTCGTGGGCATCGACGGCCGCATGAAAGAGCGCGCCGAGCTGACGCAGGTGCCCGGGTCGTGGGCCGATTATATGGGCTCGCTCGACTCGCTTATCGACGATCTCACGCATCCGATCGCTGAAACGATCCGCGTGATCGGCCGCGCGCTCGTTCGACAACCTGCTCGGATTCGCGGACAATAGGACGCGCAATCTGCTGGTGATCGAAGACGACGTCACGCAGCTCTCGGCGATGGCCAACCTCGTCTCATCGGGCGAAGTCACGGTTACGGCGGCCAGCACCGGCAGCGAGGCGCCTGCAGCGCTCGATCGCGGCCACTTCGAATGCGTGGTCGTCGACCTTGGGTTGCCCGATATCGTACGCGCTGGCGATCGTCTTGCGCGAGGAAGGCTTGGCATACCGATCGCGCATCTACGCGACTGACGCAAGCGAAATGGCGATCGACCAAACCAAAGCCGCGCGGTTCCCGGCCGACCTGATCGAAGAGTACGAATTGCATTATCGCGGAACCGGCGGAACCGGAGATTTTTCGAACTACTACGAGAGCGACGGCGCGTGGGCGACATTCGATCCGACCCTGCGACAGACGATTCTCTTCGCCCATTACAACCTTGCGACGGATGCCTCGTTCATCGAATTCACGCCATCTTCGAGCGTAATGTGCTCGGTCATTTCGCAAAGTCGCTCTCGTACCGCGTCCACCAAATACTGCGCGCGAGCCTGGTGCGCTTAGGGTATCTCGGCCTCGGCGCGAACGAGTCGCTGCGCTACACGCCGCACCATCGGTGTATGAAGAAGTGACAGAAAACGGAAAGATTTATCGCCGCATCCGCTAAGACATCGAGGTGCGTTCGAGCTTGACCCGGGTTCCTTCGAAACTGCTCCCGCCGATGGCGCTTTCGCCGCGGATCGCGGCGCCGCCCTCGCTCGTCGTGCGCGCCGCGTCCGAACCGGCGATCGGCTCGTCGGCCGCGCCGCCGACAACGCTGCGTGAGATTCTAGGCCGTGCGTACATGCTTCGCGGCGCGATCGTTTGGACGCACGATGCGTGCGAGGTTCTTGGTCTTGCCGCGCGTAACGAGCCGGGGGGCGTCGACGTGCGCGATGTTGGCGAACTCACCGCGATCACGAAGAACGGCACCGCAACCACGGTCGGAGCTTTCGCCTCCGCAAGTTCGCTGGCTGCGGTTCTCGCAAACGATGCAACCGCAAGCGCGACGCTTGCGATGGTCCGATTGCGGCTGGCAATCAGCGGTGCTCGACTAACCGTCGTGCGCGACGGCGTCCTCGCAACGATCCCGATCGACGCGTACAAACCGCAGTCGCCGCTTCTCCTGGTCTCAATTGAAATCCCGGAGCTCGCGCACGGAATCGGTATCGCCGAACGTCGCCGCAGGACGACCGACGGCACTGCCTCCTATGAACTTTCGGTCATCACTGCACTGCGCATCTCGCAGATGCACTTTTTCGAGGACGTGCGAATTTTCATCTCGCTCGATGGTGTCGTAACGCGCGCAACCGACGCCGAAGCCGTGCTGGATTCTCAGCGATTTGGATTGAGCGCGCTCGCGAAGACGGCATGCGTTAGTGCCCACGCGATCGTATCGAAGGATGCCCGCACCTCGGCCGCAGCGCGCGCCGTGGCGCCACTCGTTCTCGCCGCGCTCCGCGAATCCGTCGCGATAGCAAAACCGAAAGAAGAAGAGCCAAAACGACGTCTCTTCGGTGCGTTTAAATCTGCTCGACGCTCGTGATCTCATCGCATGCATCGCAGACGACGGTCTCGATCATGCCTTTGAGCGTCATCGTCGCTGCGGCGCAGCCGCCGCAGGCACCCAGCATTTGGACGTACGCGATGCCGTTTTCGGCTTTCACGAACCAGACTTCACCGCCGTCCGATGCGATCATCGGACGCACGCGGTCGAGCGCTTTTTCGATGCGGGCGCGGAGGTCCGCGTCGATCGGTTCATGCGTGTTCACTTCCATTGCTTTCTCCCATTTATTCGGCAAAAAACTTGCGGCCTCCCTACACGAGCGCCAAGCTGACGTAGGCGAGCAGTGCTGCGATGGAGGTACTGATATAGAGGGCGACTCCGCGAAATGCGATTGCAGCGTTTTCGCGCGGCGTCGCATAGCGGCCCGCGGCGAGCGTGCGCCAGAGCGTGCCGCCGCCGACGGCGACCACGACTGCGACCAGTGCTAGACGCGGCGGCGCCCCGGAAAGTACGGCGACGGCAACGCCGATGGCAACGGCAACGATTGCACCATAGACGAAGCGCACGCTACCCGCGCGACCGAGCCGCACGACGAGGTTGTGTTTCCCGGTCGCAGCGTCGGCTTCGACGTCGGGAAATTCCACGCACAGCATCATGGCGATCATCGCCGCCGCGAGGGGCAGCGTCGAGACGACAGCCAGCACGTCGATTCGGCCCAGAAAGGTCGCGTAGCCCGCTAGCGGCACGAGCACCGCGACGACGAGGGCCGTGGTTACTTCGCCCGCCCCGGTTGCGAGCAGCCGCAGTGGCGGCGAGGAATACGACCAGGCGAACACCGCGATTGCCAAGGCCAAGATCGTCATCGTCCATTCTCTCCGCAGCGCGAACGACGCCGTGAGCCCAAGGCCCCCCGCAAGGCACGCCAGCGCGGCGATAAGTGCGACGAGCGGTGGGAGCGAGCCATCCACGAGCGCCCCACTGCCGCCCGAGAAGGCCGTCCGCGTGGTGCGCGCGTCGCTTGCCCGGTCGAAATAGTCGTTCGAATAGTGGGTCATCAGGTGAAAGGCGGTCACCATTGCCTGTCCCAAAGCGTACCGGCCCGGGTTAAGCGTTGCGCCCTCATATGACGCGATGGCAGCGCCGATGCCGAATCCGAGGAATCCACCGACCAGAAACTTCAGACGCGAGAGGCGCAGAAACGCGAGGAACATGGCCCCGCGATGGATGCGACAAGAGGAGGCGGCGACCTGTCTTTGTAAGGCCGTTTCGCCATTCGAAAGGAGGACGCGAGTTTGAAAGAACGGCGGCGAACGGCTTTTGGCCGTCCCACGGTGCAGTCGGTCGACCGAACGCTCGATGTCTTAGAGGCGCTCTCGACGCGCCGCACACCAACTGGTATTAGCGACCTTGCCCACCATGTCGGATTGCACGTGAGTACCGTCCATCGATTACTTGCAACGCTGGTCGATCGCGGGTACGTTCGGCAAGATCCGGATAGTTCGCGGTACCATCTTGGGTCGCGGATATTCGCACTCGCAAGTGCCGCCGATATCCATCTCGACTTGCGGTTGGTCGCACGCCCGTTTCTGGAGCGGCTGATGCGTATTGCGGGTGAGACCGCGAACCTCGTGACGTACGGCGAGGGCGAGGTCGTGTATCTCGAACAAGTCGAGAGCATGCATCTCGTGAAGATGTTCACGCAGCCGGGGATGCGGGCTCCGTTGTATTGCACCGCGAGCGGGAAACTATTCCTCGCGTTCGGCGGCGATGCGCCGAAGGCAATGTTGAAAGAACCATTGACACGGCATACCGCCAATACCATCACCTCGCTACCGGCGCTCGACGCGCAACTCCGGCAAATTCGGCGCGACGGTTACGCCATCGACAATGAGGAAATGGAAGAAGGCGTCCGTTGTCTTGCCGTTCCGATTTTCGATCGGCGCGGCGATCTCTGCGGTGCGCTCTCTATTTCCGGTCCGACAACGCGCATGACGCCGGCGCGCGTTACGACGATTGTGAACCAAGTACGCGACGTTGCGAAGGAACTCTCGCGACAACTCGGACACGATGCGGATGCTGCCGGCGCCGCGCCGGCTCTGAACGGAGCACATGTCAACTAAGGTCGGATTGATCGGCGTCGGCGCCATGGGCGAACCCATGGCTGCCGCGCTGATGGCAAAGGGATTCACGGTCACGGTTTGCGCGCACAACAACCGCGCGCCGCTCGACCGGCTCGTTGCCGCAGGCGCTCGCGACGGCGAATCGCCCGCCGGCGTCGCGAGCGCAAGCGATGTCGTCATCACGATGGTCCCCGATGCACCGCAAGTCGAGGAGTCGATCTTCGGCGAGCACGGTGCGCTCGGGGGCGCGAGACCCGACACGCTTTTTATCGACATGTCGACGATCTCACCGGTGTCGACGCGCGGGTTCGACGACCGCCTGCGCGCGAAGGGCATGCGCTTTCTCGATTCACCGGTGAGCGGCGGTCCCGCGCGTGCCAAAACCGGCACGCTGACTCTGATGGTCGGTGCGAGCGATGCGGATCTTGCGTTCGCCCGTCCCGTGCTCGAAGCGATGGGCACGCCAAACCACGTCGGCCCGGTCGGTATGGGTGAGACGGTGAAACTCGTCAACCAAATCATGATCAGCTCGATCATGCTCGCGAACTGCGAGGGGATGGTGTTCGCGGCGAAGGCCGGCGCCGACGTCGCACTCGTCCGCGAGGTGATTCTAACGGCGACGGCCTCGAATTATCTCTTGCAGAACTGGCTGCCGCAGTCGTGGTTTGCCGGGAAACTCGAGGGCGGATTCGCGCTCGATCTCTTGCGCAAAGACGTCGCGGCCGCGCTCGACGCGGGCCGCACGATGGGCGTCCCGATGCCGGCAACGGCCCTTGCCTACCAACTTTTCACCGCGACTTCGGGCGAAGGGCACGGCAAGCATGACTATTCCTCGGTCGCGACGTTCTACGAACGTGCCGCCGGGACGAATATCGCCAAGACCAAGTAGTGCTCTTCGCCGCAATCGATGTCGGCACGAACTCGATCCATCTCATCGTCGTTGAGATCGACTCGAGTTTCGATACTTCGCGCGTCATGTACAAGGCGCGCGAGATGGTCCGCCTGGGTTCCAACGACGCCTTAGAAAAAAGCGAACTCTCCGCAAAAGCGATGCATCGCGGCGTCGATGCGATCGCTCGTTTCGTCGATGCCGCGCGGTCGCGCGGGGCCGAACGCATCCGTGCCGTCGCGACATCGGCCGTTCGCGAAGCGACGAACGCCGCGGAATTCGTCGAAATGGTCGCCGCGCAAACCGGGATCGCGCTCGAGGTGCTCGGCGAACGTGAAGAAGCGCGACTCATTCACTTAGGTGCGGCGCGCGGCTATCCGATCTACGATCGGATAGCCTGCATCGTCGATATCGGCGGCGGCTCGACCGAATTCATCATCGCCGATGGCGAGCGTCCGTACTTGCTCGAGAGCGTCAAACTCGGCAGCTTACGGATGTACGATGCATACATGCGCGGTGCGCGCGATCCGCAAAAGGCCGAGCGTGCCTTGAACAAACATATCGCCTCGGTACTCGATCCGCTCGCACCGCAGCTGCGCAATTTCAGTATCGATTTTGGGATGGGGACGTCGGGCACGATCATGGGTCTGGCGGCGCTCGATGCCGCCGACCGCGGCTTACCATTCTCTCGCGTCCACGGCTACACGATCGAGCTGCGCCGCCTGCGCGATCTGCAAAAGCGGATGATCGCGATGACCGAAGACGAGCGGCGCAAGATGCCGGGGATGAATCCCCGTCGCGCCGACATCATCGTCGCCGGCAACGCGATTCTCATCGGCGCGCTTTCCACGATCGGTTTGAACGAAATCGTGGTCTGCGAGCGCGCGCTGCGCGATGGAATCATCGTCGATCTCGTCCAGACCGATCGTGAAATCGCGGAGAGACTCGGCGACGAGCGCGTCCGGCGTCTCGAGGAAATCGACAACCTCGCACTACGCTTCGAGGCGTACGGCGTGCATCAGCGCGCAGTCGCACGCATCGCCTTGCAGCTCTTCGAGCGGCTCGCCGACCTCCACGGTCTTGCTCCCGGCGATCGAGACTTGCTCTACGCAGCCGCCGTCGTGCACAACGCAGGCGGCTTCATCGCAAGCTCAAGCCAGCACAAACACACCGCGTACATCGTACGCAACAGTCTCCTGCGGGGGTGGCGGGAAGACGAGCGCGAGCTGATCGCGACGATCGCACGCTATTACCGCAAGGCGATGCCCAAGCCCAGCCACCTCGAATTCGCCGCTTTTTCTGCGATCGATCAGCGTCGGATCTCGATGCTCGCAAGCCTCCTGCGCATCGCTGACGGCCTCGATGGGCGCCACCTCGGCCTTGTCAGCGGGATCAATGTGATACGAGAAAGCGGGCTAATCCGGGTTCTCGCGCAGGCCGACCAGGACATCGCAAGCGAACTGGGCGCAGCGACCTACAAAGCCGACCTCTTCGCACGCACATTCGGCCTCGACATCGTATTTGAGGCGGACCGGGAGCCAGCGTGACCGCCGTAGCCACTCAGCGCAAGAAAATTCTGGTTGTCGATGACGAGTCGGCGATTTTGCAGACCCTGCGCTTCAATTTGGAGCGTAACGGTTATGCCGTGTGTACGGCAGGCGACGGTCGCAGCGCGATCGCGCTTGCCGCAACGGAAAAACCGGATCTGGTGATTCTCGACATCATGCTTCCGGTGCTCGACGGCATCGAGGCGTGTAAAGAGATTCGCAAATCCTCGGGCGTGCCGATTATCATGCTCACGGCCAAAGACCAAGAATTCGACAAAGTGCTGGCGCTCGAACTCGGAGCCGATGACTACGTCACAAAGCCCTTCGCACTTGGTGAGTTTCTCGCGCGCGTCAAAGCCCGGCTGCGCCGTGTCGAGACGGGCGACGCGGCCAAGAACGAAGCGATCACGATCGGGGAAATCACGCTCGATCCCGCGCGCCAACGCCTCGTCGTGCGCGGCGGCGACGTTTCGCTTGCACCGAAAGAGTTTCGCCTGCTCCACGTGCTGATGGAAAATCGCGGGCGTATCGTGACGCGTCAGATTCTGCTCGAAAAGGTCTGGGGATACGACTTCGAGGGCGAACATCAGACGATTAGCGTGCATATCCGTTGGCTGCGCGAGAAGATCGAAGTCGATCCGAACAACCCTCGCCACATCATCACCGTTCGCAGTCGCGGATACATGTTCAAGGAGTGATCTCCGTCCCCGATGGGCTTATCGGTCTTGTCGTAGGAGCCGCTGGAGCCTGGGGTTTTACGCGTCTCGTCGACGCGCGTTCGCGCGAATCACAGCGCGTCGAAAGCGAAGAACCGCGACCGGACGAACGTTTCGACCGGCTGGTCGAAACGTTGCCTCTCGGCGCTCTCGTTATCGACCGGCGCGGTCACATCGTGCAAACCAACGTTGCCGCAGAAGCGCTCTTTTCGATCGATGCGCGCCGCTCAGCCGGCCGCGCGCTCATCGAAGCCGTCCCCTCGATTGAACTCGAACGTCACGTCGCGGGCGCTCTCGCGGGTCGCGGGTCGACACGCAATATCATGATCGCGAGCAGCGAGCGCGAGCGGACCTTTCTCGTCTCGGCGTATCCGATCGACGAGGACCAGGTGCTCGTTCTCGCGCTCGATCAGACGCCGCTCGTCGCGCTCGAGAGCGTGCGGCGCGAGTTTATTTCAAACGTCTCCCACGAATTGCGAACGCCGCTCTCCGCGATCAAATTGATGGTGGAGACGGTGACGCTCTCGGACGGCGACGCGGAAGTGCAGGCGATGTTCCTCCCCAAGGTGCTGCACGAAGTCGATCGCATGGTGCAGCTCGTCGAAGATCTCCTCGAACTTGCGCGCTCCGAGTCCGGGCGCTTGCCGCTACGTCTGGAAATTCTGGTGCTCGGCGAGGTCGCGCGCTCGGTGCTCAATACGTTTTCACAACGTGCCGATGCCCTGGGTGTGAATTTGCGTATCGCGCGTGACGACGTGGTCGCCATCGTCGCCGACCGCGACCGCATCACCCAGATCCTTGTCAACCTCATCGACAATGCCGTACGGCACACGCCGGCCTCCGGCACGGTTGCCCTCAGTATCGAACGAGACGGCGAGGAGGCGATCCTGCGCGTCAGGGATACCGGAATTGGGATTCCGTACAACGATTTGCCGCATATTTTCGAACGCTTCTACGTCGTGGAACGCTCGCGCGCGCGCGAGCGCAGCGGTACCGGCCTCGGCCTCTCGATTACAAAGCAGCTCGTCGAACTGCACGGCGGGACGATCGGAGCCGAATCTGACCTCGGCGCGGGCTCGATGTTTCTATGCCGATTCCCAATTGCGGTCGTTGAGACAAACGCGGACTCTTAAGAGCCGTTAATACAACCTTAAACGAAGGTTAAAACGAGATTGCGACGATCAGACGCGGGACGTCGTTCTTCAGAATGTCTCATCCCCCGTTTCTCACTCAATGTTTTGGAGGTCTCATGACTAGGAATGCTGCGCTCGCGGCCCTCCTCGTAGGTTTTGCCCTGGTGGCACCGCAGGCTGCGCTGGCCGACACTTCGATCACCCTCCAGGGTTCGACGGCGTTGCTGCCCCTGATCAAAGATGGCGCGGGCATCTATCAGCAAGCTCATCCTGATGTGAAGATCGCCGTTTCCGGCGGCGGCTCGGGTACGGGTATCAACTTGGTCGCAGCAAAAGCGATCGATGTCGGTAACTCCGATATTCTCGCCCCCGCCCATCCCGAACTCATCGACCATAAGGTCTGCGTCATCGGTTTCGCCGTGATTGCGAACCCGAACGTCGGCGTGAAGAACCTCTCGAAGAAGCAGATTCAAGAAGTGTTCGGCGGCAAGGTCACCAACTGGAAAGAAGTCGGCGGAATCGATCAAAAGATCACCGTCGTCAATCGCCCTCGCAGCTCGGGCACGCGTGCCGTCTTCACGAAGACACTCATGGGGTCCGTCACCGCAACCGAAACCGGTTTGACCGAAGATGCGACCGGTACGGTCGTCGATGTCGTCTCGAAAACCCCGGGTGCCGTGTCTTATGCTGCACTCTCGGGTACGCGCGGCAAAGGTCTGCTCGAACTCTCGGTCGATGGCAATGCGCCCTCGGATGAGAACATCTACGACGGCAAATACCCGATGTGGTCGTACGAGCACATGTTCACGAACGGACCGCCGAGCGCCGAAGTGTCGCGATTCATCGCGTTCGTTACCTCGAATTCGGCTCTCGTGAAAAAAGACGGCTACCTTCTGATCCGCAACATGAAGGTCTCTGAGACCGACCGCTAAGGTCTCCCGTCTCGACAGGCGCACGAAGGGCGGCTCCCGTAGTCGCCCTTTGTCGCATTTTCCGACCTAACGTAAAGCGAGAAATTTTTTCAACGTGATTGCAACGCAAGCGAAGCGCGCGCACGCTCAAGAGCGCATCGCGACGACGGTTTTGCGAATGGCCGCCGGTTTCGTCATCTTGGCGATGGCGCTGCTGCTGATCTACCTTGCAGGCGAAGGGCTCAAGCTCTTCGTCGTTGATCATTTTTCCGTTTTCCAGTTTCTTTTTTCCGGTGATTACCAACCGGATACGCACCCGGGGGCTGCGATCTTCATCGTGGGATCGCTCTCGGTAACCCTGTTTGCGATTTGCTTCGGCGGTCCGTTCGGGATCGCCGTCGGCATATTTTTGAGCGAACTCGCGCCGCTTCGCATGGCGCAGATCCTCAAACCCGCCATCGACGTCATGGTCGGTATTCCGTCAGTCGTGTACGGCTGGCTCGGTTTGCAGCTGCTCGTACCGCTGATCCGCAATGCGACCGGTTCGCCCGGTTTCGGCTTACTCGCTGCGGGTATCGTTCTCTCGATCATGATTTTGCCGACGGTGATCACGCTCTCGGAAGACGCTTTTCGTTCGCTCTCGCCGACGCTTCGAGAAGGTTCGCTGGCACTTGGCGCCACGCGGTGGCAGACGATCGTGCGCGTGCTCTTGCCGAGCGCGTCGAGCGGGTTGACGGTCGCGCTGATTCTTGGGATCGCGCGGGCCATCGGCGAGACGCTCGCCGTCCAGCTCGTGATCGGTAACGCAACGCAGTTTCCGCGCGGGTTGCTCAATCCGACGTCGACGATGCCGACGGAGATCGTTCAAGATCTCGGCGGCGCAGCGCAAGGCTCGATGCTCGAGCACGCGCTCTTTTCGATGGCGTTTCTGCTGCTGCTCATCGCGATGTCGCTCATCCTTATCGTGCGCTACGCGCTGCGAAAGCGAACCTAGCGTATGGGTATTTCGGTGCAGCCGCCCGTCTCGAAATCGACCTTGCTCGGTTCGCCGGGTGTACGCGCGCGGCGCGCGACCGACCGCGTCGCCACCGTCGTCCTCTGGGGTATGGCGATCAGCATCATCGTGATGCTGGCGTGCTTCGTGCTGTACTTGCTTTATTTAGGCGCGCAGTACATGACGCCCGACTTTATCTTTGGCGTTCCCAAGGAGGGCGAAGCGGGCGGCGGCATCGGCCCCGAGATTTTCAATTCGTTCTACATTCTTGTCCTGACGCTCGTCATGACGGTGCCGATTGCCGTCTCCGCCGGTGTCTACATTCAAGAGTATGCGCGTCCCGGTCGATTCCGCGGCTTCGTACAATTCAGCGCGGAAGCTCTTGCGACGGTCCCCTCGATCGTCATGGGTCTCTTCGGTCTCCTCATTTTTGTCTATTTTTTCCACCTGCGCTTTTCGGCGATCGTCGGCGCGATGACACTGACGATTCTGAATCTACCGGCGCTCATGCGCGTCACGCAGGAAGCGCTCCGCACCGTCCCCGATTCGCTACGCGAAGCATCGATGTCCGTCGGGGCGACAAAGTGGCAGACGATCACCAAGGCCGTTTTGCCGAGCGCCATCGGTCCGATGACGACCGGCATCGTGCTGATTGCCGGCCGTATTTTCGGTGAGACGGCGGCGCTCATCTATACCGCCGGATTGAGCGTGAGCGCCAACTCTCCGTACGATTTCTCGCTCACGCACACCGCCGAAACCCTCGCCGTTCACCTTTGGTATACACGTTCGGAGAGCACCGTCCCCGACGTCGCACGCATCGGCAATGGCTCGGCACTGGTCTTGCTCTTCATGGTGCTCCTCTTCAATATCGCGGCGCGGGTACTCGGCCGGACGCTCACCAAACGCCTGACGGGGAAATCATCGTGATCGCAGCCGATCCCACGACCAAACTCAAAGCCGAGGACGTCGACGTGTTCTACGGCTCGTTCCAGGCGATTAAGCACGCAAACCTTGCGATGACAGAGAAAACCGTCACGGCACTCATCGGCCCCTCGGGCTGCGGCAAGTCGACGTTTGTGCGTGCGCTCAACCGCATGCACGACCTCACGCCCGGCGCGCGAGTCGAGGGCCTGATCACACTTGACGGCATGAACATTTACGCGCCTGAAGCCGACCCGGTCGTGATCCGCCACCGCATCGGAATGGTGTTCCAGCGCGCTAACCCGTTCCCCAAGACGATTTTTGAAAACGTCGTGTACGGTCCGAAGATTCACGGCGAAACGAACAAGAAACGGCTCGATGAGATCGCCGAAAAATCGCTTCGCCGCGCGGCGCTCTGGGATGAGGTCAAAGACCGCCTGAATCGCTCGGCGCTCGATCTCTCCGGCGGTCAGCAGCAGCGTCTGTGTATCGCGCGCGTGCTCGCAGTCGAACCCGAAGTGATCCTCATGGACGAACCAGCCTCGGCGCTCGATCCGATCGCGACCTCAAAAATCGAAGACCTCATCGGCGAACTCAAGCGCGAGTACACCGTCGTCATCGTGACACACTCGATGCAGCAAGCCGCGCGTATCTCCGAATTCACCGCTTTTTTCCATCTGGGTGAGATCGTCGAATTCGGAACGACCTCCGATATCTTCACCCGACCGAAAGAAAAGCGCACGGAAGACTACATCACCGGACGCTTCGGCTAGACCTCGACCTCGCGCGCAAGCATCTGCCGCTTGCGCGCAAGACCCCAGCGATAATCCGCAAGGTCGCCGTCGGCACGGATGATGCGGTGAGAGGGAATGGCAAGAGCCAGTTCGTTTGCCGCGCAGGTGCGCGCGACCGCGCGTGCCGATTGCGGTGCGCCAAGACTTGCCGCCGCAGCGCCAACCACGTCGTGCGCACCGCCATCACGAAGGTGCCGTCGGCACACTCGTCGCGTGCACGGACGGCACCCCAGCGCAGGTCGTCGGTTGAGAGATCGTTTGTCACTATGGTGCCAGTCTACCGCGGAGGCGGCTCGGAAGCGCTCCGATTCTTGCGCTAGCATTCGCTGGGACAACCGTACCACAAGTTACGTGGCGGGGACTGGACAGACGGTCTTGCCAGCTAGAAAAATCGCCCGATTTGATTCTCGCTTGAAAGTCATTCAAAATGTCTCAACACAAAGGCTCCGATTGCCATAAGCAAGCAGCAGAGCATCATAAGTATGCCGCAACACACCACGAAGAGGCGGCCAAGCATCACGAGGCTGGTGCGCATGAAAAACGGCTCATCACGCGCACGTCGCGCACGGCCATCACCTGAGCGCGGAACACCACATGCACGAAGCCGCGAAACATCACGCCTCGGAACACGGATCGGGAAAGAAGTAGCCGTTCGGAAATCGCGCCGCCTTCGCAAGGCGGCGCGACTGCCGTATTGAAGGCGAGCGGCTATGACATCGACGCTCGCTGCAATTCCGAAAACCATGATCGCACTGCGCAAAGACAAGCCCGGCCCGGGATTTGCGCGGGGCGAAGTCGCCGTGCCGACCCTTGGTCCAAGCGACGTGCTCATTCGGGTGAAGAAGGCGGGTATTTGCGGCACCGACCACCACATTTATTCGTGGGATCACTGGGCACAGCGCCGCGTCAAACCGCCGCTCACGATCGGCCATGAGTTCATGGGGTACGTCGCTGCGATTGGCGATGCGGTACGTTCGGTTAGCGTCGGCGAACGCGTTTCAGCCGAAGGCCACATCGCGTGCGGCATCTGCCGTTTATGCCGTACCGGCGAAGGCCACATCTGCGAGCATGTGAAGATTATCGGCGTCGATACGGATGGTGCGTTCGCGCAGTTCATCACGATGCCGGAAGTCAACGTGTGGCGACTCGATCCGTCGATCCCCGACAATGTGGCGGCGGTATTCGATCCGCTCGGGAACGCCGTGCATACGGTGATGGCTGCGGGCGTGAGTACCAAGTCGGTCGTGATTACCGGCGTCGGGTCGATTGGCCACATGGCCATCCCCGTCGCGCGAGCGGCGGGGGCAGCATCGGTATTCGCCGTTGACATCAACCCGGCGAAATTAGAACTGGCCGCCCGCGTCGGCGCCGATGCGACGTTCCTTGCCGACGATCCGAATTTGATCGATGAAATTCTGCGCCGGACGGGCGGCGATGGCGTGGACGTCTTGCTCGAAATGTCGGGCAGCGGGTCGGCGATCGACGCGGGACTTGCGATGGTGCGCAATGGTGGGCGCGCAGCGCTGCTCGGTATTCCATCCGACGATATCAGTATCAACCTTGCCGAGCGCATCATCTTCAAAGGCCTGACCGTCCTCGGTATCAACGGCCGCAAGATGTTCGAGACGTGGTATCAGACCGAAGCGCTCGTGAAGAGCGGCCGCGTGGATTTGGGTCCGATCATCACGCACGTCGTGCCGTTCTCGGGCTACGACGATGCCTTCGCACTCATGGAGAGCGGCGCGGCGGCCAAGATCGTGATGGACGTCGGCTAGAGGTTCACTAAACGCGAATCGTGGCGCACGAATTCTTTGGCGTTGGGCACGAGAACGTGTTCGATCAGTACGGGGCGTTCGTTTGCTTTGAACGTGATGTCGTACATCTCGGCGATGACCCCGTGCAAAACGAAGGCACCTTGGCGATCGGTGCGCGTCGTGTAGGTCGCGCGTTCGCCGTGCGCATTGACGGTGATGTTGGCGACGGCGCAGCCGAGGCGGTCGACGACGTAGCCGCCGATCGCGGTCGCCGGTTCGTCGGCGGGAGCTTGGCCGACGCCGGGGATCAGGGCCCGCATGATCTGCTGTTCGAGGCCTGCGAGAATCCCCAAACCCCGCACGAAGAGGGAGAGATAGCCGCGCGCCGCGATCGCCAGATCGTAGACGCCCTCAGGGAGTTGTAGCCGGAAGAGACCGTTCCGATCGGCCTCGATGATCGACATCTTTCCCGTCCGCCACACGATCGTCACCTGCGCTTGCGCAAGCGGGACGCTCGAACGTCGATCCAAAAGTTTGCATTCCAATGCCCCAGTCGCTTCTACCATGCTTAGGTTCTATCGTCGAAACGGGTCTCAATCTTGAATCGTCTTATAGTCGTTCAGTCGCTTCCTCACTAGAAAGTTTTTATGAATACCGCTTTCCAAACTGCGCTTAACGCGGATCTCGACCGCCTCAAAGAGGCGGGGACGTATAAAACGCTTCGCCATCTGACCTCGCCGATGGCGGCCTCGGTGCACATGGAAGAGGCGGGCGACGTCATCGTCCTCTCGAGCAACAACTATCTGGGCCTCGCGGATGACCCCGCTATCGTTGAAGCCGGAATCGCCGGACTGAAAAAATACGGCGCCGGAACGGCCTCGGTGCGTTTTATCTGCGGCACGTTCGACGTGCACCGGGATCTTGAGGACCGTATTGCCGAGCTGCTTTCGACGGAGGCCTCGCTTTCGTATGTCTCCTGTTGGGCGGCAAACGAGGGGCTCATGCCGACGATCGCAGGCCCCGGCTCGACCATCATCAGCGATGAGCTCAACCACGCCTCGATCATCGACGGCTGCCGCCTCGCCTCGCATGCGAAGCGCCTGCGCTTCAAGCATAGCGATATGGCCGAACTCGAAGAGAAGCTGAAGAACAAAGAAGGCGATGGCCCGGTCTTCATCATTACCGACGGCGTGTTTTCGATGGAAGGCTCGATTGCGAATCTGCCCGCAATCGTCGCGCTAGCCAAGAAGTACGATGCGGTCACGATCGTCGATGATTCGCACGGTACCGGCGTCATGGGCAAAACGGGCCGAGGCACGATCGAGCACTACGGACTCGAAGGCCAGATCGACATCATCACCGGTACGCTTGGGAAAGCGCTCGGCGGAGCCGCCGGCGGATTCGTCGCGGGTAGCCGCGCGCTCATCGATACGCTCATCCAGCGTTCGCGCACGCAACTCTTCTCCAACGCCCTTCCCCCGACGGTTGCGGCAAGTTCGCTTGCGTCCATCGACGCTCTCGAGCAGCGGCCGCAGCTCGTTGAGAAATTACGCGCGAACACGGCGTATTTTCGCGCCGGTCTCAAACGCCTCGGCTACAAACCGCTCGACGGTCCCAGTGCCATCGTGCCGATCATCGTCGGCGAGACGTCGTTTGCGATTGCGATGAGCGACAAGCTGCTCAAAGAAGGCATTTTCGTGACGGGCTTCGGCTTCCCGGTCGTGCCGGAAGGCACGGCGCGCATCCGTACGCAGCTCAGTGCCGCGCTCGAAACCGAACATCTCGATCGCGCGCTTGCGGCGTTCGAACGCGTCGGCGTCGAACTCGGGTTGATCCCGAAAGCCGTTACCGCATAAATTTTGCGGTCGACGCGATCGTCCTAGCGGCGATCGCGTGCATGCTCGTTCGCCCTTGGCACGTGCGCGAAGTCATCCCCGTTGGTATTGCGGCCGCGCTGCTCGTCGCGATCGGCGCGGTTTCGGTGCGCGCCGCATGGAGCGCGATCGTCGGTGGTTACGACGTTTACTTCTTTTTGGCCGGCATGATGCTGCTCGCGGAGATCGCGCGTCAGCGCGGTCTTTTCGATTGGCTCGCCGCACGCGCGGTGGCAGCGGCCAGGGGATCGCGTCCGCGCCTCTTTGCGATCGTGTATGTCGTCGGTGCGTTCGTGACCGTCTTTTTTTCGAACGACGCAACGGCCGTCGTGCTCACGCCCGCCGTCGCTGCCGCCGTGGCGCGTGCGCGCGTGGCGCCGCTCCCGCATCTCTTCGCGTGCGCGTTCATCGCGAACGCCGCGAGTTTCGTGCTGCCGATCTCCAATCCGGCGAACCTCGTCATCTATGGCACGAAGCTGCCGACGTTGCTTGCATGGATCGTTCCTTTCGCGCTGCCCTCGCTTGCGGCGATCGTCGTCACCTTCGCAGTGATTCGGTTTCTCTCACGCGTCGATCTACGCGGCGAAATGGCGGATTCCCAAACGCTTCCGACGCTGGACGTCGCGCAAAAACGGACGGCAATCGTCATCGCTTTTGCCGCATCCGTACTCGTGCTCGCCTCATGCCTCGGCTGGCCGGTCGGTCTTGTCACCTTTGCGTGCGGCGCAGCGGCGCTCGTGCTCAGCGTGCTGGGCGATGTGCGGCTGGGTGCGCGCATGCTGAGCGGGATCGACGTTCCCATCTTGGGTCTGGTTGCCGGCCTGTTCGTCCTCGTCGACGCGCTTACGGCAAGTGGGGCGCTGCATCTTGCCGAAGGTTTCTTCGACTCGCTCGTGCATCTGCCGCGTGTCCTTGCCAATCTTGCGGGAGCAACGAGCGTCGGCGTACTCTCGAACGTTGCGAATAACTTGCCGGTGGGGCTGGCGATGCGCGCCGCTGCTGCATCGCTGCACGGACACGACACATTCGTTCGCGCGGGGGTCATCGGGGTCGACCTCGGTCCAAATCTCTCGGTCACCGGGTCGCTTGCCACGATTCTTTGGATGAACGCCCTGCGGCGGGCCAACGTCCCGATGGATGCCTGGATGTTCGTGCGGATCGGCCTCGTGGCGATGCCGCTCGCGCTCCTCGCCGCAACTCTCGTCCTTCAATAAAGTTCCCGCCCCTTGTCGAATGATGTCGGCCCCGACTCCGACAATTGTCGGATGACTGGATGGTTCGTCAAGCCGCATCATACGAGGCATGCGTTTCTACCGTCTAGCGATCTTTCTCGGGTGTGGGCTCTTCGCGTTGCCGCTGGCCGCCGGAGCCGCCAAGTCATTCGGGGGTCCGAGCGGTTGGAATCATGACGTCATCGCCCAGGGCGGCGGCGGGCGCACCCAGGACGTCTGGAAGGCGCCCGGTTCAAACGAGGTGCTTTCGATCATCGCCGATACCGCGACGAGCTTCGATGATGCCATTGGCGTCATTCGCAAGAACGCGACCGACAGCAAGCTGCACTTCGGTCTCGATAAAGACTCGACGTGCGACGGCCGCAAGGCGCATCTCTTTGAAATGGCGATGGGCGATTCGAAGAAGACCCTCTTCAGCGTCACGGTGATCGCCGATGGCACCGGGATGGAACGCATCACCTATTCGCGCCCCGATGGCAGCCGATTTTCGAGCGACGTCAAAGACGTGCTTTCGAGTTACTGCGGCGCGCCGCAATAAGGATCCGGAAAAAAGAACTCGCCTCCGCTCATGGAAGAGTCTCACAACCTCTCCCGGAGCTGATTACTTGAAAAAGATCGTTCTCGCAAGCGCTACTGCGCTTGCGTTGTTTTGCACAGGCCTCGCAGCGGCGTCCGCCGCGACGTATCCCGTTGAAGAAAAGTCCGTCGCGCAACTTCAGGCGGATTTGACCGCTGGGACCGTTTCCTCACAGGCGCTCGTGCGGGCGTATCTCGCGCGCATTGCGGCGATCGATCGCAGCGGCCCCGCACTGCACAGCATTATCGCGCTCAATCCGCACGCGCTCGCCGATGCGCGCGCACGCGATGCCGAGCGTCGGGCCGGCCGCGTACGCGGGCCGTTGCACGGCATTCCCGTACTGATCAAAGATAATATCGAATCGGACGACGGCACCGCGACCACCGCCGGTTCGGATGCCCTTGCGATGAACGTGACGCATCGCGACGCTCCGCTCGTCAAGCGGCTCAAAGCCGCGGGCGCGATCATCCTTGGCAAAACGAATCTCTCGGAATGGGCTAACATTCGCTCGACGCATTCGATCAGCGGCTGGTCCTCGGTCGGCGGCCTGGTGAAAAATCCATACGCGCTCGACCGCAACGCGTGCGGCTCGTCCGCGGGGACGGGCGCATCGATCGCCGCAAGTCTCGCAGCGGTCGGCGTCGGCACGGAAACTGACGGTTCGATCACGTGCCCGTCCGCGCTCAACGGTCTGGTCGGACTCAAACCCACCGTGGGTTTGGTCTCGCGTACGCGCGTCGTTCCGATCTCACATACACAAGATACGCCGGGGCCGATGGGCCGCAGCGTCGCCGATGTCGCAACGTTGTTGCAAGGACTTGCCGGGAGCGATCCGGCTGACGTTGCGACCAAAGACGCCGACGCGCACAAGAAAAACTATCTCGCCGCGCTCAAAGGCGCATCGCTCAAAGGCAAACGACTCGGCTTATTGAGCTTCGCCTCGCACACCGGCTACCCGCGCGAAGATGCGGTCTTTGCGAATGCTGTCGCGCTGCTCAAAGCGCAAGGCGCGACGGTGATCGTGCTCAAGGACTATAAACCCGATTCGAAACTCGGCGACTACGAAGATACGGTGCTCGCGACCGAACTCAAAACCGACCTCAACGCGTACTTGGCAACGACGCCGATGACGGTGAAGTCGCGGACGCTCGCAGATCTCATCGCGTTCAACAATAGCCATCCGCGCGAACTGAGCCTCTTCGGACAAGAGTACTTCAACCGCGCACAAAAGCTTGGCGGCCTGGACGATCCCAAGTACATCAAAGCGCACGATGAAGCAAAGCGCCTCGCCGGCGCCGAGGGTATCGACAAACTGATCAGTGAGAACAATCTTGACGCGCTGATTAGCCCGAGCTACGGCCCGGCGTATCGCACCGATGTGGTCACGGGCGATCACAGTTCGGGTGATTCCTCATCGCTGCCGGCCGTCGCAGGCTACCCGCATCTGACGGTGCCGATGGGTTACGTCATGGGATTGCCGGTCGGCATCTCGTTCATCGGTCGTGCGTGGACGGAAGATCGCCTACTCGCGATCGGTGCAGCCTACGAGCGCGCAACCCACGTCCGACACGCGCCGACCTACGAGGGAAGCGTGGAGACGAGTCCCGCGATCGCTCCATATCTCGCTCCGGCAAAGTGATGTAAGGCCGATCGGCCTCGCTCATCCGAGGAAAAAGAGACGGGTCCGGAAAGCTTTCACTTTCCGAACCCGTTATGTGGTTGCGGGGACAGGATTTGAACCTGTGACCTTCGGGTTATGAGCCCGACGAGCTACCGGACTGCTCCACCCCGCGTCGGCGCCTCCGAGTATACGACGGCGCACTAGGCACTGTCAAACGATTTTGTGAATCAATCCAGAATGACCGATGCCGAGCTGCTTGCATTGCCCAAGGTTCAGCTCCATTGCCACCTTGAAGGGACACTGCGCGCGGCGACCTTCCGCGACCTCGCCGCGCGTCACGGTGTGGAGATCGGTGCCCGCGCACTCGTGCCGATCGAAGAAGCGTACGACTTTGCGACGTTCCGCGATTTCTTGCTGCTCTTTGCCGAGGTGTGTAAGGCACTCGCCGAGCCCGCCGACTTCGCGCGACTCGCCGAGGACTACGTCTCGGTTGCCGTCGCCGAGGGCGTGCGCTATGCCGAAGTGTTCGTCTCGCCGTCGGTCTGGACGTACTTTCACAAGGACCTCGACGTGCGCGCGACCTTCGCTGCGCTACGTGGCACGTTCGACCGTGCGAACGCGGAACACGGGATCGACGTGCGGATGATCTGCGACCTCACTCGGAACTTCGGCGCCGAGCGTGCGCTGCAGACGGCCGAGATCGCCGTTGCCATGCGCGACCTCGGGGTCATCGCCGTTGGCCTCGGGGGCGACGAGGCCAACTTCCCGCCGAGCCTCTACGTCGAGAGCTACGCGCGTGCGCGCGCGGCCGGGCTGCACGGCGTCGTGCACGCTGGCGAGGCCGCGGGTGCCGCCAGCGTCCGCTCCGCCATCGAGGACCTCGGTGCCGAGCGGATCGGTCATGGCGTGCGCGCGATCGAGGATCCCAGCGTCGTCGCTCTGCTCGCCGAGCGGAAGATCCCAATCGAAGTCTGCCCGACCTCGAACCACCTCACGGGCGCTGCCCCCGCGCACCTCGATCACCCGATGGGAGCGCTCGATGCCGCCGGGGTGATCGTCACGATCGATGCCGACGATCCGGCGCTCTTCGGCACGTCACTTCTCGCCGAATACCGCTTCGTCGAGCAGAAACTCGGTCACTCGACCCTCTTGCGCTTCGCCCGCAACGCGATCGGCGCGAGCTTTGCCGATGCCCAAACCAAGGCGCGACTCCACGCGGCCTTCGACGGGGCGGCGGCCCGCGTCGTCGAAGTCTGAGAAATGCCCGGCCACACCCACTTCGATGAATCGACGGAAGAGTATCTCGAGGCCGTCTACCGGCTCGAACGCGAGGGCCCGGGGGTGACGACTTCGGCGCTCGCCTCCGAACTCGGCGTCGCGCCCGCCTCGGTCTCTGGCATGCTCAAGAAGCTCGCCTCGGACGGCTATATCGATCACCGTGCGCGCGGTGCAGCGAAGCTCACGCGTAAGGGGCTCGAAGTCGCGGTGCGCGTGCTGCGCCGCCATCGCCTGGCCGAGTGTTTTCTCACCGACATGCTCGGCATGCCGTGGGAAGAAGTTCATGCCGAAGCGTGTCGACTCGAACACGCGATCAGTGCGCGCGTCGAAGAACGACTCATCGCGGTGCTCGGCGACCCCAAGGCGTGCCCGCACGGTCACCCCATCCCGCCCGCCGACCTCTCCGATCCGGTGCGTCTTGGTGTGCCTCTGGCGCAAGTCGAGGTCGGCGCGCACGCGCACATCAACGGCGTGACCGAAGAAGTCCCCGAGATGCTCGTGTACCTCGGAAAGATCGGGATGCGTCCGGGTGCATCGATCGTGATTACCGAGAAGGCGCCGCTGGGCGGCCCGGTGACGGTCGACATCGAGGGAACCTCGCACGCGATTTCGCTCGAACTCGCACGCATGGTGACCGTCATCGAGACGAGCTCGGCGCTGCACAGCGCGTAATGCTTACCAAAAGCCTCATCGCGATCAACGTGCTCATCTTCGCATATATGTATTTCACGGGCGCGTATACGAGCGACCCGTCGCTGATCAATTACGGCGCGCTCTACGGTCCGGCGGTCGATCACGGCCAGTGGTGGCGCGCGTTTACCGCCGCATTCGTGCATGCAAACATCCTCCACATCGCAACCAATATGTTTGCGCTCTATCAAGTCGGCTCGTTCGTCGAAGTCATCTTCGGACGCACGCGCTACATCATCATCTATCTCTTGGCAATTCTCGGTTCCGCGTATGCCGTGTATCACTTCAGCTATGCCATTCCGACGATCGGCGCGAGCGGTGCTATCTTTGGCCTCTTCGGCGCGATGCTCGCTGCGGGTCTGCGCATGGGCGAACGTGGGCGTTATCTCGTCCAGCAGACCGTTCCGATCATCGTCATCAACTTGGTGCTGGGCTTTACGCTGCTCTCGGGCATCGTCTCGAACGCCGGTCACATCGGCGGTTTGATCAGCGGTGTATTTGCCGGGTACGTGCTCTTCATGATCCCGCGCCGCACGGCGCTCGCCGAAGATCCAAACGAACCGATCGAGGGCGAAGTCGTGGACGCGCCGCACGCGTGAGTCTCGACTCGATCGAGCAAACCTTCGGGCCGGACGGCCCGATCGCAACGGCGCTGCCGGGGTTCGAAGCGCGTCCGGGTCAAGTGCAGATGGCGCAACTGATCGAACGCGGCTTTCTCGAATGTGCGCACACGGTCGTCGAGGCGGGCACGGGCGTCGGGAAGTCGCTTGCGTATCTCGTTCCGGCGCTTCGCTCGGGCAAGAAGGTCGTTATCTCGACGGGCACGATCGCGCTGCAAGAGCAGCTCGTGCGAAAAGACATTCCGCTCGTCACGAAGGCCCTGGGCATCGACGCCCGCGTCGTCTTGCTCAAAGGCCGCAATCACTATTTGTGCAAGGCGAAGTACGAGCGCCTGAGCGCGGACAAGCTCGTCGCATCGAGTGCCTCGATGGAACGTCTGTGGGCGTGGGCGGATGTAACGACGACGGGTGACCGCAGCGAACTCGATTTCACGCCGCGCGGCGATGACTGGGAGCAGCTCGATGCCGATGCCGATGACTGCGTCGGCGAATTCTGCGACCGTTTTTCGGACTGCCACTTTTTCGCGCGTCGCGATGCGGCAAAATTCGCCGACATCGTCGTCGTCAATCACGCGCTGTTCTTTCTCGATCTTGCGATGGGTGGCCAACTGCTGCCCGCGTACGATTACGTGGTGCTCGATGAAGCCCACCAAGCCGAACGCTACGCGACCTCGGCGATGACCGCGTCGCTCTCGCCCGCATCCGTCGCTCGCATGATGCGCCGGCTGCACCGGACGTACCATCTCCCGGCCTCGTACGACGCACAGATCGATGAGATGATGCGCCGCCTCACCTCGGCGCTCGCGCGCGTACCGGGCGAACGCTATCCGGTGCGGGCGAACGAGGGGATCACGACGGTTCTCGGCGAGGTGCGCGAAGCGTTCTACACGCTCGAGAATTGGCTGCACGCGAATTGGCAGACGGCGCTGCGCCGCAAGACCGAAAACGAAGCCGAATCCGAGCGCCGCAGGGATCTTGCGATGCGCGGCATCGTCGCCCACATTGCGACGGTCGATCGCATCGAGCATACCGCAATCGAGGAATCCGCCGTTCCCGCAGATCAAATCGACGCCGTCGCGTGGGTCGAGCGCGGTGACGACGGACGGTATGCAATCAATGCCGCGCCCTTCGACATCGCGCCATTTTTACGCGGTACGCTCTTCGGGCGAACGCAGAGCGTCGTGTTGACGAGCGCCACGATCGCCGAGGGGACGTCGTTTGCGTTCTTTCGCGAACAGCTCGGTGTCGATGAAGCGCAAGAGTTGATCGCGCCCTCGCCCTTCGACTATCGCGTGCAGGCGCGGCTCTATCTCGCACCGCCCTCGCTCAACCCCAAGACGCCGTCGTTCGCGCGCGCGGCGGCACCCATCATCGAGGAGTGCCTCGATCGCACGCGCGGCCGCGCGTTTATTCTCTTCACCTCGTACGCGCGGTTGCACGAAGTCTACGCACTGGTGCGCGACGGGTTGCCGTATCCGGCAAAAGTGCAAGGTGACTTGCCGCGAGCGGCGCTCCTCGATTGGTTCCGCACAACGAAGAACGCGGTGCTCTTTGCGACGGGGACGTTCTGGGAGGGCATCGATGTTGTGGGCGATCAGCTCTCGTGCGTCATCATCGACCGCTTGCCGTTTCCCTCGCCTGCCGATCCGCTGGTTGCAGCGCGACTTGCGGCGCTCGAAGCGCGCGGGAAGTCGAGTTTCGAACACTACATGATTCCAAGCGCCATCGTGCGCTTGAAACAGGGCTTCGGTCGCTTGATCCGGTCCAAAGCCGACCGCGGCCTGATCGTCTTACTCGACGGACGCGCGCTTGGTATGCGCTACGGCGCAACGATCGTCGATGCGTTGCCGCCGTTCAAACGAATCGATGATCTGCGCGAACTCGACGAGCTCTTCGGTTAGTTACCAGAAGGTTAGAATTTGGCGCACTATGCGGACGCTCACACGCCTTTTTGGGATTTGAAGCGTTTAATAGAGTATGGACCGCATACGATTCACACCACTACACGATGGCACGAAGGCGCCGGTTTGTTGGCACTGCGGGAAGACGCTCGAAGCAACGCATAGCGAGGCTCGCTACATGTATCGTCGCGACGGCGAACGCGCGATCTTCGAGGACTGGGTCGCCTGCGAGTGCGGCGCCTACCAAAATATCCGCCGCGTGCATTCGATCACGATCGAGACCTCGAGCGCCGCGAAAGACGATCTCTCCGCACGATGACGAAGCAGGCCGCATGATACGTGCGGCCGCTTTCGTTCTCATCATGTTCTCAGCTTCGGTGACTTCTGCGCTTGCGTGGGGCGCGCTCGGCCACCGTTTGATCAGCACCAGCGGCGAGGCCGCGCTTCCGCAAGAGTTGCCGGACTTTCTGCGATCGGCCGCCGCCGTTGCGGAAGTCGGCGATCTCGGACCGGAGGCCGACCGCCTCAAAAGTTCGGGACGTACGTGGAATTCCGATGACGATCCGGGGCATTACGTCGATCTTGCCGACGACGGCACCGTCGGCGGTCTCGCGCTTGCGGCGCTTCCGCCTTCTCGCGAAGCCTTCGATACGGCGTTGCGCGCTGCCGGTACCGATCAATACAAGATGGGCTTTCTGCCGTACGAGTTGATCGACGGATACCAGCAGATCACAACCGACTTTGCGTACTGGCGCGTCTTCGCGTACGGTGCCGCGCACGCCGCGAGTGCGGGTGACCGCGCCTTCTTTGCGTTCGAGAAAACGCTGCGCGAAACGCTGACGCTGCGCGATATCGGCTACTGGAGTCATTTCGTCGGCGATGCAAGTCAGCCGCTCCACGTCTCGATCCACTTCAACGGTTGGAAAGAAAAATATCCGAACCTTGCGCGCGATCCGCATGGGCGCTTCGAGACCGCCCTCGTGCGAGCCAGCGGTGCAACGCAAGCCCTCGTCAGCGCGCGCATGTCGCCCTACACGCACTGGACCGGGACGTACGAAGCGCATGTCGCCGCCTATCTCACGACGACGCTGTCATTCATGCCGCGCGTCTATGCGCTCGATGCCGCCGGTGCGATCGACGGGCATTCTGCAGACGCGCTGAACTTGATTCTCGACCGCTTGGCAGCTGGCGCCACTATGCTGCGCGACTCGCTGGCGGATTCATGGACGGAAAGCGGCACGAAGAAGATCGGATATCCCGCCGTGTCGGTCGGCGACATCGAATTGGGCGCCCGCCCGATTACGAAGGCGATGTTCGCGGGCGATTGAGTTTTCCAAAAATACGCCGGGTTCGAAGGTAACGACCCCTCCGAACAGCCAGCAGACTCCAGCGCCGAATACTGCGATGTCACCCTCGCCGGAACCCAGCCCGACCTAGCGCTTTCGCATTACTCTTCCCTGTGCGCGTCGGCTTTTGCGCGCTCCTGAAGATCGAGCACCACCGTCGAATCGGCGAGCGTCGTCGTGTCGCCGAGCGTTCGACCCTCGGCGATATCGCGGAGCAGGCGCCGCATGATTTTCCCCGAGCGTGTCTTGGGAAGTTCTTGCGTGAACGTGAGCGACTTTGGCAGCGTGAATTTGCCGAGCTTTACCGCAACATGGTTCCGCAGTTCTGCATTGAGTTCGTCGCTCGGCTCGACGCCCGCTTTGAGTGAGACGAAGGCGCAAATCGCTTGACCCGTCATGTCGTCGTTTTTGCCGACGACCGCAGCTTCGGCGACAGCATGATGATCGACCAGAGCCGATTCGACTTCCGCCGTCGAGATACGGTGTCCGCTGATGTTCATTACATCGTCGATGCGGCCCATGAACCAGTAGTTGCCGCGCTCGTCACGATGGCAACCGTCGCCCGCAAGATAGCGCTGTGGGAATTTTTCCCAATACGTTTTTGCGTAGCGTTCGTCATCGCCCCAAATGCCGCGCAGCATCGAGGGCCAGGGGCGCGTGAGCACGATGTATCCGCCGCCGCCGAGCGGCTGCGATTCACCCGCTTCGTTGACGATGTCGACGCCGATCCCCGGCAGCGGTTTCGTCGCGCTGCCCGGCATCGTCGTGGTGAGCCCCGGCAGCGGCGAGATCATGATCGATCCCGTTTCCGTCTGCCACCACGTATCGACGATAGGCACCTTTCCGCCGCCGATGTGCTCGTGATACCACATCCACGCTTCAGGATTGATCGGTTCGCCGACCGAGCCCAAGAGACGCAGCGATGTGAGGTCGTGTTTTTCGATGTACTCCGTGCCCCACTTCATGAACGTTCGAATTGCGGTGGGTGCGGTATAGAGAATCGTAACTTTATAGCGCTCGACCAAATCCCAGAAGCGGTCCTTATCGGGGAAGTCCGGCGTGCCCTCATAGAGCAAGCTCGTCGCGCCGAGGCATAGCGGACCGTAAAGCGCGTAAGAGTGTCCGGTCACCCAGCCAAGATCGGCCGTGCACCAGAAGATATCCGTCTCTTCTTTGAGGTCGAAGACGAGCTTGAGCGTTGAGGTAACGCCCGTGAGATAGCCGCCCGTCGTGTGTTTAATGCCTTTGGGTTTGGCCGTCGTACCGCTGGTATACAAAAGAAACAGCAAGTCTTCAGCGTTCATCCGTTCCGGCTCGCATGTCGAAGGCTGATCGCGTACGACATCGTCCCACCAGTGATCGCGGCCGTCGACCATCGCCACCGGATCGCCGACGCGCTTTGCGACGATGACCGATTTGAGCGACGGCATGCCTTTGGCCGCCGCCTCATCGCAGATCGCTTTCAGCGGAATCTTTTTGCCGCGGCGCCAGCCTTGGTCGGCGGTGATGAGCGCGACGCAATCCGAATCGTTCACGCGATCGACGATCGAGTCGGCGGAGAAGCCGCCGAAGATGACCGAGTGTGCGGCGCCGATGCGCGCACAGGCGAGCATCGCGATCGGGAGTTCCACGATCATCGGCATATAGATTGCGACGCGGTCGCCTTTCTTTACCCCGAGCTTACGCAGGCCGTTCGCGAAGCGGCAAACCTCATCGAGCAATTGGCCGTAGGTCACGGTCCAGCGGTCGCCCGGCTCGCCTTCAAAAAAATACGCGACCCTCGCGGCGTGGCCGGCTTGGACGTGGCGGTCCAGCGCATTGACCGACGCATTGAGTTCGCCGTCGGCGAACCACTTTGCGAAGGGCTCGTTCCACTCGAGCACCTTGGTGTAGGGCTTCATCCAACTGAGCTTGCGCCCCCAGCCGTCCCAGTAGGCTTCGGGATCCCGTTCGGCGTCTTCATAAATGCCAGGCTGGGCGTTGGCCTGGGCGGCAAACGCTGCGGAAGGTGGGAACTCGCGAGCCTCAGTGAAGAGGGCGTCGATAGCGTTGGACGATCCGGAAGTCATTCCGCGAAATTTTTAACGACCGTCACCATGACCTTTCATTGCCGGGGCCGAAAACGAAAACATGAACGATGAGGTCCATGCCCGTTGGTTTGACGGGCTCTACGGCGGCCTACTTGCCGGAGCAATCGTCGCGGTTTTTTACGGGATCGTGAGCGTCGCTATCCTTCACGACTTCTCGTTTGCCGGGTTTTTCGCTGACATCGCTTCGAGCGTCATCGGCTCGCGTGCGACACCCGACAACGGCGTCGCAATTGCGCTGGGTGTCGGAATGCACTTCCTCATCTCGGCCGTCTTCGGCTTGATCTACGGCGTGCTCTCGCTCAAATTCCGCTCGATGTGGCACGCGCCGTATTCGGTCATTTGGGGCTGCACCTACGGGCTGTGCGTCTGGTTTTTCATCGCAAACGTGATGGTGCCGGCCTTCGGAATCGTGAATATTCAGCCGCTCTGGGAAGCGCTTGTCGCCAACATCGTGTTCTTCGGGTTCGTCCTCTCCGAATACATGACGGTCATCCGATCGCGCAGCGTCGTCGCCACGTAACTCTCGTCGCGCTGCTCTTGGCCGCCGCGCTTGCAGCGGGGGCCGATGCGCGCCGTCACGCGGAGCGCTCGACCGGGCTTTCCGGCGTGCAGTACGATGCACCGCCGCCGAACTTCACGCTCGATTTGGGTTCCGGTCCGACATCGCTTGCCGCGCTTGCGGGCCGTCCCGTGCTTATCAATTTTTGGGCGAGTTACTGCGAGCCATGCACGGAAGAACTCCCGACATTTGAAAAGATTCGCCGCACCTACGGCGAGCGCGTGCGGATCATCACGCTCTCGAATGAAGGCGACGGCGCGCGCGAATACCTTGCGGCGCATCATTACGATCTGCCGCTCGTCGACGATCGCGAAAACGTCGTGTGGAAGAAGTATGGTGTGATGCCGATCCCGACGACCATTCTTTTGCGTCCGAACGGTACGGTTCGGTACGTGACGATCGGCAAGACGGCGTACGACGAATTTTCCGGCTTGCTGGGTTCGCCCGGCGAGGGGGGTTAGGCGGATTGCGCGCTGTGCGCGTCGTCGGCATCGAGGATGTCAAGAATTTTGCTCGGGGCGTGCCGCACCGCCATCAGGGGATGACGCTCGCGTACGAGCACTCGATCTTCCGCAGACATCCGCTCGACGATGAACGATTCGAGTTACGTGTTGAGCGTAGGAGCGATTTTCGTATCGACGCGCGCAGCGAGCCACGCGACGACCGCGGCTTCGTCGGCGGCCCGCGCCACCGCATGGCGGAATTCGTCCATATCCAGGCCCAAGCGTCGCACGACGTAGGCGCTGAAGCCGGCGTCGTGGTTGAGGTAAGGACCGAAGTGGCCCCCTTGCAGCTCGGCGCGCAATTTGTCGATCGTGCGCCGGGCGGGTGGAGCGCAAGTCAAGCGGCGTCATGCTGCCAGGTTTCGCCTTGCGGGGCCGCATACATTGACCGCCGGCCTTCGGAATGGTATTCTTGAGATTAACTCTGGCAGTCCGATCTGCCGACTGCTAATACAACGATGAACGACAAAATCGAGCTCGACAAGCGTAAGGCATTCATTCTGGCGACCGTGGTGTACGAGTACATTGCCACGGCCGAACCGGTTGGATCGAACACGCTCACCCAGAAGTATAATCTCGGTGTCAGTTCGGCGACCATCCGCAACGAGATGGCGGAACTCGAGGCGCTCGGCTATTTGGTTCAGCCGCACACCTCGGCCGGCCGAGTCCCCTCCGATGCGGGCTACCGAACCTACGTCGATCAGCTCATGGCCCCCGAGTCGCTTGCCAATGACGAGACCCGGCGCATTCGCGACGAATTCCGCGAAGCCAGCCGTGAACTCGACGGCGTGATCGAGCAGACCTCGCGCTTGCTCTCGGGTCTCTCGCGCAACGTTGCCTTCGCGCTTGCCCCCGCCCGCGACACGCATATCTTCCGCCACATCCAGCTCATCTGGCTTGGCGAACGTAGCGGGCTTGCGGTGATCGTGACGTCGATCGGCGTTGCATCGCAGATGTCGTTCGAGTGGACGAGCAGCGTGAGTGCCGACGATCTCACCCGGCTCTCGAATGCCCTCAACGCCGAACTCCACGGCAAAGTGATGGGCGATATCGATCGCGCGACGCTTGCATCCGTTGTGGCCGCTCAGCGGTTAGGCGACGATGTGCGCCTGGCGGTGGAATCCGCGTTCTACGGCGCGCGTCGAAGTGAAGAGACGGCGCTGGCAACAGCGGGCACGCAAAACTTGCTCGACCAACCCGAATTCCATGACTTGCGCAAGTTGCGCTCGATCTTACGCATCATCGAGGAGCAGAAGACCCTGTACGATCTCATCGCCGACTCGATGAACACGGAGGCCGCGACCATCAAGATCGGCCACGAACTCGGTTCCGACGAAATGGCCGAATGCAGCCTTGTCACCGTGCCGTATAAATTCGGCGACCGCGGGGTCGGCGTTCTCGCGATCCTCGGGCCGCGCCGGATGCCGTACGGCCGCCTAATGGCGCTCGCTACCGGAACCGCCGATTCACTCGGCGCCTATTTGGATAACGTCGAGATCCGCTGATGCCTACGGACTATTACGAGACCCTCGGCGTCGCTCGCGACGCGAGCGAGGCTGATATCAAGCGCGCCTACCGCGGTCTCGCGCGCGTCCACCATCCCGACGTCGCTGCCGACAAAGTGACGGCCGAGAACACATTCAAAGAGATCAACGAAGCCTACGAAGTGCTCAGCGATCCCCAGAAGCGGTCGAACTACGACCGCTTCGGACACGCGGCGTCGAACGCCGGGGGCGGCGGATTTCAAGACTTCGGCGGATTCGGCGGAGGCGAAGGCTTCGGTGACATTTTCGACATGTTCTTCGGTGCGGCGCGCGGCGGTGCGGGAGCGCAGCAGCAGCAGCGGCGCAACGGTCCCGCGCGCGGCAGCGATCTGCGGTACGATCTGGAGATCACGCTCGCCGAGGCATTCACCGGAACGCAGCGCGAGATTTCGTTCAATCACCTGGCGTCGTGTGCGACGTGCAAAGGCAGCGGCGCCGAACCCGGCACGCTGATCTCGGCCTGCGATCGATGCGGCGGCTCGGGGGCGATGCGTCAGGTCCGCCAAACGCCGCTCGGCCAGTTCGTCACGCAGACCGCGTGTACGAAGTGCGGCGGCGACGGTCAGATGATTCCCACACCCTGCCACACGTGCGGCGGGCGCGGACGCACCGAGGCCGAGAAGACGATGACCGTCAAGATTCCCGCGGGCGTCGACGACGGCAGCCGCATTCGCATCACCGGCAGCGGTGAGGGCGGCATGCGCGGCGGCAAGGATGGCGATCTCTATATCTATTTGAGCGTCAAGCGCGACGCGCGTTTCCGCCGCGACGGGATGGATATCTACGTCGACGTGCCAATCGCGTTCACGCAAGCGGCGCTCGGCGGCGAAATTTCCGTACCATCGCTCGAAGGCGACCTGCCGCTTACGCTGTCGGCCGGCACCCAGACCGGCGCGACGTATCGTCTGCGCGGTCGCGGGATGCCGAGCGTGCGCGGAACGCAGCGCGGCGATGAACTCGTTACGGTACACGTGCTCGTGCCGCAGAAACTCTCGCGTCGTGAGAAAGAACTGCTCGAAGAACTCGCGGCGCTCGGCGGCAGCCGCGTCGAGGATGAGAAGTCGTTCTTTGAGCGCGTCAAAGACGCGTTCAAGGCCGAATAGCGGTTGCGCGACCGCTTCTTCGTTGAGGGAATTCACGCCGTTGGTGACGTGCTTGTGCTCGCCGATGATGACGCGCGCAAACTGGCGACGGTCTTACGGAAAGCGACGGGCGATCGCGTGCAGATCGTCGATTCGTCAGGCACGGCGTACGCGGCGACGCTTACGGTCGACAATCGTCGTGTCGATGCGAAGCTCGATGCGATCTTCGATCGCGGTCCGGTGGAATCGGAGCTCGCGATTACGATCGCGCAAGGCATTCCCAAAGGATCCAAAATGGATCTGATTGTCGAGAAATGCACGGAACTCGGCGCGGCGGCGTTCGTGCCGGTGCGAAGTTTCCGCGTCGTCGGCGAACGCACCGGCGATCACAAGATCGAGCGCTGGCAACGCATTGCCAAATCCGCCGCGCAGCAATCCGGCCGGACGTCGATTCCCACGGTCGCGCCGATTGCATCGTGGGATCAGCTGATCGCAACGTTCGCGCAGTACGATCGTGTATATCTGCCGTGGGAACTCGCCGATCCGACGGAACTTCGCTCGTGGCTTCCGGCCGAGCTCGAGTCGGCAAAGCGCGTGATGTTCGTCATCGGCCCGGAAGGCGGTTTCTCAGCCGATGAAGTCGAGCGTGCGAGCCGGGTCGGCGCAAAACCGATTTCGCTCGGCCGGCGCATCATGCGCACGGAAACCGCTGCGCTTGCGATCCTTGCGTTCGTCGCGTACGCGCGCGGAGAAATGTAACCCACTCGAAGAGCGCTCTCGACCCCAATACGCCGGACGCGGTTTGCGCCCGGTGTTTCGCGTTTCCAGCAGGAGTCGGCCTATTAAAGTGATATCACGTTGATATCATGAAAACGAGCTCCGGTGCCAACGGTCAGGTCCAGCGATGATCTGCGTGCTTTTGCCGCACGGCTCGAGCCCAAGCTCTATGAGGAGCTGAAAGTTCGGGCCGATCGGGAGCGCAAAAGCATGAATACGCTGCTCAACGAAGCGCTGGACGGACATTTTTACGAACTGCGCGGTGCAAAAGACTTGCTCGTGCGCATCTTGCGTGCGATCGCGGCCGACGAACCGGCGATTCGGCGAGCCCTCGATGAGTCGAACGCCACATGATTTCACGGGAAAGCAGCGCACGAGAGGCGTATTCGGTCCGGTCCATGCCACGCACACTTGAGAATCTGACCCAAGGCACCGCCGTTCTCTGCGGGGAGACGCATGTCGGCGCCGTTCTTGCCGTCTACGCGGAGGGCGAAACGCGCTCGGCTGCGCTCATCGTTGTCGATTGGAGCGGACGCCCCGTTCCCGTGTCGCTGCCCGCAAACGAAGTGATGACGATCGACGAACGCGGCGTGGTGTTGATGAACGCCGACCCCGCGTTCTACGCCTCGCTCGTCGACTTCGATGCATCGCGATTCCCAACGGTGCACAAGCTCACGTGAAATTCTCGCTCGTCGTTCCCACCTATAACGAAGCCGGCGGTATCGAACGGCTGATCACCACGCTCGACGAGATCTTCAAGAAGAACAATCTCGATGGCGAAATTATCGTCGTCGATGACAACTCTCCCGACGGCACCGGCGCGATCGTCGATCGGCTCGCCGAGTCGTATCCGGTGCGCTGTCTGCATCGACCGGGCAAGCTCGGTCTTTCCTCGGGCGTCATCGACGGCTGGGCATTCGCGCGACCCGAGTCCGAAGCGGTCGGCGCGATGGATGCCGATTTCTCGCACGATGCCAACATCGTTCCGCGGATGGTCAAGGCGCTCGAGGACGGCTACGGCCTTGCGATCGGGTCGCGCTACGTTCCCGGCGGCGGCATCGAAAACTGGCCGCTGAAGCGCAAGATCACCTCGCTCGTCGCCATCGCGCTTGCAAAGCCGCTCACACCGGTGCGCGATATTACTTCCGGTTTCTTCCTCATCAAGCGCGACGCGCTGACCGGCGTGGAGCTCGATCCGATCGGCTTCAAGATCGGTCTCGAAGTGATCGCGAAGGCGCACTACGGCCGCGTGATCGAGATTCCGTACGTTTTCACGGACCGGATCGTCGGTGAGTCGAAACTCAATCAAAAAGAGATCGTGAATTATCTCCGCCAGCTCGGACGCATCTATGCCCTGAAGTTCGCCGGGGGCAAACGCTAATGGCAATGCCCGAATGGCTGCGAATTCGCAAGAATCGCGACGTTACGACGCAGGACGCGGCGCTTTGGACGAAGTGTCCGAAGTGCGGTGAAATGCTGTACCGCAAAGATCTTGCTGCAAATCAATTCGTGTGCTCGAAGTGCCAACACCATTTTCGGATGCACGCATTCGACCGCATCAGTATGCTCGTCGATAACGACTTCAACGAGATCGGCGCCGACATCTCACCGCGCGATCCGCTCGGCTGGGTCGATAAAACGGCGTATCCGGCCAAACTCGAACGCGATCGTGAAAAATCGCATCTCACCGAAGGCGTCGTCTGCGGCTTCGGTGAGATCGGCGGCTTCCCGGTGGCGCTTGGCGTGATGGATTTCAACTTTCGCGGTGGTACGATGGGGACGGTCGTCGGCGAGCGTATCGCGCTGCTTTTCGAGCTCGCGCGCGACCGGCACGTGCCGTGCATCATCTTCACCGCCTCGGGCGGCGCACGGATGGAAGAAGGCATGCTCGCGCTCATGCAGATGGCGAAAACGACGCTTGCGGTGCGCCGCTTTATCGAAGCCGGCAATTTTTATGTTGCGGTCCTCACCGATCCGACTACGGGAGGTGTGTCCGCATCGTTTGCGTTCCAGGCCAACATCATCGTCGCCGAAGCGCGCGCCGCAATCGGCTTCGCCGGCCGCCGCGTGATCGAACAGACCGTGCGCCAGAAGCTGCCCGACAATTTTCAAACGGCTGAGTTCTTGCTCGAACGCGGCGCGATCGATCTCGTCGTCGAGCGCGGCGCCTTGCGCGATCAGCTCGTCCGCTTGCTGGACTACGGTTCGAACGCGAGCCTTGCCGCAAACGGCCGCTCGAACGGCGTGCACGCATGAACGTGATCGTCGAACGCGAGAAGTCGCTCGCGCAACTCGAAGAACGGATCGCCGATCTGCGCAAACACGCGCAAGATCAGCCCGTCGATCTCTCGACCGAAATCTGCGCGCTCGAAGCTAAATACCAGCAGATTCTTCGAGAAATTTTCGGTTCGCTCACGCCGTGGCAGCGCGTAAATATGGCGCGCCATCCGAAACGCCCGATCGCGAGCGACTACATCGCCGCGCTCGATGCGTTCGACGAACTGCACGGCGACCGCCACTTCCGCGACGACCCCGCCGTCATTTGTGGTTTTGCGAAGCTGCGCGGGCGGCGCGTGATGATCATGGCCCAAGAAAAGGGCCGCGACGTCAAGGATAAAGTAAAGCGCAACTTCGGAATGGTCACACCGGAGGGGTACCGCAAGGTAACTCGCCTGGTAAAACTCGCCGAACATTTGAAGTTGCCCGTCGTGACGCTGATCGATACCTCGGGCGCCGATCCCGGCATCGCCTCCGAAGAACACGCGCAGTCCGAAGCCATCGCCATGGCGCTCTATGCATTCGCGCAAGCGCGCACGCCGGTCGTCGCGACGATCATCGGCGAAGGCGGCAGCGGCGGAGCGCTCGCGCTCGGCATCGCCGATCGCGTCATGATGCTCGAGAACGCCACCTATTCCGTCGCCTCACCCGAGGGCTGTGCGGCGATTCTTTGGGGTGATGCCAGCAAAGCTGATGAAGCCGCAGAACGTCTCAAATTGACGAGCGCCGATTTGCTCGGATTCAAGATCGTCGACGAAATCATCCCAGAACCGCTCGGCGGCGCGCATCGCGATGCCGCGGGCGTGATCGCTCGCGTGTTCGACACGGTCGATGGCGCAATCGCCAGACTCACCGCCTCGAGCAGCGAGGAGCTGATCGCTGCGCGGTACGAAAAATACCGGAGCATCGGCAGTTGGCAGCGCGACCGCTCCGCATCGGTTGCCCAAGCGCCGTGAAACGCCACACCGGAGTCATTCGACTGATCGGTCGGATCGGTGCCCTCGGCATCGCCGGTGTGTTTCTCGCACTCGTCACGCTGCAGTTCGCGCGAATTGCCGGCCAGAATATGGCGCTGGCTCACACGCTGCGCGACGTCGAAGGCGACGTCAAGGCGCTTGAAGTCAAGCGTCAGGCCCAGTTGCGCACGATCGCGCGCCTCGCCGACCCGTACGGCGCGGTTCCCGAAATCCACGAGCGCCTGCATTTGGTCGGCGATCGTGAAGCGATCATCTACCTCAAGCGTAAGCATGCCCCCTGAACGCGTTCGCGGCCGCGTCATCAACGTGCACGCGCTGGGCGCGACGGTGCGTCTGGATGACGGACGCCTTGCTGCGGTTCCGATTGGCGATGTCAATGCCAACCGGGCAGCGTATACACGCGCTGCGGGCGAGCGCGAACAAACCTTACCGTTCGATCTCATCGCCGAGGGTCGCTACCCGGCGGTCGTGCTGGCAAAAACGCGTGCGGACGAGCCGATCGTGCCATCGTCCGTCGTCCCGTCGCTCGTCAACGAGAGTTTTGAAGATCAGATCACGGCTTACCTAAAGTCAACCGAAGCCTGGGCACCGCCCGATGAACCACAACCGTTCGAGCGCCACCTGACGCGGAAGAAGCGCCGCGCCAAAGTCTTCAAGACCGATCCGCCCTAAGGGGGCACTGCGGCAATCGAAGCGAAACGTTTTCACGTGCCTGATGCGCGTGCCGAGCCCGTTAAAGTTCCCGGCAGCTTCGTCCGTATTCGAGGGACGTATTCGGCGTTGCGCACGGCCGAACAGCGTGTCGCCGATTTCATTCTCAAGCATCCGGACGACCTGATTTACCTCACCGTAACGGAACTGGCGGAGCGAACGAACACGAGCGAATCGACGGTCGTGCGTTTGTGCCAAAAAATCGGCTACAAGGGCTATCAAGAATTCAAGATTATACTCGCGCGGGACTTGGTCGAGCCGACACACGAAATCTACGCGCAGATCGAGTCGGGCGATTCGCTCACGACGATCAAAAATAAAGTGTTTCAGGCCAACGCCCAAGCGCTGCGCGATACGATGGAAGTACTTGCCGATAGCGAACTCGAGGCTGCGGTTAAGGCGCTCGCACACGCGCGCCGCGTCGAAGTGTACGGGGTGGGCGGTAGCGCACCGCTGGCGCTCGATGCCTACCATAAATTCCTCAAACTCGGGATCGGTGCGGTCGCCCTCTCCGATGGCGACATGATGGCGATGTCTTCATCGCTGTTGCTAAAAGGCGACGTTGCGCTCGGGATCTCGCATACGGGCGCGAGCCGCGACGTGACCGACGCGCTCTCCAAAGCACAAGAAGCCGGTGCGGTGACGATCTGCATCACGCATCGCTCGACCTCGCCGATCACCAAAGTTGCCGACATCAAACTCTACACGGCCGCCAAACAAACGGCGTTCCGGAGCGATGCGAGTTCAAGCCGCATCGCCCAGCTCACCATCATCGATACGCTGTACGTGGGAATCGCGCTGAGCGATTACGATCGCTCGCTTAAAATGATCGGTAAGACCCGCGAGGCGACTGCGAGCAAACGGTATTAGCGCGCGTGCGCTGATCTCGATCGGCACGAATTCGACGCGATTACTCGTCGCTGAGATCGCACCGGACGGCATCGTTCCGCTCGCGCACGATTCTCGCGGCACGCGCCTGGGCGCAAACCTCCGTGAATCCGGCCCGCTCGATCCTCAAGCTCGCGACCGCACGCTCGAGGCGATCGACGCGTACGTCGTCGTAGCCAGACGCTACGATGCGCCGATTTCGGTCATCGCGACGAGCGCCATGCGTCGCGCGTCCGACGGCGCGGCGTTCGCCGCCGAAATCGCCGAACATACCGGCGCCGTACCGCTTGTACTCGACGGCAACGAAGAAGCGCGGTATTCTTATCTCGGCGCGACGGCGGCGTTCGCCGATGCGCGCGATCTCGTCGTCGGCGTACTCGACGTCGGGGGAGGCAGCACGGAATATGCAAGCGACGTGCCCGCGCTCGCGCACGCGCAACTCGCAGCGACGATGTCACTTGAGATTGGTGCCGTTCGCCTCGGCGAAGCGGTACCCGAACTGCTCGGCGGTCGCGCGCTCACCCCGGCGCAGCGTGTCGAGGTTGTCGCGCGTGCGAGCGCACATGCCGACGCGATCCTCGCGCCGCTCGGCGCGCTCCCCGCACCCGAGCGATTGCTCGCCGTCGGCGGGACGGTCGTCACGGCGGGACTCATGTTGCACGGGCATGGCGACGGCGCGACTCTCACCGGCGTGGAACGCCGGCAGTTGATCGACGATTTGCTGTCGCGCACGCTAAACGAACGCATCGAAATGCCGGGCATCCGCCCGCAACGTGCCGATATTCTGGCCGCCGGTCTCATCATCGTCGATGCGGCGGCTACGGCACTTCGCTGCGATCCGATGACGATCAGTTTGAACGATCTGCTCGCCGGATATTTACGCGCGACGTCGTAAAAACGGAATGTTCGCCTCTTGGGTCGAGCCCATCGTGGGATGATGGTGGAACTGGTAGACACAGCAGACTTCATTTGGAGCCGATCGCCCGGAAACGACGATCGGGATGCGCTCAAAGTCGGTGAACTCTCCCGCGGCAGCGATGCCGCCTGACGACGCCGAGCCAAGCGCGCCGCGAAAGCGGTGCGAAGGTGTAGAGACTGGACGGGCGCGACCTACCCGGCGCGGGTGCAAACCTCGCCGCACGGTCAAGGCACAGTCCGGACTAGCAAACGCGCGTAAGTGCGGTGGCGAAAGCCATAGTGGTGCGAAAATTTGCCGCCCGTGAGGGCGTCCGAGTTCGATTCTCGGTCATCCCATTCGTTCTGTAACTTCTCGTATAAGGACCAAACGCGCTGGCATCGAACCAAGCGTGCGACTAGCGCCTACATAAGTGGTGGAAATATATGTTTCTCTCGATTGCCGGACGGCTTTCTCTAGCCGTAGCGTTCTTCTGTGCGGTCGCAAGTTTTGCGCACGCGGAGGTCTCGGTTTCTCCGAGCGACCCGATCGTTGCCGCCGTCCCGAAGGTGTCGCCGAGTCCCGGAGCCTCGCCCTCTTCCGGACCGACCAAAGCGCCCAAGCGCTTTACGATCCACGGCGACGGCTACCTCAACGCCATCAATCAGCAGATGAAAGGCGAGGGGCTCAAGCCGCCTGAGGGTCCCGCGTTTGCGGCGGGGAGTGTTATCTCGCCGAATAGCCCCTACGACCTGTTCTCAGGCGCGCCCCTGGGCTCGGGCTTCGGCTTCCACCAGGCACTGAATATTTCGGCGGTCTACTCGCTCGCGAAAAACATCGACCTTACGACGCTCGTGGGCTACGGCTCCGTTAGCGGCAATGCGAACACGGCCGGCTACTGGGGCAATCAGCTCATGCCCACGCTCAACGCGCATCTAGGGTATCGGTCGGCATCGCTGCCAGTCAGTTTCGATACGCACAACGGCCAGAACCCGACGCAAGCATCGCGCGTCTCGGTGCTCTCGGGCACGCTGATCACGCACGACGGTAATTCAGGTTTGCGTGCCGGCTATTTCGATCTGCGTCAGACGAACAAGTTCGTGTTCCAAAGCGCACCGCAGACGAACTCGTCAGCGGCGCTCGCACCCATGCTCCCCGAATCGCTCGGTGACGGCGCGCCGTTGATGGACGGCATGGCCCCGTTTTCATCGACGCTGCCGCTGCACGGGATCGACGGCTTTACGAAAATCAAAGACGCTACGATCGAACTCAGCGATGCTGAATTGCCGGCGTTGCCGGGCACGCACGCCCGCGTTCGTACGGGCTCGATTTTCATCGATCGCGGACCCGGCACGAAGTTTTCGTTGCAGTACGCGAGCGTGAACGAAGGCGGCCAGACAATCGGCACGACGACGCTCTTCGGCGGCAGTCCCACGGTCGTCAGTTCGTTCCAAGGGCTCTTACCGTTCTCGACGCTTGGCGCGCAGCGTCAAACGATCATCGGGGGTTCCGCGAAGTTCCCGTTGCCAAACGCCTTCGATGCACTCATCGAATTCAGCAGTTCGACGTATAGTGCCGACGGTGTCGCATCGCCCGCAACCGCGAACGTCAAAGGCAGCTACACGCACGGTCAACTGCGCCGCGGATTCGGCGCCTTCGAAGTTTCCCTCGATGGGTACCGCTTCGATCCGCATTACGCGACGACGATTCTGCCGTACGGGACGCTCGAAAATGTCTGGAGCGCCGCCTTTTCCTGGCCGGGACCGTGGCTCAAAGGCAACTATCAACTCGTCGACAACACGGCCGTGGGAGTCAACCGTCAGGGCTTCCGTCTCAAAGGGATCTCGGCTTTTGGAAAGACCGAAGCGCGCGTATCGTACGCGCAGTTCGATCAGATTAGCCCGTTCGATTCGGCGAACGGCTTTTCGACGGGCTTTGTCGAGGGCTACTACCTGCCGCAACTCACGGCCTCAGGCACGACGCTCGGTCATCAAAAGCAGTATGCCGCTTACGTCGCGTTTCATCCGATGTGGGGCAGCGTGACCGTCGACTTCACCGATGACTCGCAGCATCGCAACGCCTCGCCCGGCAACCCGCAAGAAGCCGTCTCGATCGACTATCCGGCGTACGTATTCACGTTCTCTCGCCAGCTCAATCCGCGTCTCCTCGGGGCGCTCGGCTACGCGCGCTACGCGACGAACGGTTCGTTCAGCAATACCGGCGCGAACAACGCCGATACCGACCAGCGCGTGTATTTCATCGGCGGGCAATTTTCAAAAGATGGCAAGAACGCCTACCACCTGCAGTACCGCTACTATGTGAATAACGGATTGCCGAACATCCCCGGAGCCGCCGGCCCGCAATTCTATGGCGGCCAGTTCATCCTAGAACAGCGCTTTCACTTATAGAGATTTCAGCCCGGCCTGCACCGGGCTAAAATCGAGCCCTTTGGGCTCTTAGCCATTTGTTGCAATAGGATGTACCGTTCATGTCTCCGAAGCAGAACGGGTTTGGCGCGAGGACCCGGCCGACGGCCGGGTTTTCGCTTTCTTGCTCATCGTAAGGAGACTGGTTCGCGTTGAAGATCGTCGTTACGGTCAAGCTCGTCCCCGATACAAGCGCCGATAAGCGCATCGACCCCGCAACCAAGCGCCTCGTGCGCGGCGGCGTCGAGACCGTCCTCAATCCGTTCGATGAATATGCCATCGAAGCGGCGCTGCAGCTCAAAGAGAAGCACGGTGAAGGAACGACCGTCACCATCTTCACGATGGCGCCCGAGACCGGGAAAGAAGTCGTCCGCAAGGCGCTTGCGATGGGCGCGGATGATGCGGTGATGCTCTCAGATGCCGGGCTTGCGGGTTCGGACGTCTGGGGGACCTCATACGCGATGGCCGCCGCGCTCAAGAAGATCGGCTTCGATCTGGTGATCACCGGCACGCAGTCGACCGATGCGATCACGGGCGACGTGCCGGGCATGCTCGCTGAATATCTCGGCGTGCCGGGCCTGACGTACCTGCGCAAGCTCGACGTGGACGGCGGCAAGGTGCGCGGTCAGCGCGAGACAGACACCGGCTTTCAAACCGTCTCGGCGGCGACCCCCGCGCTCGTCTCGGTGACGAAATCGATCAACGAACCCCGCTACCCGTCGCTTAAGGGCATCATGGGGGCGAAGAAAAAGACCATCGTGATGATGACGCTTGCGGAACTGGGCCTCACCAAAGCCGTCGGCACCGACGGCGCCAAAACCGAACTGACCGACCTTGCGACACCGCCGGTGCGCGGCAAAGGTCAGGTCGTCACCGCGGCCGATGGAACCGACGGCGCGCGCATCATCGTTGAATTCCTCAAAGAAAAGAAGCTGCTCTAATGCACGACGTCATCGCATTTATCGAACATACGGCGGGTCAACCGCGCCGCGTTTCCCTTGAAGCTTCGACCAAGGCGAAGGACCTCGCCACCAAGCTCGGCGGGAAAGCCCACGCGGTGATCGTCGGCGGCGGTGCGAATGCCGCAGCCGAGATCCTCAAAGGCTACCCGGTCGACCAGATTCACGTCCTCGATGACGCCGCACTCGACGGCTACCTCATCGACCCGATCGTCGATGCGCTCGAAGCGGTCGCAAAGGCCGCAGGCCCCGCGCTCGTCCTCGTCCCCAACACGATGATCGGCCGCGATGTCGGCAGTCGTCTTGCTGCGCGTCTCGATGCCGGCATGAATGCCGATGCGACCGACATCCTCGTGAACGGCACGAGCGTTGCCTGCATCTCGCCCAAACTCGGTGGACTCACGATCACGACGTGCGCGTTCAAGAATTCCGATTACGGCGTCGTCGCAATCCGCCCCAACGTCTTCACCGCGCAAGCGCAAGCCGGCGCAGGTGAGATCGTCGCGATCGCACCGAGCGGCAAATCGTACGCGATCGTCGTTGAAGAAACCGTCAACGAAGCCGCCGCCGAACTCGGTGTCGAGGAAGCCTCGGTCGTCGTCTCCGGCGGTCGCGGACTCGGCGGTCCCGAACCCTTCAAAACGATCCTCAAGGAACTCGCCGACGAACTCGGCGGCGCGGTCGGCGCATCGCGCGCGGCCGTCGATGCGGGCTGGATCGGGCATGGCCATCAGGTCGGCCAGACCGGCAAAACGATTTCACCGAATCTCTACATCGCCGTCGGTATCTCCGGCGCGATTCAACACAAAGTCGGGATGCGCACGGCATCAACGATCGTCGCTATCAATAAAGACGGCGGCGTTCCGATCGCCGACTTCGCGGATCTGCTCGTCGTCGGCGATGCGTTTGCGATCGTCCCCGAGTTGACGCGTGCCGTCCGCTCTGCCAAAGCTTAGATAGGAAATTCCGCGTGATCCGTTCGTTCCGTCTCCTCTCACTCGTCGCGCTCGTCTCAACCGGCGTCGCGGCCTCGTTCGTCGCCTCTGCCAGCGCCGCTCCGAAAGCAACGCCGGCTCCCGCCTCGAGTCCGAGCCCCGCGCCTGCTCCGAGCGCCACGTCGGAGCCGCTCGATCACGTCATCTCGCGGCTCGAAGCCAAGCTCAAAGCCGACCCAAACGATAAGACAGCGTCTCAGGATCTCGCGGGCGCTTACTATCAATCGAATCGTCCCGATCTCACCTTAGCGATCACGAAGAAACTGCTCGCGGGCGGCACCAAGAACGCCCAAGTGTATTACTTCGACGGAATCGCTAGCGCCGCGGTCGGCGATACGAAGACCGCTGTTGCCTCGCTCGAACAAGCGCGCAATTTCGAACCGACCAATGCCCAAGTACTCGGTACGCTGACCACGATCTATCTGCGTCTCAACCAGCCCGCCGATGCCGAACGCGTCGCGCAAAAGGCGATCGCGTTCAACAAAGACGACGAAAACGCATACGTCAACTACGGCCTCGTGCTCAGCGCCGAGCAGAAGTTCGACGAAGCCCGCAAACAGTTCGAGACCGCCGCCAGACTCAACCCAAAAGACGCCCATCCGGTCGTGCTCGAAGCGCGCTCCTACGTCGATCAAAACGCGATTGCGTTCGCCTCGCAGCTCTTCGACCGCGCGATCGCGATCGACCCGACCTCCGGCGAAGCGCTCTACGGGAAAGCCAAACTCTCTGCCGCACAGCATAATGTCAAAGATGCGGTCGCGAATTACGAAACGCTTCTGAAAAACTCGACCGACGACAACGAACGCGCGTCGATCGTCGATGAGGAAGCCGTGCTCTTCGCGACGGAAAAAATGAATGCTGAAGCTGACGCTGCGTACAAACGCGCGATCGCCACGTATCCGAATGTCTTGGGCGCGCACATTGCGTACGGCGACTACCTTGCTGCGAACAAAGACAATGCCGGCGCCGAACGCGAGTGGACTGCAGGCCTCGGACCCAACAAAGACAACCCGACCGCGCTCGTGCGTGTCGGCCAGCTAGCAATCTCGCGTAAAAAATTCACCGAAGCACTCGACGACTTCAAAAAAGCAACGGATCTGGCTCCGAGCGACCCGCAGGCCCAGTATACGCTCGGCCAGCTCTATATGACGCAGAAGCAGTACGACAAGGCGCGCACGGCGTTCCGCACCTCGTTCGGACTGCAGAAGACCCCCGAAGCACTTGCCGGACTCGGTGCGGCCGACTATCAGGCACGCAACTATGCCGAATGCGCCGAAGTCTTCGAGGCCCTCGACAAAACACCGAATTTCGCGAAGCAAAACCCGCGCGTGCTCGTCACGCTTGGCGATTGCGAAGCGCGCTCGAATCGTAAGGTGCAAGCGAAGAGCGCGTACATGCGTTTTCTCGCCTACACCAAACCCGGCTCGCAGGCCGAGCGCGACATCCGCAAAATCATCGCGGATCTCGATGCAAAGCCCGCGCCCAAGGCGACGAGCGCGCCGAAGAAATAGCATGATCGTCGCCTATGACGATGCGCTGCTCGCGCACCTCGCGGACGTTCGGCATCCGGAACGCCCCGACCGGGTGCGCGTCGCTGCTGTAGCGCTTGCGTCAGCAGGCATGCTCGCCGATCGCGTAACTCCGCGACCGGCGAGCCTAGATGAACTGGCGCGCGTCCATCCGGCCGCGTACATCGAACTCGTCCGGCGCGAGTGCGCGGCGCTCGAATCGGGTGAGGTGCTCAACCTTACCACGGGCGATACGACGATCGATGCGGGTTCGTACGACGCCGCTCGTCTTGCGAGCGGTGCCGCCCTCGCGGCGCTCGAGGCAACCCTCGCTCGCAACACGGCGTCCTTTGCGCTCGTGCGCCCTCCCGGTCACCACGCGGAGCCCGCGCGCGGCATGGGCTTCTGCGTGTTCAACAACGCGGCCGTTGCGGCGCGTGCGTTTCTTGCCGGCGGCGGCGAGCGCGTGCTGTTGATCGACTTTGACTACCATCACGGGAACGGCAGCGAAGCGATCGTCGGCGGCGGCCTCTCGTATGCGTCGACGCACGCAGCGCCTGCGTATCCGGGGACGGGCGATCCGCGCGGCAATCGGATCGATCCGCACGGCACCCTGCTCGACCTCCCGATCGCAGCGAGCGGCATCTCAACAGAAGGCTTCGCGGCGATTTGGTCGCGCGCTCTCGAACGACTCTGCGCGACGATTCGGCCCGAGTTGATCGTGGTGAGTGCCGGTTACGATTATGCGGTGGGCGATCCGGTCGGCGATCTCGGCGTCGATGCCGCGGTCGCAAGTGAACTGGGAGCGATGATTCGCGCGGCCGCCGATCGGTATTGCAACGGCCGTGCCGTTTTCGTCCTCGAAGGCGGTTACGATCCGCAGACGCTCGCCGACTCGGTGATCGCAACGATTCGCGGCTACGAAGCCGGAGCCGGATCGCTCGGAACCGCAGAACTCGACGCGATCCCGCGCCACACGCGTGCGCTGCTCGATGCGGTGCCCGAATGAATCGCGGCGTACAGTGGCTCGTGCTGATCATGCGCCTGATCCTCGGCGGTATTTTCCTTGCTGCCGGCGTCCTCAAAGTCGCAAATGTGACGGCGTTCGCCGCTCAGGTCGCCGGCTTTCAGATTTTGCCGACGCCGGTTGTCGCGCCGCTTGCGGGAATTCTTCCGCTGGTTGAGATCGTGGTCGGAGTGCTCTTGCTGGTTGGCTTTGCCACCCGCATTACCGCCTGGTTTGCAGCCGGCCAAGTTGCCGTCTTTACGATTGCGATCGCCTCGGCGGTCGTGCGCGGCCTCGCGGTCTCGTGCGGTTGTTTTGGTGCGAACGATCGCACCACCACGTCGTGGGCAGAGGTGGCGCGCGATTCGCTCTTCGTCATTCTCGCCATCGTCATCGCCATGCGTGCGCCGGGGATGATCTCCGTCGACCGTAGAATTGAGGACACACAATGAGTACCCGCAGCGACCGTAAACTTCCGACACGCGACCGCAAGCAGTTCTACATTTATTCGGCGATCGGACTCGTCGTGCTCATCGCAATCATCGGTGTTGCGCTGGCGTCGCGCGTTCCGCAGGCAGCGACCGACGTGTCGAGACCTGCGGCCCTGACGGTCGGCCAGACGGCGCCCCAATTCGTCGTGTCGACGACGAACGGCCCGTTCGATTTAAACGCCTCGAAGGGGCCGACGTTTCTTGAAGTGTTCGCCACGTGGTGCCCGCACTGCCAGCGCGAAGTCCCCGCGCTCAACGCTCTCAATGACAAGTACAAAGGCAAGATCAATTTCGTCTCTGTCTCCGGCAGTGCGCGCGCGGGCGATGGCAACTCGCCCGAGTCGCAAGCCGATGTCGTGAGCTTCGCATCGCAGCTCCACGTGACGTATCCGATCGCCTACGATCCTGACCTCGCGGTAGCCAAGAGCTATCTTGGCGGCGGATTTCCGACGATCGTGATCATCGATAAGAATAAGAAGATCTCCAAAGTACTCGAAGGCGAAGTCGCCCAAGCCGATCTCGATAAGGCGATCGCTGCCGTTCTCTAATCTCTACCCCAGCGAACTCTAATTTCCGGTGAACAACAAACCCCCGATTCGCAACGTAGCATAGATCATGAGAATGAAGTTCGCCCCCCTTGCCCTCGCGGCACTCGTTGCGGGTCTCCCGCTCGCGTCGCTCGCACAATCCGCTCCTACTCCCGCGCCTGCGGGCACACCCGCAGCCCAAGCCGAGCATCATCACGGCGGCCACGGCCATATGATGAAGATGCTCTCGGAACTCAACCTAACCGCCGATCAGAAGTCCAAGATCGACGGCTACGTTGCTGCCTCGAAAACCGCTAACGCGAATACGACCGACCGCGAAGTACGCCGCGCCAACATGAAGGCACTACGCGTTCAGATTATGGGTGTCTTGACTGCCGATCAGAAATCGCAGCTCGAGGCGAAGATGAAGGCCGCTCGTCAAAACGATCCACCGAAACAGTAAGCGTTCTGATTTTAATCCGCACTCATCGAGAGCGAAGCTACGGCCTCGCTCTTTTTTTGCGTGATCTACATGGTGCTTCGCTTTGGTTACGGGACGACGCTTGCGGCTATTGCTGCTAGTTCTTTGATGTCGAGGTCGCCGACTAAGGCAAATGCGAGACCGTGTTCGCGCCAGGCAAGCAGCGTTGTCGGGCCGTCGCTGACGTAGTTGCCATCGTGGTCTTCGAAATGAATTTTTGTCGGCTTGAGCGCGCCGAAGTCGGCTGCTGCCGAGCTGGCATTTTCGAAGAGTGAGAGATCGCGTACGCCGTCAGAGTACAAGAAATGGAGGCTCTTGACGGTTCGGATGACCGAAACGTCGGCGCTCACGAGTGCGAATCCCTCGGGAAGTCGCTTAGGGTTCATCGGTGGGAAGCCGGCCGTTTTGATCGTTGCTTCGAGGTCGGTCGAGGGTTGGGCATAGTTGCGGCCGGCGACCGAGATATAACCCGCGGTGTCGCGCGTGAAGACGCCGCTTGGGATGTCGTTGGTGAAGCGGATGTCATCGAAGCGGACTCGCGATATCAGCGAGCCGTCGGCGTGGTAGAGTTCTTTTGCTAGAACGATGTGCGTCTGCGCGTCGACCCAGAGCCGCACGGCGCGCTCGCCGGTGAACTTGTTGATCAACGAGACCGTGTTGCTCACGCGGCCGGCTACAGATTCATCGGGCCCAGCGATCGCGCGGTAGTTCGCAGTCAACAGAATGATGCTGTCGTTCTCGGCGACGGGATTGTCGCTTGCGGGATTTTGCGAGGTCGTGACCGTTTTCTTATGCGGATCGAACTGGTAGCTTGCCGTGCCGTGGGTGATGATGTACTGGCCGTAGATCGAGGGCGGGGCGATGAATGTCTTGCGCGTATCGCCGGGCGCGCGGTGTTCGACGCGCGTGACTGTTGAGGTCGCGCGGGTGGGGCCCCAGCTCGTGGTCTGTAACTGACCGACGTACGAAACATGCTTGGGTGCATCGATTGCCTCGCGCACGAGCGCGTCGGCACTCTCAGCAAATGCGGGAGCGGCCAGACACAAAACGAGCGCCGCCAGGGCGACGCTCGTGGAGGTAAGGTTAGTTATTCGCACTAGCGACGGTGTACGTTGCGGAGTTGATAACGCGTGGCGTCGTCGAGGTTCGCTCGTCGGCGTTGTTCACGCGTAGCGCTCTGTCGGCTAGGGGGTTGGCTTGCGATTCGGCGGCGTGTTCGTCGAGGTAGTAAGTCGCCGAGACACCCGGCTGGCCCGCGGGCGATAGGCTGTTGCGCGCGGCGGGGACGCCGAAGTAGCCTGCCACCAAGATCACGGCGAGCGCCGGGAGGGCATAGGCCGGGCGTAAGAAGCCGCGCACGGCGTCGAGCGCCGATGGGCGTTCGGTACGGATTGCAGCCCAGATCTGGGCTTTGAGCATTGGCGGCAGTTCGCGTTCTTCAGCAAGGGGGGAGTTGCGAAGCGCCTCGGTCAGGGTAACCTCGGCCTCGCATGAAGCGCGGCAGTCACCGCACGCCGCGAGGTGCACGAAGAGACTAGCGTCTTCGCTCGAGGCGAGTTCGCCGTGGATATAATCGATAAGGGTTTCTGTTGTGTAGTGCATCAGGTTTTTCTTATTGTGCCCGGAGGACAAGACGGCGGAGGAGTGCGCGAGCGCGGTGGAGTCGGGAGCGGACGGTTCCGATCGAGCAGCCCATCATGTCCGATATCTCTTGGTAGCTATATTCTTCGATATCGGCAAGGACGATGACGCTGCGTTGTTCGGTGGAGAGCTGGGCTAGCGCGAGCGACATCGGTTCGCTGAGCTGCTTTGAGACGTAGTCTTCGATGGGGTCGGTCGCGAGGGGTCGGCTTCCGCCATATTCTTGGGGGGCATTGTCCTCAGGTATCTCTTCTTGGAAACGTCCTTTCTTGCGCCGAAGTTCATCCCGGTGCAAATTCGTGACGATTCGATAGATCCACGATAGGAACGAGGTGCCCGGCTGGAACGACCGCCAGGCCCGGAAGACGCGTAAAAAAGCGTCTTGCGTAAGATCGCGGGCGTCAGCTTCGTTGCCGGTAAGACGGTAGGCAAAGTTATACGTCGCCTTGCCGTATTCACTGATCGCCTTTTCGAGAAAGGCCGAAGCCTCCTGAGTCGGCGGTTCGGCTTGCTTGCGCGGCACTCCCATCCAGTGCACGTCGTTTTCGGCTTAGGGCGGCACGGCCTCTCGGCGGGGACCTAAGACCGATGGAGAAGGGTCGAATTAGGCATACCTACTATACTCAGTAGGCTCACCGAACACCCGAGGAGACCCCGTGGCCACGATCCCCGTCGAAACCGTTCGTCCCAAGCCCGCCAAGAAGTGGGCACTGTGGCGTTATCTGGCGGTTGCCGGTCCGGGCTTGATCGTCGCCTTCGCTGATACCGAAGCCGGCAGCGTGACGACCGCCGCCACCTCCGGCGCTCAATTTGGGATGAAACTCGTCCTCTTGCAGGTCTTGCTAATCATCCCGCTCTTCGTCGTGCAAGAAATGACCGTTCGTTTGGGGACGGTGACCGGTAAGGGGCACGCGCAACTCATTCGCGATAACTACGGCCTGGGTTGGACGTGGGTATCGCTCGGTACCATGCTGGTGACGAATATGGCGGCGCTCGTGACCGAGTTCATCGGGATCGCCGGTGTCGCGCTCATCTTCGGACTTCCCGCCGCGCCGCTCGTCATCGGGGCTGCCGCCATTCTGATTGCGGTGAGTTTCTCCGGGAAATACAAGCGCGCAGAGTACATCGCGATGGCGCTGTGTTTTCTCGAGCTGCTCTTCATCCCGGCGGCGTTCGCCGCGCACCCGAGCCCGCATGACGTCGTCATGAACGGCTTGCTCGGCTCGCAGCCGCTCGGAAACACCACCTACTTGCTGCTGATCGCGGGCAACATCGGTGCGGTCATCATGCCGTGGATGATCTTCTACCAGCAATCGGCCGTCGTCGATAAGGGCCTCAAAGTCAAGGATCTGAATTTTGCGCGGGTCGATACCGCGATCGGCGCGGTCCTCACGCAAGTCATCATGATCGCGATCGTCATAACCACGGCGGCGACGCTCTTCGTTCACCACCAGGCTGTCTTGGACGCCGCGCACGCGGCGCTCGCCCTCGTACCGCTAACGGGATCGAAACTGGCGGGGATCGCATTCGGCGCCGGCCTGCTCGGCGCGTCGCTCATCGGTGCGTTCGTGGTGTCGCTTGCGACGGCGTGGGCGTTTGGCGAGGCGTTTCGTTGGCCGTGCTCGCTTAATTTTCAATGCACGCAAGCAAAGCGCTTTTACGGGCTGTATGCCGCGATCGTCGTTATTGCGGCCGGCATTGTGCTCATCCCGAATTTGCCGCTGATCAAGGTCACGCTCTACGTCGAAGCGTTCAACGCGTTCGTCTTGCCGATCGTGCTGGGGTTCCTGCTCATCATGGCGAACGACAAGAAAATCCTGGGCGACCGCGTGAACAGCGCGCTCGGAAACGTCGTGACCATCGGCCTTTCCGTCGTCGTCGTCTCGCTCGGCGTGTGGATGGCGTACATGACCTTCACCGGTCAGAACGGTTGATTCGCGCCGCTGCAATCGCCTGTGGCGTTATCGCGATCGCGCTTCCGGCGCGCGCGTGGCGATCGTTCACCCGCTCATCGGAAATACGGTCCTGCGCGTCGTGCTTCGCGACGATCGCGATAGGCCTGTTCGTCGCGCACGCGTCGCGGTCCATGTCGATATGTCGTCCATGGCGATGAACCCGCCGGGGTCGGCGGCACTGAGCGAAACGAATGCGGGCGTCTACGAGCGCATCGTGAAGCTGACGATGCCCGGGCACTGGAAAGCCGATGTGAGGATCGGAAGGCCCAGCGGCGTAACGTCACTGAGCCTTCCATTTTTCGTCGATCCGCCGTAACTACTTACCGCTAAAACGGAGCCCGACTTCCACGCTGCGCGGGCGCGCGTAGTGATTGCCTTGCGCGTTGAGATACGTCACGCGGTAGCGATCGTTCAGCAGATTGTGGACGGTCACCGTGAGCGCGCCGCCGTTTCCCGTGCCGAAGCCCTTTTGGAAATCGAACGTCGTATGCGGCGGTGATTTGCAGTTATCGTTTGCGGGCTTGCAGCCAGCGGAAGTTAGACCCGAACCGTATTCACCGTTAATGGCAAGCCAGCCGCCGTGCGTGTCGTTGAGCAGGATACCGCCGTTGAAATCGACGCGCTGATCGTGATCGGCGGGGGTCCAGTCGGTTGCGGGGCCCGTAAAGCATGGCGCCAGGAGCTGCGTCTCGCACTGCTTCACGACCGAATACGTGTGCGTTGCCGAGGCGTAGAAGCGGCCGCTGTGCGCGAGCTGATGTTGGAAGAACGCGGTCTGCGTTCCGATGCGTCCGAGCTTATAATTGATATCCTGGTGCAGGTTCGTGTTCCCGACTGCGGTGTCGTCGATAACGTCGGTTGCATTTTTCTGCATGTAACGAATACCCAGATCTCCGCCCGCAAGCGGAAGATGCCCGCCGATTTCATAGACGGAATCGCGCTGCGGAAGAAGATCGAAGTTGCCGCTCGCGGGGTTGAGTGCTTGTCCGGTCGCGGGCGAGACGTTCTCGAAAGAATATGGGGTGAAGAAGCGACCGTAGTAGGCGTAGGCGCTGGAACGCGGTCCAAGGAACCGCGTGAGCTTTACGCGCGGGCTTAGCATGAACGATCCCGAGCGGAACTGCGTCGATGCGAGCTGGAATGCGTCGGCACGCAGTCCGTAATCGAGCTGGTACGCCGTTCCCATGCGCCAAGTATCTTGCAGGTAGGCTTCTTGCGTGTGACCGTTATTTGGCGCGGTATCGCCGATCGTCGCCGGGGCCAGGCTCAAGGGGTTGTTTGGCTGCAGCGTCACGGCGTAGTTTTTCGTAATCGTCGTGAGGTCGTAGAGCACGCCGCTCTTGATCGCGTGTTTATCGCTGCGGAGTTCGTAATCGAGGTTGAAGCGATAGTCGAGTGAGGTCCGATCGGCGCGGACCGAATAGGCGCATGTCGTGATGTCCGCCGAACAGTCCAGCGGCGCGCCCGCGGCATTTCCCGCTGCGATATCGTTTACGAAGTCCGGTGAATCGACGATATGCGAGCGTTTGATGCTCGGACCGAATGCGAGGGCGCCGCGTTCGCCGATCGCGTGCCGGAATTGTAGCGAACCGAACAGATCGTCCTGACGTTCGCTGTCGTCTTGTCTCGTCGGTGCGCCGCTCAGCACGTCGGGCGGAATTTGGTACGTCTGCAGCGAGTGTGTGAGCGTGAAATTCACAAAATCGGTCGACCCGTGCGGGAGCGTCAGGCGAACGAACTGGTTTGCGTTGCTGCCCGCATTGTGCGGCGAAGATTCGTTCGGCGGATCGAGCGCGCGACCGTCGCGTTCGTTACGCACGGCAAGTGAGATCGAGCCTGCGCCGACGGGAGCATGATAGCCAACCGTGCCGTCGTATTTTGCATAGCTGCCGCCGACTGCGTCGACCGTGAACCCCGGCGCACCGCTCCCGCTTCGCGTCGATAGGTTGAGCACGGAGCCGAATTTCTCGCCGTACTGTGCGGGATACGCCCCTTCGATAACTTCGGCGTAGGCAAGGTTGCTCGGATCGACTTCGCTGCCGATCACGCGGTTGAGCGCCTGCGGCAGCGAGACGCCGTCGACGACGTAATTGATGTCGCCGTGATCGCCATTGATATGGACGGTGCCGTTCGCGCCGCGAGCCGCGCCCGGCAACTGGAGAAGAATTTCCGAGAAATTACCGGTTGCAGGCGAACGCGAAAAGGACTGTGCGTTGATCGTCACGTCGGTACCGCCGCCGCGCACGATCGTGCGCGTCTGCGCGTTGGTGCGGCCGATCGTTTTAATTTCTTTTTGGACGTTGATTTCCAGGTTCGCACCGCCGGTGTTCAGGTCTACGCGAATTTCATTGTTGCCGACGCGTGACGCGACGGCGATATCGTACGTGCCGACCGAGAGCGCGCTAAACGAAAACTTTCCACGCGCGTCCGTCTGCGTACGCAAGGTCAAATTGTTTCCGCTCAGACTGACTGCGGCGGAGGGAACGGGTTTGCCGTCGGAGACGACCGTCCCGGTGAGGAACGTCGTCGCGGCCTGCGCCGGTGTCGCGCCGACCGCGATAAGCATTGTAAGCGTGGCTACGAGTGCGGCAAAACGTCGCATCGGCTCGTGAATGAGTGAGAACACCAAAAGCTCCTAAAAAAATCGATGACCCGCGCGGTGCGCGCGGGCGAAATTAAACCGAGATCGGAGCGGTGTTCGGAGGCGGACGATTCGGAACGAACAGCGTGTACGCGCGCGTACGCGGCAGGCGCGGCGCAAAGAGATACCGACGCGCTACGCGCACGGCGCAGCGGACGGAGCGATCGCGAACGATGTAGTGTCTCATGGATGCTGCGATCGCGATTAGGGGTGCTGCGCCCGCGTCGAGCAACAGCGCGCCGAGGACCGCTGCGAAAACGGCGCAGACGAACGAGCCGACAGATGCCAGCGGCGTGAATGCGCTGCCTTCAAGAAGGAGTGTCAAAGCGGCGAAGCTGATCTGAAGGCCGATGACTAGCGCCGCGAATCCCGGCCCGCGTCCCCGCTGCGGCAAGTCTGCGACGAGCAGGTTGAGAGCGCGCCGGCGGTCATGGCGCGAGCCCGTTCGGGCGGCCAGTAACATCAGGCCGACGATGGACACAACAAGCAACCCGATCAAATAGGCGTGCCGCGCGGCAAAGTCGGCGGTCACTCCGACGCCTGCTATTTCCCAGATTATGTGAACGGCCGCTCCGAGCGGCATCATGAGTGCAGCGAGAAGGGCGACCGCGCGAAAGCGACGGGTCGTCATCATTGAGCCTTCAAACACTCCGGTGGAGCAAATCTTTGCAGCGCGGTGGAAAAGAGCTTCATGCCGGTGCAGCGGCCGCTGTCGGTGTAGAAAAGCTTCCTCACCCGGATACTATTTCTATAGACGCCGCGCAGGCGCGGGGGATCGCACCCATCGCGATTTGAACGCCGATCTCCGGCGGCGGCCGATGCAAATCGTGGACGTAGCCCAGCGTGTAGGCACCACGAGGTCGGCCTTGACGTCGGAGCGCGCGAATCCGGGCCGCACGTGGAGCTTAGGCGAATCCTCAAATAGGCATTTTCCACCGGGTACTGCGTATCCGCGTTGCGCGCGGCAAACGCCCCGACGTACGTGTCGCCATCCGGCGTCGAGGACGTTGTGCGGATTCTGGTGATCGTGCAGAAATCGCGCGCTTGTATTATTGCGGGCCGGGTGAGGCAGAAGCCGTTGGGCTTGCACTTGCTGGGGCCGACGCGGACGGGCTCGGGCTCGGTTCCGCTGACGGACTGCCGCTCGGTGAAGCAGACGGGCTGGCAGTCGGCGCGGTGCTCGGGCATGGAGATGCTGCGCTTCCTGAGGTGCTCGCCGTAATCGGACCCTTCACATCGAGCGAGGGTTGACCGTCCGCACCGAAGATGCGGATCCGCAGACGTAACGTCCCGCTCGGAATTGGAATCGTCAACGCCGATGAGAGCGCGCCCTCGAACCGAAAACGTGTCCCGGATTCGTCCTCGCCGTCCTGCGAGCGCAGTTCGATGAGAACGTGGGGCAGACTCGCGCCCGCCGGTGCGACCGTCAGGGACGAGCACGTGGCCGTTACCGTGAAGGGGAGGTTTGAGGGGAAGGCATTGGTCGTCGTTGTGACGGCCGTCGGGTTACCGTCTTTATCTTCCTCGATCGTCTCGGAGCTCGATCCCGGCGAGGGTGATTCGGATGGCGAGCCGCCGTTTGCAGGGTGTTCCGGTTGTGCGGTTACCGTGATCGATCCGTCGGGTTTCACCGTTACCGTTACGGCAGTACCGTCGTCGGCATCCGCCAAGACAACCGTGGCCTTCTTCGTGCCGGCGGTCACGACGACCGTCGCTCCACGCGGCACTTCTGCACTAAACGTAAGCTTCGCGTGGCCGTTTGCATCCAGCGTTCCCGTTGCGACGTTCTTGTCGTGATACGTCACGGTAATTGGTGTGCCGTCTAAGCCTTTGGTTTGACGTCCGGCGCTGAGCGTCGTTGTCCCGGTGAAGCCGATATCCATCACGCGCGTCGGAATCGTCGGAACGAACGCAGATGCGGCGGCGGTTGGAACGGGCGCGTACGGAACCGCACTCGTTCGGCCGCCTCCGCCGCTGCAACCGACGAATGCGATCGCCGCAGTCGCGACGATCCCGATGCTGTAACGATAGTTCATAGAATCCCCCCGAGTGGACACCCGTAGTGCTGTTGACGTTGATGCTACGGATCGATCGTGAAGAATCGATGAAATATTTAGCTGTTCGTTTCGATTATGCGCGAGCTCACACCGCGCGATTGCCTAAAGTGGCGCGATCAGACGAAACGTTATCGCCGTCCCCGCGGCCCACTGCGAGGTATTGAATCCGTTGTTGAACTTGAGAAGATACTTGCGATTGGTGAGATTGGTCACGTCCAGACCCACCCCGAGACGATGCGCCGCCGGTTCTCGGCCGAGTGCCATATCGAACGTCAAATGTGGCAATAAACGGCCGCCCATACCGTCGAGGAATTGAACGGGGTAGCCCGTACCAAATTGCGGTTCGATCGTCGCGTAGTAGCCCGACGTTCCGAACCGACGCGTGGCGCCATTCATCGATAGCGTCTGATCGTGATCTTCGGGCTGGAAACCGCTTGCATTGACTGCGGCTAGTTGCGCCGGCGAAATAATGAACGTGTCGCCATTGGTGCGCCGACCGTCGAGGCGCGCTTCGACGCCTTCATCGCGTCCGAGTGCCGAGTTATACACAGCATAGATCGGCGTGTTCGAAAATTGCGTTGTATCGAGAACGTTTGCGACGTTGCGGTGAAAGTAATTTACATAGCCGCGCAGATTGGCATCAAACGTGCGCGCAATCCCCATTTCGTAATACGAGTCGTGCTGAGGCTGCAGGTCGCATACCGGTAAGAAAACCCGGGCGTATTGAGCACGAGTGCGCTAGCGTCCCGGCGCGTGTCTTCGAGCGCGCGTGCTGCATAGTTTCGCCCATAGTAGAAATGCACGACGTTGCGCCGATCGGGGGCGAGGTTCACTTCGAGGCGCGGGCTGAGCTGATTCCCGCCGGTAAAGCCGGTCGATCGATCAGAACGAAGACCGCGCCGAACTGCGTTCCGTGGCGGCGCGTGTTGTCGGTGATATTGGTCGGACTTCCGGTCGTGATGAACGAGTCCGAACGAAAACGTTCGCCCGCGTAATCGACGCCCGCTTTGATGGCGTGGTGGTCGCTTGCATGGAAGTCGGCAAGACGGAGACCCGCGTAGCTTGCCGCGCGGTCCTCCCGCAAGGCCGCAAGGTTCCCCGGCGGGGCGCCGCTCGCATCGACCGTTGTCGCGAGGACGTCGTTTGCCACGTCACCTGCGTACACGATGCGCGAAGTACCGATCCATGGTATCACTTGGAAAAATCCCTGACCGTCGCGCAAGGTATGCGTGAGTGCGAGGGACGCCGTACGGTCGTACTCACGCTGCACGTCATCCGTCCCCGGTGCGCTGATAACCGGGTCGTTCGGATTGAACGTGGTGTTGGTCGCAATCTGGAATGCTGAATAGTTATTTGAGTAATTGAAGGCGAGCGTCGTATTCGTCGCAAGCGGTGTGAGCACGCGCAGAAACTGATCGGCGAGATTCGAGCGATCGTGATTCGGTACGAATGTTGGCGAGTCGAGCCCGCGGCTCGAACGCGCGTCGCTCGCGCCGACGAACACGCGCGCCGTGCCGAGCGCAAACGATTGCGCGAGTCGGAGCTCTGCTTCGCCGTAGCTGCCCGCTCCGCGGGTGAACGTTCCCGCCGCCCGCGCGCCAAGATCGCTTGGCCGTTTGGAAACGATGTTGACGACCGCGCCTTGACGCGTGCCGCCGAACTCGGCGGGAAACGCGCCGGTGAAGACTTCAATTGAATCGACGTTGCGCGATATTTTGCGAAACCGGCGTGCCGCTTGCCCCGCGCGATGTCGCGCTTACGCGACCGATCACACGCGCTTCGGTTGTGACCGCAAGAGCCACGTTTGTGACCTCGTCGCTGCCGACGGAGATTTCGATCGGCGGTGCGGTCCGACCGTCGCCCATTTTTGCCGCCATGTGATAATCTCCAAACGGCACCCGGGAGAAAGCGAAGCCGCCGTCGCCCTTGGCATCCGCACCGAGTACGAGCGAGCCTCCCGCGAGCGTCACGTGGGCGGCGACGGGCCGTCCATCGAGGGTGAGCGTCCCGCGAACGAAGCCGACGGTATCGGCTAAGGCGGGTGTTCCGAACGCAGCGAGAAGCGTCGAGGCGGCCAGCGCGACAAGACGACGAGACATAAGATCCTCCAAAAAAGCGCGTAACGAATCGGCGGTCAGCCACCGGGTCATTTAACGCCGCGGGGTGGCAGCAAGCCGGCGACGATGCGGACGAACGCCACGCCGAGGTCGGCGAGGGCGAGGGCTAGAGCCCGAATTGCCAGCGTGAGTATGAATGAGACGGCGAGCATGAGAGCGGCGGGGACGACCAATTCCGGGACGAGATCCCCGACCGGGCAGCAGCCCTCGAGCCGCTCGACTCTAAAATAGATGGTAACGGCGCTGGTTGAGATCGCGGCGGTGGTCGCGGCAACGGCGCCACGACCTGGCAGCAATTGCAGCAGGCGCCGATCCGCGATCGATCCGGAGGCAGACGTTTGGGACTCACGGGCGATCGGCCAGAGGGCTCCCACGGCAACGCCGATGAGCGCGAGTATGGCAAAGCCGACCAGGGCCTCATTTCCCTCGCCGCCCATCGCATGATCTTCTCCAAACCGAACCTGGTGTGCCAAGAGCGCACTCACGACGGCCAGGGGAAGGACCGCAACTCCTCTGCGGATGTCCATGGTCATCGGGCTCCTCGACCCCGAGTCTCGTCCCCGGTCAGCCCGAGTCCTCGCAGGTGGGCGGTTCGCCGGGGTGCGAAGATTGCGCGCCCCCCAACCTGCTCCCGGAAAGATGTGGCTCCCGTGCCGACCCAGCGCGCCCCGTTTGAGTCTGCTGACACGGTCAATTTGATCGTGGCACTCCTCGTGCGCTTCCCGGAACTCTCGAGCTTGCGCTCGCGACCGGCGCTCGGAGCGATTACGCTTTCGTATGCCATTGCGGGCGCGCTTACGCTGGAGGAGCAGTCGGCGACGACCGCGTCGCTCGTCGACCACATTCGCGCGTTCCTCGACTTCGGCGACGAGGCGCTGCAGAAGCTCTCGGTCCGCTGCGAAGTGGATGAGACGCTCTCGTTCGTCCACGTCACGCGCGACGTGACGTCGTTCTCCCGTGAAGAACTTTCCTTACAAGTCGCGATTCTCACGGAACGCTTCCGCGAGCGGCTCGTCAAAAATGAGACACCCGACGAATCGATCGACGACGATCCGGCCGCACGCGACGAGCTGGTGGAGTACGCGATCGACTCGATGCGCGATCCCGCGCAACAGAAGTCCGTCGTCGGCTTTCGCGAAGAGAAGCGTGTTTTAGTGTATTTTCTCAAAGCCGGCAAGAACGGCAAGGCTCGGGCGCGATCGTAAAATCCGCAATCAACGTTCTAATCATCGGCGACGTCATGGGGTCGCCGGGGCGGGACGTTCTCAAAACGCATCTTGCGCTCGCTCGCGAGCAGCATCATATCGACGCATGTCTTGCTAACGGCGAGAACGCTGCGGGCGGATTCGGGCTAACCGTTCAAACCGCCGATGAGATGTTCGCAGCCGGCGTCGACTTCATCACCAGCGGCAATCACATCTGGGACAAGAAAGAGTTTCGCCCGCATTTAGATGAGACCGATCGCATCGTGCGGCCCGCGAACTATCCGCCGGGCTCGCCCGGTCGCGGCAGCGGCATCTTCGAAGTCGAGGGCGTCTTCATCGGCGTCCTCAACCTGATGGGCCGCGTCTTCATGCCGACAGTCGACGATCCGTTTCGCATCGGCAAGGAACTCGTCGAGGACCTGCGCGCGCAGACCGACATCATCTTCGTCGATGTCCACGCCGAGGCGACTTCCGAGAAGATGGCCCTCGGGCGCTTCTTCGACGGCAAAGTGTCGTGCGTGTACGGAACGCACACCCACGTCCAAACTTCGGATGAGACAATCTTCAACGGAGGCACCGCCTACCTAACCGACGTCGGGATGACCGGTCCGTCCGACGGTGTGATCGGCATGGAGACGAAGGCTGTATTAGATCGCTTCACGAGTGCGACCTCAGAGCGGTTCAGTGTGGTCAAAGAGGGCAATAAGCAGTTCTGTGCGGCTGTCGTATCGATCGATACGGCGAACGGCCGGGCCCTCGACATCAAACGCATCAATCTCCGAGGCCTCGCATGACCGATCCCCCGAGGACGCCCGCGACGAGCGTCCTCAAAGTCTCCGCTCACTCGAATCCGAATTCCGTCGCCGGCGCTCTCGCCGGCGTTTTGCGCGAACGGCCAGGGGCGGAGCTCCAAGCAATCGGCGCTGGCGCGACGAACCAGGCGGTCAAAGCGATTGCAATCGCGCGTAGCTACCTGCGTTCGAGCGGCGTCGATCTCGTGTGCATCCCGGAATTCACCGACGTGGAAATCGAAGGCAACGTTCGTACCGCGATCCGACTGCTCGTCGAACGACGCGCGCTCCCTCCGGCGCCTCCTGCGGGGGATCCGGTTTGATCGTCGACTTTCACAGCCATACCTTCGAGAGCGACGGGTCGCTCAGCCCCGCTGACTTGCTCGCCGCCATGCGCAAGCGCGGCGTGAGCATCTTTTCGATCACCGATCACGACACGATACAAGCATACGCGTCGATCGGCGAAGTCGAAGGAGTGCAGATCGTTCCGGGGATCGAGATCAACACGACTTGGCAGGGCAGCGAAGTCCACATTCTCGGATACGGCTTGCCGCTCGATGAGTCGCCGCTCACGGCTACATTAGAGAAGAACCGCGGCGAGCGTCGCGCGCGTGTCGAACGCATGGTCGCGGGTTTGACTCAGGCCGGCTATCCGGTCACATATGACGATGTCGTCGCCGAATCGAAAGGCGGCGTTTCGCTCGGGCGGCCGCACGTCGCCAAAGCCCTCATGCGCAAGAAATACATCAAAGATGTTGAGTCGGCGTTTCGCTCGCTGCTCGCGCGCGGCGGTCCGGGCTACCAGCCCTCTCTATATATAACGCCGTACGAGGCGATCGACGTAATCGCGCGAAGCGGCGGAGTGCCGGTGCTCGCGCATCCGGGTCGGCTCAAAGACGATGCCATCATCGATGACCTCGTGATGCGCGGACTGCAAGGCATCGAAGTATTCTACGGCACGCACACGCCCTCACAAGTCTCGCGCTACCGCGGGATCGCGGCACGCCACGGCCTCGTCATGACCGCGGGGTCCGATTTCCATGACATTCGCTACAATGCGAAGGGCGTGGGTATGGATGTTGACGAGGACGACCTGCGCCCATTCCTCGAACTCGTCGCTTAGCACATCTCTTTAAGGAAGCAGCACACCATGACCGATCAAGAAGTCCACCCGTACATCGGAAAAGCGGTGCGCGTCACCCTCGCCGACGGCCGTATTCTCGCCGGGACCTTACATCTCGATGACGGCCACGGGCACGGCCACGCGCACTACGCCGTCGTCTCCGACCCGATTCAAAAGGGCGGCGAAAAAGTCATGGAGATGATTCACGGCGCATCGCCGATCGCCCAAATCGAAGACGCCTCAAACGATCCGGCCGCGATTGAGTAAACCACGCTCTTGGATAGTGGCCGCGGCGTTTGCCGCGGTCGCCGCCCTTCCGGTCAACGCCGCTTCGCCGGCGATCGACGAAACGCAAGTCGCGCTCGCAAAGATCCACCAGTTCAGTAACGTCACAATCAGCCCCGACGGCAAACGCGTCGCCTACCATGAGAGCTACGACACGATCGGACCCGATGGCAAACCGCAGAAACGCTCGGCACTCTTTATCAGAGATGCCGATGCTTCCACGCCCTCCGTTCGGGTGAGTGCGTGTGCGAGTGCCGATGCGGTCTGCACGGAATCGGGATTCGTGTGGGCTCCCGATGGCGTGCGCTACGCGTTTCTCTCGGCGGAACCTAAAGGCGAACAAGCGCAGATATACATCGGCGGCGACGGTGCGGCACCGCACAAGGTCACCGATATCAAAGGCGATCTGCACGACGTGCGTTGGTCGCCCGACGGCAAGTCACTCGCGTTTCTTTTTATCCCCGATGCACAAAAACCGGCTGGCGCGCTTGCTGCTTACGCGCGCGATGCTGGCGTTGTCGGTGAAAAAATCGACGAACAGCGCATTGCGCTGCTCGCCGTCGACGCTGGTACGCTGCGCCTGGTGTCGCCCGGCGATCGCTTCATTTATGAATATGACTGGTCGCCCGACGGGACGAAGTTTGCCGCGACCGCCGCCAAAGGCGACGGCGATGCAAACTGGTGGGTGGCCGATCTCGAATCGATCGACGCGCGCACCGGAACGGCGCGTTCGATCCACCATCCGGCCCTGCAGATCGCCTCGCCGCGCTTTTCGGCCGACGGCAAATCGATCGCGTACATCGGCGGCATCATGTCGGACTTCGGCTCGACGGGCGGCGATCTGTTCGTGGTGCCCGCAAGCGGAGGTCCCGCTGTCGACGTCACACCGCGTATTAAAGCTTCGGTCACGTCGTTTACGTGGAATCGCCGTTCGGATCGCATCACGTTCACCGAACTCATCGGCGGCAATATGGCGATCGCGGATCTCGACGTCCTCTCGAAATCCGCGACGACGCGCTGGACGGCGGCAGAAAATATCGGCGCGAACGCCGATGCGGCCGTGAGTCTCTCGCGCGACGGATCGATCTCGGCGCTCTCGCGTCAATCGTACGATTTACCGCCCGAAGTTTACGCGGGTCCGATCGGAATGTGGCGCGCGCTCACCAATTCGAATCTCACCGTGCGTCCCGCGTGGGGCGTCGCCAAGAACGTCGATTGGAAGAGCGATGCCTTCAGCGTGCAAGGCTGGCTCCTCTATCCCAAAGACTACAACGCAGCGCAGCGTTATCCCATGATCACGCTCGTTCACGGTGGTCCCTCCGCCGCGACGCGTGCGAGTTTCCCGGCCGCCGTATCGGGCCTGCTCGCATCGCAAGGCTACTTTGTCTTCATGCCCAATCCGCGCGGGAGTTACGGTCAGGGCGAAGCGTTTACGCGCGGCAACGTGCGTGACTTCGGCGGCGGCGATCTGCGCGATATTCTTGCCGGCGTGAAAGCCGCCGAAAAAATCGCACCGATCGACGATGCGCGAGTTGGCATCTATGGCTGGAGTTACGGCGGCTATATGACTATGTTTGCGATCACGCAGACGCAACGGTTCAAAGCGGCTGTCGCCGGCGCGGGCATCGCGAACTGGCAGAGCTACTACGGACAGAACCGGATCGACACATGGATGCTGCCGTTCTTTGGCTCATCGGTCTATATCGATCCGCCGGTGTATGCGAAGAGTTCGCCGATCACGTTCATCAAAAACGTGAAGACGCCGACGCTTGTACTCCACGGCGAACGCGACTCCGAAGTTCCGGCCGCGCAGGGCTACGAATTTTGGCGCGCGCTCAAAGCGTTTGACGTGCCGACGCAGCTCGTGATCTACCCGGATGAAGGCCACGGATTCCAGAAAATTGAGGACCAGCGCGACCGCGATAAGCGGATCGTCGGTTGGTTCGATCAGTATCTCAAATAGCTGAAAATGTTCGTCTTTTTCGGCTAGAGGTGGTACTTTGAGAGCATGATCCGCAATCTTGCGTTAATCCTGGCGCTATTTCTGGGGCTTTCGGCGTCAACCCAAGCCGCGCAGAAGAACTACTTGAGCCTGGAGTCGGGCGGCTCGTTCTCTGTGAGGGGCGCGTCCATCGCTGGCGGTTCACCGGCGAGCATCATCACGCTCCGCTGCGAACCGAAGGTTTGCGGGTCGTCGTTTTCGGATTGGTTTGCCAAAAACCGCGTCTTCACGCGCGGCCAACTCGTATACAACGGCCAGTCGATTACGCTTGAGGACGTGCGATTCTTCGAATTGCGTAGCACGACCGGCTCGATCGAAGTCGTCCTGCACGTCACGCGCGTCAATCAGACCGGTGTCCAGAACGGGATCGACGCGCAGTTCTAGCTGCTAACGAATCGCGGCGTTGACACGGTCGCGGACGCGCGCCGCGATCGCCGGAACGTCGCGCTCGGCGTCGTCGAGCACACGCGCATGCTGGGCGACGAGTTCGGCGTTCTTGAGGTATTTGTGGTTCGCGCGCACGTTGAGGGCGCTTGCGTCGATGGCGGCGATTGCGAAATCCGCCGCGCAGCCCAGATCGCTTGCGAGGTTTGCGTTCTCGAGATCGAGCGCGCGTGCGCTGAGTGCGAGGAGCTGTATGCCCACGCGCACTGCCGCGAGCGGCGCCGCGGCTGCTTGGGCGAGCGCTTCTTGCACGCGCGCCGTTCGCGCCGTTTTTTCATCGTCCGTCGACCGCGGTAACGCCATCGCCGCGACAACTGCCCCGTACGCATTCTCATCGAGCGTGCGCGCTTCGAGGAACCGCGCGCGTAGGGCGTCAGCCTCGGCGATGCAGGCATCGGCCAGGGCATGACGCTCGCTTTGCTTGGAGCTCTCGCGAGTGATTTTGGCCACCATCGCCACGAGGGAGGCCCCCATCGCACCGCACAGGGCCGCCGCGCTGCCGCCGCCGGGTATTGGCGCGGAGGATGCCAGCCGATTGAGGTAATCATCGAAGTCGAGCACGGACCGCGCTTCAGCTAGTTGAAACCGGAAGCCTGGCTTCCGGCGTCGAAGACTACTGGTGCCGCCGTTTATGGATTGTTTCAAAGATCAGCGCGCAGCATACCACCACCAACGCTTATTGCCCGCGTGTTCCACGCGGGCCTAACGGAGTATGACTTGCAACTGATCGACAAACCCCTCGGCGACGTCAAAGATCGCTCGCTTGCGGATCAGGGCCGCTCGCGCATCGAGTGGGCCGCCACCTTCATGCCGGTGCTCGCACAAATCCGCGAACGCTTCGCCAAAACGAAGCCGCTTGCGGGCGTGCGCATCGGCGCCTGCCTCCACGTTACGACAGAAACCGCAAACCTCGTGCTCGCCCTGCAAGCTGGCGGCGCCGAGGTCGAACTCTGCGCATCGAACCCGCTCTCGACGCAAGACGACGTTGCGGCTGCGCTCTCGGTGCACTACGCGATCCCGACGCACGCAATCAAAGGCGAAGACGACGCAACGTATTACAAGCACATCGAATCCGTCGTTGCGAGCAAACCGCACATGACGATGGACGACGGCTGCGATCTCGTCACGACGATCTACTCGAAGCACCCCGAACTGCTCAAAGAAATGATCGGCGGCTGTGAAGAGACGACGACGGGCGTCATTCGTCTGCACGCGATGCAGAAGGAAGGCGTTCTGCCCTTCCCGGTGATCTCGGTCAACGATGCGCTCACGAAGCACATGTTCGACAACCGTTACGGCACGGGCCAGTCGACGATCGACGGCATCATCCGCGCGACGAACGTCCTCATCGCCGGCCACACCGTCGTCGTCATCGGCTACGGCTGGTGCGGACGCGGCGTCGCCTCGCGCGCCAAGGGTCTTGGCGCCAACGTCATCGTCTGCGAAATCGACCCGCTCAAGGCGCTCGAAGCAGCGATGGATGGCTTCATGGTCATGTCGATGGCGGAAGCCGCCAAATCCGGCGACGTGTTCATCACGGTGACCGGCAACTATCACGTGATTCGCAAAGAACATTTCGAAGTGATGAAAGACGGCGCGATCGTCTGCAACTCGGGTCACTTCAACGATGAACTCGATCTCGACTCGGTCAAGGAACTCTCGGTGAGCGTCGCTCATCCGCGCGCGTTCGTCGAAGCCTACAAGCTCAAGAATGGCCGCACGGTTCGCATCCTCGGCGAAGGCCGCTTGATCAACCTTGCCGCCGGCGAAGGCCACCCGCCCTCGGTGATGGACATGTCCTTCGCCAATCAGGCGATGGCTGCGGCGTACCTCGCGCAGAATTACAAGACGCTTGAGAAGAAAGTCTACCCGGTTCCGACCGAGATCGACGAAGAAGTCGCGAAGCTCAAGCTCGCCTCGATGAACATCACGATTGACACGCTCACTTCGGCACAAGTGAAGTATATGGCGTCCTGGTCGGAGGGTACCTAACCTTGCCATTCACGACGGGTCACACCACGATCGAGCACTTGGTGGAGGCGCGCTGCGGCGCGCCTGCTCCCCGTTGTGTTCCGGAGGAACACAACTAATGGCAATGCGCCGCCTCTTCACATCGGAATCGGTGACCGAAGGCCATCCCGACAAAGTCGCGGATCAAATTTCGGATGCCGTTCTCGATGCGATTCTCAAAGACGATCCGATGGGCAGGGTTGCCGTCGAGACGTTCGCGATCACCGGTCAGGTTCACATCGCCGGAGAAGTGACGACTTCGACCTACATCGATATTCCGAAACTCGTGCGCGCCACGGTTGCGGAAATAGGGTACGACCGCTCTGACGTTGGGTTCGATGCGCACACCTGCGGCGTCAACGTGTCGATCGACGAACAGTCGTCTGACATTGCGATGGGCGTGGATTCCTCATACGAAACCCAGCACAAACAGCACGACGGCCAAAAGGGAGATATCTACGATCTCACCGGCGCCGGCGATCAAGGGATGATGTTCGGCTACGCGTGCCGCGAGACGAGCTCGCTCATGCCGCTGCCGATCACACTCGCCCACAATCTGACGCATTCGCTTGCCAAAGTGCGCAAGTCGGGACAGATCAAGTACTTGCGTCCCGACGGCAAGTCGCAAGTCACCGTCGAGTACGAAAACGATAAACCCGTTCGTGTCGATGCGGTCGTCATCTCGACCCAGCACGATCCCGATGTCTCGCTCGAACAGATCCGCAAGGATGTGACCGAGCAGATCATCGACCAAATCATTCCGCGCTCGCTACGCGATGACAAACTGCGCGTCTATGTCAATCCGACAGGCCGCTTCGTCATCGGCGGACCAATGGGTGATGCGGGCCTCACGGGTCGCAAGATCATCGCCGACACGTACGGCGGGATGGCGCGTCATGGCGGTGGTGCGTTCTCGGGCAAGGACCCAACCAAGGTCGACCGTTCGGCAGCGTACGCGGCACGCTACGTTGCCAAGAACGTCGTTGCTGCGGGGCTCGCGGACCGCTGCGAAGTGCAGGTTGCCTATGCAATCGGCGTCGCGCATCCGGTCAGCGTGCTCGTCGAAACGTTCGGCACCGCGAAGATCGATGAAGAGAAAATCGCCGAACTCGTCAAGGCGCACTTCGATCTGCGACCGGCTGCGATCATCGCCAACCTCAACCTCCGTCGTCCGATCTACAAGCAGACCGCATCGTACGGCCACTTCGGCCGCCCCGATCTCGATCTTCCGTGGGAGAAGACGGACAAAGCCGAAGCGCTACGCAGCGCCTCGGGTCTCAAAGGCGCTGTGGAGCGCGAACTCACGACCGTCTAGCTTCGGCTCAAGGTCGCAAAAAAAACGGCTCGCCCGCGCGGTCCGTTTTTTTTACGCGTGTGTTTCATGCCTCCTCGTTTTGCTGTGAATCACGCGCGTCCAAGCTCGGCGCGCATCGCGCGTAGTTCGGCAAGAATTACGTCGTCGCGCGTGCCCTGCGTGCCCGCTCGTTCGAGCATCGCAAGCGCACCGCAGATCCCGTGCGCAAATTCGGTGACTGTTTCGATCTCATCGGGCGCCATTTGTTTTCGATTCCGCGTCGCGGAGTTCTCGAGCCTCACGGTGCAAAGAGCTCGCGGATCGTTTCCTCGGGGGAGAGGAAGCGCGCAAACTCGCGTTCCGCAAGCGAAACATAGCGTCCCGGCATCGTTGCGAGGCCGATGTCGCGTTCCGCGGGCGGATCGACGATTCGTAGCGACGGCAGATCACGTATCCCACGTTGCGGCAGAGTTCGTCCGTCATGTCTCGTGCAACGTGCCCGCGCGGGAAGTCGATGAACGTTTCGTTCGCGAGGTCGGCGAGTCGTACGACGTCACGGCTCGCAAGCCAGTGGTTCGGGGGCACGATAAGAAGCAACGGCTGCGTCATAATGCGTTCCGACTTCGGTCGCTTGCCGACGAGCGACCGTGTCATAAGCGCAAGGTTTATCCCGCCGTCGATCAACTGGCATTCGAGTCCGGCGCCATTACCTTGGACGAATCGAAAACGTTCGAGTTACTGAAATGTTTCTGGTCGCATTTGTCTCATTACTGATGGGAACGGCTGACGCTGTTGAAACCACTGAAACGTGTCACGGAAAGGATCAACTAACTTACATTGAAGATCTTCGTGCTGCGAAGGACGACATTGATAAAGGAAAGTTGCAACGTGCGATCGCGTTGATGGAACGTGCGGAAAGACGATCGGCGGCCCGATCACGTGCTGGCTACGACAGAAATGTCTTCGACTATGTTCACGCCGCGGCGATGATTCTTGACGGCCAACCACAAGTCGCCAGCGGCAATGTTATAGGAATTCGTCTTATGCGGCAAGCGGTGAACGAAGCAACGGGGATTGCTAAGCGTAAAAATCTGGACCCGGATCTCAAAAAGCTTTCGCGCGACCTCGCCTATAACGGCACGCTTGAGTTGCGCTCCCGGAATGTGTCAATCTATTTGAGACCATTTTTCGGAAGAAATTCTATGCCGCGATGGGCTCGGGCGGATTGATGAACACGATAGGTTTGAGTGCCGGCGGTTCCGGCGTGCCGTGCACGAAGCGCTTAGGGTTGCGGGCG
>JANLVI010000015.1:0-108076 GCA_031363915.1 Vulcanimicrobiota bacterium
CTCAGGGATCCACGACAACCTCCGCCACGGCGAAGGCACGATCGACGGCTGCACCAACACGCCGCACGGCAAATACAACTACCACTATTACTGCCATTACGAATATATGTACGCCGACGGACACGTCGAGCAAGACACCATCCCATGGCCTCAAATCTATCCAGCGAATAACGACCCGCTCATGGCCAGGCACTCGCGCGTCAACATTCTTCCGCCGCCTTCAGACTACAAACCTGATCGCTCGCTACAGCCGTTACTGCAGATGTTCTTTGGTGCCCCCGAACCCGCGCCATAGTTTAAGCTTTGCACTGGATCGCACCGCAGCGAATGAGCCATCTTACCTTCACGTTTTTTTGTTGCGGCGTCTTTAAGCAAAACAGGCGATTTTATATCGACAACTTCCAACCGTCGCGCTTTTGGCACGATATAAAAAACAAGCAGCGAGGTCTAGGCAGATCGGTTCCCGATAGATTGCCCGCACGCTTTCAAGCGACGACTGACGATTGGGAAAATTTTCAACGAGACTTTCTCATAAACCGCGTTATCTACTAGTTCTGAGCAACTTTAGAGCACCAACGCTTCCGGAATTTCGCAGCCCTCGTTTGCAGGAACCCGAATGTCCGTGAAATTTGGGGCTACGTCAATACTTAAACTTTCGACCATAGCTTCGATAAACGATGGAATTGCAAAGCATGAGGCCAATTGGTCAGTAGCACTCGCAACACACGCGGTTTCTTGCCCTCGGAAACAGGCGCATGCATTCGTTTAAGGAGCACTTCCATGGCTCAACCCGGGACATCATCATATACCGTTTCGGATTTCTTGCAGTGGCAAGGTGCAAAACAGTTGCAACTGGCAGCAAAATTTCAGCGCCGTAGTGTGTGGGTTGAGAAGGCAAAAAGCTATCTCATTGACACTATGATTCGCGAGAAGCCAATTCCGCCGATTTTTCTGAGATTGCGGATCGATTTGAGTAATAGGCGTACGCTTCGGGAAGTAGTTGATGGCCAACAGCGTATCCGGACCGTCTTGAGCTACGTAGCGGGAGAGTTCCCGATTTTAAAAGCTCACAACGAAGCTTTACAGGGCAAATATTTCGCTGATTTGTCACCGGAACTGCAAGAACGAATTTTGCAGTACACGTTTTTCGTTTTTACACTACAAAATGTGAGTGACGAGGATGTTCTCGATATATTCGCTCGATTTAATACCTACTCGGTTGCTCTTAACGCTCAAGAACTTCGAAATGCGAAATTCACCGGCGTTTTCAAGCGAACAGCATATACACTCGCCCACCGATATAATAAGTTTTGGGTTAAAAACGGAATTTTTACGGATCGCCAGATTACGCGCATGTTAGAAGTTGAATTCGTGTCGGAACTAATCGGTACGATGCTTAACGGCATCGTCTCCACGTCGAAACGCGAGCTTGATCGATATTACGAAGATTACGACGACGAATTTTCTTTAAGAGAGCGATTCTCTGGTCGTTTCGAGCAAGTAATTAATATTATTGGCGATATGTTCGGAGATCGTTTGGCGGGTTCAATCTTTCACAGGAAGCCACTCTTTTTTAGCCTATTTATCGCCGTATATTCACTGAGATTTGGCTTACCCGGAGAGGTGACTTCTAAAATAAAATTTTCCGCCTCTCAGATTGAGAGTATCGTTCAACGCCTGATTCGTTTCGAGCAGGCTATAACGAGAGACGATCCTCCAGCCAGATATCGAGATTTTATTAGCGCAATGAATCGGGCGACGGCAAATCAGGGGAACCGCGCTCTCCGACACGATTTACTCTCCGATATAATTTTCAGCGCAACAAATTAGCCAATTTGTTAATCACGTAAGGCATATGTAAAAAGATGCCAGCCCGAAGTGTCGCCCAGTGCCGCTCACTTTTTGAGGAACGCATCGATTCGCTTTTGCAGTTTGCTGACGAATCGCGGGGGTTTCATTTCATTACGCCCAACGGTTCGAGAACGCACATTGGTAGCCGCCGCCGTGAGATGATAGTTGGAATGACGTTATTGCATTCTCACATTGCGTGGGAAGATTTTTTGGAAACAGTCTTTGTTCGATTTCTTTGTGGAGCGGTTCCGCCAACTGGCGGTGCCCCAATCCTCATCCGGCCACGTTTTTCAAATAATGCTTCGGCTATGTCGGATATGCTCGCGAGTTTTGGGAGTGGAAAGTTCCTAAATTGGAGTGAATCAAATACATTGCGCTACGCGGCGCGCTACTTCCACTTGGGCGAGCCTTTTGCGACATCGATCGGTTCGGTGAAAACCACTTCTAGCGAAATGAATGTGATCAGAAATCGATTTGCTCATCGCTCGCTCTTTTCGAGATTGGAATTTCAGCGCATCGTGACCTCTCGTCTTGGCTATGTTCCACGGGGCATGACGGTCGGTAGATTCCTGACGGGGGCCGCCCCTACTGGGACAGGTGCATCCAATATGTTGGATTACTATACAAGCGAATTGAAAGTGGCTGCATCTGCGATTGTGCCTTGATTACCGATTGGCGACAGTCAACGGCTTCCTCCAGAATAAGAATCATGGGAAGGAGCTGAATGGCGGAAACGTTACCGGCGAGATAACTGACTCAAAAAAGGTAATTAAGTGTCAGCGTGTGGATCGGCCTTCATCAAATCAGGTACGCGACGAGGGATGGATCGGCTTGGACAAAAATCGCCGGGCGAGAGCATGTTAATAGGCACTAATGCCTGGAGATTACGGGCCTAGACGGCCTGTCCTCATGACCTTTTTGCTAATTGGCGCCGACTGCTCCGAATGAGGTGTAGCAAATCCATTCCGGGCAACTATGCCGGAACGGGCGGATCGATCCGCGGGAAAATCCCGTCACCCAGTGCGGTCTGCGTCTGTGCAGCAAGGCCGCCCCACTGCAAGTTCTCCGCCCACTTCACGCTAGGCGTTCCACGCAATCCAAGTTGGAGCCAGATTTCGGTCGCCTTCGCCGGGATGAACGGGTAGAGCAGGATCGCCGTCCAGCGTAAGCCTTCGCACAAATCGTAGAGCAGCACGTCGAGTTCGGCTACGCGTTCTTCTTTGTGCAGCACCCACGGCTTTTTCTCTTCGATTTCGCGGTTGAGGGCGGTGATGAGATCCCAAATCTCTTCGAGTGCCTCGCGGAATTGCAGATTCTTCACGCGCTCGTGCACGCTTGTGCCCAGATCCGCAAAGCGTTCGCCGAGCCGTGAATCACTTGCCGCCGGCACGAGACCATTGCGGTATTTGTCGAGCATCGAGAGCGAGCGGCGCAGTAGGTTGCCAAGGTCGTTGCCAAGGTCGCTATTGTGGCGCATGCGCAGCTTCTCGACCGAAAACGAGAAGTCGCTGCCGAACGGCGCTTCGCGTAAGAGAAAATAGCGAATCGAATCGGGTCCGAATTCATCGGCAAGCGCGAACGGATCGATCACGTTGCCGAGGGACTTTGACATCTTTTCGCCTTCAAGCGTGATCCAGCCGTGCGCGAAGACGGCATCGGGTGCGGGCAGCTTGAGCGCCCAGAGCACTGCGGGCCAAATCAGCGTATGAAAGCGCGCGATCTCTTTGCCCACGAGTTGCACGGATGCGGGCCACAGCGATTTGAATTGCTCGGTGTCGTGTTCCCAACCGATCGCGGTGATGTAGTTGAGCAGCGCGTCGAACCACACGTACATCACGCCGCCGCCCGGCAGCGGGATACCCCAATCAAAGTTGGTGCGCGAGATCGAGAGATCGTCGAGCCCACCCTCGAGCGTCACCATCATCTCGTTGTAGACCGCTTGTGGCCGCACGAAATTGGGATTGGCTTTGAAGTGTTCGATCAGCCGATCGCGGTAACGCGAGAGCGCGAAGAACCAACTATCTTCCGAGAGCCACTGCACGGGGCGGCGACATTCGGGATTGGGACATTTCCCATCGATCAGTTTGGATTCGAGCCAAAACGTCTCGTCGTTCGTGCAGTACCAGCCCTCGTATTTCCCAAGGTAGATATCGCCCGTGGCTTTGAGCTGCTCGAACACTTTCACGCACGCGCTCATGTGGCGACGTTCGGTCGTGCGGATGAAGTCATCGAACTGCGCGTCGAATTTTTCCGCAAGCTCTTGCCATTTTGGCGCAAGCGAATCGACGTACGCGCGCGGCGTCATGCCGGCGGCGGTCGCGGCATTGGCGACTTTTTGACCGTGTTCGTCGGTTCCGGTTAAGGCGAAGGCGGGACCGTTTGCGCGCGCGGTGCGGGCGAGGACGTCGGCGGCAATCGAGGTGTAGGCGTGGCCGATGTGCGGATTCCCGCTGATGTAATAGATGGGTGTTGTGATGTAGTACGCGCGGTCCATAGCCGCACGATGTTCAGTTTGGCTCGCCGCCTTCACCTTCGCGAACGCGCTTTCTCTCCGTAATGCGCGCGTAGAGATGGTGGCGTTCGCCCGCCCCCTGCGCGACGAGGGCTTTCGCTGCGGCCGAGACGCTTGCGCCCCCCTCGAGCAGCGCGTCGATTGCGGCGTCGATTGTATCCTCGCTCGGCGCTACGGCTTCGTACGCCAGCGGCTCGATCACAAAGGCGATCTCGCCGCGCACGGGGTCGGCCAGTTTGGCGAGGATCTCTGCGGCGGTGCCGGCTAGGTGCTCCTCGTGGAGCTTGGTGAGCTCGCGGACGAGGAACACGCGGGCCGCGGGGCCGACCGACGCGAGGCCCGCGAGGGTGGCGCGGATGCGGTGCGGGGCCTCGTACCAGACGCTTGGGGCCTTGGCCCGCAGTGCCTCGGCAAAGGCGGCATCGCGCGCGCCGGTCGCCCGCGGCGGGAAGCCCTCAAAGGTGAAGCGCCGTAGATCGAAGCCTGAGAGGACGGCCGCGCACACGAAGGCGACGGCCCCCGGCAGCACGTCGACCGCTACGCCGGCCGCGCGGGCCGCAGCGACCAGGGCCGAGCCCGGGTCGGAGATGCCCGGCATCCCGGCATCGGTCACGACGACGACGCGCTCCGTTTGCGCGCGCTCCAGGATCGTCTCGGTCGCGGTTTTTGCGTTGTGCTCGTGGTAGGTCCAGATGTCTTTGCCGGGGATCTCGTAGGCCGAGAGCAGGCGCCGCGTCACGCGCGAGTCCTCCGCAACGATCAGGTCGGCGTCGCGCAGCGCGTCGAGCGAACGCAGCGTGATGTCGCGGAGGTTGCCGAGCGGCGTCGCGACAAAGATGAGAGGCATGAGCGGCGATTCGTCACGCGTGCTGCAAACGAATGCACGCACGATCGAACTCCGCGGCCACATCCTCGACTCCGGGATCTTCAGCCGCGTCCTTTCGATTCTTACCGACCACGAAACATCGTCCTACGAGATCGAGCAGTTCGATGCCGGTCTCACCAAAGATGACGCGAGTTATGCGCGGCTGACCATTCAGGACGAGAGCCTTGAGGAGCTGGTGAAGCTCCTCGATCAGCTGCGCGACGTTGGCGCTGCGGTTGTGGCGGATAACGATGCGACGCTCGAGGCGGCGCCAACGGATGGCGTGTTGCCTGATTTGTTTTACGCCACGACCAATCTTGAGACCGAAGTCAAAGTCGCCGGGAAGTGGATTCCCGTTGACGTGCCCGAGATGGATTGCGCGATTGGCGTGGATGCCGCCGGGCATGCGCGCACGATTCCGCCTTCGGATGTGCTTCAGGGCGAGATGGTCGTCGTCGGGCACGACGGCGTGCGTGTGCGGCCGCCGCAGCGTGCGCGCAAGAAAGCCGTCTTCGAATTCATGTCGAGCACGGTTTCGAGCGAGAAGCCGCGTGCATCGCTGATCGCCGAGGTCGCGCGCGAACTGGTCGAGACGCTGCGAGCGAGCAAACGCGTGCTCGTGGTCGGCGGGCCGGCGATCGTGCATACGGGTGCGGGACATTTCCTCGCCGAGATGATCCGCGATGGCCTTGTCACGGCGCTCTTTGCCGGGAACGCGCTTGCCGTGCACGACATGGAATCGCAGTTCTTCGGCACATCGCTTGGTGTCAATCTGCAAGACGCGTTCCCCGCAGAAGAAGGCCATGTGCATCATCTGCGCACCGTGAATCGGCTACGCGCGGCTGGCGGCATTCAGGCGGCGATGGATAGCGGTCTGCTCACCTCGGGCATTATGTACGAAGCGTATAAAGCAAAGATCCCGGTCGTGCTTGCGGGCTCGATTCGCGACGACGGTCCGATCCCCGATGTGATCACTGATGTCGTCGAATCGCAACGCAAGATGCGCGAGTACGTCCCGGAGATCGGGATGGCCCTGATGGTCTGCACGCTACTGCACTCGATTGCCGTCGGGAACATGCTGCCCGCCTCGTGCAAGACGATCTGCGTCGATATCAATCCCGCCAGCGTCACCAAGCTGACCGATCGCGGTTCGCACCAGACGATCGGCGTGGTCATGGATGCGGCCTCGTTCCTCCGCGAACTCTCGGGTGCGGCTCGAGCCCTCCAGCCGGCATAGCCGCAACCGATGGAATGCAGCGACGGGTCATCAGGCGACATGACGCAAGAGGAAATCGAACAACTAGAAAACGGCCGGAAAATCGAGATGTACGTCTCGCCGACCTGCCCCTATTGCGTGCAAGCACGCGCCCACTTTGACAAACGCGGCGTAGCGTACACGATTTACGACGCACAAGGCGATCGCGACGCGCGCAAGCGCATGTACGGCTATAGCAATAATAATAAGACCGTCCCAGTCATCGTCGTCGACGGCAGCTACGTCCAATCGGGTTGGGGCTCACCGCCACGAGGTTGAACGGTTCACTAACGGTGCCGGTCGGCGCCTAAAAATCTACGGTGTATTGATCGCAAACGATATGGCGTCTCCTGGGTAATAACCAGGCGCGTCACCTTGGAACTGCACAAAAGAACAGTTTGCTCCAGTGGCCGCAAGTGCCATTCGGTATTGGTGATTTCCTAAATTCGTTCCGGTCAAGCCGCTACATTTTCCGTTGTAAATTGTGAATGTTGGAATAAGACCATAGAAGTTCGATTGCGCAAACGTTATCGTGATCGTTTGTCCCAATGACGCGAACGTAATTGGGGGCCCATCGGTCACCGAGCTGATGGAATCTCCGGGAACAGGGATTAGCGTGAATGGCCAACTCGGATCAGACTGTGCGGCGTAAGTTCCGTCACCTTTCCAGGTTGCCGTAATGGGACCCGGCGTCCCAACTACTGTTGGCGTGGGAGAACGGGACGGTGTCGGCGGCGGTTCCGCGCTTGATGCCCCAGGGGCTGATCCACCGCCTCCGCAACTTGTAAACGTCAGGGCAGCGATGATCGTAAATCCGCATTTTCTGAGAGCACCCGCTTGCATTCTGATTCCCCCGGTCAAGAAAATAGTCTGATCCTTGAATCTACGTCCATAGATAGCGGCATTTCTTGAGCAGAATTTCATTGCTCTCCGTTGTGGCATCCAAAGGGCGAATCCCTAAGCGGATCCGTCGCGGTCGCCCGAAGCTGGATTAGCGTATCGGGCGCAGTTGCGGGGAGCGGATAGATTGCGTAAACGTTGTCGTTAAGCGTTGGTGCCGTCGAGCCCACGTAACAGAGTCGCCAAACCCCACCGTCCCGACTTGTCGCATCGAGCTTGACCGGTTGAGGTGGCGGCGGCGGCGTGCCATTGCTGATACGACCTGAACTCCAACAGATGGCTGGGATCTGTCGCCCCGCGCCCGGACTACAGACTCCACCTGCGGCGAATGCGCTCGTTCCGCCAATCGCCGTGTCAAGCGCATCCATGCATCGAAACGTTGGTATCCACGCGGGGCAGAAGAGTTGTGAGCCCGTGAAACAGGGGCTGTTGCTTTGGGTGCCGCTCGGGCATTGCGGGTCCGGTGGCGGGTCGCCATTTGCCCCGATTTGATTGGCGCCCGCAATCGCGGGCCCGACGAGTTCCCAGGCATAGTAGCCGGGGCCGGCAGTCGGGGTCGATGACGGTGTTGGCGTTGGTCCCGTAGGGGTCGGCGAGGGTGTCGGGGTGCTCGCTGTCGCCGTTGGAGCCGGCGTCAATGTAGGCACCGACGTCGGTGATGCGGTTGGCGTCGGCGTCGGCGTGCACGGCCCCGTCGAGCAACAGAGGGCGTTCGGCGGGCACGGCATCGCGGTTCCGCGGACGTCGATCGTCGGTGGTGGCGTCGGCGTGCTGTACGGCGCGGGCGTTACGATCCCGACGAGTGGGACGTTGACGGCTGCGTAACCGGCGCATGAAAAGCCGCGCGATCCGCCAGCGATGCCTTGCATGAGTTTTTGCTCGTTCTCATAGAACTGGATTGCGATTGCGGCGGTGCACGTTGGTTCTTGCGCGATCGTGCCGCTATCGGGATACACCCAGCCGGCCGCGGCACTCATGTTGCCGCGCGAGTTGACGAAGATCGCGAAGGGCGCCTCCGTATTGAGGTCGCTCGTTTCTTTGATGCTCGCGTTGGATTCGAGCGCGGGGATATTCGCGTACGCCATTGCGGGAACGTTGTTCGGACGCCCATTCAAAACGCGCGCCACAAAACCGGTGCCGCCTGCGCCTTTCACGACCGTCAGCGTCGCACCGTTACCCGACGAACGCGCGATCGCGCGCGCCGCATCGACGAGAGAATCAAATCGATCGCTGGCGGCTTTGATCTCGTAGTTGCGTTGACCGAGCGCAAACGCGCCCACTGCGAGTACAAGCAGAGCGACGATCCCGACCACGACCAGGACCTCGATCAGCGTAAAGCCGCGTTCCCAACCGGGGTCGCGCAGCGAGGAGCCGTTTTTCTTGCGCATGCGTGGAGCGGTGCCCGCTTTACCGCTCCGTTAGTTATCGCTCCGCGCCTTACGACTGACCGCGTTCGATCGGCCGCTTCGGGTCGGCGACCCATTCGCTCCACGAACCCGCGTAGAGGCGCGAATTTTCCAGACCCGCCGATTCCATCGCAAGCAAATTCACCGCCGCCGTTATGCCGGAACCGCACTGGTGCACGATCCACTCCGGCTGCGCGTCATGAAGTGCGAACGCATCGCGCAGAACGTCGGGTGCGAGAAAGCGGCCGTCATCGCCAAAATTCAATTTAAAGAATCGGTTTTGCGCGCCCGGAATGTGGCCGGCGACCGGATCGATCGTTTCGTTCTCGCCGGCGAAACGATCCGCCGCACGCGCATCGAGAACCGTCATACTCCCGGTGCCGAGCAACGCGAGTACCTCATCGGCGCGCACGACGATTCGATCGTCGACGTGCGGCTCGATGGTGCCGCGCGCGGGTAGGATCGGCAACCCTTGCTCGAACGCAGCGCCCTGCTCGGTCCACGCGCGGATGCCGCCGTTGAGCACGGCAACCGCGGAATGCCCGATCCAGCGGCACAGAAACCAGAAGCGTGCCGCCCACATATCCGCGCCCGCATCGTAGACCACGATTTGTGAATCGCCGTTCACGCCGAACGAGCGCAGAAACGACGCGAACGTTTGCGGATCGGGAAGGGGGTGTCGGCCGTTGGTACCGCTCATCGGGCCGCAGAGTTCGACATCGACGTCCGCATAGAACGCACCCGGAAGATGGCCGGCCACGTATTGCGTGCGACCGAGATTGGCATCGCCCCCGATCGGCGCGTGCCGAGCATCGACGATCGTCCACCCCGGGTCACCGATGTGCGCCTTGAATTCGTCAACTTCGATCAGTGTGCGAAACATCGGCTAGTGCGCGACGGCTGCGAGCGATTTTGGCCGCGTGAAAAGACGGTAACCGATAGCGAGTCCCACCAACGCCATGATTGCCGGCGCGAAGCCAACCCAGTTTGTATCGAGTGAAAGAACCTTCGTTGCGATAAACGGCGAAATCACAAAGGCAACGTTGCCGAGCGAATCGTTCACGCCCAAAATCGTGCCGCGCTGTTCGGCCGGCGCGTTCTGCGAGATCAACGAGGAAATCGTCGGCCGCAAGAGTCCGCCACCAAGCGCCCAGAAAAAAACGACGACCAGCAGTGCCGCTAACGTGTGCACGAAAAATACGCCACCGTAACCAATCGCTAGGCACCCAAAGCCGGCGATCGCAATTCGACCCTCACCGAAGCGATCCACCAAACGCCCGATCAAGCCCGCTTGTACCACGATCCCGACCACGGCCGAGACGACGAAGATCGTACTGGTCTGCGAGGCGTTGAATTTGAGCGCGCGTTCGGCGAAGAGTGCGAAAACCGAGACCCACATCGCAAAGGCAAGCGAGAAGCAAAACTGCGAGCGCAGCAACGTCCCCAAATCCGCCATGCGGAGCGAGGCGACGATCTGTCCGATCGAGGGCGCCGCAGCGACGGGCTGCTTCGATTCGGGCAAGAGAAAGATCGTGAGAAAAACGGTCACGAGCGCGAGGCCCGCCGCGGTAAAGAGCGGTACCGGATAGCCGAAGCGCACGAGATACCCGGCGAGCGCAGGTCCGATGAGAAAGCCAAAGCCGAACGTCGCGCCGACGAGGCCAAAAGCTTTCGCGCGGTCTTTCGGTTCCGTCACGTCGGCAACGTAGGCTTGCGTCACGCCGATCGTGCCGCCCCCGATGCCCTCGATCGCGCGCGCGATGAAGATGATCGTCAGCGACCCGCCGATGCCCAGCAGCACGAAAGCGATGAACGCTGCGATTTGCGAGACGAGCAACACGCCTTTGCGCCCGATCTTATCGCTGATCCGTCCCCAAAACGGCGATGAGACGAGCGAAAAGAGCGCGACCGTCGCGTAGATCGCGCCGATGATGAACGGCGTCGCGCCGTACTTCTCCGCGTAGAAGGGCAGAAGCGGGATGAGGATGGTAAATCCGAGGACGTCGACCGCGGTGATCGCAAGAATCGGGATGAGGGCTTTTGGCACTGCCCGCTCTTAGCCGCGCAGTGTTGCGAGGACCTGGCTGAATTTCGGTGCTTTGCCATACATGAGCAGGCCGACGCGATAGATTTTTCCGGCCGCAATCACGATCAGGTAGGCGGAGACGAGGTTGACCACGATGCTGAGCGCGATTTGCCAGCTCGGCACCGTCGCGACCGTCATGCGCGTAAACATCACAAAGGGCGAGAGCAGTGGGAGCATACTCGTCACGACCACGCCGTTTGCGTTGGGAAACTGCAGCGCGATCTGCGCGACGAAGAAGCCGCCGATCACGGGCGTGTACAGGGGCGCCGCGAGACTGCCGAGATCTTCCGTGCGGTTCACAAGCGAAGCCGCGGCCGCGAACATCGTTGCGTATTGAATGAAGCCCAAGACGAAGAACAAGAGAAACGCGCCGATGACGGCGGGTCCGAGTTGATCGGGCAGCGTGGTTGCAAGCGCCGAGGCGCCGCTCGATTTCGTGCTCGCATCATCGGCGAATGATTTGAACGCAACGGGTGCAAGCGCGATCCCCGTTCCGATCCAGAGTCCGATTTGAATGAATCCCGTCGCACCCGCTGCGAGGATCTTGCCGAAGAGCAGTTGCGAGGGCGGAATCGCCGCGACCAAGAGCTCCGCGATGCGGTTCGTTTTCTCTTCTGCGACCGAGGTCATCACGTTCTGCGCGTTGATGAGGATCGACATATAGAGCACGAGCACGAAACCATATGCGATGCCTTTGGCGATGTTTGCTGCCGTCTCGTCGTGGAATTTGCTATCGAGGCTTTTCATATCGACGTTGACGGTGAGAAGCGGATCGATTTGCGCTGAGGGCAAGTTCGTCGCAAGCGCCACGTTGAGCGGCACGAGATCGCGTCCGAACGAACCGCGGAAGAGCGTTACATCGCGTGCGTAGGCGGTAACTTTGAGACCGCGCGCTCCGCGTTCTAGCACGGCGACCGCGGTCGCTTTCTTATTCTTATCGAGAAACGCGATACTCGGCGCTTCGGTCAGCGTCGGATAGGTCGCGACGATATCGTAGTCTTTAGCGAGCAGCGCCTTCGCTCGCGACGTGATGTCGGATGGACCAACGAGCACGATGCCGCGCGTCGAACTCGAAAACTGATTGGCAAGCAAACCCGGCAAGAACGCCAGTAATACAATACCGAACATGATGGCGACCGTCGCGATGATGTACGAGCGCGACCGGATGCGGCGAATGAACTCGGCTTGAAAGACGATCGGGATGACGTTCAAGCGGGTTCTCCAATCGCGCGCAAGTAGATATCCTGAAGCGAGGGCTCCATGCGTTCGAACGCCGTCACATCGCCCGCGACAACGAGTCGCCGCAGCAACTCCGGCAGCGCAAGATCCGCCGGCACGTCAAAGAGCAGCGAGCCGTTCGCACTCGCGCGCTCGTGCGCACCGTCGGTCGCCGCGAGAACGGCCTGGAGCGCCGCGCTCTTGGGCTCCACGCGCACCACGCGTGTCGGCCAGGCACGGCGCAGTTCGGTCAGCGTCCCGTTCGCACGGTTGCGGCCTTTGGCGATGATACAGAATTCGGTGCAGAGCGACTCGATCTGCCAGAGCTGGTGGCTCGAGAGCACGAGCGTCGTCCCGCGTGCCTGAAGCGCGCGTAGGTTTGCAAGCAAGATGTCGGCGTTGATCGGATCGAGCCCCGAAAACGGTTCGTCTAAGATGAGCAGCTCGGGATCGTGGACCGCAGCGCACGCGACTTGGACCTTCTGCTGGTTGCCTTTGGAGAGCTCGGAGGTCGGACGCTGCGCGTACTCGCCGATCTCCAGACTCTGCAGCCACGCATCGGCGCGCTGCCCGACCTCGGGGTCCGTCATGCCGTGCAGGCGCCCGAAGTACGTGATCTGGTCGCGCACCTTCATCTTGCCGTAGAGGCCGCGCTCCTCGGGCAGATAGCCGAACCGCCGCCGGGTGGCGTTGTCGATGTGCTTGCCGTCCCAGGTCACCGTCCCGCTATCGGGTTGGAAGATCCCGAGCAGCATCCGCATTGTGGTCGTTTTCCCGGCGCCGTTGGGGCCGAGTAAACCGAACGTTGCACCGCGGTTAATAGAAAACGACACACCGTCTACGGCCTGCACGGACCCGAATGCGCGCCGGACGTTCGTAACCTCAAGCATGCGGGACGCCGTTGGCGCTTGGTAAGGAAGCGCCCTCCGTTGAGCGAAGCAAGCCTCTCCCTGTCGTATTGGAGTTTTGATCAATGCGTCTCATTACGCGCGCCGACCTCGATGGACTTACGTGTGCCATTCTTCTCTCCGAAGTCGAAGCGATCGACGATGTCGAGTTCGCCCACCCCAAGGACGTTCAGGACGGAAAGTTCGCGATCACGTCCAACGACATTCTTGCAAACTTGCCGTACGACGAACGTGCAGCGCTCTGGTTCGACCACCACGTCAGCCAAGCCGACGCATCGTGGAATGCGAACATGAAGGGCGCTTTTGAAGTCGCTCCGAGTGCAGCCCGCGTGATCTCAGATCACTATAAGTCGCCGAAGTTCGAGAAGTTTCACGAGTTACTCGTCGAGACGGATCGCTTGGATTCCGCCGATCTCACGGCCGAGGACATCACCAATCCCAAAGGCTGGATTCTCGTCGGGTACACGCTCGATCCGCGCACGGGCCTGGGCCGCTTCAAAGACTATTTCAAACACTTGATGGGCCTTGCGAAGGCGCATCCGGTCGATGCGATCTTACAAGATCCCGAAGTCAAGTCGCGCATCGAAAAAGTGGCAAGCGAAGACGCAGCTTTCAAGGCGCATCTGCAAGCCGATAGCAAGCTCGAGGGCAACGTCGTGATCACGGATCTGCGCAACAAGACCAATCTGCCGACCGGCAACCGGTTCCTGATCTATACGCTCTTCCCCTCAGCCGACGTCTCGGTGCGCGTGGCGGACGGCATGAACAAAGAGTTCGTCTCGATCCAAGTCGGACACAGCATCCTCAACCGCACGTGCCACACCAACGTCGGCGACTTGCTGGCCGGCTACGGCGGCGGCGGACATGTCGGCGCGGGCACGTGCCAACCGAAATATGCGGATGCCGACCGCGTTCTCGGGGAGATCGTCGGAGTGCTCAAAAAGAACGGGTAATGCCCTTCACGATCGACCTTTCTTCTCGTACGAGCATCATCACCGGTGGTGCTCGCGGCATCGGCGAGGCCTGCGCGCGCGAACTCGCGCGCGCGGGTTCCGCGGTCGCCCTCTTCGACCTCTCGCTCGACGATGCGACCCACACGGCCTCGGTAATCGCCGCCGAATTCGGCGTCCGGGCGCGCGGGTATGCCTGCGATGTGCGCGATCCAGTCGCGCTCGTCGCCGCGGTCAAAGTCGTCGCGCACGACTTCGGCGCGATCGATCATCTGGTCAATAATGCGGGCGTGCAATTCGTCGCACCGATCGCCGACTTTCCCGACGACAAGTGGGAACTGGTGCGCTCGATCAACCTCGACGGCGTTTTCTATGCAACCAAGGCCGTGTGGCCGCACATGGTCGCACGCAAGCGCGGACGCATCGTGAACATCGCGAGCGTGCACGGCCTCATCGCATCGCCCTTCAAAGCCGCTTACAACTCGGCCAAGCACGGCGTCGTCGGACTTACGAAAACGACCGCGCTCGAAGGCGCAAAAGACGGCATCACCGTCAATGCGATTTGCCCGGGTGCTGTGATGACCGACCTCGTGCGCAATCAAGCAAAAGATTTAGCGAAATCCTTCGGTGGCAACATCTCCGAAGAAGAAGCGCTTGGAAAAGCGTTTCTCGATGAGATGCCGACGCGCCGATTCATCGAACCGCGCGAAGTCGGCGAACTCTGCGCCTACCTGTGCTCGGACCTTGCGCGCTCGATCACGGGTGCCCCGATCCCAATCGACGGCGGTTGGACCGCACACTAGTTTCACAATTCGTTCGACCGCGTGTTACCGTACGCGATCATTTTCCCTGCGTAGCAAGAAAGGAGAGACATCAATGCTTCGAGGTCACATCAGCCAGAACACATCGGTTCTTTTTTTGCGGAGCGCCTTTTTTATCTGAGCGGCAACACGGTCTGATTCGAAAACGCCTCTGCTAACCGCGGGGGCGTTTTTCTTGCGATCCCTGCGTTCATAACCTGCATTCACATCGATGCAAGGCCGCATCGCCATGACCTATTACGCCTTGACGTTTCTCGCTTGCGCACGACAACGTCAGATCGACGCCGACTACCGCGCGGCGATCGGCACGAGTCTACTCGCGCGCCAAATCCGCCTCGACGAGTCGGTCCCCTAGTGCCGGCCGATAAAAAAACGACCCCCGCCGAAACGGGAGTCGTTTTCTTACGCGCGTGCGTCGTTTAGGGCGATGTTGCGCTGACGCCGGCCGAGATCGCCACGTCCGCGGATGCGGGAAGTGCCGGGCTGCGGGGATACGTCGAGAGGAGCGGTTTGTTGTAGGTGAGGCTGTAGTGATCGTAGTCGAAACCGATGACGTATGCCGTCACGGAGTCGCCCGGTGTCGGTCCCGAAGCAATCGGCGCAGCCGTATTTTGTGCGGCAGTGCAGAATGCGGGGAACGAGCTGCCCGGCGGGCCCGGTGAGTTCGAATTGTTTACCGTAACCGAACCGGATGCGGTAACCCAGAACGTGTAGTACGTGCTGATCTGCGCGGCCGCCGTCGGGTTACCGGTCGTTTGCGCGCCATAGAGGTTGAGGTTTCCCGAACCATTGCAGTTCGAAGGGCCTTTATCGAGGATCTCAACGTATGCGCCGGTGACGCCGGGCGGCAACGTGTAGGCGACCGTGGCTTGGCCGGTGCCGTCGAACGTGATGCCGGTGACCGTCGGGGTTGCGAGTGGGGTGACGGCGCCGAGCGTGAAGGCCGAGGGCACGATGATATTCGAGTTGATGGTCGGGATCGCGATTGCGAGACTATAAGCACCCGGTGCGACCTTGACACCGTTGAAGATGTCCAAGCCGAGTGAGACGCCCAGAATGCTACGCGTGGTGTCGGCAAACGTTCCATCGCGCGTGCCTTTGCCATCACCCGTCGGATCGTAGGCGGGCGGTCCGCCCCACGGCGTGAAGATTTTTGTACCGTAGAGCGGGACTTGGTACGGAACGTAGATGTTGGTGGTGTTCGTCGGATTGGAGTTCGCCGGAGCGAAGCCCAGGCCGAAGACTCCGCCGCTGCTGCCGAAGGTCGAACTGTAGGCGATGGTGCCTCCCGGTGCGAACTGCGGAGCGCCCGTGATGCACGGAACGCCGCAGGTCGTGCCGCTGACTTCGCCTGCGGAGGGTCCGGTCGTTGCCGTACCGAGACTGGACGTACTATCGGGAACGGCGGCGGGCAGCGTGAATGGTCCGGTGAGTTTGGGGGTGTCCAGCAAAACGGCGCTTTGTCCCGTTCCCGGCGCACGGTTGGTGGTGACGACGTTCATCCCGGTTGCGGTGCCGGCGATGTTCGCGGTTCCGATGGAGAACTGCAGGGCGGATGATTGTGCGACTGGATCGACCGATGTCACATTCGGCGGACCGGTCGCACCCGTGGTGCAACCGGCAACGCTGAATGCAAGGACGAGTCCGGCCCAGCTGAGTCTTGTAACTTTCAAGTGTTCTCCTTGCTCCTACAGCGCCAGCTGATAATAGAAGCGGAACGTCGTCGGAAGGTTCGGAATTTCGATGTACGCATTTTTGCCGAACGCCGCGTCCGGAATATTACGCCCACCGAGCGCATAGAACGGGCTTGCGGGATTGCCTTGGCTGCGCTGACCCGTGAGCGGGCCCGCGACGCCGGTGGCAACCGGCTGGTACAGCGGGTTGAGGGTGGGCTCGGAATACTTCGTACCGATCAAATTCTTGATCAGCACGCCGAACGTATTCTTGTTCTTCGCGTACTCGATGCTCAGGTCGGTGAACAGACGTGGTCGTGAGAGTACGCCACCGGCCGTCGGTGCTTCCGGCGTACCGCGAGTCGCCGCGATGTACGGCGCGTAATAGTTGCCGGGGTTGATCGGGTCGACGTAGTTCGTCGAGGTGTAGAAACCGCGATACGATGAGGTGTACGCGCTTTCAAAATACCCGGACCGATACGAGGGAACGGTGGCTGCATCGAGGTCGGTCTGCACGATCGTGCGGAATTGGCCGTCGATGAGGAAGCCGGCCGCTTGACGTGCGCCCGAGGGCGTGAGGTTGCCCGCACCGATCGGGTAGCCGCGGTCGTAGTTGAAGATCGGATTGAAGCGGAATCCGCTGCGCGTTTTATACGATGCGCCCGCGTTGATCACGAACGGTGAGACGTAGCCGGCGCTGTAGACGTTCTGCAGCGCAAGCGAGGACTTGGAGACGAGCGGCAACTGATCTTCGCCCGCGATGAGCGGCGGATTGCTGTTGAACACGTTGCTGTACGTCGCCGAGAGATAGCCGTTCAAGCCATAGGGTTTATCCGGCAGTGAGAGACCGAACTCGAGTCCATTCGTCCGATTGATGCCGAGGTTGTCAACGGCGAAGACTTGCGCGGTGATGGCGCCCGTCACCGCATCGGTGAATTGAGTGATCAGGAAGGTGATCGGCAGATTGTAGCCGCGTTTCGTGTAGGCGGTCATACGCAGGCCGACGCCATTTTTGAGCTGTTTTTGATACGTCAGGTCGATGTTGGTGTACGTCGGCGGTGCGTTGTTGCCGACATCGGGCGCATCGAAGTTCTGATCGTAGGCCCAGTAGAGTTGCTGTGCGTAGCTCTTGCACTGGAAGAACCCGCCGCCGGTTGCAGCTTTATTGGCGCCGCCTGGGATGATTTGCGCGGCGTTGTACCCCGAACCGCAACTCCAGGTCGCCGGATTCGCGGTGTTCGTACCGGGAAGCGGCGCCACGTTGAAGAGGCGCGGGTCGAGTCCGAAGGCATACCCCGGCGTACCGAAGGTTTGCGCGCCGGCGAATTCGACCGAGCGGCCGAAGCCGCCGCGGAGCGAATCGCTGTTCGAGAATTGGTACACGGCCGCAAAACGCGGTTCCGTCACGGTCGGCTGGGTGAACTTCTTGGTGACGAACGAGGTGTCGACATCCGTCGGGTTTGCAAGATCCGAATTATACGGACTCGTGCCCTGTTTGAAGTTCTCGTGATCGACGCGAACACCGAGGTCTAGCTTCAGTTTTTTCGTCGCGTTGAATTGGTCGCGGATATACCCGCTAATCGATTGGTAATCGGTGTTGGTGTAGCTTACGCCGAACGACGGGATGACCGTCTTGCCGTTCGCGCCGAGTGCGTTGTAGAGATAGCACGCGTTGACGATCGGGCACGGATTGCCCGCCGAAATCGGCGCCGTGATGTTGGCGGGCGTCAGGAAGTCGTAGAACGAGATCGCGCCGCTGCCGCCGACAAAGCCGCCGTTCCCCGCGCCTGCGAAGAGGTTCTGCACGGCCGTCGCGGGCGTGTAGCCTTCGCGCTCGGGATGTGCGTTCTCGAGCAGGCCGCCGATGGTGACGGTGTGTTTGTCGTTGAACGTTTTGGTGATGTCGCCCGAGATACCGGCGCGTTTGCCGCCGGTCAGACCCCAGTTCGGATTAACGGGATCCGTCGTATAGTTCGAGCCGCCCTGGAGCGATTCGTAGTTATACGTCCGGAGCGAGAGATAGGTCGATGCATTGAGGTTGTTGGTGTATTCCAACTTGGTGAAACGCATCGGCTCGAATGTTTGGATTTCCGGGCCGTTTACGGTCGCCGATTGCGGCGCGTAGGGTCCGAAGTACACCGTGTTGCGAATGAAGGCGTTCGAATCGAAGCCCGGGATCGCTGCGATGTCCTTGGGAATGCCGCCGGTGAAACCAGCGAGAGTCGTCGGGCTAAAGAGCGCCGTCGTCCGGGTGCCGATTCCGCCGTAATTGCCGTCCGCTTGCGTGTAGCGATTACGATAGAGGAACTGGATCGACTGATTGCTGTCTTTGCCGAAGCGATAGACCGAGTTGTTGATGATGTCGTCGGTCTTCACGAATGAGGCGGCGTTGTAGAGGTTGTACGACGGTGCGTCCGCGCCCTTAAAGATGAGCGTCGGGTAGGACCGCTGCGCGACGTACGTCGTGTAGTTGGAGAAGCGGCCGTCGGGCGTTGCGAATCCATACTCGAAGCTGCCCTGATGGGCGAAGTTCGGTGCGCCCGCCTCGAGGTCGACGTAGCCGAAGGCGGGACGCGCGCCGCGTTTGACGGTGAAATTCAGGATTCCCGACCCGACGTTGCCTTGCGAGGGATCGCCGGCGCCGGCGACGACTTGCAGCGAGCCGAGGCCGGTGAAGCCGCCGCGTGCGGCGTCGTTGGTGAGATAGGGTTCTTGAAAGTTCACGCCGTCGAACTGGTAGCCGACTTCATTTGAAAGTCCGCCGCGAATCGTCAGCGTGCCGCGATTGGTGAGCTGCACGCCCGGCGCGCTCAGTGCGAGTGCGGCTTCGTCGGTCGATGCGACCTTGCCGAGCGCCGTCGTAGCGCGTGTGCCGCTGATGGTGACGGCGTCGATCGTCTGTGAGGGCTGGAACACGTTGCTCTGCGAGCGCGACGTGATGCGGCCGATCGTTTTGATGTTTTTCGTGATACCCACAGTGTTGAGGTTGATCGTTTGGTCGCCTTGAACGGTCACGCCGTTGAGGATGACCGGTTCGTAGCTCGGCGCTTGGACCGTCACGGTGTACGTGTCGACGGTCATGCCGTTAATTTGGAAGAAACCTTTGTTGTCGGTTTTCGCCGAGTAGCGGCCCGACGGTGCGACCGCGTTGATCGCGACGTTTGCGATCGGCGCTTGCGAGGTCGAATCGACGACCGTGCCTTGTAAATTGCCGACGATGCCGCCGACCGCGAGTGAGGGAACCGTTGACCCGGCGAAAAACGCCAGCGCCAAGATAGCCGCGAGGGCAAGTCGCAAAAGCGACCCTGCCTTGGATCGATGAATCATAGCTTCACCTTCAGTTGTTCCGGTTTGGAGTGGGCCGCCGGCTGTGGGGAGCGATTCTTTTCTCAAAAAACGAATTGGCCCCAAAAAGCCTCAAGCCTTAGAATTCTTACCTTATTTTCATGGAATCATAAGAACCTCTTAATTTCGGCAAATCGCCGAGGAGGCGACGTGCGAATCGGCCTCCTCTCGGACACCCCCATGCCGCACCATGGAACGGCGCTCCCGACGGCCCTTGTCGAGGGGTTGCGCGGGGTCGAACGCATCCTACATTGCGGCGACATGACCGACCAGCTCATCGTCGGGCTCTTCGGGGCGCCCCGTTCGAGGCGGTCGCGGGGAACAACGACGACCAGGCGATTCGCGAGCGGTGCGGCCGCAAAAAAATCGTCGAGTCCGCCGGCACCCGCATCGGGATGATCCATGGCGACCACCGCTCCAAGCCGACCGAGCAGTACGCCTTCGGAGCCTTCGCGGACGAGCGGGTCGATGCGATCGTTTTCGGTCACTCGCACGGCCCCGTTATTGAAGAGCGAGCCGGGATCGCACTGATCGATCCCGGCTCGCCCGCGGACAAGCGCTTCAAACCACTCTATTCCTATGCCATCCTCGAGGTTGCCGACGGCAAGGTCGAAACGCGCTTACATTATTATCTGTCGCGTTTTACGGGGCGCTGATCTCCAGGCAGACTTTGATCGCCGTGCGTGCGTCCATCGCGGCGTAGCCCTCGGGTGCGCTCTCAAGCGGCATCCGCAGGTTGAACACCGGTGAGGGATCGAGTTTTCCGCTGCCGACGGCCTCCATGAACTCGGGGAGATAGCGGCGCACGGGCGCGAGCGCCCCGCCGACGGAGATGTTGCTGCCGAAGAGGCGGCGGAAGTCCATCTTCTCAACGCCCACCGGAATCCCGACGTAGGCGACGTTGCCGCCGGGGCGGCAAATCGAGACGCCAAAGTCGATCGTCGCCTGCGAGCCGACGGCCTCGACGACGTGCTTCACGCCGCCGTTGGTCATATCGATGATCTTCTGCGCGGCATCGGGGTCTTTGGAATCGATCACGTCGGTCGCGCCGAACTTCTTCGCGATTTCCAACCGGTCGGCATGATGGCCGATTGCGATGATGCGCTCCGCACCGAGGTACGCTGCGGAGAGCACGCCGCAGAGGCCGACGGCGCCGTCGCCGATCACGGCGACCGTCGAGCCGGCTTTGGTTCCGGCGCGCACGTTGCCGTGGTGTCCCGTGCCCATGACGTCGGTCAGCGCGAGCGCCGAGGTGAGCTTCTTTGCATCGTGACGGATGCTCTCGGGAATTTCGACGAGCGTCGCATCGGCAAACGGCACGCGCACGAACTGGCCTTGGCCGCCGTCGTTGTCGTTGCCGCCCCAGAATCCGCCGTGGCGGCATGACGTGTAGAGCGCGTCATCGAGGCAATAATCGCAGCTCCCGTCGCTAAACGAAAAGGGAGCTGCGACCATCTGGCCTTTGCGGAAGCCGGTGACGGCAGAGCCCGTTTCCTCGATCACGCCGAGAAATTCGTGGCCGGTGCGGTCGCCGGGCTTCCACGCAACCGACTGGCCGCGGTAGAACCAGAGATCCGAGCCGCAGATCGCGGCGTTGACGACGCGCACGATGGCGTCCGTCGGGGCGGTCATAGTGGCATCGGGCACGGAGTCGACGCGAACGTCGCCCTTGCCGTGAAATACAATGGCTTTCATCGAATCGCAGAACCGCTGCAACCGTCGGTCCGTTGCACGGTGTCACGCCCCCGCATGGCCCATCTCTTCACCCCGCTCACGCTCCGCGATCTCACGCTGCGGAATCGCATCGTCGTTGCGCCGATGTGCGAGTATTCATCCGTCGACGGATTCGCGAACGACTGGCACCTCGTGCATCTTGGAAGCCGCGCGGTCGGTGGTGCGGGACTCATCATCACCGAGGCTGCCGCCGTTACGGCCGACGGCCGGATCTCGCCGGAAGATTTGGGCATCTACGACGACGCGCACGTCGCGCCGCTCAAGCGTATCGTCGATTTCATCGAAGCACAGGGTGCGGTCGCCGGAATTCAGCTCGCGCATGCCGGCCGCAAGGCCTCGACGCCGCCGCCGTGGGTCGGGGGAACGCGCGTGTTACCCGAGGATGGCGGGTGGTCCCCGATCTTCGCACCGAGCGCCCGCGCGTTCGGCGAAGGCTATCAGGTACCGCAGGCGCTCGCGATCGCGGAGATCGCCGAGATCGTTCGCGCGCACGCCCGCGCGGCGGAGCGCGCTCTACGCGCCGGATTTAAAGTTGCGGAGATTCATGCCGCGCACGGATACCTCGGCCACTCGTTTCTCTCTCCGCTCACCAACGAGCGGACCGACCGCTACGGCGGCTCGTTGGAAAACCGCGCTCGTTTTCTTTTTGAAGTCGTCGATGCAATCCGCGCCGTGTGGCCGAACGGCTTACCGCTCTTCGTGCGCATCTCCGCAACGGACTGGGTCGAAGGCGGCTGGACGCTCGATGAGTCGATCGTGGTCGCACGCGAACTCAAAGCACGCGGTGTGGATCTCGTCGATTGCTCTTCGGGCGGCATCGTGCCCACGGCGACTATTCCGGTCGGTCCGGGCTATCAAGTTCGATTTGCCGAGGCGATTCGCCGCGAAGCTCGCATCGCAACCGGAGCTGTCGGCCTAATCACCGAGGCCCGGCAAGCCGAGTCGATTCTGATTGAGGGCAAAGCGGATCTCGTGTTGCTCGCGCGCGAACTCTTGCGCGATCCGTACTGGCCGCAGCATGCGGCACTCGAACTCGGCGTCGAGGGAACGTGGCCGAATCAATACGCGCGCGCAGTACCCCGCGTCGTTCCCGCGCGGTAACCTACTCGAGCGTCCAATCGGCGATATTCCAGAAGTCGCTGAACGCGGCTCCCGGATCGAATCCGTGTAAGCCGGCCACGTACGCATTGATATTGGCGCGCCACACGATGGTGTGAATCGGCACCATCTCGTGTATGCGGCGTTGGATGAGGGAGTACCACTTTTTGCGTTCGGCGCGGTCGTACGATTGCGCGCCAAGATGTTGCCATTTGCCGAGCTGCGCGTCGGCGAAACCCGAGTAGTTCGCGCCGTGTGGTGCGACGCTCTTGAAACCGAGCGTGTCGCTATCATCGGGGTCGGGCGTCTTCACCCAAGCGTAGATCGCAAGATCGAATTTGCCGCGCGCGAGGATCCCGCCCGCACCGTAAGCGGAGAAGAGCAAGTTCGCCGGATAGTTGCGCACTTGCACGTCGATGCCGACATCTTTGCAATTTTGCTGGATGAGCACTTCGGCGCTCACGCGCGTCGTCACGCCGTTGACCGTTGAGATATCGACGGTCAGTCGCTTACCGTCGCGCACGCGGATACCGTCCGGTCCCACTTTCCAGCCCGCCGCATCGAGCAGTGCACGTGCGCGTTCGAGATCGCGCGAATACGGTTGCACGCTTGCATCGTATGCCCAACTCTTCGGGAAGACATCCGCCATCCCGGGCAAGTCGACGTTGAGATACACGTTGGTCACGAGCGCGTGCCAATCGATCGCATACGCGGCTGCCCGGCGTACGCGAACGTCGTCGAAGGGCGCGCGCTTCGTGTTGAATACGACGTGTTCGAACTGCTGCGATGGCGTCGCATCGACTTTAATGCCCTCGAGTGCTTTGAGAGAGGCGTACTGCTGTTCGGGCGCGCCCCAGTAGAAGTCGATGTCGTGCGTGCGCAGCGCGGTTAAGAGTGAGTTTTCGTTCGGAATGATCTGATAGCGAATGTGCTTGATCTTGGCTTCGCCGCGGAAGTATGAGGGATTTGCGGAGAGCACGAGCCCCTGTCCGGGCGAATACGAATCGACGACGTACGGTCCGCTGCCGATTGGCTTGGAATTATACGGCACTTTGTTGAGATCCGTATTCCCCGCGAGCAAGTGTTTGGGAAGAATCCCGCCTTGGATGCCGTCACGCATCCAATCGGCAAGAAACGGCGCCGAGGGTTCTTTGAGCGACACGATCACTGTGTAAGGGTCTTTTGCGATGACGCTGCGAGCTTGATCGCTCGGGAAATGATACGGCACGTTGTTTGCGGGGTTCATGATCTGCTGCCAGGTGAACACCACGTCCTCGGCCGTGAGTGGTTTTCCGTCGGAGAACGTTACGTCGCGGCGCAAATGATAGGTTAGCGTCTTGCCGTCGGCACTGATGCCGCCGTTGCGTTTGCTGGGCACCTCGGTTGCAACATCGGGCGCGAGTTCGCCACGATTGTCATAGCGGAAAAGCCCCGAGAAGACAAAGTGCGCGATATCGCTCGTCGCGGCTTGTCCGGAGAGCAGGGGGTTGATCGTATCGATGTCGCGCAGGACGCCGATCCTTAGCGTGTCGCGGGCGGCCGCTGCCGGGGCGGTCGCGATTAGGACGAGCGTGGCGAGCGCCATAAGCGAGCGTGTTACCAAGCGCAGCATCGATCGGGTATTCGCCGCCAAGGTCCCGTCAACTCTGCGCGGCAGGTTTGGGCGCGGCGCGACGGCGACGACGGCGTCCGCGGGTCGGCACTCCCGTTGCTGCTGCTGCTGCGGCCGTGTTGGCGGCGGCGTGCACTTTATTGTTGGGCGTGCGACCACGCTTGCGTTTGCGGCCACGCGTGCCTTTTTGCGGTGCAGCGGGCACCGCAAATGCCTCGCCGCTGGCAAGCTTGGTCTCCACGGCCGCGAGCGCTTCGGGGAGCGTGCGGGCTTTGGCGATCTCGCGCGCGGGTGCGGTCCCGGTTGCCATCATCGCGACGAATTCATCGTTCTTGCGTGCGATATCGACTTGGGTCGATTCTTCGGTGATCGTACGCGGATCGGCATCGAGAATCCGCAGGGCAAAGGCGTCGGCGTCGGCGGTCGGCGCGATGCGCTTCGCTTCGATCACGAACTGCGCGAATTTTTTCGCAAAATCCGGGATGAGCTTGCCTTTTTTGTCGCGTGCCGTGCGGATCGGCGGACGTTCGAGTCGCCAATGCTCCGCCGTAATCATCTTCCACGTCGCGGGCTGTTCGTTCCGGGCGCGCGCGTCGGCGAACGAATCGAGTTCGATGAGTGCCGCTTCGATTTGCTCTGCGTTGCGCACGCGTGCCGCCGTGCGCGGATCGCGCCGGTAGAGTTCTTCGTACTTATCGGCGACTTGCGAGACGGGCCGGCCCTGCGCGTCGATCTGTGGGGGCAATCCCCAGAGCGAAGGGAGCGTGACGATCGAGTGCCGGTGCGCCTGGTCGACCATGTCGAGGATGATCGCAAACGGCTTCGCGCTCGTGCCGATCAAGTTGCGGCGTTGGTCGCTCGTCTCGAGGACCGAGAGCGAGCGCGCGATCTCATCGACGGGACGTAATCCACGGCCGGTAATCTGCGTGTAGAGCGTGGTCGATTTCGTCGGTCGCGCGTTGATGACGACTTGAATCGAAGGCACATCGAAGCCCTCGAGATAGAGTCCGCAGTTCACGAGCACGTCGCAGCGGTCGCGTCGGAAATCCTCGACGATCCGCTCGCGCTCGTCTTTGGGCGTCTCGCCGCTGGCGAACGCCGCCGCGATCCCCGCCTCGATAAATATCCGGTGTACGTCTTTTGCGTGTTCGACGGAGGCGGTGAAGATCAGCGCTTTGAGATTGGGCGTGTGCTGCCGATAGGCATCGACGATGAGCTGATTGCGATCTTTCGTATTGACCACGGCCGCAAGCGCACCGAGCACGAAGTCGCCGCCGCGCGAGGTCACGCCGTCGAGATCGGTCTTGGTGGCGACGGCGAAGCTGCGCACCGGGACGAGGTAGCCCGCGTCGATCGCCACGCGCGAGTCGACGGTGTAGACGATGTCGTGAAAGATATCGACGAGGCGCACGCCGTCGCCGCGGTTCGGTGTTGCCGTAAAGCCGAGCAGCATCGCATCGGGGCGCGCTTCGTTGATCGCATCGACGATCGCGCGATAGGTCGGAGCGGCGGCGTGGTGCGCTTCGTCGATTACGAAGAGCGCGATGCGTCGGCCGAAGCGCGTGATGAACTCTTTGAGGCGTTTGTTCGCAAGCGTCTGCACGGTGGCAACGACGATGCTGCACTCTTCCGATGCGCGCGAACTCGCCTTCTCCACACCGATGAGGGCATCGGGGTTGGCGTCGCGCATCTTCTCGACGGTCTGCTGGATCAGCTCGTCGCGGTGGGCGATGACCAGGGTAACGTCATTCGACCGCAACTTCAAAAGCTGCGGGAGCGTAGCGATCAACACAGTTTTGCCGAGCCCGGTCGCAAGTGACACGAGCTGGGCTCTTATCCCGCGCTCTCGGGCCTCAAGGATCGCTTCTTGGGCCGCGAGCTGATACGGGCGGAGGCGAGGAGCCATCGATCCTCAGTATACGACATGGCCGCAAGCACTTCAGTCTACTCGCCGAGATTTTTCCAAAGAGGAGGTTCCCTCCGGTCCGCTCCTCTCAAGCTCGGCTGCCTACGTGCCGACGCGTACTGGAGTGAAAGACCGGTACCTGCTCGCGCTCGGAGTGCTCCTTGCGTACGCTTTTGCGTCGTATTTTGTGCTGCGCGACGCGGTCATATTGCAGAGCGCCCGGGCTCAGGTCGTCACCATTAGCGGGCGGCAGCGGATGCTCTCCCAGCAGATCGTGATGTATTCCGATGCGCTCGCGACACAGCCCGAGAGCGCCAAGAAGCGCGACGCACGCCTCGGGCTGATGTCGGTCGTGGCGCTTTTTCGCGATACGCACCAGCAACTCTCGACCGGCGATCCCAAGGTCAACCCGCCGGGCTGGCCAACCGCTGAGGTCAAGCAACTCTACTTCGGTCAGCTCGGGCTCGATAAGCAGGTCCGACAGTACGTGGCGCATGCCGAGGCGATCGCGAGCCGGCCGGATGCGCGCTTGCGCTACGACGATCCGGACCTCGCCTACATCCTTAACCAGGGTCCGAAGACGATGCTCAAGTCGCTCGATGCCGTCGCCGTCACGTATCTTAAAGAGGGCCGCCAGTCGATTGCGACCTTCCAATTTCTGGAAATCGCAACGATCCTCTTCGCGGTCTTCACGCTCGTCGGCGTCTGGTTCTGGATCCTCGAGCCGCAAGAGAAAGAGTTGCTCCGGCGCGCCGAGTTGATCCGGCTCGACGCTGAGCGCTACGCGTTTCTTGCCGCGCACGATTCGCTTACGGGCCTGCTCAATCGCGGCGGCTTTCGCGATGCGACCGCGACGCTGATTTCCAATGCCAACAGCGGCGAGCCGGCGGCGTTCGTGCTCATCGATCTGGATCGGTTTAAAGAGATCAACGATACGCTCGGACATCCCGTCGGCGATCAGGTCCTTGTCGAGGTCGCCGCGCGGCTGCGCGCGACGGCGCGCGAGCACGACTTCATCGCGCGGTTGGGCGGTGACGAATTCGCCATCGTCTGCCCGGGAATCGGCGATGAGAAAACGGTGCTCGCGCTCGGGCTGCGGCTCGTTGCGGCGCTTGCCGAACCGATCATTGCGGGGCCGCCGTCTAGCGCGAAGGTCGGCGGCAGCATCGGTGTGGCCTTCGCGCCGCTGCACGGCACGACGTTTGATGAAGTGTTCGCGCACGCCGACCGGGCGATGTACGCCGCGAAAGCCGCCGGCCGCAACTGCGTGCGGATATTCCGGCCGATCGGCGGGACGATTTCCGTTACGTCGTAGACGTCGCGTTCGAATGCTGCTTCGCTCGCGTGATAGGGCTCGGGTGTCGTGCCGCGAAGGCGCGCGAATGATCTCCGAGTCGGCATCTGCCGATCGCTGGACGCAGCGCCGCACGCGCAAAGCCGCTCGCCTCGCGCGTGCCGCGTCGTACGTTCGCGACGGCCGTTTCGTAGCTGGTGACGCCGTCGCGCTGCTCGAAGCGATCCTCGAACCGGGCGATCGCGTATGCGTCGAGGGCAACAATCAAAAACAGGCCGACTTTCTCTCGCGCTCGCTCGCTCGCGTCGACGCCGCGAAGATTCACGATCTGCATTTGCTGATCTCCGTGCTCGGACGGCCCGAACACATCGACCTCTTCGAACGCGGCATCGCCAAGCGCGTGGACTTCTCATTTTCGGGTCCGCAGAGTCTGCGGCTCGCGCAACTCGTCGCCGATCGGAAAGTCCAGATCGGCGCGATCCACACCTATCTCGAATTGTTCGCACGCTACTTCGTCGATCTAACGCCGCAGATCGCGCTCGTCGCCGCCGACGCCGCCGATTCTGTCGGGAACCTCTATACGGGCGCGAACACCGAAGAGACGCCGACGATCGTCGAGGCGACGGCCTTTCGCGACGGGATCGTCATCGCACAAGTCAACGAACTGCGCGAGACTCTCCCGCGCGTCGACATCCCGGGATCGTGGATCGATCTCGTCGTCCTCGCCGACCGGCCGTACGCGATCGAACCGCTCTTTACGCGCGATCCTGAACAAATCGATGACGTGCAAGTGCTCATGGCGATGCTCGTCATTCGCGGCGTGTACGAAAAACATCGGATCGCGCGCCTCAACCATGGGATCGGTTTCGATACCGCGGCGATCGAACTGCTGCTGCCGACGTATGGTGAGTCGCTTGGGCTACGCGGGAAAATTTGCACGCACTGGGCGCTCAACCCGCACCCGACGCTGATCCCGGCGATCGAGCGCGGCTGGGTCGAAAGCGTGCACTGTTTTGGCGGCGAGCTCGGCATGGAACGGTACGTCGCCGCGCGGTCCGATATTTTCTTCACGGGTCACGACGGGTCGCTGCGCAGCAATCGCGCCGTGGCACAAACGGCGGGGATGTATGCGAACGACTGCTTCGTCGGATCGACCTTGCAGATCGATCGCGACGCGAACTCTTCGACGGCGACGCTCGGACGGATCGCCGGTTTCGGCGGCGCGCCTAATTTGGGCAGCGACCCGCACGGCCGACGGCATCCCACCCCGACGTGGCTCGAAATGGCCAGCGGCGATGCGGAGATTCGGCGTGGGCGCAAAGTCGTCGTTCAGTTGGTGGAGACGTTTCGCGAAAGCGGCGTGCCGACGTTCGTCGAGCGTCTCGATGCCGTCGACCTCGCGCGCTCGGCGAATCTCGAGCTTCCGCCGGTCATGATCTACGGTGACGACGTTACGCACGTCGTCACCGAAGAGGGCATCGCGTATCTGTATAAAGCAGAGAACGTCGATGACCGACGTGCGGCGCTTGCGGCGATCGCGGGCGTGACGCCGGTCGGGATGCTGCGCGATCGTGATCGCACGGCGGCGCTGCGGCGCTCGGGCGTCGTCGCATATCCCGAAGATCTCGGTGTGCGGCGAACCGATGCCTCGCGCTCGCTGCTCGCGGCGCGCACCATGCGCGACTTGGTCGAATGGTCCGGCGGACTCTACGAACCACCCGCGCGGTTTCGGAGCTGGTGAGATGATCGAGACGTTGGAAATCGTCCGCGAGGGCGGCGTGCCGATCGCGCGTCGCGCGCACATCGGCGTCGTCGCATCGGGGAACTGCGAGCTCTTGATCGAGCCGACGAGCGACGCGCGCGCGACCGTCCTCATTCGCACGAGCGTGCGCGGCTATGAGGGAGCGTGGCGCGCCGTTATCGAGCGCTTCTTCGAGCGGCATCCGATCGCGGCGCGCATCGAGATCGACGACTTCGGTGCGACACCCGCCGTGGTCGCGCTGCGGTTGGAGCAAGCGCTCGAGGCCGCGACATGATCGCGCGGACGAGTTTCGCCGAACTCGAAGCGCGCGAACGCGTGCGCTTGCTGCTCGATCCCCAGACGTTTCGCGAGTTGATCGATCCGTTCGAGCGCGTGCGCTCGCCGTATCTTGCCGAACAAAACGTCGTCGCGCAAAGCGATGATGGCGTCGTCGTCGGACGCGGCACGATCGACGGCGCGAGTGCGGTCATCGTCGCAACCGACGGCCGGTATCTTGGCGGTTCTATCGGCGAAATCGGCGGTGCGAAGATTGCGGGTGCTCTGGAGTGCGCGGCCGACGCCTGCGCGCGCGGCACGCTCACACGCGCGGCGATCGTCTTCGACTCCGGCGGCATCCGCCTGCAAGAAGCGAACCTCGGCATTCTTGCGATCGCCGAGATTTGCGATGCGATCGTGGCACTGCGCGCATACACGCCCGTGGTCGCGATCGTGGCGGGTCGCGTCGGCGTGTACGGCGGGATGGGGATCGCAGCGTCGCTCTGCAGTGCGGCGATCGTGAGCGAAGGTGCGCGCTGGGGACTCAACGGCCCCGATGTCGTGGAAGAAGAAGCTGGCCTGGCGGAACTCGACGCCCGCGACCGGCCGCTCGTGTGGCGCGCGACCGGCGGACGACGGCGCCACGCGCAGGGTCAGGCGACGACGCTCGTCCCCGACGACGTCGTTGCGATTCGAATCGCACTGCGCGCGCTCACGGCGCGCGGTCCGCACGCGCATCGTATCGTGCCCGATGTTTCGATCGATCCTACGCTCGAACTTCCCGCGTTCGATCTCGCGCTGCGCGAGCGGTACCCATGAGTCGTGGGATGGTGTGGTTCGATGCCTTGAGCGCGGGGGCGGCCGCTCGCGCCGATATGCCGCCGTCGGTGCGCGTTGCCGATGGTTCGATCGGCGATCGCGCCGTGCGGTTGATCGCCGTCGTGCCCGATTCGCAGAATCGTTTCAGACGTGCACGTTCGGGCGAGCTCGGCATCGATGAGGGTCTCGCGGTCGCACGCGCCGTCGACGCCGCGCCCGGTGCGATCGTCGCGATCGTGGACGTTCCCGGTCAAGCGTTCGGCCTGCGCGAAGAGATGCTCGGGATCCATCGCGCGCTCGCCGCTGCTGTTGATGCGTACGCACGCAAACGCCGGGCCGGGCACACCGTGCTCGCGCTCGTCGTCGGACGCGCGATCTCCGGTGCGTTTCTCGCGCACGGACTTCAGGCGAACTGGATCGGCGCGCTGCGAGATCCGGGGATCGAAGTGCACGTGATGTCGGAGCCTTCGGTCGCGCGCGTCACACGCATGACGCGTGAGGAGATCACCCGAATCGCCGCGCTCGTTCCGGCGACGGCGCGCGACATCGAACGCTTCGCGAGCCTCGGCGCTGTCGACCGGCTCTTCGACGTCGCCGATCCCGAGCGGCCAAGTGAGGCGGAGCTCGCACTCGTTTGCAGCTCGCTCGGCGTAGCGCTCGACGATCCGCAGGTTGCCCGGCGCACGCCGCGAGCGCGACTCGATGCACCGGCAGCGGTGGTGACGCGCGCGCTCTCCCGCGATGTTCGCGCGCGGCTGCGCGCGGCATGGGACGTGTGAATGCGTCCGCACGACCTAGTCGCACTCGATCCGGATGCGATCCGCTCGATCGAGGATCCGGAGATTCGCGCGGAACTCGAACGCGTGCCGTGGGCGGTCGTTCGGCGGCTGTGCTGCGAGCGTGAATTCGTCGCGATCGGCGTGCGCGGTCCGACGCGCCCGCAGCGCTGGCCGCTCGTCGTCCCCCGTACGGCAATCGGCACGTGCATCGCGCCGGAGGCGCTCGCTTCGATCGTCGCAACGCGCGATCTCCCCGCATTCGCTGCGCTCGCATCGGTTCGCTTGGCGGCAGCATCGCTTGGCATGCGCTGGGGACCGGCCGGAAGCGTCGGCTTCGAACTCGCAACGGGCGCGCCGGTCGTCCACGCGCAGAGCGATTGCGATATCGTCGTTCGGGGCGCGTCGCTTGCGTACGATGCCTTTGCGGGTTTCGCGCGTGCGCTGGCCGGAAGTGCCGTTCGCATCGACGTGCAGATCGAATTCGGCGACTGCGGCATCGCGCTCGATGAATACCTCTCCTCGGGCGAGCGCGTAATGGCAAAAACGCCGAATGGTCCGCAATTGCTCGCACGCGCGGAGCTGGACGTCGCGTGAGAGCGGCCACGGCGGCGTTGCTCGCCGAACTCGATCTCACGCCGAAGCCGGGCCTCGTCGATCGCGAACATTGTGGCGCGCATCGCGATATGGACGCGCAGCGCATGGAAGCGGGTGCACTCGCACTCGATGAGACGTTCGCTGCGCTCGAATGCATCGGTCGTGAGGCGCGCACGCTCTCGCGTGCGCTGCGTGAAGAAGTCGGCGCGATCGCGCGCGCCGGTGAGCGCGCGATGCTGCGCGCAACGGGCGGCGTCAACACGCATCGTGGCGCGCTTTGGTCACTCGGACTCTTGACGACGGCAGGCTCGCTCAGTGGGGCGATGTCGGCGTCTGAGATTGCGGCGCGCGCCGCGCGGCTTGCACGGATCGCGGATCGGTTTGTGCCGCCGTTTGCGTCGAACGGCGCGAACATCGAACGCAGGTACGGCGTTCGCGGTGCGCGCGGCGAAGCCGAAGCCGGTTTTCCTGCCGCGGTGAATATCGCACTGCCGATTTTGCGCGCGGGTGGTCCGCGATCCGCGGCGAATGCGCTCCTCGCCGTGATTGCCAACATCGACGATACGTGCGTTCTACATCGTGGCGGACCGCGCGGTTTATATCTCGTCCGAGTCGGCGCGCGTAGCGCGCTCGCTCATGGTAACGATCGTGCGCTCCGTTCGTTCGATCGCGCGCTGGTCGCGCGCGGTCTCTCGCCGGGCGGAAGCGCGGACGTGCTTGCCGCCGCGCTCTATCTTGCGCATCACGCTCCGGCGTGATTGCGTTTCTCTTTCCCGGTCAAGGTTCGCAAGACGCAGGTATGGCCGTCCGCGCTGCGAGCGCGAACTTCGATCGCGTCCTCGCCGAGGCATCGACGGAACTGGGTTGGGATCTCGAACATCGCTTGTCTGACCCGGCCTTTATCGAAACCGCACTCGGCGCGCAACTCGGGCTCTTGTGCGTCGGTGTCGCCTCGGCCCGCGATCTCGTGGATGCGGGAATCCGCCCCGATTGGGTCGCGGGTCATTCGGTCGGTGCGTATGCAGCTGCCGTCGCCTCGAGTTCGCTTGCACTCGATCGCGCAGTCCGCATCGTCGAAAGCCGGGCGACACTTATGTCGCACGCGATTCGCCCGGGATACGGTATGGCGGTGGTCGTCGGGCTCGATGTTGCCGCGGTCGATACGCTGGCGGCCGACGTGAGTACGCCGACCGATCCGGTGTATCGTGCGAACGTTAACGGACCGCGCCAAGTCGTGCTCTCCGGTGCGCGTGCCGCTCTTGCACGCGCGTGCGAAATCGCACTCACACGCGGTGCGCGTACGGCCCGGCTGCTCAACGTCGCGAATCCCTCGCACTGCGCGTTGATGGAGCCGGTCGAAGTCGGTTTACGCGCGCTGTACGGCGACGAACATTTCGCGCACCCGACGATCCCGTTTGCCGGTAACATCTCCGGGCGGCTCTTCCGGGATGCAAATTCTGTGCGTGACGATCTGCTCGGAAACGTCGCGCGCCCGGTGCGCTGGGATCTCGTCGCCGAGGGATTGTATGAAGCAGGAGCCCGGCTCTTCATCGAGATGCGGCCGGGCCGCGTGCTGCGCGACCTTGCCGAAGCGCACTTTCCCGATGCGCGTGCCGTCTCGCTCGACGAGGGACTTGCAAGCGTCGAAGCACTCTTCGCGCGCATGTTGCGCGACGCGTAGGAACCAGGTTGCAAGCTACCGAGCGCTCCCTGCCAGTGTGATGCGACCCGCTCTTCGGTCGAGACATTTGGTTTCTGCGTAACGTTGGTCGTAAGCGGGCACGATCGAAAGGTCGGTGGCCTTAGCGCTACGAGGAGAACAACGTGATCAATTCATTATCGAAAATCGTGGTCGGCACCGGCCTTGCGGCGATGCTGGCCTTCAGCGTGCCGCAGAAACCGGCGGAAGCCAGCACGCAGAGCACGATCAACACGGTCTTAGGTGCTGCAGCCGTCATCGGCGGAATCATTCTCTATAATAATTATCAGCACAAGAAACAAGCCGCGAACCACGTCGTCGGCTACACTCAAAACGGCGGCACGGTCTATGGCGACGGACGTATCGTCACGCGTAGCGGGCAGACCGTGTATCCCAATGCAAATGGCCGGTATCCGTGGGGACAATACGCGTACTACAACCCGAATGCTAGTGGCTACAAGTACGGCAATCCCAACAACCGCCCGCGTCACGATCGCGACGCCGACGATCGTTACAAAAACGGCAACAACGGCAACCACTACGGCGAGTCGAAACATCGCAAAGACAAGGATGACAAACACGGTCACCATGGCGACCACGGGGACGACCGCGGCGACTAAACGCTAACTCATCGACCCAAAGCTGCGACGACCGCATCCGTAACGGAGGCGGTCGTTGCATTTCCACCAAGATCCGGCGTACGCGGGCCGCGCTCGCACACGATTTCGATCGCCGCCATCAGGCGCGCGGCAACTTCCCGCTCACCGAGATGTTCGAGCATCATTACGGCACTCCAGAGCGAGCCGATGGGGTTTGCGATATCTTTGCCGGTGATATCGAACGCCGACCCGTGGATCGGTTCGAACATCGAAGGCGCGCGACGCGAGGGATCGATATTCGCCGTTGGCGCGACACCGATGCTGCCTGCAAGCGCTGCGGCAAGATCGCTTAAGATATCGGCGTGCAGGTTCGTCGCGACGACGACGTCGAGCGAGGCGGGTTTGTTGATCATCCGCACCGTCATCGCATCGACGAGTTCTTTATCGACGTGCACGTCGGGATATTCGGCTGCGATTTCGCGCGCAATTTCATCCCAGAGCACCATACCGTGTTTTTGCGCGTTGGATTTCGTGACGTAGGTAAGCCGCTTCGAGCGCGTGCGTGCGAGGTCGAAGGCATATCGCATGATGCGTTCGGTCCCGCCGCGCGTGACGATCGAGACTTCGGTCGCCATTTCGAGCGGCGTGCCGCGATGCACGCGACCGCCGTGACCGGAGTATTCGCCCTCGCTATTTTCGCGCACGATGATCCAGTCGAGCGCCCCGGGCGCAAGGTCGCGCAAGGGACTTGCAAGGCCGCGCAGCACGCGCGTCGGGCGCACGTTGGCGTACTGATCGAGTCCCTGACAGATCGCAAGCCGCAGTCCCCATAGGGTCAGATCGTCCGGCAGATCGGGCGCGCCGACGGCGCCGAAATAGATCGCATCGAAGCCGCGCAACGTCTCGAGCGCATCGGGCGCGAGCATCACGCCGTGGTCGCGGTAGTACTGCGAGCCCCACGGAAACGACGTCACATCGAGGCGAAACGCGGCGCCTTCCAAGGCGCGCAGCACGGTGAGCCCCGCGGCGATGACTTCGCTCCCGATGCCATCGCCGGGGATTGCCGCTACACGATACGTCTTCACGCGAGTTCCTTAGCAGCCGAGCCGGTCGGCGAGTTCGTCGAGGTCGGCGAGCGGAAAATCGATCCCCCCATCGGCGGCGAGATCCGTCGTCTGATGCGGTCCGTATTCTGCGGGTCGCGGGATAAACGCGGTCTTCAACCCAACCGCCGCAGCGGCATGCAGATCCCCGTTGTGGGCGGCGACCATCAACACCTCATCCGGCGCGCAACCGAGCAGCGCTGCGGCGCCGAGATACGTCTGCGGATCGGGTTTGTAATGCCGGAAGAGTTCGGCTGAGAGAACCGTGTCGAAGTCGAGGTTGCCGTAGCGCGCAAGATCGACCAGCAACGAGACGTTGCCGTTCGAGAGCGGTGCGAGCACGAAGCTGCGGCGCATCCGTCGCAGTGCCGCGGGAACCTCGGGCCACGGCTGCAGCCGATGCCAGGCCAGCGCGCAGTGCGCGCGCTCGCGTTCGCCCAAGACGTGCAGTCCGTAGCGAGCGGCCAGTTCGTCAAACGATGCGCGCTGCAACGCATCGAGATTCGTCCACGGCAGCGCGCCGGAGCGAACGCGTTCCATCGAGGGCACGTACGCGACGCGCCAATCGTCGACGAGTCCGTCCCAATCGACGTGCGCGAGCCCTCGTTCGGCACCGAACGCGCGCAACTCGGAGATAATGCTCGTGCGCCAATCGACGAGCGTACCGAAAACATCGAAAATGAGTGCGCGGATCGCCATAGTGGTACTCTATCACGGGTTGTCGCGCGCGTACGCCGAAGCGCGCTTTTATGATGAACGTAACCGACTCCGTCGTCGTCGTCGCGGGCATGCGCACGCCGATCGGTCGCTTCGGCGGCGCCTACGCCGCAACTCCCGCGCACGAACTCGGTGCCGCGGCGATCGTCGCCGCTCTCGAACGGGCGCACGTGCGCCCGGACGAAGTCGACGAAGTGGTCATGGGTCAAGTCGGTCAAGTCGGGCCGGATGCGTACAACGCGCGCCGCTGCGCGCTTACGGCGGGCTTGCCCGTCACCGTCACCGCGCAAACGGTGAACCGCCTCTGTTCGTCCGGCCTGCAGGCGATCTGGACGGGCGTCAACAGCATCCTTGCGGGTGATGCGGCGATCGTCGTTGCGGGCGGCGATGAAAATATGACGATGCAGCCGTTTCTCGAATACGGGACGCGCGGCGGCAGCGGCACGTCCCTTGGTAACCGCACGCTCATCGATGGAACGCTCTCGCTGCTCGAAGATCCCTTCGGTCGCTATCAAATGGGTATTACGGCGGAGAACGTCGTTGCGAAATTCGATGTCTCACGCGCCGATCAAGATGCCTGGGCGCTCGAGAGCCAGCAGCGCGCGGCCGCCGCAATCGTGGCCGGACGTTTCGACGATCAGATCGTCCCGATCACCGTGAAGCGCGGAAAAGAGACGGTGACGATCGACAAAGACGAACATCCGCGTCCGCAGACCACGCTCGAAGCGCTCGCCAAACTCAAACCCGCTTTTAAAAGCGACGGTAGCGTGACCGCCGGCAATGCCGCCGGCATCAACGACGCCGCTGCGGCCGTCGTGCTCATGCGCGAGAGTCAAGCGCGCGAACGCGGTTTTACCGGACCCATGTTGCGCTTCATCGGCGCGGCGGTCGCCGCACTCGAACCGGAGATCATGGGCGTCGGGCCGACACCCGCGGTGAAGAAGCTGCTCGCAAAAACGGGGCACACGATCGATCAGATCGACATCGTCGAACTGAACGAAGCTTTCGCCGCGCAAGTCGTGCCCGTCATGCGCGCGACCGGAATGGATCCGAAAAAAGTGAACCCGAACGGCGGCGCGATTGCGCTCGGGCATCCGATCGGCGCGACCGGCGCGATCCTCGTCGTGAAACTTCTGAGCGAACTACATCGCAGCGGCGGACGCTTTGGGATCGTCACGATGTGCATCGGCGGCGGTCAAGGCATGGCTGCTCTCTTCGAGCGCGTGTAAGACGTGCCCGTAACGGATCTATCCGGCAAGTCGGCGCTCGTCACCGGAGCGACCGGAGGGCTTGGCGAGCACCTCGCGCACGTGCTGGCGCGGGCGGGTGCCACCGTGTTCGTCTCCGGTCGACGTGTGGAACGGCTGCACGCCGTCGTCGACGCGATCGTCACAGCGGGCGGTGCTGCCGTGCCGCTCACGCTCGATGTCACCGATGCCGTGAGCGTCGCGCGCGCGTTTGCAAAGGCCGACACGGAAGCCGACGGTATCGACATCCTCATCAACAACGCAGGCGTCTCACACGGAACGCACAGCGTCGTCGACCTCACCGAAGTCGAGTGGGACACGACGATCGATACCAACCTCAAAGGACCTTGGCTCGTCGCCCGCGCCTTCGCCCACCGGCGTATCGCACGCGCCGAGCCCGGCACGATCGTCAACATCGCCTCGATTCTGGGCAAACGTGTCACGGGCGGCGTTGCCGCGTACGCGGCATCGAAAGCCGGCCTGATCCAACTCACAAAATCACTTGCGCTCGAACTCGCCCGCTATCGCATTCGCGTCAACGCGATCGCGCCCGGCTATTTTGAAACGGATATCAACGCGGATTTTTTCGAGACCGACGCGGGCAAAGCGATGATCAAGCGCATCCCGCAACGCCGCGTCGGCCGCCTCGAAGATCTCGACGGACCGACGCTCCTACTCGCCTCGGACGCCTCAGCCTACATGACGGGTAGCGTCATCGACGTCGACGGCGGTCATTTGGTTAGCAGCCTGTAAAGAGCCGTGGCGCTCGAGACTACAGCGTCGGTGTGAAGTCCAGGTTCTTCACGAGAAACGCGTAGGTGTCAGCCAGCTCGTCGATGATCTTATCGGTGGGTTTGCCGCCGCCGTGACCGGCTTTGGTTTCGATGCTGATCAAAATCGGCGAATCACCGGTTTGGTCTGCTTGCATCTTCGCTGCGAACTTGAAGCTGTGCGCGGGGAAGACGCGATCGTCGTGGTCGGCGGTGGTGATCAGCGTCGGCGGATATTTTACGCCCGGCTTGATGTTCGCGTACGGCGAGTAGGCGTAGAGTGTTTTGAACTGTTGCTCGTCTGCATCGGCCGAACCGTACTCGGGAATCCACGCTGCGCCGACGGTGAATTTTTGGAAACGCAGCATGTCCATCACGCCGACGCCCGGGAGTGCTGCGCCCCAGAGTTCGGGATGCTGCGTGATCGCCGCGCCCACGAGCAGGCCGCCGTTGCTCGCGCCTTCGGCGGCAAGTTTCGGAGTCGACGTCCATTTATTGTCGATGAGGTAGTGCGCCGCTGCGTAGTAGTCATCGAAGACGTTTTGCTTTTTGTCGAGCATGCCGGCTTCGTGCCAGGCTTCACCGTATTCGGCGCCGCCGCGCAGCGAGGCAACCGCGTACACGCCTCCCATTTGCATCCAGAGCGCTGCGCTCGTCGAGAACGAGGGCAGAATCGAAATGTCGAAACCGCCGTACGCATAGAGGATCGTCGGCGCCGTGCCGTCGAGTGCGATGCCTTTCTTGTGCGAGATGAAGAGTGGGACTTTCGTGCCGTCTTTGCTCGTTGCGAAGACCTCATCGGTCGTGTACTGCGTCGCATCGAACGCGATTTTTGGCGCGATGAAGACCGTGCTCGTCCCGGTCTTTACGTCGTACTGGTAGATCGTCGTGGGCGTCGAGTAGCTCGAATAGACGTAGTACGCAAGCTTGTCCTCGCGGCGCGCGCTCGGCGGCCCCATCGAGCCGACGCCGGGTGTTGCGAGGTCGCCGATTTTTTTGCCGTCGAGCGCGTGGATCTCGACGCTCGAATGCGCGTCTTTGAGGTACGAGACATAGAACGCATTGCCGATGAGCGAGACGCTCTCGAGGGGCTCTGCGCGCTGCGGTAAGAGATCGTGCAGCGCGTGCTTGGGATCGCCCAGATCGACGTATGCAAGGCGTGCGCGCGGCGCGTCCTGCGTTGTCTGCACGTAGAAGCGCGGTCCGTCGTGGTCGACGATACCGTAGGTTGCGACTTCGTTTTTAAAAAGCGGTTCGAACGTGCTATTGGGTTCGGTCAGGTCGCGATAGACGACGCCGTTCTTCTCGCCTTTGCTCTCGTTGAGGATGAGATAGTGTTGATCGCGCGTCACGCCCGCATCGACGAACCAATCGGGATGATCGGGGCGCGCGTACACGAGCTTGTCGGCCGCCTGTGCCGTGCCGATTTTGTGGAAGAAGACCTGCTGGTTGGAGAGCGCGCCTGCGAGCAGCTTGCCGTCTTTGGGCGCGGCGAAGCGCGAGTAGTAGAAGCCGGTATCGCCGTGCCACGATGCGCCGCTGAATTTGCTCCACTCGATCGTATCGGGCAAGTCTTTGCCGCTCGCGGTGTCGCGGACGTGCCACGTCTCCCAATCGGAGCCCGCGTTCTGCGTTGCGTACGCGAAGCGCGTGCCATCTTCGGTGAACGCCGAGGGTCCAAGGGCGACGGTGCCGTCTTTGGAGAGCGTGTTCGGATCGAGGAACACGTGTCCGCGGTCGCGCGGCGAATCGCTCACATAGAGGACGTACTGATTCTGCAGCCCCGAATTGTAGTAGCTGTACCAGCGCTTGCCTTCACGAAACGGGACGCCGACTTTTTCGAAGTTGTAAAGCGTGCGAAATTTCTCTTTGATCGCTGCGCGCGCGGGGATGGCATCGAAATACGCACGCGAGACGGCGTTCTCGGATTTGACCCAGTCCGTGACTTGCGGCGCGTCGATCGACTCCATCCAGCGATACGGATCGGGGACGCTCGTGCCAAAGTGATTCTCGACGAGCGTCCCCGGAGGCGCCGGTGGATAGGCGAGGCTCGCCGCACCGGCGGGAGATGCAAGCAGACCGGCCAGGGCGAGCAGCGCAGCGGTACGGCGAAGTTGTGTCATGTCGTGGGATGCGACGCGAGTGCTCACGGAGTCCTCGCACGATTTCACGGATGGTAATCTTCGTGCAACCTTTCGCCACGCGGAAAGCAGAACGCATGGTCCGCGAAGTGCTTGTTATAAATGAGAGTTCCCCGCATCGCTTCGCAAGGTGAAAATTTCTTGCCACGCTTTCTGCGGAGAGGAGAGACCATTGAATCAAAAATCAGTCTCCCGTTCGGCCATTATTAAAGGAGCCGGTTTAACCGCGGCTTCGGCCGCGATCGGCATCCCGGCATTCATTCCGCAAATGGGTTCTGCTGCCGACACGATCAAGATCGGCCTGCTCGAACCCGCTACCGGCACCTACGCCGTGCAAGGCGAGCTCGAAACCCGCGGTTACAAGATGGCAGCGGAGGCGTGGAACAAGCGCGGCGGCATCATGGGCCGCCAAATCGAGCTGATCTCCGAGGACGAGCAATCCGACCCCGGCATCGGCGTTCAGAAAGCGCGCAAACTCGTCAATCAGGATAAGTGCGTCGCGCTCGGCGGCACGATCAGTTCGGGCGTCTCGATCTCGGTCAGCGCCGCTGCCGCATCGCTCGGCGTCATCTTCATGGACTCGGGCGGTCACAGCGACGATGTAACCGGCAGCAAGTGCAGCTGGAACACGTTCCGCACTTGCCACAGCACGTGGATGGAAACGCATGCGACGGGCTCGACGCTGGCGAAGAAATTCGGCAAGAAGTGGTATTTGATCACGCCGGACTACGCCTACGGTCATGCGCTCGAAGCCGGCTACAAAGACGTCCTGCAAAAGCTCGGCGGTACGATCGTCGGCAACGATCTGACACCGCTAGGTACGACCGATTTTAGCTCGTATCTCACCAAGGTTGAGGCTGCGAAACCCGACGTGCTCATCGTGCTCGTGCAGGGAAACGATGCGATCAACTGCCTCAAGCAGATCAATCAGTACGGGCTCAACAAGAAAGTCGCGATCGGCGGTCCGCAGCTCGAACTCGAGAACATCTGGTCGCTGCCGCCCGAAGCGCGCGTCGGCTTCTGGGGCGTCGAGTACTACTACGATAGCGATCTCGTGCTCGGCAAGAGCAAGGCCGCGCGTCAGTTCGTCGCTGACTACATGAAGATGCACAAACAGCCGCCGACGGCGCGTCCGGTTTTCGGGTACATCTCGGGCGACCGTTTGTTCAACGCGATGGCGGAAGCCAAATCCACCGACGCGGTCAAAGTCGCAAAGGCCATGGAAGGCGTGAAGTTCGAGACGATCGTCGAGGGCACGATGTACTACCGCAAAGAGGACCATCAATTGATGTGGCCGATGTGGACGGCGGAAGTCCGTGCGAACGGCACCTCCAAAGACAAACTCGACATCTTCAACGTCATCGGTCGCGAAGAAGCCGAAGCCATCGAACAGTCGATCGCCGAAAAAGCGAAAGTCTGCACGATCAAGTACCCGTAAGACACGAGGCAAGCGTTTGGAACAAATCGCACCGCAGCTCTTCAACGGCCTGATCCTCGGCGCGTTCTACGCGATCGTTGCGATCGGACTCTCGTTGATCATGAATCTCACTGGAACGATCAACATGGCCCACGGTGCGTTCCTCACGCTCGCCGGGTATCTCGCCTTCACCCTCGTCTCGCACGGCACGTCGTTTTGGGTGGCGCTCGTTTTGGCGCCGCTCATGACCGTCGTCGTCGGCATTCTCGTAGAGCGGACGATGATTCGTCCGCTCTACGGGCGCTTGCCGATTTACGGGCTTTTGCTCACCTTCGGTCTCTCGCTCATCGCAGAGGAAGCCTTTCATTTAACCTGGGGCGCAAACGGCGTCCCGTTTCAACCGCCGGCCATCTTGTCGGGGACGGTGCCCTTGGGCTTCATGCAGTTCCCCGCGTACCGTCTCTTCATCGCCTTGATTTTGATCGTCGCGATCTCGGGGCTCGTGTTCTTCCTGCGCCGGACCAAATTCGGACTGCAACTGCGCGCCGCCGTGCAAGATAGCGAAATGATCGCTGCGCTCGGGACGAACACACAGATCCTCTACATGGTGAATTTCGGGCTCGGTATTTTTCTTGCCGGCATCGCAGGCGTGCTCGCCGCGGGGATGCTCGGTCTCAATCCAACGAGCGGCAACGCGCTCTTGATGCCGGCCTTCGTGACCGTCATCATCGGCGGCATGGGGAGTCTCGTCGGCTCGATCGTCGGGGGTCTTTTGATCGGCGTCGTCTTCTCGATGGTCACGCTCTACTTTCCGGCCGCAAACGAAGTCTCGATGTATCTTCTAATGGCGCTCGTACTCCTCGTACGGCCGCGCGGACTTTTCGGTGAAGAGGGGCTCTTCGGATGATCGCAAGCAATCGCGGCATCGTCGTTTCGTGCCTACTGCTCGTGCTCTTCGCATTCTTTCCACTCGTCTCATCAAAACTCGGGCTCGATATCTCAACGGTCACCAACGTTTTTCTCTTCGGCATCGCGGCGATGAGCGTAAATTTGCTCGTCGGATACACGGGGATCAACGCCTTCGGTAACGCGGCGTTCTTCGGTCTTGGCGGTTACGGCGCGTTGCTTGCGATCAAGTACATCCATGCGGATTTTGTGACGGCGCTCGTGGTCGGGATCCTCTCGGGCCTCGCCGGCGGTTTGATCCTCGGCCCGTTTCTCTTACGTCGTCGCGGGATCTACTTCTCGCTGCTCGCGATCGCGTTCGGTCAGGTCTTCTACTTCATCGCCTATCGGTTTACCGACGTGACCGGCGGTGAGGACGGTATGACCGTGCAACGTCCGCTCGTTGGCCTTATCAACTACAAGATCGACGATCACGCGTTCTACTACCTGAGTTTAGTTGCGTTCGCCGTCGCGCTGCTTGCGTTTTGGATCGTGGTACGCTCGCCGTTCGGCAAGACGCTGCAGGCGATCCGACAGAACGAACTGCGCGTGCGCTATCTTGGGCTCAACACGGACCGCTTCATCTTCGTCGCGCTCATCGTCTCAGCAACGCTCGCGGGCCTAGGCGGAACGCTCTTTGGGCTCTCGAACAGCAACGTGTATCCATTGATGCTCGATTGGCATCAGTCCGGCGACTTCGTACTTATGTCGGTGCTCGGCGGAGCGGGAACGATCTGGGGACCGCTGGTTGGTTCGACGATCTTCATCATCGGTAAAGACGTGATTTCATCGATCACGCCGCTCTGGCAGATCTTTATCGGCGGACTGTTCGTCGCGTGCGTGCTCGGGTTTCCCAAGGGCATCCTCGGATCGATCTTCGCCGCACTCGAAGCGCGACGTGCGGTGCCGCCCGCTCCGTCGTCTGCACCCGCCGTCGTGGTGGAACCGCATGGCTAATATCCTCGAAGCACGCGGCGTCGAGAAACATTTCGGTGGCGTGAAAGCCGTGAACGACGTTTCGATCTCGGTCGAGGCCGGTTCGATTCACGCCGTCATCGGTCCGAACGGCGCGGGAAAGACGACGTTTTTCAACACGCTCTCCGGATTTTATTTTCCCGATGCCGGCACGGTCACATTCGACGGGCGCGACGTGACCAAGATGATCAACTGGCGGCGGATCGAACTTGGGATGAGCCGCACGTTCCAAACGCCGAGCATCTTCCCCGAACTCTCCGTCTACGACAACTTGCTCATCGGCGCGCAGAGCCAAGCAAAAATGGCGTTCCGCCTCACGCCGCCAAGCGCGACCGCGCGAAACGCGATGAACGCACGCATCGACGAGCTCTTACACTTCGTCAACCTCTCTGCGTTCAAAGACCGGCCTGTCGGCGAACTCTCGCACGGCAGTCAGCGCCTCTGCGAAATCGCGATGAGCCTCGCGATGCAGCCCAAACTCGTATTACTCGACGAGCCTATGGCCGGCCTTGCCGAAGCGGAGACCGAGCGCATCGTCGGCGTGATTCGCGATCTGCACGAACGTCTCGATCTTACGGTCGTTTTCGTCGAACACAATATGCGCGTCGTTTTAGGACTCGCGCACCGCATCACGGTCCTCGACCGCGGCGCGTTGCTCGCGGAGGGGACGCCCGCGGAAATCTCCGCGAACAGCGTCGTGCGCGAAGCGTATCTGGGGAAAGAAGTGATCGATCATGTCTGAGGCGCTGCTCGCGATCGACAAGATCTACACCAACTACGGCAAGAGCGAAATCTTGCATGACATTTCGCTGACTGTCGAGCGCGGCGAAGTCGTCGCGCTACTCGGTCTCAACGGCGCGGGAAAAACGACGACGATGCGCAGCATCCTCGGAATGACGAAACCGCGCGCCGGCTCGATCCGTTTTGCCGACCGCGAACTCATCGGGATGGCGCCGTATCAGATCGCGCGTTTGGGAATCGGCTACGTACCCGAGGGGCGGCGCATGTTCAAAGACTGCACGGTCCTCGAGAATCTGCAACTTGCCGAGAACGGTCGCGAGGGTTCGTGGTCGATCGCCAAAGTTTTCGAACATCTGCCAAAGTTGCACGAACTGCGAGCGCGCAAATCCGGGCGGCTCTCCGGCGGCGACCAAGAGATGCTCGCGATCGGGCGCGCGCTCGTTTCCAATCCCACGCTGATGCTCGTCGATGAACCCTCGCAGGGGCTCGCACCGCTCATCGTCGAGGAAGTCTATCAAATCATCGGCGGCCTCAAAGCCAGCGGCGTCTCGGTGCTGCTCGTCGAGCAGAACGCACTGCTCGCTCTCAAAGTCGCCGACCGCGCCTACGTGCTCGACGAAGGACGCATCGTATTTCACGGTCCCGCAGCGGAGCTCGCGGCAGACACGCAGAAAATTCGAAACCTCATGGGACTCAGCGAGGTGGCGGTATAGTCAAGGCGCTAGCGCGCGCTCTCGCGATCGCTGCGACACTCGCCCTCGTCCCGCTCCCAGCGAAAGCGATCGTGGAGATAACATACGTTCTGCAACCTGCCGCCGTCTTCGACGGTGAGGCGCTTCATCGTGATTGGCTCGTCGTCGTGCACGGTACGACGATCGTCGCCGCCGGACCGCGCGCGAGCGTACGCGTCCCCGCCGATGCAACGACGATCGCGCTGCCGCAAAAAACGCTGCTGCCGGGCTTGATCGACGCCCACTCGCACGTGTTGCTCTATCCGTACGATCAAACGCCTTGGAACGACCAGGTTTTGCGCGAAGCCGAGTCGCTGCGCGTCGCGCGTGCGACCGTCGCTGTCAAAGCAACGCTCATGGCGGGCTTTACGACGCTGCGCGATCTTGGTACTGAGGGTGCGGGCTACGCTGATGTCGGCATCAAGCAGGCGATCGAGAAAGGCATTATCGACGGACCGCGGATGATCGTCGTAACCAGAGCGATCGTTGCGACCGGTAGCTACGGTCCGAAAGGATTCGGTCCCGAAATCGACGTGCCGCAAGGTGCCGAGGAAGCCGACGGTGTCGATTCGCTCACACGCGTAGTGCGCGATCAGATGCGTCGCGGCGCGGACTGGATCAAAGTGTACGCGGACTATGGGTACGGTCCGCATAGCGAGAACGCGCCGACCTTCACGCAAGCGGAGATGAATCTCATCGCCGAACTCGCGCATTCGAGCGGCCGTCCGGCCGCCGCGCACGCCTCGACGCCCGAAGGCATGAAGCGCGCGATCCTTGCGGGATTCGATACGATCGAACACGGCAACGACGGCACGCCCGAAATTTTTGCGCTCATGGTGCAGCACCACACCGCGCTCTGCCCGACGCTCGCCGCAAGCGATGCGATCACGCACTACCGCGGCTGGAAAGCGGGCGATCCCGATCCGCCCGCGATTCAAAAGAAACGCGCGTCGTTCAAAGCGGCGCTTGCGGCCGGTGTGACGATTGCAAGCGGCAGCGATGTCGGCGTCTTCGCCCACGGTGAGAACGCACGCGAGCTCGAATTGCTCGTCGACTACGGCATGACGCCGCTCGCCGCACTCAAAGCGGCGACGTCGGTCGATGCGCGCGTCCTGCGCATGCAAGACAAAATTGGCTCGGTCAAAGTGGGTCTGTTGGCCGATCTCATCGCCGTCGACGGCGACCCCACGACCGACATCCATACGCTACGTAACGTCGGTTTCGTGATGAAAAACGGTCACATTTACCGCACTCCTTAGAAACGTAGAATCATGGCCGCGTCTACGAGCCCGGCGCCGAAACCGTAGACGAGCACGTTCTGCCCGCGTTTCACACGGCCGTCGGCGATCGCCGGATCGAGGGCGAGCGGGATCGTCGCCGATGAGGTATTGCCGTAGTATTCCAAACTCGTAAGGGTGCGTTCGAGCGGGATGCCGGTGCGTTTACAGACCGATTCGACGATGCGGAGATTCGCGCTATGCGGCACGAACCAGTCGATCTCGTCCGTCGTCAATCCGGCCTTCCCGAGAAGTTCGGCGACGCCGTTCGAGACGCGCTCGACGGCCCAGCGATAGACATCGCGACCGTCCTGGTGCAAAAACGCGTGCTCGACGATTTTGCCGCCGATCTCATGCCGCAGACCCGTCTGATACAGAAAGTGTCCGCCCGAGCCGTCGCTGCCGACGCGGCGCGCGCGAATCATCGAGGGCGCATCCACCGCCTCGAGCAACACGGCGCCGGCGCCATCGCCGAAGAGTACGCACGTCGTGCGGTCCTCGTAGTTGGTGATTTTCGTGAGCGTCTCGCCCGCGACGAGCAGCACTTTTTTCGCGCGACCCGCGGCGATCAGCGCATCGGCAACGTCGAGGCCGTACACGAAACCCGCGCACCCAGCGCCGAGATCGATCGCCCCCGCGTTCTGGAACTTGAAGCGGTTCTGCACGAGCGTCGCGACGCTCGGGAACCCGTAGTCGCCCGTGATCGTGGCGGCGATGACGTACTGAATGTCGGTCGGATCGGCGCCGGTGTCAGCGAAGAGCCGCTCGGCGGCTTTGATCACGAGATGGCTGACGAACTCGTCCGGCGCGGTTTTGCGCCGTTCGTGGATGCCGCTTCGGCTAACGATCCACTCGTCGTTGGTTTCGACTATTTTCTCGAGATCGGCGTTGGTAATTTTCGTTTCGGGGACGTACGACGCGAGGCCGGCGATACGAGCATTCACGCTGGGTCGCTTCCGGTTTTCGCATGCGACTCCCTCGGCGCATGGAACACACGGCACCGGGTCAAAGGCATCCCTTGGGAGGACCGCCATGCAAACTATCGCCGATTTTCGGCCACTCGTCTCGGTCGAAGAGTGGGCCGTCCGCGTCGATCTCGCTGCCGCCTACCGTTTGGTCGCGCATTTTGGCTGGGACGATCTCATTTTCACCCATCTCTCGGCGCGCGTCCCCGGCACCGAAGGCCAGTTTCTGATCAATCCGTACGGCTTGCTCTTTAGCGAGATCACCGCATCGAGTCTGCTCAAGATCGATGCGGATGGCAAACTCGTCGAGCCCTCCGCGTATCTTGCAAACGCGGCGGGTTTTACGATTCATAGCGCCGTGCATTCGGCGCGTGACGACGCGCACTGCGTGATGCATCTGCATACAGTCGCCGGCGTTGCCGTCTCCGCGCACGAAGCGGGGCTCTTGCCGATCAACCAGACGGCGATGATCCTCAACGGAGAAGTCGCCTATCACGAATACGAAGGCATCGCGTTCAATTTGGACGAGCGTCCGCGGCTGGTTGCGGATCTGGGCGAGAAGTCGGTGATGATCTTGCGCAATCACGGGACGCTCGCGCTGGGTTCGACCGTCGCCGGGACGTTCTTGGCGATGTATTTTCTCGAACGCGCTTGTGCGATGCAAGTTGCGACGCTCGCAGGCGGAGCAATACTGCACTATCCCTCGGAGGCCGCGCAAGAAACCGTGCGCCGACAGGCGACTGCAACGCGCGGGATGGTCGACCGACTCGCCTGGGATCCCCTCATCCGCCTTTTGGATCGGACCGATGCAAGCTATCGTAACTAGTTCGGATCTCGCTGCGCGTTTCGCCGCACTGCGTGCCGCAAGCGTCCCCGCACCGGATGCGAAAACGCGCAAAGGACATCTGCGTTCGCTCGCCGCCGCGCTGCGAAAAAATAAGAAGCCGCTCGAACGCGCGGTGCGTGCGGATTTCGGCAATCGGTCCGTGCACGAAACGCGCTTGCTCGAACTCTTTCTCGCCCACGAAGCGGCGAACGTCGCCGCGCAGCACGTCGCGACGTGGATGGCGCCGCAGAAACGTCACGTCGCCACGTGGTACGCACCGGCGAACGCGCGCGTCGTCTGGCAGCCGCTCGGCGTCGTCGGCATCATCGCGCCGTGGAACTACCCGATCTTGCTTGCTGCAGGGCCACTCGTCAGTGCGCTCGCGGCAGGGAACCGCGTGCTGATCAAGACTTCCGAACACGCGCCGCAGACGGGTGCGGCATTCGCAGCGATGATCGCCGAGGTGTTCGCAAGCGACCACGTCAGCGTCACCGGTGGTGAAGCCGAAATCGCGCAAGCGATGTCTGCTCTGCCGTTCGACCATCTGCTCTTTACCGGATCGACGCTGCACGGCCGCGCGGTCATGCGTGCGGCAGCGGACAATCTCACGCCTGTGACGCTCGAACTCGGCGGCAAGTCGCCCGCGATCGTCGGGGTCGATGCGGATATCGACCTTGCGGCCGCGCGCATCATGACCGGCAAATGTTCGAACGCCGGTCAAACGTGCGTCGCGCCGGATTACGTCCTCATCCCGGAAGGTCGGGAAGATGCATTCGTGCGCGCCGCGCAGGCGATCGTCGTGCGGCGGTATCCGCGGTTGCGCGGCAATCCCGACTACACGACGATCGTAAGCGATCGCCACTTCACGCGCCTACGCGACTATCTTGAGGATGCACGCGCGCTCGGCGCACGGGTCGTGCCGCTGCATCCGGGCGAGAGCGAACTCGATGCCGCTTCGCGTACGATCCCGCCCCTGGCGGTGCTGAACGCCTCCGATGCGATGCAGGTCATGAACGAGGAAATCTTCGGCCCGCTCTTGCCGATCGTGCCCTACCGCGATCTCGGCGGGGCGATTTCGTATGTGAACGCGCGACCGCGGCCACTCGCGCTGTATTATTTCGGGGACCGGCCGGCCGACATCGAACGCGTGATCGCCCAGACGACGAGCGGCGGCGTCACGCTCAACGACACGATGCTGCACGTCGCGCAGGACGATCTGCCCTTCGGCGGCGTCGGTCCGAGCGGCATGGGTGCGTATCACGGCCGAGACGGTTTCGAGCGCTTCTCGCACAAGAAAGCGATCTTCGCGCAGTCACGGCGGAATTTGCTCGGTCTTTTCGAACCGCCATACGGCCCGCGTTTCGACGCGCTCTTCAAACTGCTCATGCGCTAGCACGCATCCTAGGAGATTCCGTTGGCACGAGGCCGCCCGCACACCGCAATAGACTACGAAATCTTCGGACTCGGAGATTTTACGCTCGAGAGCGGCAAAGTGCTGCGAGACGCAAAACTCGCATACAAGACGCACGGTGCACTGGCGGCCGACCGCGGCAATGCGGTGGTCTTTCCGACTGCGTACGGCGGCACGCACGCCGACAACGAATGGCTCATTCAAGCAGGCAAAGCGCTCGATCCCGCACGCTGGTTCGTCGTGTGTCCCAATCTTTTCGGTGCGGGACTCTCCTCATCTCCGAGCAACACGCCCGCGCCGCAGGACGGTCCGCATTTTCCGCACGTGAGCGTGTACGATAACATCGTCGCGCAGCACCGTTTGCTTACCGGGCAATTCGGTATCACCAAGCTCGCGCTTGCGATCGGCTTTTCGATGGGCGCGCAGCAGGCGTTCCACTGGGGCGCCGCCTACCCCGAGATGGTCGAACGGATCGCGCCGTTCTGCGGTTCGGCGCGGACCGCCGAACACAACATCGTCTTCCTCGATGGCGCGAAGGCGGCGCTCGCCGCGGGCGGACCGCCGACGCTCGGTGCATACTGGGCGGCTTGGGGCCTCTCGCAAACGTTTTACCGTGAAGAGCGCTGGCGCGAACTCGGTGGGACCTCGCGCGAGGCGTTCGTGAAAGAGTTTTATATCGATTCGTTTTCCGCGGGGAATGCCGACAATCTCATGGCGATGATCGGAACGTGGCGCAGCGCCGATGTCGGCCGTCATCCGCGCTACGGCAACGACACGATCAAAGCGCTTGCGGCGATTCGCGCGCGCGCCGTCGTGATGCCGTGCCGCACCGATCTCTATTTTCCGCCCGAAGATAGCGAGATCGAAGTACGCCATTTGCCGAACGCCGAATTGCGCGTGATTCCGGGTGTGTACGGACATGCTGCGGGCGGCGGCGTCAACCCGGAAGCATCGGCGTTCATCGATCGCGCGGTCACCGACTTACTCGCTACGGTACTCGCGTGAAGCCGATTGTCGAAGCACGGCGTTTGGCATCTCCCGCGCCGCTTCCGCAGTCGCTGGGGTTCGATGGAACACGGTTGTGGATGGGTTCGCGCGAAACGAGTCGACTGTATTCGATCGACCCCAACACGTGGGAATCGCGCGATGAAGGCACGGCGCCGGGCATTCCGTGGGGACTGACGGTCGCCGGGGACCAGCTCTTCGTTTGCTGCGGCGAACCGCCGGATGATGACCGGTTCATCCATCACTTCACGCCCGGCCATGGGTTTCACGCAAGCGATCGTATCGCCGCACCCGACAACACCGGATCGTACCTTGGCTACGATGGCGATTCACTCTACCTCGCGCAGTGGTACCGCAAACGCATCCTTGCCATCGGCCGCGACGGCTCGGTCGGAACGATCGTGCACGCGCCGCGGGGCGTTTGCGGCTTGGTCATTACGAACGGCTGTTTTTACTGCGTGACGACCGACGATGAGGAAGCCGGCGTCTATTTTCTGACCAAAATCGATGCGCGCGGCGGCGCGACGAGTGATCTTGGCCAAATCCCCTTCGCCGCACGCTCGCTTGCCTTCGACGGCACGCACTTCTGGACGAATCACCGCGATGCAAACCAAATCGTCGCGTTCGAGGCACCGCCCGGGTCGTTCTAGCGAAGAAACCGGAACTTTCGCAAGCGAGCCTGCGTTTTTTTCTTACACCGGCCTTGAGGGACGTCTATGCCTGCATTACCGCGCAGAATCGCCTTAACCGCTCTTGCCGCGCTCTGCGCGGTGACGTGGACTGCGCCGGTCGGTGCGCGCGCTGAGGGAGCGTCCGCCTCGAAGCCGGGAACCGGGGTCGCGCGGCTGAGCCTGGTGGATGGCGAAGTCAACGTTCAACGCGGTGATTCAAACGGCTACACGACGGCTGCGGTGATCAACACGCCGGTGCTCGGCGCCGATTACGTGACGACCGGCGACAAAGCGCACGCTGAACTGCAATTCGACGGATCGACGATGGTGCGGTTGAATTCCGGCGTTCAGATGCGTCTCATGCACGTCGATACGAAGAGCCGCGAACTGCAACTCGCAGTCGGCACGATCGAGTTGCGTCTGCTGCGCGGAACCGACGGGACCTCGACCGTCGACACGTCTTCGATTTCGATCAAGCCGTTGCATAGCGGCAGTTATCGCGTAACGGTCACGCCCGAAGGCGAAACGGATTTCACCGTACGCGACGGTAGTGCTGAAGTCGACACGCCGCAAGGCACGCAGACGATCGATGCGGGTGTGACGCTCGTTGCGAGCGGCCCGGCCGATGCGCCGACGACGTCGACGCACGACGCGCTCGCCTTGGATGACTTTGATACGTTCAACAAAAACCGCGATCGCATTCGGGGCCGTGCGCTCGCATCAAACGCATACGTCAATCGCGACATCGACGGTGCCGACGATCTGGATCGCTACGGTCGCTGGGCCGACGACTCAAGTTACGGCCACGTCTGGATTCCGGCGAACACCGCATCCAACTGGTCGCCGTATCGCGACGGCCGCTGGGTGTGGGAAGACGGCTACGGTTGGACGTGGATTGCAGCCGAGCCGTGGGGTTGGGCGCCGTATCATTACGGCCGCTGGTCTCACTCGCCGGCCTACGGTTGGGCGTGGTATCCGCCGCCATCGAATTACGCTGCGGTCTACAGTCCTGCGCTCGTTGCGTTTCTCTCGTTCGGTAACGTGAGCCTTGGTTTCGGCAACGTCGGCTGGGTGCCGCTCGCGCCGTACGAACCGTATTATCCCTTCGGTTACGGCTGGGGCAATACGACCGTCATCAACAACCTCACTAACGTTACCAATGTCACGAACGTGACCAACGTGACGAACGTGACGCCGACGACGGGCAACTATCGCAACGCGTTCGTCAAAGGCGCCGTCGTGGGCGTGAGCGTCTCGCATTTCCGGGAAGGCCGGTTCGAACATCCCGTCGCAATCGGCGCAGCGCAGTTGCGCAGTGCCGTTGTCGTAAGCGGTGCGCTGCCGATCGTGCCGACGACAGCGAACTTACGTTATTCGATGCGCGCCGTTGGCTCGCAAGCGAGCACGCCCGCATTCACGCGCGCCTACGCCGGGAATGCGACGCCGGTCGCACGCGTCCCATTCGAGCAACAACGCCGACGCGTGGAGACGATCGTGACGCGCGCGATGCAAAACGTTACGGTCGCTCAGCCCGTGCCGCGTCGCACCCTTCTCGCGCCCCTCGTCACGCCCAGGGCACCGGCGGTCGTAAGGTCGGCCCACGTCTTGCAGCCCGCAACGAACGATCCGTGGACCCGCTTCAACGCAGCGCGTGCAACAACGGAGACGCCGCACCGCTCGACGACGACCGTGACGATGCCGAGTTCGCCGTCGTATGCCGCTCCGCGACGAATCCAGGCACCGGATTCGCAGTCCAGCCCCGCGCGTGCTGCCGAGATTCGCCCCACGCCGCCCGTGCGACGTGAACCGGAGTCGCGCCCGTCGCCGCGCGAAAAAGTGGCGCCCGAACGGCACGCGGATCGCAAGCCCGAGCCGACGCGCACACCCGGAAGATAGACGCGTATCCCGAACGAGGCGCATATGTCATTCGATGACGTCCGCGCCTCACTCGAAGCAATCGGCGCAGCCGAACGCAACGAACCGCTGATCGACCCGGACAACGGTACGCGCTGGTGGCTACACGAAAAACGCACCGCGCGCTGCGTCGTTCTGCTGCACGGCTTCACGAACAACCCGCGTCAGTATGCGAAGCTCGGTCCGTACCTCCACGACGCCGGCTACAACGTGATCGCTCCACGTTTCGCTTACCACGGGTTTCGCGATCGGATGACGACGGCGCTCGCGCGGCTGACGATGAACGATTTGATCGAGACGACCGTGCAGGCCGTCACCCTTGCGGCGAGCGCTGGAAAACGCGTCGACGTCGCGGGCATTTCCCTTGGCGGCGCGATCGCGGCGTGGCTTGCACCGCGCGTCGCGATCCATACCGCCGTTGTCATCGCCCCGTTCTTCGGGATCAAACCGATCTACGGCCGAGCGAACGATGCGCTCGGTTCGATCTTGGAACGGTTGCCCAATGCCTTCATCTGGTGGGATCCGATCCACAAAGAGCAGCAACTGCCGCGGCACGGCTATCCGCGTTTTTCTACGCACGCGCTCGGCCAGACGATCAAACTTTCGGCAGAAACGGAAAACGCGGGCTGGCGTAAGTCGGGGCGCGTGATCGGTTTGCTCAACGCAAACGATCCGATCGTCAACAACGCGTTCGCAACCCGACGGCTGGAGGCGCTGCGAGCGCGCGGACTCGACGTGCGCATCGAGTTTCGCGCCGATCTTCCCAAACAGCACGACATCATCGAGCCCACACTCGAGGGCGCGCCGATCGCGATCAGTTATCCGTGGATCTTGAGCGCGCTCGGCGGTCCGTAAGGGGGCGATGCGCCGATGACGCCGAGGTGTGCGGCGATTGCGACCGCAACGCAAAGCCATGCGCAGCCAAAGAGCATCCCGCCCAGCACGTCCGTCGGGTAATGCGCGGCAAGCGAGAGCCGCGACCACGGGATGCCGACGACGCAGATGACGAGCGCGGTTACGATTGCGCCCGCGAGCGCGCGCGGGAACGTCGTGTTGGTGGCGACGAGTGCGGCGAGACCGCCGAAAAAGACGACGGCGGTGACGCTGTGCCCACTCGGAAAAGAATGATCGCGCTCGGCTTTGGCGATCCAATAGTCAGGGCGCGCGCGCCGGAAGATCAGTTTGATCCCACTCGTCGCACCCTGCGCGAGCGTCTGCAAAACGAGCAGTGAGGCGACAGGCACGACCCCGGCGCGATCGAGGAACGCCACGAGGAGCGCGAGCGCACCGATGCTCGCAATTGCCGGTCCGCGTCCGAGTAGCGTGAAGAAGCGTGCGAGCGGCAGCGAGCGGCCGCGTAGCACGATCGCCTCAACATCGAATCCGTGCGGTGTCTGATCGGTGATGCGTCGGCCGAGGGCCAGAACGGATGCAAACAGAAGGCCGGCAACGATCCACAAGCCGCCCGCGAGAAGCGGGCTAGGTATCATCGTTGAAGGTGGGTGCCACGATCACGCGCAGCGCGAGCCGCGCGATCGAAAACCGCGCCGGCGTGGTTCCGTATGCAAAGCCGTCGATACTCAGCGGCTCCTTGGGTTTGGTTTTAACGGTGATTTTTTTTGCCGAAAAGCGATGTGCGTCGGGCAGCCAGCCCGCAAGGCCCATCGCCATCGCAACGTATGTTCGCGCGATCTCCAGGTGGCTCACGCCGCTAGTCGTGAAGAACGCGAGTCGGCCGTCGACGATGTTTGCCTCCGGCGTGAGCGGTTGTTTGCCGAAATACCGGCCGCTCGCGATGACCATCTGCTGCGTGTTGAGCTTGAGGTCGTTGTCGTCGGCTCGGATCTTGGCTTTGAACGGGCGATGTTGCAAGAACGGTTTGATGCCGCCGATCGCGTAGGCGAGCGGGCCGACGAAATTCTTGAGCGTGCGGTCCGTCGACGCTCCGATTTCCGCGGGCAAGCCGATCGTCGCAAAATTCGCAAAGTACTTTTTGTTCACAACGCCGAGATCGACGCTGACCGTGCGTTCGGCCGCGATGATGTCGAGCGCTTTCTCGATATCCTCGCCGATCCCGAGTGTGAGCGCAAAGCTGTTGCCCGTGCCCAGCGGCAGCACGCCGAGGATCGTCGCTCTGTGCGCAAGGGCGTTGACAGCCTGCGCCATCGTTCCGTCGCCGCCGCCGACGATGACGTGCGTCGCGCCCTTCTTGACGGCTTTCTTGACGGTCGTCGTCACGCCGTCGCTGCCCTCGAGCAGGTGCATTGCCGCCGTTTCGATCCCGCGTTCGGCGAGCATTCGGGGCAGCTGTTCGACGTAGTGCCGGGTCCTATTGGAGTGCAGATTTAGGACGACGGTTGCTCGCATGCTCGAGGACGTACCCTGGGACGTGCGGTGGAAACCTTTTGGTGTTAACGCGCGCGGAGAAAAGCGGTGTTCACGGGGATCACGCTGCGGATTTCCGGGGGGCGACCTTCGGCAGTGCGGTCGACGAGCGTCCAGTCATGTCCGGCATCGACATCCAAAAAGGCGATCGTCATGATGGCCACATCGTCGGTGGAGTTCGCCTCGCCGAAGACCTCGTCGCGCATCGTTTGGGCGGCATTCGTCCCTCCGTCGCGCGCGGCGGCAAGGGCGCCCGCGAGCAGGCGCTCCTCGCCGCGAATGAGGTCGCGGTCGAATTCGAGTGCACCGTCGGTGTAGAGCACGAGCATGGCGTTCGGCGCCGCTTGCGCGACGAACGAACGGTAGGAAATGCCGGGAAATAGTCCGAGTGGAATTCCCTCGCTCGGCAGAAACGTCGCCAAGTCGGTGACGAGGATCGGTGCCGGATGTCCGGCGGTCGCGTAGGTGATCTGGCAGTTGCGCGGGTCGATGTATCCGCAAACCGCCGTTACCATCGTTGGATCTTGCAGCAGCAAATTGGCGTTGGCGCGTTCGAGTACGGCGGCAGGATCGTTTTCGTGCAGTGCCGCTGAGATAATCGCTTGGCGCGCGCGGCTCATCGTCACCGCCGCGGCGACGCCGTGACCGGCGACGTCGCCGATGGAGAAGAGAATGCGGCCGTCGGGCAGTTCGAATGCGTCGTACCAATCGCCGCCGACGTTGGCATCGGTACTCGCCGGGAGATAGATCGCGCTAAAATCGATGTTCGCAACGTCAGGCAGCCGTTTCTGCATGAACGCCTCGGTGAGTGCATCGGCGATCTGCTTTTCAACTTCGTAGAGCGCGCGAGCTCCGTCTGCCGCGGCGCGCAGGCGCGCCGCGTTGCGCACGATCGTGACATACACCCCACCGACGACGAGCAGGACGAGGACCGCAACGAAGATGATCTGCGCGAGGATAGTGCCGACCGCGCGATCGGCCTGTGTCGATGCGGTTTCGAGTGCCGCGAAGAGCGTTTGGTCGTCGGCGCGGAATCGATCGACGAGTCGTTTTCCATCGCGCTGGAGACGCAACGCATCGCGGCGAAAACGATTGCTGACGAGCGGCTTACCGACCCGTTCGACCCACTGCCGTTCGATGCGCCGCTCGGCGGCGACGGTCGGAAGCAAAGCGGCTAGTCCCACCGTGGGCAAGGTCGACTCAAACGCGGTCGCCGCATCGGAGAACTCCGCGATCCCTCGCGTGTACGGTTCGAGAAACACCGGGTCGCCGGTACTCGTATAACCGCGCATCCCGGTTTCTTCATCGATTTGAGCACGAAAGAGAATCGCACGTGCTCCTCGCGCTTGGCGGATATCGGCTTGAAAACCGCCCGCGCGGTTGACCGTTACGACCATCCACGCCGTTGCAACGACGAACGTGAGGAAGGCGAGGACCAGCCATCCGAAGCCCAAGTCACGAGTCGGCGGAGAGAAGCGCGGTCGCGCTTCACGGGAGGTCGAGAATCCGATAGTCGTGTCCAGACGGGAACGGCGCCGATCGCTGGCTCCGGTTACCTGCCTTACGGCAACGAATCCGCTCCCCCTTGCCGCTTTAGTGGACGGTGACCGGCGGACGAACGATTCCCAGGCCGCTGAGGTGGGGTTCGCCGGAGCGTACGAACCAATTCAGGAGCAGCGCGAGGAGCGCCGCATCATCGAGGATGCCGATAAGAGGAATATCGCCCAGTATGTTGAGCGGAGAGAGAATAAAGACGGCTGCTAGCAGCGTCAGCACCTTGAGCCGGAGCGGGATCCGTTTATCCCCGAAGAGTTCGAATGCGCGTACGGCCGTGGTGCGAAGCGAGAAGAACAGGCGGAAGAGTTTCATAGTGGTGCGTATTCCGGCTCCCGAATGAATGTTTCGCGGAGCGCTCCGTCGGCCAAGCCGTGAAGGCAACCGTCCAGGCCGAGCCTTTCTTTGCCGCGAACGGGCGGCGATGCGGCGTGTAATGTGGCTTTTGACAGTTCTGCTTTTGGTTTCGTGTTCGACGATCGCGGGCGGATCTGCGGGGGGCGAGCGGCATCCTTGGACCAAACCCGGCGTGCTCCGAATCGCAAGCCTCTCCGATCCCGATACGCTCAGTCCGCTCATCGGCAACTTCCAGATCGATTTCGATCTTGCGATGTTCTGGGGCGGGTTTCTCTTCAACTACGACGACCACGACCGGCTGGTACCGGAACTTGCTACCGAGGAACCGACGAGCGCCAACCGCGGGATCTCGCGTGACGGCAAGACGATCGTTTACCACTTGCGCCAGGGCGTGAAGTGGCACGACGGCGTGCCTTTCGATGCCGACGACGTGATTTTCACTTGGCATGCGATCATGAATCCGAAGAACAACGTCGGTATCCGCGTCGGCTACGATCGCATCACCTCGATCGACAAGCGCGACGAGCACACGATCGCCGTGCATCTTGCCGGTCCGTACGCGCCGTTCGTCGGCACGTTCCTCACGCAGTCTGCGATTCCGATCCCGGTGTACCCGCGTCACTTGCTCGAGAAATTCCCCGATCTCAACCAAAATCCGTACAACAGTAAGCCGGTCGGGACCGGACCGTTCAAGGTCCAAGCGTGGCATCGCGGGAGCGTAATCCGGATGGTCGCAAACGACGACTATTGGCGCGGGAAACCCAAGCTGCGCGAAGTCGACTACCAGCCGATTCCAAGTGAGAACACGATCCTCACGGCGCTGCGCGCGCACGACGTCGATCTCTGGTTCAACGCGAGTTCGCCAAACGTGCCGGCGATGAAAGGCATCGAGCACATCGACGTGCATCTCGTTCCGTTCGTGCAATTCGGCATGCTCGCGCTCAACAGCTCGCGCCCGATCACCGGCGACCTGCGCGTTCGTCGTGCGCTGCAGTTGGGTCTGGATCGCAGGCGCATCGTCGATCAGATCACGTACGGTGTGAACCAAGTCGGCGAGGGAGATCAGCCGAGCGCCATTTGGGCGCACGATGCGCGCTTGAAGCTCGTTGCGTTCGACCCTCTGCGCGCGCGCGCGCTGCTCGATGCCGCGGGATGGGTTCCCGGACCGGGCGGCGTCCGCGTGAAAGACGGAACGCCGCTCGCGCTCACGATGGTCGTCACCTCGGGTGATGCGATCGCGAACCGTCTGGCCGTGGTGACACAGAGCCAGTGGCGCGCGATCGGCGTCGACCTCAACGTCAAACCGTATGCGACCGCGCAGCTCTACGCATCGTTCGGCGCAGGCGGCATCTTGCAAACGAGCAAGTTCGACATCGCCTACTTCAATTGGTCCTCGGGCGTCGATCCCGACGACTCGCCTCTCGTGATGTGCGATCAGTTTCCGCCCGCCGGGCAGAACAATTTCCGCTACTGCAACCACGACGTCGACCGCCAAGAGCGGCTCGCGCTTGCGACCTACAACCGTGCCGCGCGCAAACGCGCCTACGACCGCATCCAAGCCGACATCGCGGCCGACGTCCCGTTCATCACGCTCTGGTTCAACCGTCAAGTCAACGTGACGAGTGATGACTTCAAAAACTTCAAACCGGCGCACGCCGTGACACCGTACTGGAATACGTGGGAGTATTCGATCTAAGGACGGTCCTAACGTCCGCCGCTAACCGAGAGCACGGCGCCGGTGACGTACGATGCGGCCGGTGAGAGCAGCCACAGAATCGACTCGGCGACTTCCTCGGCGCGACCGGGGCGCTTCATCGGGATGTTCGGCGCGAGGCGCGAGGCGCGGTCGGGCGCACCGGACTTGGCGTGAATTCCCGTATCGATGAGCCCCGGCGAGACGGCGTTGACTCGAATGCCTTCGGTTGCCACTTCTCGCGCAAGGCCGATCGTGAGCGTGTCGATCGCACCTTTGGAGACCGCATAGTGAATGAATTCTCCGCCGCTTCCCAAGCGTGAGGCCGCCGACGACACGTTGACGATCGCGCCGCCCGCGCCGCCGTGTTTGGTCGACATACGTTTGACCGCTTCGCGCGCGCAGAGCATCGAGCCGGTAACGTTGACCGCGAGCACGCGTTCGATCGTCGCCGCGTCGATTTCATCGAGGCGGGCGAGCGGACCGGTGATCCCGGCATTGTTGACCAGCGCCGTCACCGGCCCGAGTTCGCGCGTTGCGCTGGCGAAGAGTTCGACAACGTCGGCTTCGTGCGAGACGTCACCGCGCACCGCAATCGCCGAACCGCCGAGCGCGCCGATCTCCGCGACCACGGCATACGCCGCGGCGTCGTCGCGCGAATAGTTGATCGCGACGGCGTAGCCGCGCGTCGCCGCAAGGCGCGCGACGGCCGCCCCGATGCCCGAACTACCGCCCGTTACGATCAACGTTTCCATCGTGGGCCGTTCCACCGGGCACGACACGGCCCCTTACGGGGAGGATCGTGCTAGGAAAAGCGTGCACAACGCTCGCCATGCCGATACCGAAGCCCTCGACCTTTTCAATCGTCGCCGTCGACCGTGAAACCGGCGAGATCGGCTGCGGCGTGCAGTCGAAGTTTCTCAGCGTCGGCGCGGCGGTGCCGTGGGTCCGCGCGGGTGTCGGTGCGATCGCGACGCAGGCGTTTTGCAATACGACCTATGGGCCCAAGGGTCTCGACTTGCTGGCCGCGGGGGTCGCGCCAGGCGACGTGATGCGCGCGCTCGTCGAACCCGACGACGGCCGCGAGGATCGGCAAGTTGGGATCGTCGGGCCGTTCGGCCATTCGTCAACGTTTACGGGCGAGCGGTGCATCGGCTATGCGGGCGGCGTGAGCGGCGATGGTTTTGCCGTTCAGGGCAACTGTCTTGCACAAGCCTCGGTCGTACGCGCGCTCGCCGAAACGTTCGCTCGGACGCCGGGAACGCTCGCCGACCGCATCGTGGCCTCGCTGCGCGCGGCGCAGGCCGCGGGTGGCGATAAGCGGGGGCAGCAGAGCGCCGCACTCATCATCGAAAAACCCGGCGGCGGTTACGCGGGCTTCAACGATCGCTACGTGGATCTGCGCGTCGACGATCATCCGGCACCGATCGAAGAACTCGCGCGCATCCTCGACTTACACAAACTCTATTTCTTCGCAGCCGCGCCGCACGAAGTGCTCGCGATCGATGCGCCGCTCGGCGCGGAGATCGTGCGCGAACTCGCGCGCGTCGGCGCGTACGCCGATGCCGCAGCGCCGTTCGACGAACGCGCGCGCGCGGCGCTCGTCGACTTCATGCACGTCGAGAACCTCGAGAACCGCGTGCGCACCGACGGCGCGATCGACGTCCAGACGCTCGACTATCTGCGCTCCTACAAGCGCCAAGCGGGCGCGTAGGCGATCGTCGCGCCCGAGGTGTCGCGCACGACGCGCCCTGCCAGTCGCAGATGTTCCAGATGCGCGATCGTCTCGGCGACGGCAAACTGCTGGTGCGCCTCGGAGAGCTCGGAGAAGTTGCGGTTCTTGCGCGTCCACGGTAACGCACGCGCGATGTCGGCAGCGCTCGCGTTTCCAGCCGTGCCGAGTCGATCCAGCACTTGCCACTCGCGTGTCTCTTCGTGTGCGAGCAGTTGGTCGACGCGGCGGTCGAGATCCGGGAACGGCTCGCCGTGCGCAGGCAGGACGCCGCTCGCGCCGATCGCTTTGACTTTTTGCAGCGAGGCGATGTAGTCGCCGAGCGGATCGCCGCGGTGTTCGTGCCACACGCCGACGTGCGGCGTGATCGGGTCCAGGACGTGATCGCCGGTGAGCATTTTTCCGGAGCGCGTATCGACATAGCAGAGGTGACCGGCGGTATGACCGGGGGTCCAGATCGCGAGCAGACGGCCGATCCGCGTTTGGTCGGCGGCAAGACTCGTCGGTTCGGCAACTTCCGTGCGGTTGTGCTGGAGTTCGTCGTCGAGCACGGCATCGAAGTGGAGACCGTTGCGCGAAATCCACCTATCGGCGACTCCATCGAGAGCGGCGGGATCGCCGAGATAGTCGCGCGCGAACGCCCAATCGTTCTCGTGCATGATCAGCTCGGAGATGCCCGCGCGGCGCAAGGTTCCGGCGAGACCGTAGTGATCGAAGTGCACGTGCGTGATGAGCAGACGCCGAACGTGCGCGAGCGTGAGGTCGCATTCGGCGAGCGCCGCGTGCAGCGCGGCGAGCACGTCGTCCGCTTTCCAGCCGCAATCGACGAGCGTATAGCCGTCGTCATCCTCGAGCAGATAGCCGTTGATATAGCGCAGCGGATTGCCGGCCATCGGCAGGCGAATCTGGGTGATTCCCGTGCCGAGCGCAGTCGTCAGGGTCAGGTCGTTTTGACTCACCCACTTCCTAAACCGCGCGGACCCGGCGGGGATGCCGCGCGCGAACGGGCGAACCGCCGGACATGAAAGTGATTCGTCGGATCGCGTCTTTCGCACTGGGTTTGGTCGCACTACTGGCAATCGTGATCGCGGGGTACGCGACGTGGGTGGCGGTCGGCGTGCGAAGCGGCGTTGCAACCGTGGAGGGAACGCGCAACGGACTTGCCGTTCAAGCCGAGGTGCGCATCGTGCGCGACGAGCGCGACATCCCGCACATCAAAGCGCAGAATATCCACGATCTCTTTTTCGCGCAAGGCTACGTGACGGCGTCGGATCGACTCTTTCAAATCGACGTCACGCGCCGCTACGTCCTGGGCGAACTCTCCGAATTGCTCGGCGGTGCGACGCTAGCCGTCGATGAATCGCGCCGCACGTTCGATGCGCGCGGTGTGGTCGACGCGCAGTTCGACCGGCTCGATCCCGGTGCAAAGGGTTTGCTTCAGGCATATGCCGACGGCGTGAATGCGGCGGCGGCGCACGAACCGACGCCGCCGGAATATCGCGCGCTTTTTGTCGGGTTCCGTCCGTGGCGCCCGCAGGATGCGCTCGTCGTCGGCTTCGCCACCGTCCTCGATCTTGCCGACGGCTGGAACGATGTGATCGACCGCGACGCAGTGATCGAGGCCGGCGGCCCGCACGCGGTCGACGCGTTCTATCCGCTGACCGATCCGAAGTGGGACGCACCGACCGTCGGCGGCAAACCGATCGCCGTCGCGCCGTTGCCCGCGCTGCCACCGGTCCACGCACCGGTCGCCGTGAATTGGGACGGCGAGACGCGCCGCGAGACGATCGGCAGCAACGAGTGGGTCGCGGGCGCGGACCGCACGACGACCGGTCGCGCACTTCTCGCAAACGATCCGCATCTCGATCGCGCGATCCCCGGCATCTGGCATCTGGTCGATCTGCAGGCGCCGGGCTTTCACGCCGCAGGTGCCACACTTGCGGGAACGCCCGGCGTCATCCTCGGCCACAACGAGCACCTTGCGTGGGGCTCGACGAACGGCACCGTCGCCGCACCGCGCGTGTACAGCGAAACGTTTACCAGCGAGCGCGACTACAAAACGCAAACGGGGACGCAGACCGCAAGCGTGCGTAGCGAAGTCTTCCACGTGCGGTTTGGTCCCGATATCTCGCGTGAGTACTTGCGCACGCGCCACGGCTTCGTGATCGACCGTGGCGGTCCGATCCGCCGTGCGGTGCAGTGGAGCGCTGCCGAACGGCCCGATTCGCCGGTGCAAGCCTTCATCGGCCTCGATCGTGCAGACTCGATCGAGGCGGCAGAACGCGCGCTTGCGACGTATCCGGGACCAACGCAGAACTTCGTGCTCGCCGATACGAGCGGCCGCGCTGCGTACCATCTTGCCGGCGCGATCCCCGACGATCCGGCCTGGGGACTGCACGTTTACCGCGGCGATACGACGCCGGTCACGCCGCTGCACGCGGTGGAGTTCGATCGACTTCCGAGCCGCGCACCCGCACGCGACGTGGTGGCGGCGAATTCCAACAACCTGCAGTATGGCGCGGGGTACCCGTATCGCTTGAGTCCGTCGTACGCTCCGCCGTATCGCGCTGCGGAGGTGACCGCACGTCTCAAAGTGCTGCCGCGCTATGCGCCGGACGACTTCGTCGCGATTCAATCCGAGACACTCTCGGTCGCCGAACGCGAACTCGCGCAATTCGCCGTTGCCGCGCTGAAAAAGACCGGTGCCGACCGCGATGCCGACGTGAAGCCGTCGTACGACGCACTCGTCGCCTTCGACGGACATATGGAGCCCGAATCGCGCGGCGCCACCGTCGTCCAACGGTTACGTTTCTTCGCCGCGCGCGATCTCGGCGCGATCCACTTCACCTCCGACGTGGCAGCGGCGTACTTTGCAACCGCGCCTGCGTTTACAAACCTGTTGCGCGCTCTGCGCGAACACCCGCACGGGTGGTTTTCGAACGACGATCCGGCGGCGTTTCTTACCGCCGAGTTGCGCAAGTCGATCGCGCAGTTTGGGGTTGCCGAAAATGCCGCGCCGTTCGGTGAGGCGTACGCGGTCGTCGCGAAGCATCCCTTAGCGGCGTTCGGGTTTACGTTTTGGAATGGGCCGCGGGTTGCGGGTCGCGGCGGCAGTTACGCACCCGCGGTGCAGGCGACCCTCAACGGGCAGAGTTTCCGCGCGGTGTGGGATGTCGGCAATTGGGATGGAGGCGGGATCGACATTCCGCTGGGCGAGTCGGGCGAGCCCGGATCGCGGCACTACCGCGACCTGAGCGATTCGTACGTGAAACACGTGCTGACGCCGCTTCCATTTAGTGATGCAGCGCTCACCCGGGCTACCCGTCGAACGGAATTTCTGATGCCGTAGGCTCGCTTGGGCGACCCGCGCGTCCGGAACGGGGGTGGAGTTGCGAAATCCAAGGAGCACGTGCCGTTCTTCGCAAATCCGTGCACGATGACGTACGAATTCATGGGCCGCCTCGCCGGATAGCCGCCCGACGATCCTCTTCGATGGGATCTGCAATCTCTGTAACTCAAGCGTCCGGTTCGCGATCGCAAACGACCCAACCGGACGCTTTGTCTTTGCCTCGCTGCAGAGCGATGCCGCCCGCATGCTGCTCGCACCGTTCGGTCGTATGCCCGAAACGATGAACAGCATCGTGCTCGTCGATCGCAACGGCTTGCACGATAAGAGCGACGCGGCGCTGCGCATCGCCCTTGGCTTACGCGCGCCGTTCCCGCTGCTTTTCGCCTTCGTTCTCGTTCCAAAAAAAATCCGCGACGCCGTCTATACGGTCATCGCGAACAATCGTTACCGGTGGTTCGGGAAGAGCGACGTGTGCGCGCTTCCCGTGCCTGGCTCCGAGGCCCGGTTCGTCGACTAACTGCGCTTTTTCAGGAGGTCGGGGAATTTCGCGTAGAGTCCGTCGATGATGGGTTTATCGACGTAGGCGATGTAGGGATAGTTGGGATTGCGCTCGGCGAAGCGCTGGTGATAGGCCTCGGCCGGATAAAAGGCTTTGAGCGCGACGATCTGCGTGACGATCGGCTCGTTGAATTGGTGTTTGTCGGTCAGCGATTTCACCATGGCCTGCGCCGCAGCGCGCTGTTCGTTATTGGCATAGAAGATTGCCGAGCGATACTGCGTGCCCGAATCCGGACCCTGACGGTCGAGTTCGGTCGGATTATGAGCGGCGAGGAAATACACGCGGAGAATCGTTTCGAGCGAGACGACCGCCGGGTCATAGGTGACTCGCACGGACTCGGCGTGACCGGTGGTGCCCATGCTCACGATCTCGTAGTGCGCGGTCATCTTGCTGCCGCCGGAATAGCCGGCCGTTGCGGATGAGACGCCCTTAAGCGATTCGAAAACTTCTTCCATGCCCCAAAAACAGCCGCCGGCAAGCACGATCGTGGCTTGCGGCTTGGCGGTCGCCGCGGCGGCGGGAAGGCTGGTCGTTAGGACGAGGGCACTCAAGACGGCGAGGGCCCAGTTGCGTATGCGCGTGTTCATCATTGAAGGAACGTTAGCAGAGACGAAACCGATGTGTCCGTGAGATCGCTTACGTCCGTTCATCGGTGCGCCACGGGTCGTGGAGCGGCAGACGTTCAAATCGCACCGGCTCGCGCTCCTGCGCTGCCAGCGCACACCTGCGACGGATCGCGACGGCCGGCGAGAGCAAGTCCCAAAAAAAGCAACTCGGCCCGGCGCAACGTCCAGATAGACGGCCTCCTCGAGATAGCGGGTGCGGACGAGTACCCCGATTTGCTCGAACCACGCGATGACGTGGAGTTCGGGGTGTTGCGTGCGGTCGACCAGTCCAACGATATCGAGGCCGGCGTGGTAATTGCTCTCATCAAGCTTATACGTGAGTTCGGTGCGCACGAAATGCAAATGGGACTCAAAGCCCGCTTGGTGTTCGCGCTCGGTGATTGCGAGCAGCGATGCGAGCTGATTTCCGGGGCGCACATGCCGCGACGGCGGTGGACGAATTGGCTGCTTCGAAGCTAGCCGGGTGGGACATGCCGTGGGATCGCGACGCCGGGTGCACTGCAACTCCTGCGCCATCCCGTCGGTGGTAGCGTCCATGGAATCCGTAGTTGCCAAAGCCCAATTTCCTGACGAGCAGTCAGACGAGGGGCACTTCGTCCGCCAGGGCGACGCCTTCCAAGACTGGATCCGGGCCGACGGCAGCAGTCTCTATCCGGCCGCCGCCGGTCGCTATCACCTCTACGTGTCTCTGGCCTGTCCGTGGGCCCATCGCACCGTCATCATGCGGTCGCTGGTCGGCCTCGAGGATGCAATCGGCATGACCGTCGTCGACCCGGTGCGCGACGACCTGGGGTGGCGTTTTGCGGATGGTCCGGGCTTTTCGCCCGACCCGGTGAACGGATTTGCGTATCTCAGCGAGGCATATCTGGAGAGCGATCCGCAGTATCGCGGCCGCGTCACCGTGCCCGTGCTCTGGGATAAAGAAACCAGGCGCATCGTCAGCAACTCCGATGACGACATCTTGCGCATGTTCGAAACGGAATTCGATGCGGTCGGCTCGCGCGATCTGGATTACTATCCGGACGTGCACGCGCGTGCGATCGACGACCTCAACGAAGTCATCTACGACACCGTCAACAACGGCGTGTACAAAGCAGGCTTTGCAACGAGTCAGGGCGCGTACGAACGTGCCGCTTACGGGGTGTTCGAAACGCTCGACGTGCTCGAACACCGCCTTACGAGTTCGCGCTACCTCTTCGGGCACACGCCCGTCGAGACGGACTGGCGCCTCTTCGTAACGTTGATCCGGTTCGATGCCGTCTATCACGGCCATTTCAAGTGCAACCTACGTCAGATCGCGAGTTATCCCAATCTTTTCGGCTATCTGCGCGATCTCTATCAGTTCCGCGGCGTCGCTGCAACCGTCAACATGGAACACATCAAACGCCATTACTACTCCACCCACGACGACATCAACCCGACGCGTATCGTGCCGATCGGTCCCGACCAGAACTTGCTGACCCCGCACGGTCGGGAGCACCTGGGTTAGTCGAGCTTGACGATGTAGGAGTCGATGTCGGCGGCAACCCTGAAGCCGAGCCCCTCGTAAAGATGTTCGTTCGCGCTTGTCGTCTCAGCGCAGATCACGATGTCGCGCGCGCCGTGTCTGACCGCAGCACTGATAAGCGCGTTTGCGATACGCGGGTTCGGTGGCCGGCGTGCAGAATCGCGCGAGCGAACCGTCGGGCGACGCGAAGAGTCCGGCATAGCCGCGGATTTCACCACCGCTACGCACGGCGACGAAGCGCGCGAATCCGGCGGTCGCGGCGCGCTCCCAGACGCCGACCGCCCAACCTTGGAAGTCGGCGATTTCCGGGCTGGCATCCGCCGCGAGCAGTGCACCGATCGTTGCCCAATCCGCGGCTCCCTCGACGGGCGTGGTCTCCCACTCCGTGCGGCGAGAAACCGTCGGCTCGAAGCGCATGACGCGGTCGCGCTGCGCGGTCGTGTTCCGGGGTAGCGCGTCGATGAGTGGATGGGCGTTTGCGTGTTCATCGAGGATCACGAAGCGCTGCGTCCCCGGTATCGCGCCGAAGCGCTCACAACCGATCCGTGCAAGTTCGGCAAGGCTCGGTGCCGTCGGCCGGGCCGCGAGTTCGTAGCCGTGTCCGAACCAGAACGAGCGCCGATTGGGCGTCTCGCGCACGATCAGCGCGCCCTCGCGCGTGCGCCGCATGACGCCGCGCATCACGGCGGCATCGCCGCGGAAAGAGAGATCGCTACGGCTCCGCAGTTCGTTCATCTGCGAATCCGTTCGATCCGGCGAGGGGGAACGCATCGCGGAGGCACATTCTCTTCGGGATGCGTTTTTTGAGCGTTCTTGCCGCCCTGATTTTTTCGGCGTCCCCGGCTTTGGCCCAGTCCAGCGGGGAGAAGCCCCCGGCACCCAAGCCGGCCGCTGCGGCCGTTGCCGCAAACGATGACTACACGCGCTTGAAATACCGGTCGCTCGGACCCGCGATCTCCGGCGGCCGAGTCGCCGCGGTTGCCGGGAGCGAACGGAACCCGTTCCTCTACTACGTGGGCGGCGCAGGCGGCGGAGTTTATAAAACGACCAACGGCGGGGTGAGCTTCAGCGACGTGTTCGCAAAGAAGCCGCTTGCTGCGATCGGCGCGATTGCGATCTCACCGCGCAGCGATCGCGACGTCTGGGTGGGGACGGGCGAGGGTAATCCGCGCAACGACGTCTCCTATGGCGACGGAGTGTGGCGTTCGACCGACGGCGCGAAGACGTTCAAACATCTGGGCCTTGCCGAGACCTCGCAGATCACCAAAATTCTGGTCGATCCGCGCGATAGCAACGTTGCGATCGTCGCCGCACTCGGCGATCCGTGGAAAGATAGCGAATCGCGCGGCATCTATCGCACCGCCGACGGCGGCAAAACCTGGACGAAGACGCTCTACCTCGGTCCTTCGAGCGGCGCATCGGATCTGGCCTGGGATCCCAAACACCCCGATACGCTCTACGCCGGAATGTGGGAGTACCGTCGCGAGCCGTGGATCCTCACGAGCGGCGGTCCGGCCGGCGGCCTCTACAAATCGACCGACAACGGTCGCACGTGGAACAAACTCACCCAGGGTCTGCCGGGCGGCTTGACCGGACGCATCGGCGTTGCGGTCGCGCCGAGTAACGCGAACGTCGTGTACGCGCTCGTGCAATCCAAAGACGGCGTGCTCTGGCGTTCGGACAACGGCGGCACGTCGTGGCAACTCGTCGACAAAGACACGCTCCCGGGTCAGCGCCCGTTTTACTTCTCGCATCTGCGCGTCGATCCGAAGAAGAGCAGTCACGTCATCGCGCTCTCGATGTATCTCAGCGAGAGCAAAGACAGCGGCAAGACGTTCAAACATCTGAACGGCCTCTTACATCCCGACAATCATGACATGTGGTGGTCGACCGACGGCACCCGCATCATCGAGGCAAACGACGGCGGTGTTCTGTTCTCGAACGACGGCGGCACGACGTGGTCGGCGCCCTCGAACATTGCGCTTGCCCAGATGTATCACGTCGGCTACGATCTGCGCACACCCTATAACGTGTGCGCGGGTCTGCAAGACAACAGCACCTGGTGCACATCGTCGAATACGCACAACGGTATCGGCGTGCTCGATCGCGATTGGATTTCGATTGCGGGCGGCGACGGCGTCTGGGCGTGGCCCGATCCGATCGACTCGAGTCTCATCTGGACCGACACGCAAGACGGCGTGCTCACGATCTACGACACGAAGGCAAAACAAGTCGTCGACGTCTCGCCCTATCCGCGTGATCCGTTCACCTCGCTTGCGGGCACGTCGAAAAATGCGTATCGATTCAACTGGAATTCGCCGATCGCGTTCTCACCGCAGGACGGCCACATCGCGTACTTCGGCGGCAACGTCGTCTTTCGCACCGCGGATCGCGGGCGTCACTGGACCGCGATCAGTCCCGATCTGACGCGTAACGAAAAAGAACATCAGCAAGTCTCCGGCGGGCCGATCTCGCTCGATGTGTCAGGCGCCGAATCGTACGATACGATTTTGGATATCGCACCCTCGCCGCTCGCACCCGGGACGATGTGGGTCGGCACCGATGACGGGCTGATCCAAATCACGCGCGATGCCGGTACGACCTGGCAAAACGTTACGCCCGCGGGCATTCCGAAATACGGCCGTATCGAAACAGTGGAACCCGGCCACTTCGCGGCGGGCACGGCGTTTGCCAACGTCGACCGACACGATTTGGGCGATAAAGCGCCGTATCTATTCATGACCGAGGACTTCGGCGCGACGTGGAAATCGATCGCTGCGAACTTACCCGCAAACGCCCCCGTGCGCACGGTCCGTCAGGATTTGAAAAATCCCGACGTGCTCTACGCCGGAACGGAAACGGGCGTCTGGGTCTCGTTCGATCGCGGCGGCGCGTGGTCGCATCTCCAGCTCAATCTGCCGACGACTCCGGTGTACGATCTGCGCGTGCATCCCGTTGCCGGCGATTTGATCGTGGCAACGCACGGCCGCGGTCTCTTCATCCTCGACGATCTCGCGCCGATCCAACAACTCGCCAAAGCGCGCGCGGCGGGCACGTATCTCTTCCCCGTGCGCGCGAGCACGCTCTTCGCGCAGTGGCCGCCGATCGAAACCGGCGACGGCGGTGCGCTCCCGAATAATTACTTCGTCGGAAAAAATCCGCCGAACGGTGCGACGATTTCGTTCTATCAGCGCACCAAAGCGGCAAACCGTCCGACCGTCGAGATCGTCGACTCGCAGAACCGCGTGGTGCGGCACTATGCGGGATCGTACGATACCGATGAGGGTCCAAAGTTCTACCTGACCAACGTCCCGGGGATCAACCGCTTCGCCTGGAACGGCATGGAAGACGGACCGGAAAAATGGCACGGCACCACGCGTCCCAACCGTGGACCCGATGACGGTCCCGAAGCCTTGCCCGGCCGCTATATCGCACGCATCCACATCGATGGGAAGACGCTCGAGCAGCCATTCACGCTGGCGCCCGATCCGCAGAGCCCGTGGACGCTCACACAACTCGGCGAGCGCCATGCATTTCTCACCCGCTTGACCAAGGAATACAGTCAGATCGACGCGGCGCTCAACCGCATCGATGCCGAACGCCGCTCCCTTGTAGGGAAACCCAATTCCGCCACTCGCATCGAGCAGCTCGCCACGATGAAAGCGATGCTGACCTCCGATGCGCGCAACGATGAGGACTCGATCGGACGCCCGAACCAAATTCGCGAACGCATCGCGGGTCTGATGGGGACGCTTGGGGCGTCGTTCCAGCCGCCGCTGCAAGCGCACATCGATTCCGCCGCCGAACTCAACTCGCTCTTTGGAACCACGATGGCAACCGTGCAGCAGACCTTAACTGCCGTTGCGACACGCTAGGAGAACCCGCTGAAACGCCAATCATTCATCGCTGCGGGCGCCGCCGCACTCGCCGTTCCCCCATCATTTGCTGTTGCTGCCGGACCCGCTGCGACGGTGAAGATCGGGTTTCTCGAGTCGTTCAGCGGCGTGTTCTCCGATTTGGGCGCGTACCATAAGGCCGGCGCGCTGCTCGCGCTCGACGATGCCAATAAGAAGAGCGTCAGCCGGGTCAAGTACGAGTTCGTGATGGGTGACGACGGTTCGAAACCTGCGATCGCGACCACCGAAGCGCGGCGCCTAATCTCGCAAGAAAACGTCGACGTGCTCTTCGGCGGCATTTCGTCGGGGATCGGCCTTGCGCTCGGGCCGCTCACGCAAGAGCTCGGCATCTTCAATCTCTCGATCGGACCGCAAGAATCATCGATTACCGGCAGCAAGGCCTCGCGCTACACGTACCGCTTCGGTCCGAACCTCCGCATGATGCTGCAGCCGATGTTCAGCCGCGCGCTCGCCCTCGGCAAGAAGTGGTATTTCATCCAAGCCGATTACGCGCTGGGCAAAGACGCCTACGCGCAGCTCTCAGCGGCGCTCAAGCGCGCGGGCGGCACGGAAGTCGGGCTCGACATCGTCAAGCTCGGAACGACTGATTTCTCGTCGGTCCTCACGAAGATTCGCAACAGCGATGCCGACTTGCTGCTGCTCGCCAATAGCGGACTCGATGCAGCGAATACGGCCAAGCAATTCGTCGACTTCGGCTTGCACAAGCGGATGAAGCTCGCCGGGATCGCACTTGAAGACATCTATTACGGCACATTGCCGCTCGATGCGATCGCCGGATCGACGTTCCCCGTCCTTTGGACGCCGACCGTTTCCCCGAGCGCCGAAAAACTGACGGCCCGTTTGAAGCGCGACATCAAAGGCCCGATCTCGAGCCGTCATTATCTCGGCTACATGGCACTCACGACGCTGATCGATCGCATGAATGCGGCCGGTACGACGCGCGCGGACAAACTCGCCGATGCTTTCGATAACCATAGCTTCGAAGCGGGGAAAGCCACCAAAGCTGTGTGGCACGGCTACGATCATCAGTGCGCGCAGGACGTGTATGCGGGCGCGATCGTTTCGAGCAAGCAGTTCGAGAAATCGCAAGTGATGTTCGACATCGTTGCTGAGGTGCCGACATCGGAATCCGACGGCAACACGAACTCGCCGTGGGCCAAAGACGCGCAGGCAACGCTTGCGATGCAAAAAACAACGACGCGCGAAAACTACACGCCGAAGACGTTCTAGTGACGCTGCGTTCCGCGGCGCTCGCCGCACTGCTGCTGCTGCTTTTCTCGTCGCCCGCGCTCGCGCAAAGCGAACCGTCGCCGACGCCGCGCGAACGCATGTCGGTCACACACCACACGATCAAACTCGGCGGCAAAGACGTCGCCTACACCGCAATCGCGGGCACGCTGCTGTTGCACGGCGATGCGGGCGATGCGACCGCCAGCATGTTCTACACCGCGTATACCCTCGACGGCGGCCGCAACCGGCCGGTGACCTTTGCATTTAACGGCGGCCCCGGGTCGTCGTCGATGTGGCTGCACATGGGGTCGTTCGGCCCGCGTCGCCTCATGACGTCGAACGGTCAAACGACGGTGCCTGCGCCGTACCGGATCGCCGATAATGCGAGCACGATCCTCGATAAATCCGATATCGTGTTTATCGATGCCGTCGGCACCGGGTACTCGACGATCGTCGGTAAAGGCAAACCCGCAGATTTCTTTGGTGTCGACGAAGACGTGCTAGCGTTCGATCAGTTCGTGCGACGCTGGGTCGGCGCGAACGATCGCTGGAATTCTCCGAAGTATCTCTTCGGCGAGAGTTACGGCACCACACGCTCGGCGAATCTCGTCAACTCGCTACAGAACCACGGGATGGCGTTCACGGGCGTCATCTTGCTCTCGACGGTGCTCGATTACGCGACGCTCATCGCGGGATCCGGCGGCCAGGTTCAGTCCGACGTCTTTTTCTTGCCGACGGAAGCGGCCGTGGCGTGGTATCACAATCGCATTCCGAACAAACCGGCGAGTCTGCCGGCGTTTCTTGCCGACGTGCGTCTATTCGCACAGGCCGAATACGCGCCGGCACTCATGCGGGTCCCCGCGCCGAACGCAAGTGAAATCGCCGCTCTTGCGGAGAAACTCCATCGATACACGGGAGTCAGCGCTGCATATTTCGTGCGCAGCGGATTACGCTTGCAGCCCGGGCAATTCGAAAAAGAACTCATGCGCGATCAGGGCCGCACCGTGGGTCGTCTCGATGGCCGCTATCTTGGCTACGATGGCGATCAGAATGGTGAATCGACCGAGTACGATGCGACGGACGCTGCGGTCACCGCGCCCTATACCGCGGCGTTTAACACCTACGTGCATGACGAGCTCAAATGGCAGACTGATGCCAACTACTTTCCGACGAACTATCCGTTCGTGAGCCCGAATTGGAACTTCCGCCGCGGAGCCCGCGCGATTCTCGCGCCGTCGGTCGTCGACGATCTGCGCCAAGCGATGACGAAGAATCCGCTCTTACGCATCTTTAGCGCCAACGGCTACTACGATCTTGCCACGCCGTTCTTCGCAACGGAGTACTCGCTCGCGCACGTCGGGTTACCGGATGCGCTGCGTTCGCACATCACGTACGGCTACTATCCCTCGGGCCACATGGTGTATCTCATCGACGATCAGCTGCAAGCGATGAAGCGAGACGTCGATGCCTTCTACGATGCGGCATCGCGCTGATCGTGAAAAACTTCACCGATCGCTTCCTCTCGCAGATCATCAATCAACGCGTCTTCGTCGAGGGTGGCGATCTGCGGATTCCGCTCGGTAAGATCGTGGACGTCGTCGTGGAGCGTCCGAACGATAAATTTCCGTTCGTCACCGGCGTTGTCGTCGATGTTGGGAGCGAACGCCGCTACGCACCGATTTCCGATGTGCTCGACATTACCGATGCGGGCGAGATGCGACTTGCGGTCGCACCGGGCAGTGCGCTCCCTGACGAAGCACTCGCGCTCTACGTCGTCAAAAATCTGCTCGACCGCGCGATCGAGGATATCGACAAGCGGGTGAGCGTGCGCATCGGCGATCTCGAAGTCGTGCGCGATATGGCCGGCGGCCTGCGGATCGTTGCGGCCGACGTCGGCGTGATCGGCCTCGTTCGGCGCATGGTTGGAAAGAAGATTCCCTCGCCGATGCTCGACCGGCTGCCGCGCGTCCTCGTCTCGTGGGACAATATCGTGGTCATGAGCGGCAAACCGCTTACGGTCCGTTTGCCCGAAGGTGAAGCAGCGGTTCCGCAACTGCACCCGACCGAGCTTGCCGACATCATCAACGCGCTCTCGAGCGATGAGGCCTCGAACGTCATGCACGCGCTCGACGACGAGACCGCAGCGGACACGCTCGAATATCTCGATAGTGCAAAGCAGCAAGAACTCATCACGACGATGACCTCGCTTCGCGCCGCGGAGATCATCGGCGAGATGCAGAGCAGCGATGCTGCCGACTTGCTCGGCGAGTTACCCGATGACCAGCGCCAGAGACTCCTCGCCCACATGGAGCCGGAGGACGCGCAAGAGTTGCGCGAACTCGTCGCGCACGAGGACGACACTGCCGGAAGTATGATGTCGACCGAGTTCATCACTATCGAAGGGCACGTGACGACGGTCGCCGCCCTCAAATCGCTGCGGGAACGCGCTGGCGCTAAAGAATTCATCTACTATCTCTACGTCGTCGACGAGCAGCAACGGCTGGTCGGCGTCGTTTCGCTGCGCGCGCTCTTGATCGGCCTACCGACGGCGTTCGTCGAGAAACTGATGAACACGCACATCGTGAGCGTGCGCGTCGACACGCCGGCAGCGGACGTCGCGGCGATCGTCGCGCGCTACGATCTGCAGGCGGTCCCGGTGGTCGACCATGGCGGCCAAATCCTTGGCATCGTTACGGTCGACGATGCGATCGACGCGATTCTGCCCGACGGTATCGCCGCGCCGCGAACGTACGAGCGTACGCAGCAGCGCGCTCCGTTCGACCCCGAGCATCCGACGGCGCAGTCGATCTCGCCGGTGTAGCCGCCGGAGGCTAGCGTTTGGGCGTGAAGCTCAGCGAGAGCGAGTTGATGCAGTAGCGCTGTCCCGTGGGCTCGGGACCGTCGTCGAAGACGTGGCCGAGGTGCGAGCCGCAGGCCCGGCAGCGGACCTCGGTGCGGACCATGCCGTGCGTGTCATCCGTAATGTATTCGATGCGCTCGTTTTCCTCGGGCGCGTAGAAGCTTGGCCAGCCGCATCCGCTATCGTACTTGGCCTCCGAGGAGAAGAGCGAAGCATCGCAGGCCCCGCAGTGGTAGTTGCCGTCGGCATCGAGGTGATAGAGCGTGCCGCTGAAGGGACGCTCCGTCCCGCCCTGGCGGAGGACGGCGTAGGCTTCGGGGCTGAGGGAGGCACGCCACTCGGCGTCGGTCTTGTCCGTGTTTTTCACGTCGTCGTTCTTCGGGGTCGGTACTGAAAAATCAGTGGTGGTACTGATGGCAGCCCGGGTTGGCTGTCGCTAGCCTTAGGCCATGATGATGACGCAAACGATCACCGCCGATGTCGGCCTCTCCAACTCAGTTGCGGCGCTTCCCGAGCGAACCGTGCGCGTCTTCCTCTTGGACCGCCGCGTAACCCTCGGCGACCGCGACATCCTCCTGACGAAGCGCGAACTCGCGGTCGTTGCGGCGCTGGCGCTCGACCGCCAGCCGGGCTCGGCGACGCGCCTGCTCGATATCATCTACGGTGAGGGCGCGCCTCCCAGCGGCGAAGTCGCGGTGAAGGTTTACATCCACCGCGTGCGCCGGAAGCTCGGCTACACCACGATCCTGCGCGATCGCGACGGCTACCGGCTGGGCGACCACGTCCGGGTCGACCTCGTCGAGATGGAAGCAAAGATTATCGCCGCTCGCGGCCGCTTCGAGACGCTCTCGAAATTGCAGCTGCTGGACCTGGCAGAGATTGCGGACCGGCTACGCACCCGCCGCACCCTACCGCTCTTCGAGAGCTCGTACTTCTCCTCGATCGAAGCGCGCCTCGCGACGATGGGCTTCGACCTTGCAATCGAAGTCGGCGAACATCTGCTGCAGCGCGGCGATGCCGTGCAGGCCGCCGATATCGCCCGCACGCTACTCGGCGATGACCCGTGCTGCGAACAGGCTTGCGAGCTTGCGATCAAAGCGCTCCAGCGTCTGGGCAAAACGGCCGCCGCCGTCGATCAGTTCCGCCGCTACCGCACGGCGGTGCGCACGGAGTACAACACCGAACCCTCGCCGATCATGAACGAACTCTTCACGGCCTCAGCTATCGACTAATCGCACGAGCGCGAAGCGCGACTTGACGCCGCGCTTGGAGAGAATCGACCGGACGTGGCTTTCGACGGTTCGCTCGCTGATGTTGAGCGCGCCGGCGATCTCGGCGTTCGAGCGGCCTTGCAAGACGTGCGGAAGCACGTCGCGCTCGCGGGCACTCAACTCTTTCCCGCGCTGAGCCGCGATGGAATTCGCTCCTTCGAGCCGGCGTACGTCGCCCGTGCAGCCGAGAGAGGCGTATCGTCCGCCCGCCGCGTTCTCATCGCCGGCGACTTCGAGAGCACGGGCGGCATTGAGTGGCATGCCGATCGCGTCGAACCGTGCTGCGGCGTCTCGCGCTTGCGTCGCTGCCGGGCGGCCGGAACGCCGCGCGGCGTACGCTTCGAAGAGCGCGCGGTAGGCTTTTGTCGGCGCGCCCTCCGCCGGCCACCGTGCGAAGATCTCGGCAGCGCGCGCCGCCATATCGTGCGAGGCGTGCTCGGCAAATTGCAATGCGAGTTCGGGAAACATCGGAACCGGCGGATGCGAGTCGAGCGCGCGGCCGAGAATGATGCGCGCTCGCTCCGTGCCGCTGTGCGCGGAAGCAGTCGCCGCATACGCGGCGGCGAGATTCGAGATCCACGCGTGTTCGCGTGACCCGAACGCTTCCTCGAGAAACGTCGGATCCGAATAGCGGTCGAGCATTTCCGTGTTGCCCGTGTGCCGTCCGAGGCGAATCCCAAGTGGAACGAGCGTCGCCGAAAAGCGGGTCGAACTCTGACCGAAGGTTGCGACCATCCGTTCAGCGCGCGTGAGGTGTTCGAGCCCTCCGTTGACGTCGCCGCTTCGAAGCAGGATGTCGCCAAGCACTCCAAGCGCGATGACGTGATACGCGGGCCCCGTCGTCTCGTCGCATCGCTCGTACGCCAGTTTTGCAAAGGTTCGCGCGACGGTCATGCTTCCGAATTGTCCCATATTGAAGCCATAGTTGCAGATGACGCGGATGATTTGCATCGTGGTACCCTCGCGCTCGACCATTGCCAGCAATGCCTCGAATCGTTCTTTCGCGCGTTCGGTCCGACCGCTATACAGGTCGGCGAAGAGTTCCGCTTCATCAAGGTCAAGGCGTCCGATGAATTCCGCTTCGCCGGTGAACGTTCGCGCGCGGTCGACAAACGTTTGCGCTCGCTCGATTTCGCCGCGCAACGTGCTCGTAACGGCTAAGTATGCGAGAACACGGTGGCGAAACGCCTCGTCGCCGGTGATTTGATCGGCCGCCTTGTCGGCTTCATTGCGCCACACAAGGGCTTCATCGCCTTTTCCTTGCGCCGCATATTGGCGATCGAGTTCGATCGAGACCTCGGCGACGCCGCGCATATCGACGTTGCTTCGATAGAATTCAAGTGTCCGCTTGTATGCGTGAGCTGCCTTCTCGGGAAACCCGCTTGCATAGTATGCGGCGCCCAGGAGCCGCTCGGTCTTCGCGCGCGCTGCGGCGTCCTCGGGTGCGCAAGAAATCGCGCGTTGAAAGAAAACGGTCGCGTCGGTCGTCGCGAGATGTTTCATCGCGCGTTCGCCTGCGAGGACGTTCGCGGCGAACGCTTTCACCGGCTCGCGGGCCGACCACCAGTGGTAGGCGAGGGCCGACGTGCGGCCCATCGTTTCCGGAAGGGTTTCCAGTTCTTCGGCCATCCGCTTATGAAGACGACGTGCTTCGGCTGCAAGCAAACTTGCATAGAGTGATTCGCGAACGAGCGCGTGCCGGAAAACGATTCTGTCGCCCTCGTCATCGACGAGCTGGAGTTCGCGCGCGTTTCGAAGCGTTCGGAGAATCCGCTCGATCGGCCGACCCGTCATCTGCGCGAGGAATGCCGGATCGAACGATCGGCCCATCACGGCGGCCTCGGTAAGCGTCTCGCGATCGTCGGCTTCCAGACCGCCGAACCGGTCGAGGAAGAGCGTGCGCAGCGAGGCTGGAAGTTTGACTGGGCCGCCGTCCGAACTCAGTGCCGTGCCGAGCAACTCTTCGACGAAAAGCGGATTGCCGTCGGCAAGTTCGTGGACTTGCCGTAAGAGTTCGTCGGGCACCGCATCACGATCGGCGAGTGCGAGTGTCGAGAGCTTGCGCACGTCACCCATCGTGAGCGGGTCGAGCTGGATTGCAAAAACGCTTTCGTTGTTGCGAACGCGCGCAATCGAATCGCCGAGCGCGTCCGCTCGATCGCTCAGCGGTCGATACAGGACGAGCAGCATTGCGCGCGTGTGGTTGAGGCGTCCGGAAAAAAACGAGATGAAATCGATCGTCGAGAGATCGGCCCATTGCGCGTCTTCGATCACGATGATCGCCGGACGTTTTTCACCTGCACGGCGGATGAGGTCGACGATTGCCGCGTATTGCGTGCGTGCATCGGTCACCGTTATGGGGACGTCGCCTTCGGCAGCAACGCTGGGCACCAGGTGCGCGAGCGTCCTTCGGGTCGCCGGTGCCTCTAAGAGCAGCGCGGGGTGTTCGTCGGTTAGCGACCAGACGATGTCCGAGAGCGGTGCGAGCGGAGACCGCGCGTGTTCCATGCAGTATCCGATCGCTCGCGGTGTCTTTCGCGTGTCCGTCTCAAGGAGGAAATCACTTACCAAACGCGTCTTGCCGATTCCGGCATCCCCGCTCACGAACGTCAGCGAGCCGCGGCCCCGCTCGGCCTCGGCGAGACGCGCGCGAAGCTGAGCGGTCTCGGCGCTGCGCCCGACAAGCCGCGGACAACGAACGCTTGCGATCATGTGCCGGAGGTGAGCCGGGCGTACATCGATCGATTGACCGCGGGTTTTGCCGCCGGCGGCACGACCAAGGTTGAAAGCGTCGTAATCGGCGCGGAGGCGAGGCGGTCGAGTGAAAGGTGTTCGATCGTCGGATCGTCGGTAACCAATCGCGCTGCTTCGTAGAGAATGACGTGATGATCGGCGGGATAGGCAGATCGCAGTCGTTCCACCAGAGCGTCGACTCCATCGAGGTTCCAGGTCTCGCGCGTCAATTTGTACGAGCGCTCGCCGATGACACCGATTTGCCAAAGAATCAGGGTGGCCGTTACATCGATGTGCCGGTCGTAGAGAAGAAAATCGGTCGCCTCGAAACTACAGCACCCGCTTTGGGCCGGATCGATTCCCAGATCCGCAAACAAGCAATCTTCAGCCGATACAGCCGGAAACATCGTTGCGCTCAAGCCACGTTCGCGAACGCGTCGAATCGATTCGTGCAACGGGTAGGCAAAGACGCCGGGGTGCCCGTAGGAAACCGCACAAACCTGCTTGCCGGATACAACTTCGCCGACGATGTCGAGCACCATGTCTTCATACGTTTGTCGGCGCGGTTTCCCCACCGCATAGTAGACGGCAAGAGAGCGAACATTGGGATTGACGGAGGCAAGCCAGCCTGCTGCGATCGGGTCGGCCACGAGTGAGAGAACGAGGTGGGCGCTCTCGATCTGCACCCATGCTTGCCGGGTCGCGTGGGCCGGTGCTACGATCCCGCAGCCGACGGCTGTGAGGGAGCCGACGCGATCCACCGGGTTAAGGTGTTTCTTTGTCTTCGCCGCCGGGCTCCGGCTCATCGAACTGAACGGTATTTTCCGCAAAGCTCGGCGGCGCGCCACCGTGCTCGATTTCGTGCCGCGCGGCCGCCATGACTTTCGTTTTATCCGCCGGGTTTTTTGAGATCAGCGCATCGTGGAGGTCCGCGGGGACACCGTGTTTGGTCATCGAGTTGCGTGCGGCTTGTCCACCCTTACGAAACTGTGCGAGTTCGGCCGGATCGTTCTGCAGTTTGAGTTGATAGTAGTAGAGCGGCTTGTCGGCCACGATAATTCTCCCGCAGTTAGAAGGTGGCGTAGCAAAACGCGCCTGCCGGCGTTCGTCTCCTTTTGCTCACGAAAACATTCGTTAGCTTGCTTGCAGAACCCTCAGCTAGTCCGGTGGGTCCTCGAGGCTCTCCCCGATCGCGACGAGTTGAATGCGCGATTTCACCCCGCGCTTTGCGAGCACCGCGCGCACGTGGCTCTCGACGGTCCGCTCGCTTAGGTGTAAGGCGGCTGCGATCTCGGCGTTCGTGCGGCCGCGCAGGACGTGCGCGAGCACGTCGCGCTCGCGCGGGCTAAGGTCTCTGCCGCGCGGAACGGTCCGCGCGGCTCCCGTACGCAAGCGCGCGACATCGCTCGCGTACCCGCGTGTCTCGTATAGACGAAGCGCGCTTGCCTGATCGCCGGCGAGTTCGTGAGCAAGAGCCGCGAGGTACGGCTGTCCGAGGCGTTCGAAGCGCTGCGCTGCGTCCTCCGCCGATGCGGTCGGCGAACGCCCCGCACGCCGCTGGAGAAAGCCGTTTGCGAGGGCACGGGCTGCGCGCAGGGCCGGTGTGATCTCGGGCCAGGTGTCCATCATTTCCACGAGTCGCACGGTGCGATCGGAACTAGCGAATCGCGCGGCGAAGACGGCGAGTTCTGGCAAGATCGGCGCGGGGCTATGGACGTCGATGAGGCGATCGAGAATTTCCCGCGCGCGGCGATCGTCTCCCCGCTCTGCTGCGTCGTACACGAACGAAAGCGCCGTTGTCGAAATCCAGAAATATTCGCGCGACGCAAACGCTTCTTCTAACCCTGCCGGATCGCCGTAGCGTTCGACGAGCACGGGTTTTGCGGTGTGGGCGCCCAGCGGAATGCCGGCGCTGGCGAGCGTCGCGGTAAAGCGCGTGGGACTATGGCCGAGATTGGCGATGATGCGTTCCGCGTCGACCAGCAACTTGGCGGCGCCTTCGAGCTCACCGCGTTTGACGAGCACGGCGCTAAGAATTCCAAGCGATGCGAGATGGTAGGCTGGGGCAAGGGTTTCATCGCTGATCGCGACCGCGTGCGTCGCACGCGCCAGGGCCGTGCTGAGGTCGCCAAAGAGTGCGTGCAAGAACGCGTTGTTGTGATAGGCGCGCGCGACGAGCGTCGTAGCGACGTCTTCGCGTGCTATTTCGCCGCAGAGCGCCGCGAACGTTGCTTCCGACTGCTCGATTGCGCCGCTGAGGAAATTGGAAAAGATGCTCGCCTCGGCAAAATCCAACCGCGCGGCAAAGGGCGCCTCACTCTGCAGGCCATCGACACGGCCTAAAAATTCTCTTGCTCGCGCGATGTCGCCGCGCACAACCATACTCCAAGCCAAATGCGCGTACGCGGTAAATCGGAAGCCGGGGTCATCGTCGATTTGGTCGGTGGCGGCAATCGCCTTCATGCGCCAATCGAGCGCGGTATCCCCATTACCTTGCGCGGCACTCTGTCGTCCGAGTTCGAGCGAAACCTCCGCGATTTTCCGCACGTTGTTGACCGACTGATAGAACGCGAGCGCGCGCAAGTACGCTGCTTCGGCGCGTTCTGGAAAACCGCCGACGCTGTACGCGGCACCGAGCTTTTCGTCGATCTCGGCGCGGGCTGGGTCGCTATCGGGCGAACACAAGCGCGCGCGCTCGAAATACTGCGTCGCATCGGTCGTCGCGAGCGATTTCATCGCGCGCTCGCCGGCGAGCACGTTTGCAGCGAATGCTTTTAAGCAGTCGCGCGCGGCCCACCAGTGGTAGGCAAGCGCCGAAATGCGAGCCGGCGTCGGCGGCAGAGCCTCGAGTTCTTCGGCTATTTTCCGGTGCAGGCGGCGCGCCTCGGCCGCAAGCAGACTGCCGTATAGCGCTTCGCGCACGAGCGCGTGGTGGAAGACGATAACCTCGCCTTCGTCGTCGACGAGCTGCAATTCGCGCGCGTTGCGCAGCGTCCGTAAGATGGCCTCGATCGGACGCCCCGTTAACTGCGCGAGATACGCGGGATCGAACGATCGTCCGATGACGGCAGCTTGGGTAAGCATCTCGCGGTCGTCGGGATCGAGCCCACTAAAACGATCGAGAAAGAGTGAACGCAGCGATGCGGGGAGCGGAATCGCACCGCCGGCCGAGCCGAGAGCCGTTCCAAGTAATTCTTCGGCAAAGAGCGGGTTGCCGTCGGCAAGTTCGTACACGCGACGCAGAACATCATCGGGGATTGATTTTGTCGTTGCGAGTAAGAACTGGGAGAATTTTCGCATGTCGGCGTACGCGAGCGGCGCGAGCGCAATCGCGTGCACGTCCGCGTTTTCGCGCACGCGTGCGATCGAATCCGCGAGGGGATCGTGCCCGGCACGCACGTCACGATGGTTGACCACGATGAGCGCGCGCAGACCCGCAAGCCGAGCGGCGATGAAGGTGAGAAAGTCGATCGTCGAGAGATCGGCCCACTGCGCGTCTTCGATCACGACGATCGCCGCGCGCCTTTCGCCTGCGCGGCGAATGAGATCGGCGATCGCAGCGTACTGCGCGCGCGGATCCATCGTTCCCGAGTCGTCCTCGCCCGGCTGCGCGAGGCTCGGAACCAGCTTCACCAACAGGCGGCGCGTACTCGCAGCTCGATCGAGCACGGCCGGCTGTTGGTCGCTTATCGACCAGATGATGTCTGAGAGGGGGGCGAGCGAGGAGCGCGCGTGTTCCATGCAATAGCCGATCGCCCGCGGATGTCGTTTGCGTTTGGCCAGGTGCAAAAAGTCGCTGACGAGGCGCGTTTTGCCGATCCCCGGATCACCGGAGATGAAGACGAGCGACCCGCGTCCCTGCTCGGCTTTCGCTAGCAGCGTGTTCAAACGCTCGAATTCGACTGCGCGCCCGACGAGCCGCGGGCAGCGGACGCTAACAATCATGGGCGCGCGAGGCGTCGATACGGTTGCCTGCGGTTATTCGGGTATCTCTGCCGAACCGCTCTACGATGCGATCGCATCGTAGAGCGGCCGCTCGACCTGCGCGGATCGGCAACGAGCGAAAGCGCCCGCCGCTCACGTTCGATGTGCGCGCGACCGTCGGTCCCCACGACGCGCGCAGGTGCGAGGATGCCGAGCCCGACCATGGTGAGCGATCCGCTCTCGGGCGACACCGAGCCTAGCGGTCTTTGAATTTCAAATGCGTCATCACCCACGTCCCACCCTAAAGATTCTTTTGCGCTCCCGAACTGCGTGACGCTTCGCGTGAAAGCTGCGCTCGAATATTATTTTCGTCTGGAATACCGTTACGGATCGTTACGGTGCGCGTCGCCTTGCCGCCTTTGCAGAACTCCGCAAGTTCGTGGATGCTGCCAATCGACCGAGCTCTAGATGCAGTACGCAGAGGCTTACTGTCTTGACGCGCCATGACTTAGCATCGAGGGTCTCCTTGTTCGCTAAGAAAATTTAAGGGATTTCCGGTTTCGTTCCGACGCTCGAGACGCGATACACCGACTTGTCTCCTACGTTCAAGCAAGCTCATGCTCCTACGGACAAAGGAAACCGATTTCGTGCAAACGACTTGCCGATTGCACGTGAAGATTGCGCGCGGTTGGGCGCACGATGCTTGCAACTCATCGTAAGGAGCGCTCATGTACGCATTCGACGCACTCAAAGTGGCAGAATCGATCGTCAACAGCCTCGTCCTCGATCGTCCCGCCTCACCGCTCGCCGGCCTCATCATCGCCGCACCGCGCTCGCACGAAACCTCAATTGAAGGGACGATCGTCTCCGTCGATCGCGGCATCGTTGAGATTCGCGACCAGCACCTGGGCGGTACGCGGCGCGTGATCGCTCCGCCGATGATCGCCGAACGCCTGCGTCGCAGCGCCGGCACCGTAACGATCGTCATCGATGAAACCGACCACGTGATCGGCTGCATCGGCTAAGGAGCGCTGGAGTGTCACGGTTGTGGGTATACGGCCTCCCATGAATACGCTACTCCTCGGAGCCGCTGCGAGCGCCGTCGGCACGGTCGCGCTCGATGCCACAAGCTACACCGATATGCTCGTGCGCGGTCGCGGCGCGAGCGCCATGACGCAGACCGTCGCGCAAAAGATAGCGGCAAAAGCTGGAATTGACGCGCTCGCATCGCCCGAACCCGACGAACCGACCAAGAACCGACAGACCGCGCTCGGTTCGCTCTTAGGGCCGCTGAGCGGCATCGGCGTGGGCGTGATCTACGGCGCGATCCGGCCCGCAGTGCGTGGCCGAATTCCCGTCGTTCTTGCGGGTCTGCTCGCGGGTGCCGCATCGATGGCGCTCACCGACGTGACCGCAACGATGCTCGAGGCGACCGATCCCAAAGAATGGGATTTGGCCGGCTGGCTCTCGGACATCGTCCCGCACGCCGTGTTCGGTATCGCGACGGCGCTTGTCTTTGAGGCGCTCTCCACCGACGCCTGAGCGCTAGGGCTGGTCGCGATAGAAGCAAGTGCCGCAGACTTGGCGGTAGCGTGCTTTTCCTTCGATCGCGATCTGTTCGCCCGAGACGATGCGGCGGTCGTTTTCGTCGTATCGCGGATTCATCGTCGCCTTCTTGCCGCACGCGCACACGGTCTTGATCTCCTCGATACTATCGGCGAGTGTCAAGAGGGCTGCTGCGCCGGGGAACGCGACGCCGAGAAAATCACTGCGTATGCCGTAACAGATCGCCGGAATATCCAGAATGTGGGCGACCTGATGAAGCTGGCGGACTTGATCTTCGCTTAAAAATTGCGCCTCATCGACCAGCAGGCACGCAAGCTCGCGATTCTCTGCTGCAAAGGCGTAGAAGTCGAACGAACTATCGAAGGTGATGGCGGCGCGTTGCGGGCCCAGGCGCGAGGTGATGTTACCCACGCCGAATCGATCGTCGATCGCGGAGGTGAAGAGCGCGACGCGACGGCCGTATTCTCCGTAGTTGTGCGCGACTTGAAGGAGGGCGGTCGATTTTCCGGCGTTCATGGCCGAGTAGCGGAAATAGAGTTTGGCCACGGGCGCTTACGCGGCTTTGCCGCCGTAACTCTCGGCGGTGAGCGCATCGAGGAAGCGCGAGAGTTCCGTAGCGCGAGCGGCGCCCATTTTCTGCGCGGTCTTTGTCACGAGTCTCGGCGGAATGTCTTTGATGAAGCTGCGCAGGGTCTTGATCGCACCCTGGACGTCAGGTTTCTTCTCGCCCGTCAGCGCAATGATGCGCGTCGCACCCATCACGCCGAGGAAGTCGACGGAGTCGGCATCGTGCAGTGCAACGGCCTCCGGCAGCGTTGCTTTGCTATAATACATATGACCGCGTTCGGCCGCTTGGACCGCCGGGAACTTCGTCATCGGGAAGCCCGCATTGCGTAGGACCGCCTCGCTCGTTTCCGCGGCGACATCACCGTGTTCGCGCTTGTTATCTTCCCACGGCGGATACGCCGCCATATCGTGCAGCATCGCCGCCGCGAAGAGCACGTCGGTATCGACGGTCATTCCCTCGCCTTTGGCGATATCGACGGCGAGACGGTAGTCGCGCTCGGAATGCTGCCAGCCCCAGGCCGGATGCAAGAAGTGTTTCTGTGCGAACGCGTAGACCGTGACTTTCCACGATGCGTCCAGGGGGATGCCCGAGATCGTTTGGGCCGGAGTATCGGCGGCGCGCACGCCGCTCGGAGCGAGCAGCGCGGCAGTCAGAAGAAACGCGGAGAAAAGCATACGCATGATCGATTCCTCTTCGACGCGCGCACGCAAAACCGCTCGTCACGGGTAAACCCAAGGAAGCCTTTATAAGCTACGGAAGCGGTCGGCATGGCCAAATATTGGGATGATTACGCGCTGGACGAACGCGTGAGGTGTGGTGAGGTGCGTGTCGATGCGGCGGAAGTGGACGCGTTCGCCCGGCGCTTCGACCCGCAGCCGATCCATATCGACGCAGCCGCAGCGACCGCCTCGCCATACGGCGGCATCATCGCCAGCGGCTGGCATACCGCGGCAATGATCATGCGCGTCCTACTCGATACGTACTTCGATGGCGCGACGAGCCTCGGCTCCCCCGGGATCGGGAAACTCGCGTGGCTCAAACCCGTTCGGCCGGGTGACGTGCTCGTCGTGCACGTGCACCTGCGCGAGAAACGCCGCTCGCTGAGTAAGCCCGACCGCGGTTCGATCGCGATGGACGTCAGCGCGACCAATCAAACCGGAGAAACCGTTTTTTCCGCGACCGATTGGATCGGCATCATGCAGGTGCGACCGGCGTGACGATCGACACCCATCAAAGCGACGTGATCGGCCTGTCGCTGCCGATTTCGCTTCAGGTTTTTTGGGACAAGACCGGTTCTCCGCAAACGACGTGACCCCGATCCCGCTCGATGGCTCCGCGACGCAGAATTCCTTTTGCGCCGACGCGCAAGGTCGTGCGTACATTACGGTCACGCTGCGTTCGGCGCTACCGCATACAAACGGCACTGCCGTCGTGTATCATAGCGATACGATGATTCACGGCCGCGAACGCGGACGCGTGGGGATCGACGCGCGCGATCAACTTATGTATAGGCAGCTATGAACGATTCGCTCCCGATCCTCGACGTCTGGTCCGACGTCGTTTGACCGTATTGCTATCTCGGTTCGGTCTGGATCGAAGAAGCGACACGAAATCTGGGCGTGCAGGTGCGCTGGCGTCCCTTTGAATTGCATCCTGATACGCCGACGGAAGGTGCGCCGAAACCCTTTACGGACGAGCAGTGGCCGGCGATTCGCGCGCGACTCATCGGTTTTGCCGAGCGCATCGGGATTCCGATCGATCCGCCGCGCCGAAACGTCAATTCTCGACTCGCGCTGCACATCGGTGAACTCGTGCGCGAACGCAAAGGCGATCTTGCGATGGCACAGTTCCATCACGCGGTCTCGCGTGCGTTCTTCGTCGATCGGGCCGATATCGCGTCCGTTGCGGTCATCGTCGCACACGCCGAGGCGTTCGGCGTCGATGCCGCAAGCGTCCGCGAGGCGTGGGAGAGTCAGCGCTTTGCACCCGCGATCGTCGATTCGATGCGCGCGTCGTTTGCCGTCGGTGTGAGCGGTGTCCCCGCGTTTGGGTGGCAAGGAGACGCGGCGGTTAGCGGGATGATGGAGCCCGCGCAAATCGAGCGCATCTTACGCGCGCGTTTAGGAGATGCTCGGTAAGCCGTGAACTTACTCTCGCGCGACGAAATCACGAACACGTTTGCCCGCATCACTCCCTACGTTCGCACGACGCCGGTGATCGCGGTCGACGGCGCGGATTTCGGTCTGCCCGGTGTGCCGCTTTCGCTCAAGCTCGAACTGATGCAACACTCGGGGTCGTTCAAAGCGCGCGGGGCCTTTGCCAACCTGCTGGGCCGCGACGTGCCCGCGGCTGGTGTCGTTGCGGCATCGGGCGGGAACCACGGTGCGGCGGTTGCCTACGCGGCGAAGACGCTCGGCATCAAAGCGACGATCTTCGTGCCCAGCGCATCCTCACGAGCCAAGCAAGATCGTATTCGTGCCTACGGTGCGGATTTGGTGATCGCGGGCGAACGCTACGATGATGCGTTGCAAGCGAGCCGAGCGTTCGTCGCACGCAGCGGAGCGCTCGCGATCCACGCCTTCGACCAGCGCGAAACGTTGCTCGGTCAAGGCTCGGTCGGACTCGAATTCGAAAGCCAAGCCGAGCTCGATACCGTCCTCGTTGCGGTTGGAGGGGGCGGATTGATCGGCGGGATCGCGGCGTGGTATCGCGGCGGCGTGAAGATCGTCGCAGTCGAGCCCGAAGCCGCTCCAACGCTCGCGCGCGCGTTTGAGGCGGGCGAACCGGTGGACGCGCCGGCCGGCGGACTTGCGGCGGATTCGCTTGCGCCGCGCCAGGTCGGTCTGCTCATGTACCCGATCGCACGCGCGTTCGTCGAGCGCGTTGCGCTCGTTCCGGACGACGCGATTCGCGCTGCGCAAGCGGCGCTCTGGGCAAATCTGCGCGTCGTCTCGGAGCCCGGCGGTGCCGCGGCCCTCGCCGCGCTGCTCTGCGGTGCCTACGTTCCGGCACCGGGCGAGCGCGTCGGCGTGGTGGTATGCGGTGCGAATACCACGGCCGTCGACTTCACGCGCTAGGTCCTGGGTGCGAACCCGGCTAAGGCCGGATAACGTTCTTCCGGGAGATACGAATGCGTAAAGCACGGATCATGAGCAAGATGAAGCGCATGGAGATCGCGCTCGAAACGGCGCAGCGCGATGAGGTTCTCAAACTCATCGAAGGGCACGCGACGGGATATTCGATCGTGCCGAACGTCACGGGTTTCGGCGAACACGGTTTTCGCGACGGGCACATGACCTTGATCGTCACGGTCGTCACGGACGATCACATGGAAGAGATCCTCGATCTCATCATGCCGGTGATTAAAGGACGCTCGGGGATCGTCACGATCGCCGACGTGCACGTGATGCGCCCCGAACATTTCATGCCCGAGGTGCGGGCAGTCACGGCAAAGCAACCTCCCCGGATCGACCCGTAGCGCGCGGCATGTTACACTAGCCGAATGCCGACGATTCGAATCCGCCTCGACCGCGATCTCATCGACGAACTGCGCAGCCTCGTGGGCACCGATGCAAATGTCTCGGCCGCGATCGACCGCGAAGTTCGCGCTTTGGTCGAGCGGCTGTTTGTCGAACGAGCCGACTCCGCGGTCGCTGCATCCGCCGCCGAAGCCTCGGACCCGACGGCCTAGTTCATCTTATCGAGGCGTGCGTTCACTTTCTTGCCGCGAATCGTCGTCCCGCGTAAGGCAAGGATGACGTCGTCGGCCATTTGAGCTGCGACTTCGACGAGCGAGAATTTATCGGTGATGTTGATCGCACCGATCTCGCGTGAATTGATGTGCGCTTCGTTGGCAATCGCGCCGACGAGGTCGCCCGGTCGCACGCCGTCGCCGCGCCCGACGCCGATGTAGATTTTCGTCATCCCGGTCGAGTCGCCGCGTTTGCGCGCCGGACCGTTTTCGTTTGCGTCCGAATGCGCGCGCGGCTCGATGCGCGTCGGCCGTAGGCGCATGCCGGTGCCGGCCGACGGATTGGGATTGAAGGGACGCTCGCTCGGCAGCGGGACCGTGGGGATCTCTTCGGTGTCGGCCGCACCGTCACGCGCCATGTCGGCGATCTTCACGGCCGCAGCCGCAAGGTCGATCAAGTCGTGTTCGTTTGCGAGCGACTCGACGACGCGGCGATAGGTCTCGAGTCCGCCGTTTTCGATCGCTTCTTCGAGCGCGGCTCGGGTGAGTTCTAAGCGGCGCGCGCGCAGGTCGTGTACGGTCGGTACGGACTGCGTTGCGATCTTACGTTTCGTATGGAATTCGATGTTGCGCAGCAGACGATGTTCGCGTGCCTCGGCAAGCGTAATCGCGACCCCTTCGCGTCCCGCGCGACCGGTGCGGCCGATGCGATGCACGTAGGCATCGGGTGACGAGGGTACATCGAAATTGACGACGTGCGAGACATGATCGATGTCGAGGCCACGCGCGGCGACGTCGGTTGCGACGAGCAGTTCGGAGACGCCGTCGCGGAAGCGGCGCAGTACGCGGTCGCGCTGTTCTTGCGAGAGCCCGCCGTGCAGCGGTTCTGCCCCGTAGCCGCGTCCGCCGAGCGTTTCGGTGAGTTGATCGACCTCGACGCGCGTGCGACAGAACACGATCGCCGACGTCGGGTTTTCCATATCGAGCACGCGCGCGAGCGCGGCGGCTTTGTGCTGACGCTGCACGACGTAGGCGACTTCGCGCACGCGAGCCGTCGCGCCGGGCGCGATCTTCTCGCGCTCGATCGTCACGCGCACGGGGTCGTGCAGATGGCGCTTGGAGATTTCTAAAATGCGGCGCGCCATCGTGGCGGAGAAGAGCGCCGTTTGGCGTTTCTCGGGGACTTCGGCAAGAATCGCATCGAGTTCGTCGGCGAATCCCATGTCGAGCATTTCATCGGCTTCGTCGAGCACGACGGATTCGACGCCTTCGAGATGCAGCGTGCCGCGGCGGATGTGGTCGAGCGCGCGACCCGGCGTTGCGACGATCACGTCGACGCCGCGTTGCAGCGCGCGCAACTGCTGCACGACGGACTGGCCGCCGTAGATCGGCAGCACGCGCACGTCGAGTGCTTTGCCATAGCGATGCACGGCTTCGGCGACTTGCATCGCAAGTTCGCGCGTCGGAACGAGGATGAGGCCGCGCACGACGCGCTTGGCATCGGTCGCCATGCCGATGCGGTGAATGAGCGGGAGTGCGAAGGCGGCGGTTTTACCGGTGCCGGTCGCGGCCTGTCCGAGCACGTCGCGTCCGGCGATCAGCGGCGGAATTGTCTCGCGTTGAATTGCGGTCGGCTCTTCGTAGCCAAGGGCGATAAGCTCGGCGAGCAACGCGGGGTTCAGCCCAAGCGCGGCAAAGCCGTCGGTGGTCGGTTGGTCGGTTTCCATCCCGTAAGACTTCTCCGACCAACCTCAACGTGACTTCCACGATTAGCGCGTGGCGAGTGGTTTTGCGAAGATTCCCAAGACGTCGGGCGTATTTGCGATGCGCTCGAGGTGTGGGTAGCGCGGTCCGCCGTGATAATCGAGCGTCACGGTGCGGTAAACGTCGCCGTTCGTCAGGAGAATCTGGACCGGCGGGCCGCTCTTGGCGGCGCGCAACGCCGCATCGATCTGGTCTTGATCTTTGAGCGCCCGCTCGTCGATGGCAACGATCTTGAATCCCGGGCCGACGCCTGCCCGTCCGGCCGGCGAATCGGTGAGTACGTCGGTGATCGTGCCGTCGCGACGCGCTTGAATGCCGAGCGACCACCATATGTCGAGCGTTTTGCGCTGACCGCTTTGCAATTTTGCATACGCCGACTGCGTATCTTTCCATGCGAGCGCGTAGCCGGAATCGGTGAAGGCGCTGGGTGGGTGGGCTTGGATCGCGTCCATGCGCGATGCGAGGAATGATTTCCAGTCGTAAGGCTGCACGGCATTCAGTGCTGCGATCACGTCCTCACGCGTGTACGGCAGGACGAAGGCCTCGGTGTTCTTGCCCGTTCCGAAGAACGCGCGCGCCATATCGTCGAGCGACTTCTTGCCGCCCGAGAGTTTATGGATGAGCACGTCGGCTTCGAGCCACATCAGCTCGCCCTCTACATAATAGTCTTGGCTGCGGCGCTCTGAGGACCACGATGGAAAATTGCGCCGAATCGACGAGGCCGTCGCCGTATCGCTAACGGATGCGGTGAGGCGTCCGCGCGCGACATCGAGTCGCGCGTAGGTGATCGCAAGACCGTCGAGCCACTGCTGCTCGGTCCGTAGTCCTGCGCGTTCGGCTTGCAGCTCGCCGTAGAACTGCGTCATGCCCTCGTACACCCAGAGCAGTCCGTCGATCATCGGCGCGGAGAGGTTCGGTGTTGCCATTTCGGCCGGACGACGGAATTTGCCGTCCCACGAGTGATTGAACTCGTGCGCGAGCAGATCGCCGTTTGCCGCAAGCGCCGGTTCGCTTGTGAGAAAGTCGCCGCCGGTACCGTTGTCGCTTGACTGATGGTGTTCCAGGCCTTCGCCGCCCATCTCATCGGTGAGCGTGAGTAAGAACGTGTAGTGTTTGAAGTGGCGATTGCCGTAAAGCGCATGCATCTGCGCGACGAGATTCTTGAATTTCGTCACAGTCTTGTCGCTTGCCGCGAGTTCTTCTGGGGTATCGGCAAACGTGGCAAGCGTGAGGGGAGCGCTATCCCACGTGCCCAAATCGAACGTGCGAGAATAGAGCCCCGCATCGAGCGGTGAGTCGATCAGCATCTCGATCGTTACCGGCGCGAAGCTGATATCGGCCCCGTTTGCCGATGTCGTCTCGAGCGCCGTCGCGTACTTCCAATCCGCCGAAGGCAGATGAATCGATGGGGTGATGACGACGTTCTTCTGATCGTCGTGTTTGGGCGCGAGCGCGACCTTGCTCCACTCGATGGTGAGCATCGTTGGCGTGGAGAGCCGTCCGCTGCCGGGGCCGCCGAGGAACGTGAAATCCGCGTTCAACGTAGTGATCCCGGCCGGCACGTCCACGTGAAATGCGAAGAGATCGACGTTGTCGCGCGTCCACGCGAGTCGCGTCGAGCCCGCGCTGATCGCAAGATCGGCGACGTTGGCAATCGGGCCGTTCGGCCCGTGTTCGCCCGGAATCCATTTCGGATAGACGAGGGTGAGTGGGCCCGGCTGGACGGCGATCGTTTCGTGAACGTCGAGTAAGCCTTGCACGGCGCGCGTCGTATCGACACGCATGGTCAGCGTTTGGGTCGGTTCGGCGTGCGCGGCGGTTGTCGTCGCGCACGCGACCAGAGCAAATGCGAAGAGTAGAGCGGCGTAGCGGTGCATAGACGCGGCAGTTTCGCATTCGAGCGATGCGGGCCTCCGGCTACGTTTCGGCTCAGTATTTTCTCAGTTTTTCATTGTTGGGGCTGCGCCGATTTTGTCGGTACCGGCGCGGGTATCGTGGGTGCTGCCGATGGTGATGGCCGTGACGTTGCGAGCGGCGATGCGGAGGCCGCCGCGCTTGGTGAGCCGGTCATCAGCGGTGTCGGAAGCGGCGACGGCGCTACACTCGGCGTCGGAGACGGTGTCGGTGCGGGGATGCATGCCACAGGAAGAATCACGATCTTCGTGCCGTCCGGTGCGGAGGTCAGCTGCGGAGTCGGTACCGGCGTTGGTGTGGGGCTCGGGGTCGGACTTGCAGTCGGTGTTGGCGAGGGAGTTGGCTTGGGATTGGCGCGACCGCGCTTGGGCTGCGGCGTTGCACTCGGGACAGCGGTCGGTTCCGGTGTTGCGGTCGGCGCGAGCGTCGGTTCCGGCGTCGCGCATGCAACGGCCGTCGCATACCAGTGCTCGGTGATGCCGCCCGCGATATCTTTTTTCGTCAACTTGCCGAAGTACGTGTCGCCATAACGCGAAACGAGCAATTTCAGATACGCGCTTGCACGCTCCTGATTGTGCTGGATCCAGATTTTTTTTTCGGCGCGTGAAGCTAGGAAGTACGATTGCGCGAGCGTCGCGTCGCGTGGGTATCGCGCCGCGAAGTCGCGCAGCGCCTCATCCGCAGCCTCGACCTTGCTCACGATCGCACCCGACGTTGTCGAATCGCCCGCAAGGCGCGACGCGTCGCGGAACGTGTTGTTGATCCCGATGTAGCTCAACTTCAGATGACCGAAATACGAGTCTGCCGGCGCTGCATCGCGAAGACGCGCTTGCGCCGCAGCGATCTCGGCCTTCGTCATATAGCGTTTCTTCGCGACGGGTGTGGGTTTTGCGGCGGCCGGGGCTTTCGCCGACGTAGCTGCGGGCTCGGCGGCGGGGCTCGCAAGCGCGGTGATCAGAGTCGTGCCCGTAACGAGCGCGGCGAAGAGTCGTTTCATCACCCGTGAAACGCAGTCAGGTTGCCAACCGTCGCGCCATCAGCGAAATTTCTACGGGCCTACGGCGAAAAATAACCGCGCTGGCGGAGCAACTCGCGGTGCAACTGCGGATCGACCTCGAATGCTGCGCGCCCGTGCAGCCAGAAGAGATTGTTGAGCACGATGAGATCGCCGACCGGCAGCGGGACGGCGACCGTGCCGTGGGCTCCTTCCATCGACTCGGTCATCGCATCGAGAAACATACCCTCGGCGATCGTCTCGGGATAGACGAATTGGTCGATGTACGAGATGCACGGGCGGCTGTCGACGGGGAAGAACGTCGGACGGTGCATGACGAGCCCGACGTTTTTGCTCGGCGGTGATTTATACGTGAAGACGTGCGTCGCCAGCGCGTGCTCGCTAAACTCGCGCAGGGCGTCCCAATCGTCGAGATGCAGGATGCGCGTCTCGCCGCCCACGGCGTGCTGCTCGGCGAACTTCATCATCAAAAGCCAATCGGTTTGTTCGTCGACGTAGGTGCCGTCGGTGTGCAGCGTCATCGTGCGATACGCTTGGCGTAGGTACGAGTCGCTCTCATCGGTATGCTTTACTTCGAAGCGCGCGTAAAACGTGCCGGACATCGCATCGAAGTTCGAGGGACCGAGCAGATAGCTCACGGCCGTGGCGAACTTCACGTAGTCATCGGCATCGGTCGTCGTGCCCTCGAGCCCGATCGTGAATCCGCCCGATTCACGATCGCGTACGATCGAGCGGACGTCATCGAGCAGGCTCGTGCCGAGGGCCGTTTCGAGCCGCTGCGCGACGACGAAGCGCATGTAGGGGACGTATTCGAGGCGCTGCGCGTTGATATCGCGGACCGCAGCGAAAAAGGCGGCGAGCGCAGTGGTGCTCGGAACGATGTGGTAGAGCCGCGCGTGGTTCGCGTGCGGGACGATCCGGTATCCGGAACGTTCGGCGAGAAAGCGCTGCGGGGTCGATTCGGTTGCGATCATATTAAGAATCTCCGAGGAGCTAGCCGCGGGCGACGTAGGCGTAGGACGCCGACATCCATTCGCAGACGCTTCCGTCGTTCATCACGAACGATTCGCATCCGTCGACATCGGCATTGAAATCAGCGTTGAGCGATTTCGTGCGCGTCCAATCGACATTTGTGTCTTTGCGCGCGGTCGCGCGAGCCTGGACATACGTGAATTGCGGCGATTTTGCGAGCGCGTTGAGCGCCCGCACCAGCGTCTGCGCTTGGTTCGCTACTTGGATTGCGCCTTGTGTGCGGAGAATTGACCGAGGGTCTTGGGGTTCGGGCCCGTGCCGTTGTTGTAGGCGAGGAGGGCTTGCGCGTAGTGCGCGCTTTGCTCGGCTTTCGTGAGTTCTGACCACGAACGGTTCGGGTCGGGCTTGGGCGGGGCGATTTTGCGTTTGGCGGCCATGTCGCAAAATGCGGTCAAACGGCTAGTTTTTCCTCGGCGTACTACCCGCGTAGAGCCGTTTTTTCCTGATGGCGCGGGATCAGCGCGTGCAGGAGTTCGACGTTTCGGGCGACTTCATGGAAGACGGCCTCCTCAACGATATTGGCGCAGATATCGCCCTCCACGTCCACGTGCAGGTTCGAGTTGGCGATGGCGTCGAGGTGCCGGTCGAGCACATGAGTCCGCTCGGTGATCGCCCGGCTGCGAGTGGTCACGTCCTCGAGGCGCTGGATCGTAAGTCGCGTCTCTTCGTTCTGCGCGATCTTCGCATCGCGCCCGGCGAGGACGTCCGGAACCGACGCCTGGACCTTGGCCGCTTCTTCTTCGAAACGTTTGGCGCGCGCCGCGTTGGTGTCGGCGGCGATCTTCTCGCGCTCCTTGATGTTTGCGTGCTCGAATCGCGCGCGGTCGGCCGCGCTCGGTGCGGTCTCGGCTTTGATGCGTTCGCGCAGTTCTTCTTGCAACGTATGGAGCAGATCGTGCACGGACGGCACGACCTCGATCGTCGGCAAGGTCGAGCGCGAATGATCGATCGCGTGCCGGCGATGTGTCTCCGAATCCCGCACGCGATGCATCGCGTCTTTGAGCGGCTGAATCCAGCGCGTATCGGGATTGGACGTGCGCTGTTCGAAGGCGACATGAAAACCGAGCGTGAGCGGGTCGAGGATTTTCGCATCCCAGGCGCCGTTCACATCGTGATTCGAGGGCGCGACGCGCACGCGGGAACCCGTCGGCGGAGCGTGCCCGGCGACGTTGATCGCCCAGAGTTGCGATCCCGTATCAACCACGGCGGCGAATCGCGCATCACCGATCGGCTGGACCACGATCAAAAATCCCTCTGCGCGCAAGCCCAGCTCGATCGCGGGGATGATGACGTCGTCATATCCGCGCGCCCAGGCCGCATGCCACGCAGCCGTCCGAATCGCCTCGGGGTTTCCGCCCGCGCTGAGGACCGCTTCGACGAGCGGCTGGATCCCGTGGCCGACCGGGCGGGCTGTTGGATTCATCCTTTGCCTATCGTCGGCGAAATCGAGAAACCCTACAAGTTTGCGGGCGCACATCGAAGCCTAGGCTCGTCTTAAGGAGTGGTTACCAGCAGGTAATTGGGGCACTTTTCGATACCATTTTCCGCCGCACGCCGGTCGCCCGTTACCGCTGTGGAAAAGTCTGAGGCGCTCAATCCGCGCTCGAGAACGATCTCTTCTTCGCGCGCCGCTCGCGGAGGGCAACGGGTTGGCTCGCCCTTCATTTCTTCCTCAACCGACCGCCACAGCGCTAGGAGACTGTTTTGAGCCGCGCCACCTATCAAATCGACCCGACGCATACGACCGTCGAGTTCATCGTAAAACACCTGATGTTCTCGAAAGTGCGCGGCCGTTTTAGCGGCGTCTCGGGCACAATCTTCGTTCCCGGAGCCTCGACGGTGCCGAACGAGATCGACGTCACGATCGATGCATCGAGCGTCGACACGCGTCAGGAACAGCGCGACGGTTACCTCAAGTCGGCTAAATTTCTCGACGTTACAGCGCACCCGCACCTGAGGTTCCGCTCGACCTCGGTCAGCGGCGGCGCCGACAACCTCATCGTTTCGGGCGACCTCACGCTCCACGGCGTGACCAAATCCGTTAAGCTCGACACGACGTACGACGGCGCCGCGGTCGATCCGTTCGGCAACTCGCGCATCGCGTTCACGGCTTCGACGACGATCAACCGCAAAGACTACGGTCTTGCGTTGACCGCTCCGCTCGACGCGGGCGGCGTGCTCGTCGGTGAAAACGTCAAGATCGAGCTGAGCGTTCAGGCAATCCTTCGGGAGTAAACGAAGCGTGGGGCACCGGGCTGAACGCGGCATTACAGATGTACGGTGCTCTACGGAGCGTTGTCCCCCGCAGAATGCGATTAGGACGATTGCTTGGCATGGTGTAGCGGCTTAGGTCGCCCAGCCGTTCAATTGCACGAGACCGATGACGAGCGCTGTAGCGAACACCACCCACGCAGCGACGCAGCCGATCAGCAGCGCGGCGATACGTGACTCTTTCCGGAGCACGGTGATGAGCCAGATGGCGTATGCGAAAGTGACGATATTGCCGATGAGTTCGGTTGCGTGATTGCCGATGATGTGCGTGTAAAACGGATACGCGAGACAAAGCATGATGAGTCCGAGCACAGCGCGCTTGCTCGCGGAAAACCAATACGCCGTACCCATTCCGGCGAAGAGCGCGATCCAGACCATGCCGATCACAAAACCACGCGGTGCGAACGCGGGCCAGCGTTCGCCTGCGGGCTGGTTGATGCCAAAGTGTTGCAGCGCACCGTTGGTCACGGCGGCAACGGCAACGGTCGTCATAATCGCGACTACGAGGCTGCGACGGTCGGCGGGTCGGCGCGCTTGTTGAATGATGAAGATCCTCTTTTCGGTGTAGATCCGCTTATCGTAGTCCGTGCATTGTGGGTTTGCAGTGGCCGATATCACGGCCGCTTGCCCGCGTTGCGGCGATTACGGGCATCTGGGGGGGTCTTGTCTTCATGCCGATGGTTTTGTTACACTATAAGGTAAGATTATGTCGGTACAATAAACTACGTCGGACCGCTCTGCGAGATCGATTGCCGAAAACCTCGAGCGCCAAATCGATGCGGGTACTTACGTCGGCGGCGATACCCTGCCGACGATCCGTGCGTTGGCAGAAGAACTGCAGGTAAGTCCGACCACGGTCAACGCGGCATTTGCGATCTTGCGCGCACAAGGACGCATCGTCGGCAAGCGTCGCGGCGGCTCGATCGTCGTCGCGCGCCTGCCGCTGCAAAGCGCGGCCGAGCCGAGTATGCTTCCTGGGCGCGACCTGGCCGTCGCAAATCCCGATCCCGAGTTCTTACCCATGCTTAAACCCACCGTTGCGCGCATCTCGGGCGAGCGGCGACTCTATACCGACATTGCCGATAACGAACAGCTCATCGCGCTCTTTCGCACACACGTTATGGCGGATGCCGTTGCGGGCGCGCACATCGGCATCGCGAGCGGCGCGATGGACGCGATCGAACGAGGCCTCATGTCGATGACGGCGCCGGGCGATGTCATCGGATTGGAAAATCCCACGTATCCGCCGTATCTCTCGCTCGCCAGCGCACTTGGATTGCAAGTCGTGCGCATGGCGATCGATGAGTTCGGGATCACGCCCGAGGCGCTCGTGCGCGCGATTCGGGCGCGCGCGAAGGCGATCGTCGTCGTTCCGCGCGCGCAAAACCCGACCGGCGCGTCCTTCGATCCGCGCCGCGCGCGAGCGCTTCGCGTAATTCTCAAGGGTGCACCGGAGGTCGGCGTCCTCGAAGACGATTATCTCGCGATGATTTGCGGAATGCCGCTCCATTCAATTACATTAGGCCGCTCGCGCTGGCTGCACGTGCGGTCGTTTGCGAAAACGATCGGTCCCGATATTCGCGTCGCGCCGTTCGCCTGCGATAAACTCACGCTTGCACGCATCGTCGCGCGGCAGCGCATCGGTTGCGGTTGGGTGAGTATTCTCTTGCAAGACACGGCGTTCGCGCTCCTCGTCGCGCCGACGACCAAACGCCTCACGCGTTCAGCGACGGTCGGTTACGCCAAGCGGCGGCTCTCATTCTTAGCCGCCTGCAAACGTCACGGACTCACCGCTACCGGATTCTCGGGGTTCACGGTGTGGATCTCCGTTGCCGATGAAGCGGTCGCGATTCGTGCGGCGCTTGGCGCTGGATTTGTCATCGATGGCGGTAGCCGCTATCGCAGCGCGGAGTCGCCGCCGGCCGTGCGCGTCACCACCACGACGATCGACGACAGCGAGGCCGATGCGCTCGCAGCCGCCCTCGCTGCCGCGAACGGGCAACTGCCGTAGCATACAGACGCGATCCGCGCGCATCGGTGAAGTCCGAGCGCGAGAGAACGGCTTGGCTGAAAAAGACGACGACGGCAGCGAGAAGTGAAGACGCAATCAGACGACGTGACGCCGCAAGACCCCCAAGAAGCTAGGCGCGAGCATAAATTTGCTTGTCGGGAAGAGTGACTGCGTGCAAGCGAGTCGCTCCCTGCGCTCAGCAACGATCGCTCCGCGCTCCGGGGGAGCGCTCGGGCCGGTACAGAAAACGAATTTCAACGACGCCGAACGGCTGCGTCAAATCGAGGTCACCTTGTCGCATCACATCGTCAATGACTTCACCTTACGCGTCGCCACGGTCAACGGCTCCGGTAGTCAATCCGCGAACCTGACTCTCACGAACGCGATATTCCGGCTTGGGATCCTCGCCGCACCGAAAAACGTCTTTCCTTCGAATATCGAGGGCTTGCCGACTTGGTTCGACGTGCGCGTAAGCCCGCAGGGCTATCAGTGCCGGGCTCGCGATGTCGACATTCTCGTCGCACTCAACTCCGTCTCGTGGAAGGCCGATGTCGCAAGCGTCAAACCGGGCGGCGTGGTGATTCACGATGCAGCCCTCGCGCTCAACGAAGATACCCGGCGGTCCGACCTTACGTACTACTCCGTCCCATTTGCAGCGCTTGCAAAAGACTACGCCACAGACGGAACGTTGCGCAAATATCTGACGAATATGGTGTACGTTGGGGTGGTTGCGGAATTGCTCGGCATCGATGATGCGACGATCGAAGCCGCACTTACCAAACAATTTGCGTCCAAACCCAAGGCCGTTGCGCTCAACATCGGCGCCGTGCGTCTCGGTATTGCGTACACGCGCGAAACGCTCGTCAAAACCGATCTGTATCGTCTCGAAGCGGTCCCGGGCGGCACGCAAGGCCTGATGTTTATGGATGGTAACCGCGCTGCGGCGCTCGGCTGCGTGATGGGCGGATGTTCGGTCGTTGCGTGGTATCCGATCACACCCTCCTCGTCGCTGTGCGAGTCGTTCATCGCCCTGTCCAAAAAATATCGCGTCGATTCGCAGACCGGAAAATTGCGCGCCGCAATCGTGCAAGCTGAAGACGAACTCGCGGCGATCGGGATGGTCTTTGGTGCGGGTTGGGCGGGTGCGCGCGCGATGACCTCGACGTCAGGGCCGGGAATCTCGCTGATGGCCGAGTACGCCGGCTACGGATATTTTGCTGAAATTCCAGGCGTGATCTTTGACGTCCAGCGCGCCGGGCCGTCGACCGGACTGCCGACGCGTACGATGCAAGGCGACGTCGCGTTCTGCTACACGCTCGGACACGGCGACACCAAGCACATCCTTTTGCTGCCTGCAACCGTCCTCGAAGCGTACGAATTCGCCATGACGGCATTCGATCTGGCGGATCGCTTTCAAACGCCCGTCTTCGTGCTCTCCGATTTGGATCTGGGCATGAATTCGTGGATGACGTCGTCGCTTCCGTATCCGGAGAAGCCATTCGATCGCGGCAAAGTTCTCAGCGCAAGCGACCTCAATGCGCTCGAATCGTGGGGCCGCTACCGCGATGTCGATCGCGATGGAATTCCATATCGGACACTGCCGGGGACGCCGCATACCGAGGCCGGATTCTTCACACGCGGCACGGGCCATGACGAAGATGCACACTATTCGGAATCACCGGTGGTGTGGCAAAATAACCTCGATCGGCTCGTGCGCAAACACGAAACTGCGCGGACGGTCGTACCCGGTCCGACGCTCGATGAGGACGGACGCGCAGTCGGGATCCTCGCCTACGGCACGACCCATCACGCCATCGTCGAAGCGCGCGATCTCATGCGTGCCGATGGGCTCGAATTCGATTATCTTCGTCTGCGCGCGCTGCCGTTCTCGCCGCAGGTTGCCGACTTCATCGCGCGTCACGAACGCGTCTACGTGGTCGAGCAAAATCGGGACGGCCAGCTCTTCGGGATCTTACGCACGGAGCTCCCGACGGAGCTCTCTGCCAAGCTCGTCTCGGTGCGTCATTATAATGGCGTGCCCATCGATGCGCACGCGGTGCTCGATCCAATCGTCGAGCACGAACGCTCGAACGCAAAAGTAACCGGGGGGATAACGCGATGACCAGTATAGCGCTCAATATCATCGGTCTGCCGCGCGATGTCTACAAAGGGCTTCCGACGACGCTCTGCGCCGGCTGCGGTCATAACTCGATCACCAATCATCTGATCAAAGCGCTCTACGAGTTCGGTGTCGAGCCGCATCTCCTCGCGAAGATGAGTGGGATCGGCTGTTCCTCCAAAACGCCTGCGTATTTTGTCGAGCAGGCACACGGCTTCAACGGACTCCACGGCCGGATGCCCTCGGCTGCGACGGGCACGAAACTTGCCAATCGCGACCTGCTCGTGCTCGGCATCTCCGGGGACGGCGACACCGCAAGCATCGGCCTCGGACAATTCTGCCACATGGTTCGGCGCAACGTCGATGTGACATACCTTGTTGAGAATAACGGCGTCTACGGTCTGACCAAAGGACAGTTCTCGGCCACGGCCGATGTCGGTTCGACGAGCAAAGGCGGCATCGCAAATGAATACGAGACGATCGATGTCTGCGGCCTTGCGATCGAACTTGGGGCGACATTCGTCGCGCGTTCGTTCTCCGGGGACGGCAAGCAACTCGTACCGCTCTTGCAAGCCGCCTTCGCGCACCGCGGAACCTCGCTGATCGACATCGTGAGTCCGTGCGTGACGTTCAACGATCATACCGGCTCGACGAAAAGCTACGCGTACGTCAAAGACCACGACCTCGAACTCAACGCACCGGATTTCATCAAAGGCACGGGCGACATCATCGTCGATTACGAGCCCGGTTCGGCGCAAGACATCGAGCTCGAAGACGGTTCGCACGTCGTCTTACGGAAGATCGATCACGGCTACGATGCGACCGATCGGGTTGGCGCGATGCGTATGCTGCACGAAGCGCGCTCCAAACACGAGCTCATGACGGGTCTGCTCTACGTTCAGACCGGAGCGCGCGACCTCTGCGAGCGCGAAAACCTCGTCGAAACACCGCTACGCGATCTCGCAGAGGCGGAACTGCGCATCGGGCGCGACGATTGGGATCGGATTATGGCTTCGACGTAGGCGCGAGCCGCGTGCATTTTACCGAGCGTAACGCCGGGATCTTCCAATCCGGGCGGATGTCGTGGCGCGTGTAGCTGCCAGGATACTCTACGCATCGACGTCGCCGATCGTTCCGAGCGCCACGGCGTGCGTGCCGTGGTTGCGGTACGTAGCGTTGGGGACGTCGCCGCCGGAGTACCCGCGGGCGTCGAAATGACTCGGGGCTGGGGCAAACCAGATGTTGCACGCCCTAGAAGCAACCGCCCGTGAGAATCGCGCGCTCGGTGATGTTCGCCGATTTGCTGTTTTTTTGCAGCAACTAAAACATACCGCAGGGGCATTGCGGTTGCTGCGGCGGCACACCCGATGCGACCGCGCGTTAAGGCGGCGGACCTGCGGTCGGCAAGCCGACGATCTGCACGGAATCTTTGAGGCGTTGCAGCGTCCCATCCACTCCTTGCAATTCATGTCTCAGAAGCCGCAATTCTGCCAAGACTTCACGCAACGTCGGATCGGCGGACGTCGTGCTGCGGCCGGCGAGTCAGGCGGTGGCGAGTTGTGGCCCGAGCAGTCGAAGAAGCGCGATCTCATCGGGAGCGAAGGCCTCCCCCGAGCGCTTGTGACCGAGGGCCAGCACGCCGACGAGCGATTTTCGAATCGCGAGCGGAATCGCAAACTCGCCGGGAATCGCGGTCGCGACGCCGTGCAGATCGAGGGGCGCCTCATCGACGATCAAACGAAGGATCGCATCGTCATCGGTTCCGAGGTTGATGGGGGCCTCGCCGTAGGCACCGAGCAAGACGAAGCCTTCATCGACGTCTTCTCGTTCGTAGAGTGCCAGCCGTTCGACATCGATGTATTGCCAGATCTCGCGCAAGACACGCTCCACGATTCGATTGCGGTCGCGGATGAAATGCACGTCGGTTCCGAGTTGCTTGAGCACGCGTTCTGCCGCATATCGGCGCGCGAAGCGTCAAACAGCAGCGATCCGGCCGACGTTTCGATCAGAATGAAACCGGCGACGATTAGCGCCGAGACCAAACTAAAGACGATCGCGCGATTCAACACGAACGCGACATCGACCACGCGGCGGCGAAGAATTCCGTACGTCATGCCGATCGCAAACGGGAAGAGCGTCGCGATACATGCCGCTTGATCGAAGACATCGAACGGCGGTCCGCGAGAAAGAACGCCGTGACCGCGCACGCGGGTGTAACGAGCGTGACGTAGATCAGTCGGTCGAGGAAATCGACGCGGCCCCAAACGGCGGGGGCGAAGTAGCACGGAACGACGCTCAGCGAAAAGCCCGTCGCGACGACGGCGGCGACGAGGACGACGGTTCCGGAACGCGATCGTCGGAGTAGCTTGCGAAGAAGACGGCAGTCGCCAAAATCGCAAAGACCACGACAACGCTCGTGAGCACTTCGTAGCCCACGAAGCGCACGAGCGGCGTTCCCACGCGATCCGGCGTCGCGGTAAAGATACCAAACAGCAAGAGGATAGCGCCGATCGTACACGCATCGCGGTTTTCGGGTCGCGTCCAGACGACGATGAACCCAACCGACGTTCCCCGCGCTTGACATCGAAGCGAACCCGATCGCCATCGGCGAGGAGCGGGCGTTTGCCGGTAGCAGCATGTCGACGGCCGATCGACGCGCTCTCACCACATCGCCCACGCGGATACCGGCGCGGTCCGCCGGACCGCCGGGCGCGACGTCCGTCACCTGTGCCGCCGGCGCGCCGCGCACGACCGTTGCCGAGAAGCCCAGGGTGCCGGCGGGCGCGTTGACCGCAACGTAAAGAGTCGTAAGCACGAGGCCCACGACAGCGAGCACGGATGCGAGGATGCTTAAACTTTTTATGCGTGCCTCGGCGATCATCGTTTTGATCCTTACATGCGCGGGACCGAGAGCCGCCACCGACATGGGCGGCTCGTCATTTGCACATTCCGGTTCGGCGGTCGCCTCGGTGCCATTCACGCGCGGCGACGTTCACGGGAATCGTCGCGTTCAACGTGTACGCCGGATCGCCAGTAGGTCGTCGGCCGTTTTCATTGGCCTAGAGTATCTCTTATCGCGTATGGTTACGTGTAGATTACCTCGCGGTTACAAATACAAACGCCACTCGAATGCGAGCGGCGTTTGCGGATTTGGGAGAGCTCTGTCTCAGCGTCGGAGCGCCGGGAGTTTCCAATCCGGGCGGATGAAGTGGCACGTGTATCCATCCGGGTATTTTTCGAGGTAATCCTGGTGCTCGGGTTCGGCTTCCCAGAAATCGCCTGCCGCGGCGACTTCGGTGATGACTTTATTGGGCCAGATCCCCGACGCATCGACATCGGCAATCGTGTCGATCGCGACGCGTTTCTGCTCGTCGCTCGTGTAGAAGATCCCCGAACGGTAACTCAGCCCGCGATCGTTGCCCTGCCGGTTGAGCGTGCTTGGGTCGTGAATTTGAAAGAAGAATTCCAAGAGCGTCCGGAAGCTCGTGCGCTTGGGATCGAAGATGATCTCGATCGCCTCCGCATGCGTGCCGTGGTTGCGGTAGGTGGCATTGGGGACGTCGCCGGCCGAATAGCCGACCCGGGTTGAAATGACGCCGGGCTGGCGGCGAACCAGGTCCTGCACCCCCCAGAAGCAGCCGCCGGCAAGAATCGCGCGCTCGGTCGTGGTCGTCGTTGTCGTATCCATCGTGAAAGCAGAAACACTCCTTCGAGCTTGCATGGTTGCCGGGCGCTTTGCTAACATCCGCGTCGAATTCAAAATGAACGCAAGCTCCGAGGCGACGTGGATGAACGCCGCCAGGAGTGGGTTGAGTAGCCCGAGTGCGGCCAAGGCGATGCCGACGCTATCGACCACGATCGTACCGACGAAATTCTGCATCACGATCGCGCGCGTTTGCCGTGCGATGAGCAGCGTCTCGACGAACTTCGAGAGGTCGTTGCCGAGCAGCACGATGTCGGCGCTTTCCCGCGCGACGTCGGTTCCCGAGCCCATCGCCACCCCGACCGTTGCGCGCGTGAGCGCCGGCGCGTCGTTCACTCCGTCGCCAACCATCGCGACGATCTTCCCTGAGGCGACGAGCCGGCCGATGTACGATGCCTTCTCTTCGGGCAGCAGAGCGGCCGCGAACTCGTCGATACCAAGTTCGTGGGCCACGACTGACGCTACACGTTCGAGATCGCCGGTGAGCAGGATCGTCGTGATGCCGAGGGCTTTCAGAGACGCGACGGCCGCTCCGGCTTCGGCTCGAAGTACGTCCGCGATATGGATGGTTCCGAGATACCGGTCGCCCCGTGCCACATGCACGTCGATGCTTGCGGCATCATTCGATGGTGTCGGCACAGAAAAACCGTGGCTCGTCAGCAACGCCGCATTTCCGACAAGGATCGTTTCAGCCGAGGAGACAGCTGTAACACCGCGACCGGGCTCGTAGGCGAATCGTTCGGGTTCCGTTGGCGCCTCGCCGAGCCGCTCGGCGTGCGCGACGATCGCGGACCCGAGCGGGTGCTCGGAGCGACGCTCGGCGATCGCCGCGATACGCACCAATTCCCGCTCGTCAACACCGCTCGCGGGGCTAAGCGCGCGCACTTCGGGCGCGCCGCACGTGAGCGTGCCTGTCTTGTCGAAAACAACCGTGTCGACGGCGGAGAGTGCCTCCAAATACCGGCCGCCTTTGATGACGGCGCCCGCGCGCGCCGCCCGACCGACGGCGCCGAGGACGGCAAGCGGCGTGCCGGCGGCGATGCCGCACGCGCCTGCAACGATGATGACGGAAATCGTCGCAACGATGTTGCGCGTGAGCGCAAACGTCAGCACGGCCGCACCCAGCGCGAAATAGACGAGATAGCCGGAGAGACGGTCGGCGAGCCGCTCCACCGGCGCGCGCGATGCTTCGGCCGATTCAACGGCCTCGATGATGCGACCGAAACTCGTGTCGCGACCGATGCGTTCGACTGTCACCTCGAGCGCGCCGTGTTGATTGACGGTTCCCGCGTACACGGTTTTTCCGGTTGTCTTTTCAACCGGCATCGACTCGCCCGTGATGCGTGCTTCGTCGACAAAAGAATGGCCCGCCGTGACGCGGCCGTCGACGGGGACGAGGGCGCCTGGGTTGACGAGAACCGATTCTCCGATTTCAAGACTTTCGGCAAGCACTTCACGGACGACGCCGTCGCGACGAACGAGGGCCGAGCGCGGCAAGAAACGCAGCAAGTCGCCGATGGCTTCCCGCCCGCGCGAAACGGTCATGTGCTCGAGGATCTCCGCCGCGAGTACGAACGCGGTTATCACCAGTGCCGTGAAGGATTGCCCGATGGAAAGGGCAGCAACGAGCGCGATCGTCATCGAGAGTTCCATCGTCATGCGCCGCTCGAGGATGTTCTCAACGGCTTCTTTAAAAATCGGATAACCGCCGACGAGCGTCGCGAAGATGCCGAGGACGCTGTACGCGGCGAACGGTTCCCAAAGACGGAACCAGACGACGGTCGCCGCGACGACGACGAACGCTACGCGCGTTAGTTCCCACGGGTCGACTTCGTGGGTCGCTTCGCGTTCGGCATCATCGGCTGGAGACATCAGGGATTCGGCGTCGCGCTCGACATTCTGAATCATTTGAGATACGTCCGAACGATATCGACGAGTTCTGCTCCGGCGTCGCGTCGCTCGGTCGCGGTGGTGCCGTTGAGCACGTGTGAGACAACGTGGTCCTCGAGAACGACGGCCATCAGCCCGTTCATCGCTCCGCGTGCACTGGCAATAAGTTGCAGCGTCTCTCCGCATTCGACGTCCGCAGACAACGCGCGCTCGATTGCTTCGCACTGCCCCTTGATGCGGCGAACGCGCGCCAAAAGTTTTTCCTTATCTCGAACCGTATGACTCATGAAGTCGATTTTCGGCGTAAAGTATAGCATAGCCCCCTACACTATATATTGATTACAGTCCCACCCCTAGGCGAGTGATTCGGCGTTCCAGTCAATAGTCGAATGGCGGCATGCGGTCATCGCCCTCAATGCACCGCGAGATAGAGCGCAACGCTCAGGTGACCGGTCCAGAGCGAATTCCACGGCATGCCAAAGGCCCGAACCTTTCCGCAGCGGGCCCGCGACCCATACCGTCTCGCCTGCCGTCAGCAAGAGCTCATCAAGCGTGGCATCTTGCGATATACTCGAAAGGGTGCAAATGATACCCAGTGCGCCGTAACACCACTGGAGCGGTGCATGCGTGCTCGGCGGCCCGCACGTGACCGGCAGATAGCGCCGTTGCGATCCGCGCGATGTGCCCCATCCAACGCACGTCGGTTGGGAATCTGGCGGCCAGCGAGCGCGCCGCCGCAAGCCGGCCCGTCGCTCCGATGAACAATTCGTTCGCGGTTTCCGTAAACGGCCGTGCAAGTTCGCGGATCTGACCTACTGAACGACGACCGTCCCGATCATATGCTCCGTGTCATCGTGGAACGCGCAGTGATACGAGTATGTGCCGCGTTGCGTGAACGTCAGACTGAAGGATGCACCCGGCATCAGCACGCCGGAGTTGACGAGTGCCGTACCGTCGTATGTGTTTCCGCCGCTCGGCGGCGCAAACGGATTCAGCGCGGGAAATGACGCGCCCGCAGGAGCGATGGTGACGGTATGCGGCTCGTTGTTGGATTGATTCGTCCACGTGACGGTTTGGCCGGCATTGATGGTGACGCTGGTTGCGTCTATTGTAGTTCCGCCGAGGAAGCGCAAAACAGTCGGCGTTGTCGGCGCGCCGGCAGCAAGGCCGGGTGATATGCCAGCGACGAGATGCGGTCCGCCGCTGACGTAGGGAAACTGCGTCACGGCCGCCGAGCCCACCGATAAGTCGCTCATTTGCATGGCCGTCGCGGGTCCATTGTACGCAGCCGGCTGGATCGGGTACGGCGTTCCCGCGGCCTGAACCACGATCGTACCTTTCATGCCTTGGTGAATCAAGCAGATGAACGCGTACGTCCCGGGTTTGGGAAACGTCAGCGCGTACGATTTTCCGAGCAGTTGAAAACCGGAGCTGACGTAGGCGCTGCCATCGTACGTAGAGCTGCCGGCCGGCGCTTGTGCCGCGGGCGTGTTCGGCGCAGGCGGCATCGTGACCGGCCCCAGCAGCGTCACGGTATGCGGCTCCCCTGAGGGGAACGTCCACTGGACCGTATCACCGGCGTCGATTGTGATCGATTGCGGATAATACTGGAGCACTTGAACGGCTTCGTTCGATAGCGATCCGCCGGTAACGATCGCGAACGTGGCTGGCCCAGCAAGCGGACGGCTTACCCCGGTGTCGCCGCCGCCGCAACCGGAAAGCGGGAGGATGAAAGCGCTTAAAGCGGCGACTGCCAGGCGCGTCGAAATAGCAATCATAACTGATCCATTTCAAGCTCATTCGTTTACGGCACGTTCGTGCCACGAAGGTATGGCGGTATACTACTCTTATGTATCAACAGGGTCAAGTTTCGGGTCGCGCCAGTCAGCGACGCCGGACACGAATGCGGTGTGACCACGACTTCCACGAGGAGTGCCTAGATTCGCAACTTCATCGGTTTCTTGCGTCGCGTTACTCAACGCACGAGGGAATTAAGGCAGGCTACAAAGATAGGTTCTGGGGGGCAATAGCGAGCGCC
>JANLVI010000026.1:0-157196 GCA_031363915.1 Vulcanimicrobiota bacterium
CTATCACACCGCGCATTGGCACGGAATGACGGGTCTCTCATCGGGTATGCGCATGGACATGACCGAACTGCTTCCCGGCAGCATGAAAACGATCGACTTCGTTCCCGACAACGTCGGCGTCTGGCTCTACCACTGCCACGTCGGGCCACATCTCTTGGGCGGAATGGTCGCGCGCTACCGCGTGACGCCGTAACTTACCGAGCGTCGTTCGCCAGTTGAGCGAGATGCGAATGGCGATCGCAAGGCATCATGAGCACCCAACCGTGCTCTTCGCCGCCGATAACGTTTGCGCTGAAGGCATTGCACATCGCAACACCGGCCGGCGTACTGCAATTCCAACGCACGACGATCGCATCGTTCGCTTCGGTTTGAATGTCGTTGACCGGACCGCGAAAAATCGATTCACCGAGTTCGGCGTTTAGTCGCTCGATCTCCCACGTTCGCCAAGTTCCGTCGGTGTTTAAACGATGCACGGAGACTCCTTACGACGTTGCAAGCGCCCGGCCCCAGCGGCCGGCCCCAGCGGCCGGCCGCGGCAATCGCCGAGACGACGGCGCGAGTCGCCAGCGATTGTTCAGTGTTTAGAAATGGATACCCGGCGCTCCGCGCTCGAGTAAATCGACGCACTGCAGCGTGGCGTAGGCGACACCGAGTTCCGCAACCGCTTCCGGCTCGTCGATGCGATCCTCGAGTGCTGCGCGAAGTGAGGCGGGAATCGTTGCACCGCACGTTGCGGTGAATCGGGCGATTTGGCGATAATCGGTAATCGGCATGATGCCCGGCACGATCGGCACCGTGATCCGCGCCGCGCGCGACCTTCGCGGCGAGATGGACGAGATCGGTTGCGGCATCTGCCGCTTCCGGATGAACTTCGGCATAGCACGCACCGCCAACGGAAAAATCGAATTCATCGCGCAGCGACCCGACGAGATCGGTTGCATAGTGCAGTTTGCCCGTCGGCGCGGAGCCGTCTTTTGGCGCATCGCCACGCAAGGCAAGCACGTTTTCCACCCCGGCTTGTCGCAAGTCGCGGAAGATCGCGACCAGTTCCTCGCGCGTGCTGCCGCCACACGTGATGTGCGACATCACGGTCAGTCCGATTTCGGACTGGATCCGCTTGGCAAGGTCGACCGTGCGCTTCCGGGTCGAGCCGCCGGCACGGTAGGTAAGAGATCGCTGCTTTTTCTTCGCTCGCGCCGCAGCCGATGTCTCAGCTAGATATTCGCACTCGCCGTCTTCTCGTGTTTCGAAAATTACCGAATAGGGCCAACCATGAACCCAGTCGATCGCGCGATATTGCTCGGGTCGTGCGAAAAGGAGCTGAGCCGAACGACATCGGCGTTAGCTTGGTTCACGCGGAACCCGCTTAGCCTCCCGCGCGCTTGACGCGCTTCCCATCCGCGGTTAGGAATGCGACAACGGCGTCTCGATGGTCGCCTTGAATTTCAATAGTTCCATTTTTCGTCGTTCCGCCCGTGCCGCAGCGCTTGCGTAACACTTTTCCCAGTTCTTCGATCTCGCTCTGCGCGACGCCGGTTACCAGTGTCACAATGCTTGCCCGTCGTTTCTCGCGCGCGACGCGAATCACGCCGTCGTCGGGATATTTTGACGGCGATGGCGGCGCGTTTTTGCGCTTTTCGGGCCTGGGCAGCGGCGTGCTCCCGTCGGTCGAGTAGACGAGCCGCTTATTTGGGTCGTTCATAGATGTATCTCTTCGCGAGCGCTCAGCGGCGATCTTCGCGCAGCGAGCGCGAGGAGACCATCCAGATCGTCGTGATCAGGTAGCCGCACGAGGAGATGATGAATGCCAGACGTGCTCCGTACGCGTCGGCGATGATGCCGCCCAAAATCGAACCCGGTACGACGCCGATGAGGACGAGCATTCGGATTACACCGAAAACGCGGCCGACCATCTCCTCGGGTACGACCCGCATGCGCCAGGCGATGATGTTAGCGATCTGATAGATGCTGAACATGCTGGCGATGGTAAAGGCGACGATCGCGACGCGCAGATCGTGGGTGAAGATCATTGGCAAACCCGCAAAGACGCCGACGATGTTCGTGACGATCAGCACCCGCCCGAAGGACGGATGCCATTTGCCCGCGGCGATCGATCCGATCACCGAACCGAGTGCGAAGATGCCGAATGCGATCCCGACTTGCTGATCCGTCGCGAGAAAATCCCGTTTGAAGTACGGAATGATCGTCGTGTAGCCGAGCATCAGGAAGAAATTATAAACGAGCTGGATCCACGTGAGCATGCGCATCGCCGGATCGCGCATGATGAACGTCCAACCCGCAACAACGTCCGATCCGATCTGCCGCAGCGATGGGTAGCCGCTGGGCTCATCGGGCCCGAAGTTGCGCACCGTCGCAAGCGAAGCCGTCGATGCGAAATACGTGCCGGCATTGATAAGCAGCGCCGGTAGCGCGCCCTTGAGCGCGAAGATCGCACCGCCCACCGGAGGAGCGATGAGGTTCATCCCTTGTTCGGTCGCAACGAGCGCCGCGACGGCGGCCTTCGCACGATCCTTGCCCAGGAGAAATGGGATACTCGACACCTGCCCGCCGAGGAACATCGCGGCCATGATCGAGAGCAGCACGACGCCCGTATAGAGCAGCGGCAAGTTGAGTTGGTGTGTGAAGAAGAGCACGCCGAAGCCGACCATGATTGCGAACCGAACGATGTCGGTTCCGATCATAAGTTGGCGACGATCGACGCGGTCGGCGAACGAGCCGGCAACGAGGCTGAAGACCGCGAACGGTAAGAATTCGAGCGCGTAGGTGATGCCGAGCGACATCGCCGAGCCGGTTAGTTGAAAGACGAGCAACGGTATCGCGATCGCGCGTAAGCCGTCGCCAAGATAGCTACACGCCTGACCGATGAAAAACGACCGAAAGCTTCCAACGCGGAAGACGCTAGTGGCCATGGAGGCGAGGCTCCCAACGAAGTAAGTGGGCGAGCGTGCAAGCGGCGTTCTCTCTTGCGGCCCCCCGCATCCTTGCGAGCGGAGTTTGCAGGGTGAGAGTCGTCATCGTTGAATCGTCGGATGTCGCCCCAGGACCGCCAATGTCCGGTGCGTGATCCCGAGTAGCTCAGTTGGTAGAGCAATTGACTGTTAATCAATGGGTCCTTGGTTCGAGTCCAAGCTCGGGAGCCATTTGAAACGCCCGTCATCGAAGAGGATGGCGGGCGTTTTTCGTTTCCGGGCGGCTGACGAAGCGTCGAGCTCAATAAACGGTAGTGTAAGCGGCCACGCAAATCTCACAGAGCCGGGTGATCTTACGTGTCTCTTCGATGGAGAATTTTCTTGGATCAGAAAATAGGTGACGCGCAAGCCTCATGGGACGGGACTTCCCGGCACTCAGCGGGACTCGTCAGAATCCTCGAACTTCGATTCGTAAACGTAACGGCGGCGGAGCCACGACCTGCGATTGCTGGCGAGCTCGCGGTGGCCCGCGTCGCGGCGCCGGAGCTACGGCGCGCCAGGTTCGTCCTTTGGCCCCGGATTTGCCCCGCACAATGACATCTATTGCGCAAATTGCTTGGTACGATGCCGGAATTATGAAAATAGTAAGGCTGACTGCTAATTAATGGGCCGTTGATTCGAATCCAAGCGCGGGCGGCGTGCCTCTCGTTTCCGAGAGGCTGTACCTTTCGAAGGCCGTTGCCGCGCGACGCGCGGCGGGTTATGCGCTCCCCGCGGTCGTATCTGCTTCCATTAACTTCCGGAGCGACACATTCGAATGACGATCGAGGAAATTTCAGCGACGCCGAATCAATTCAAACTCGAGATTTTGCGCGCGCTCTACCAGGATCTCGCGGAGCAGCAGAGCGACAATTTTGCGCCGGAACGGTTCAACCTAAACGGTGCCGACTGCTCGGAGCTCTTCCTCATTGACCGGCACGTCGGGTTTCTGGACTGGTTTACGCGCCGCTACGAGTCTATTTTCTTTGCCTCACGTTGTTTCGCAGATCGGAAGAGCCGCGAACTCTACCTAGAGATCTTGCGCTATCGATTGGCCGGGCATTTGCACGTTCGTATCAACGCCGATGCCGCTCGCGTCGGCGAACGGCGTGCCGCCTTCCACGCCGCCTTCACGGGGAGTCCCTCCATACTCGGTACAACCGGGATGTTCGGCGGCCTGATGCACTTTGACGCGGAGTGGGAAGGCGTGACCTATGCGATCGACAGCGTCGGTTACGAGCTCGCCGCCGCGCTCGTCTACAAACAGTATTTTTTCGAACGCGACGGCATCGTCATCCGACCCGAGCCGGGCGACGTCGTCATCGACGGCGGCGCTTTTACCGGTGAGACTTCGGTGATCTTTGGCACGTCGGTCGGGCCAAGCGGACATGTGTACGCCTTCGATCCGGTCGGCGATCACATCGACATTTGTCGTCATAATTTCGCGCAAGCGAAGCTCACAAACGTGACCCTCGTCGAACGTGGTCTCTCGGACCGCACGCTCGACGCGCCGCCGGTGCGTGTCGGCCAGTACTCCCCCGGTTGGCACGTCGATGGGTCGACCGTTCCGCTTTGGCGCATCGATGACTTCGTGCGTGCTAACGCGCTCGCGACCGTCGACTTCATTAAGATGGATGTCGAAGGGTCGGAGATCCCGGCCCTACGCGGCGCGCGCGAGACGATCGCGCGATTCCGACCGAAACTCGCCATCTCGATTTACCATCGCCCGGATGATTTTTGCGACATAATCTTGCTGCTGCAGAGCTTCGACCTGGGCTACCGGTTCTCGCTCGATCACTACACGATTTTCGATGAAGAAACGGTGCTCTATGCGATGTGTCCGGACCGGCATGCGCAACGCTCGGAGTGAGGATTCCCGGCACGTTTGGAACATTAAAGCGATCGCAGCTGGGCATTTTTTCTGGTCTGTCTGAACGCGTATATCGCCGCTGTGTCGGATCTGCCGCGCACTCCAACCTAAATGTACGTGCGAACGCAGACCGCGAGCAACGCGTTGCCGCTCCCGCCGCAATTCGCGTTTCTCAATTCGAATGAATCGCCTTCACACTCGCCCCCGTCGCGAGGATCGGGAAGATCGGCGTCGTTCGCTTCCTAAATGTACCGCCCGGTTGTGTTTGTGACCCCGCAGCCGTTCGCTGCACGTCGCGGCGAGGGCGTCGAGTCGCCATAATTCCATTGCTACGCGAACAGCAATCGAGTCCACGAAAAGGTGGGCTTGGCTACAGCCGACCCAGGCTGTTCCGAGCGATCTTAACGCTCACCGGAAAATTGCTGATGTGCGCGGCGGAGGGGAGAACGGGGTCGTCGAGCGCGATCGTGAGTTGCAGCGTACTCGAATTGCCTTGCGGCATTGCCGTGAAGCCGGTAATGTGACCGGCGACGGCGCGGTTGCCGCCAAAGAGGACAGCTACTCGCCGGCCAACCGTTGCAAATTTGGCATCCTTGGCGCCGAGTTCGGCAACGATCGATGGTGCGGCTTCCACCTGGAGCGATACGATCGGATCTCCGGGGCGGACTACATCTCCGGGCCGGGCTGAAATCGATTGAACGATGCCCCGCACTTCGGCTCGTACCACACTCGCACGCGCGCGAGCATCGAGGACGCGCAGTTGCACCTGCGCCAACGTCCGACGGCGCAGTGCGTCGGCGTCCGCAACGTCTACGCGCGGTCCGGCTCCGGCCACGTCGGCCGCGATAGCGTCGCGCTGTGCTCTTACGGAGCGAACCTCAGCAAAGGTGGCCGCTCCTTGCGCTGCAAGCGACTCGTACATCGCGACATCTGCTTCAGCTCGTGCCAACTGGGCTCGCTGAAGAGCCACGGCCGGATTTGCGCGGGGCGTGACCGGCAGGGGCAACGTTTCTTTTGCCTGTGCGCGTGCCATCGCTTGGTCAGCCTCGAGACTGGGATCGGCGATCGTCGCGATCGCCGTGCCGATCGCGACTCGGCTCCCCACGGAGGTGACGATGCGAACGATCGCACCGGGGGCTGAGGCGCGCACGATCTGCTCGCTTGCGAAAACCCGTCCGGGAATCTCGAAGCCGCCCAGCGCAACGACGCCCGACCACAGGAGGCTTCCGATGAAAAACAAGACGGGGCTCGCAATTGCGGCTAGCAGCAGATACCAGCGCCAGCGCACTGCGGGACGCTTCGCCGCGGCGTAGCGAACGCGAGCCGTCTCGGGCGCGGGGCCCTGCGAGCGAAAGCTGATTTTCATTGTGGAAGATTCACGTAATCGTCGTATGTTTCAACGACGATCCCGGCAAAGTTAGTCGCTGCAATGCCGGACTGCAACCGCTCTACAACGTCGCGAAACGCGGCGCGCGAAACGCCGGCGTAACTCTCGGTATTCGGCAGTTCGGGTTCGACACTCTGCGCGAGGGCAAAACGCATTCCGGGATGCGCGTGAAGGATCGCGGACATGCGGCGCGCGACGAGGTCGGGATTGGTGCTATATGCCATGGCGGTCACCCGCTTGATCCCGCCCGTCTGCAACTCACAGATCAGACACGACGACGAGTCGTCCTCGAGGTACCGCACGTGAACGGTTACGCCTACGGGAACGCGCGCGGCGGCCGCAGCTGCCACAGCGCTGCGGCCCATTTCTACGGCAGCGGTACTCTTCGTGAGGGTGGCATCGTGCAACTGGTCCGGCTCCATGTCGAGTTCAATACCGGCGAACGGTACGTCGCGCACCTGTTCGACGATCGTAACCAGGTCTGACCGCCGGTCGGGCAAGATCCAGGACGGCTCGCCGAGCAAGAGTTCGACCGGCACCCCGTGGCGCGCCGCATCCGAGATGAACGCGATGACGCGCGTGCGAAACGCGCTTGGGGAGCGTAGCCCAGCCATCTCGGCCGGTTCGAACGAGAGAAGGAAGCGATTCACCCCGCGCTCGGCCAAACGATCCCAAAATCCCTCGAGACGTGCCGCTCCCAGGACGTTTCGCGCTTTCCATGCGTACGCGGCGAAACCGGCTGATATGCCGACACCGGTCGGCGGGGCGCAACCATCCGGGGCATAGAATCGCAGCGCAGCTTGCTGTCGGTAGACGCCGCTGCGTGCATCGAGTTCGTCGATCGTTGCCGCGTATTGCAAAGCGCGCGAGCGTTGCCGCACCTCGATCGTCACGCTCGGTAGTTTTCCGTAGCGCAGATTCGTTTCATGCACGGCAACGTCCGCAGCGTGGAGCCGCAGTTCCGCAAACACCAAATTGATTTTCGCTTGCTGGTATCCGAGCCATGCGTCGTATGCTTCGGCGGCGATGCGCGCTTCGGCGAGGTCCGACTCGCGTTTGGCGCCATCGGCGAGCACGGCAAATTTTCGCTGGCTCACGCCATTCGCGCGCTGGCCGTTTAGCGGAAGGCTCACGTCAACCGAAATCGTTGTTCCGCTGGCCGTGCCTGTTGCGGGTCGTTGCAGCGCGATCGATTTCCCGACGCTCACACCTCCGCGAAGCGGATTCGCGGGCTTCTCGGCGAGCAACGCCGCGGTGGTCGCGGCCTCCCGGTAAGCGGCGACCTTTGCCGATCGGTTTATTGCCGTGCGGCCGAAGACGTCGGCCGATGGACACGTGTCGCCAAAATGCGGATCGACGGGGTCGAACGACCCCAGCGCCGAGCCGGTGACAATCTGCAGTTCGCCCAGCGCCCGCGCCTTGTCGCGCGCGAACGTCGCCTCGTTGCGCCGGATCAATTCAAACGTCGTCGTGCTTTCAATTTCATCCGAATGCAGCACCAGTCCGGCTCGGCGCCGTAACACCAACGCCTCTTTCGTCGCCTGCTCGTCCCTGAGAAGATCGTCGCCAAGTGCGTCTTTTCGCGTTGCGGCCCAGTACTCAACGTATCGGGTGCGTAGCTCTTGGAGTACCTGTGCGCGGGCAATTGCAACGTCGACATTGCGTTGCAACAGAGTTGCGCGTTCGACGCCAACTGCCGCCCGCGTCGCACTACGTTCACCAAATAAGGGATAACGCACGGAAAGTTGTCCCGCTAGCGAACGGTACGCGCGATCTGACGTACTCGTAACGGGTTCGTTGAATGTGCCGGCGCTCACCCCGCCGTTGAGCGTAAAGCCGCCCTTGGCTTCGGCTTCGTCGATCGCGTAGCGCTGTGCAGCCGCCGCGTCTTCGGCGATCGCGATCTGCGGCGCACGTGCGAGGCGTGCCTCGAGATCCTCGACGCGCAACGTCGGGCGAGTTTGCGCTGAAGCGCGGGATGGGTCCAAGCAGACGATGAGTGCGAGCGTAACGATGAGGTACCGCACGCTAGTACCGTGCCTTCCGCAGAACCCACCAGGGCGCCATATTGGAATCCAGTTGGCCGTTAAAGAGCGCACTGCTCATCACGGCAACCAATGCCCAAAGCCGACTAAAGAACGCGTAAATCGGCAGTAACAAGAGGACCGGGATGATCTCGAGGTCGGCGATTCGGCGTTCGGACAAACACGCGATGTAGAGCGTGTAAAACAGTCCCGCGTTTACGACATAATAAATGTAGAGGATCGTAAGCCCGCCGACCAGTGCAAGCGGATTCGTGACGAGCAACACGATGGTGCTTAGAAAAATCAGTGCCGGGAAGGCGATCTGCCAGATGAGTCCGGTCCAGATCATCGTCCAAAAATTTAAGGTGCCGACGACCTTAGGTGAAAATGCCCGGCCGTGGGCCCGGATGTACTGATAGAAAAGGTCGCCGTCCCATCGCAAGCGCTGGTCCAGAAGTCCGCGGAGCGTCGCGGGCGCGTCGGTATGACCGATCGCGCGCGGTTCGAAACGGATACGCAATTCTTTGTGACGTCCAAAATACTGTTTCATTCGAAGCGTGAGGTCGAGGTCCTCAGCCGTGCCGGTGTTCCAACCGCCGATCTGGCGTAAGAACGATGCGCGGAAGATGCCGAATGCGCCGGAAACGTTATTCAAAATGTTGAATTGAGAAAGTCCCGTTTTCGCTAAACTGATCGAGAGCATGTACTCGGCGCGTTGTAGGGCGGCGATGAGACTCTTCGCGCCGTTACGAACGCGTAAGTTGCCGGCCACGGAAACCACCCGGGGATCGTAGAAATGCTGCGTCGCGCAGGCGACCATATCGTTGTCGAATGACGTATCGGCATCGAGCGCCATAACAATCTCGCCCGTTGCCAAAGCGAGACCCGTATTGAGGCTCGAAACGCGACCGCCACGCTGCCACTTCGGGACGACGCGGAGGTGGCGATTTTGGAGGGCCGCGACTTCGCTGTAGAGCGCTTCGGCATGTTCGAGCGTGCTTCGATTGCGCTCTGCGCCGTCGACCATCACCAAGATCTCGATGTGACCGTCATAGATCTGGTAGGCCAGCGAACGTATCGTCATGCGCACGGCTTCGCCCTCGGAATACGCCGTCACAATCGCGCTCACGGCCGGCGTATGGCGCGCCGAGTTGACGAGCCACGTACGCCGCACGACGTACCGCACAACGCCGGCCGCAATGAGCACGTAAATCGGCAACTCGAAGAAGAGCACGAACGGAATAAAGCGCATTGCCGTGTCGGTGAGCGACACGTAACTCCAGAGGCTCATGCGGATTCCAGCATTGCGCTCATGCGCGCCACGAGAAGCTCACCGTTTTCCTGGTCCAAACTATCTTCACCCGTAAGAACGGCGACGCGCAGGTCGAGTCGTCCGCCGTCAAATTCGGTAAGCTCGAGAATAGCGGCAATTTTGTTTTGCACGATCTTGTTGCCCTCGCTATCGGTAAAGGGCAGGAGCATCCACAGCGTATCCTCGGACGTCCGCGTGCTTTCGTCGGTATCCCGAAGGAGTTCGCGCAAACGTATCGCGATGCGTTCGACCGCCTTCATCGTTCGAAGTTCGCCGACCGCGGCGACGACTTCCGGGACGTTCGCGAAGCGCACGCCGACGATCGAGAAAACGAGCGCATTGTACCGTCGCCGAAGTTTGAGAAACCAATCGAGGGTCCGAAAGAAATCCTCGGGTACCGCGTAGTTTAGATGGTCCAGCGCCGCGAAGACTTCGGCTAAGCTGCCCGACCGCGTAGCGAGCCGGCCGTGTTCGGACAGGTGCAGGGCCCGAACGTCCCGTGTGATCAAAAGCGGCGGCGCCGTCTCTTCGCCACACTTCAAGCACGAACCGATGATGTCGGGTTCGCTGAACGTCGCCGCACAGTCGGCACATGCGTAACTTTCGATCGCGCGATCGTAGTCGACACCGATCTGACGGAGATGAACGGAACATTTAGGGCACTGCAATCGGCCCGCGATCGAGTACTTGCTCATCGGTGCGACGTTGCCGCAAGAGAAGCAGTGAAGGAACGACAGTTGCGCGATCTCCAAGCTCTTGCAATTCGTGCAGCGATCCACGAAGTTGATATGGGTCGAGCCGCAGGCCGGGCAATGGCGTAACCTCGTCACGATGGACGCTGCCGACAACAAGTCTCGGCTCAGAAGTGAATCGACCCAACTGGAAACCTCGAGATCGGGCTCAGCAAGAGCGTCGGGCAACGGATAGCGATGCGACTGATCCGTCGTCCAATCCAGTACGGGCATCACGCGTCGATCACGCCGCGCATACAAAAAGTGCAGGAGGCGGCGGTCCGCGTCGAGTTTTTCTTTCGAATTGGGCAGTGCGCGAAGGATCTCCGCGATGGGCTCGCCGAGATCGATCGCGGCTTGGGGTGAATCGACCATTCCGTCCGTCAACTCGGTCTGAATCGGATCGGAACCGGCATCGAGGCGCACGAAGATTGGCCTTAAGGCACTACGCGCATCACGGCGAATCGCCAAGATTTCCGCGAGGCGACTAGCGGCGTCGCGCTTCACGACGACCACCGGGGTATTGCAGTCGGTGCGGGCGGCATCGTCAAGCGCGAAGGTATCGATGCCCAGCGCATCCGAGTGTGCACCGAAGCTCGTCCGCTCTTCGAACGAACCAATTATGAGTAATGCAGCCGAACCAATTTCGAGTAACATAATACCGTAGCTCCGAGGCGTCGCCCACTCGGAACGCGCAGTCTTTATCATCTAATAGTTATGCTTGATTGCCCGTTTTTAAGGCACGCTAAACTGTTGCTCGTTGCTTGATCGACTTGATCTCTAGTAGAAAAGTCGAGCAGCGCCGTCAAGACGCGGTCCCCCCCCTCAGCGTTCCGGGACGCGCACGCGGGCTGAGCGCCAGCACCTGCCCGTGCGCCGACCCTTATCATTGCGCTGCTTTTTGCTTGACCGGGGCCTTTGCGGCCGCTCGGCGAAAATTTCCGGTGTCGGCTGCGGTCTTCCGAAACTGGAAGGCCTCGTTACTTTTCCCCACCCCCACGTTCAGGATGGTTCATGGCTTACGTCTACTCGATGCACCGCGTCTCGAAACTGATTCCCCCCAAGCGACAGATCATCAAAGATATTTCGCTGAGCTTCTTGCCCGGTGCGAAGATCGGCATCTTGGGGATCAACGGCGCCGGGAAATCAACCGTCCTGCGCATTATGGCGGGTGTCGATACTGAATACGACGGCGAAGCGAAGGCTGCGCCGAATTTGCAGATCGGCTATTTGGAGCAAGAGCCCAAGCTCGATCCCGAAAAAACCGTGCGCGAAACCGTCGAGGAATCGCTCGGTGAGTTGATCGCGGCGCGCAAGCGCCTGAACGACATCTACGCTGCGTACGGGGATGAGAACGCCGACTTCGACGCGCTTGCCAAAGAGCAAGAACGCATCGAGGCGATTCTCTTCGCCGCGGGCGACGATCTTGACCAGCAACTGGAAATCGCCGCGGACGCGCTGCGTCTGCCGCCGTGGGATGCCAAGATCGGTCCGCTTTCGGGCGGCGAGAAACGCCGCGTCGCACTCTGCCGTCTGTTGCTCTCGAAGCCCGATATGCTGCTGCTCGATGAGCCCACCAACCATCTCGATGCGGAGAGCGTCGACTGGCTGGAAAATTATCTCGTGCGCTTCACGGGCACCGTCGTCGCCGTCACCCACGATCGCTACTTCCTCGATAACGCAGCGGAGTGGATTCTCGAACTCGATCGCGGCCACGGCATTCCGTGGAAAGGCAATTACAGCACCTGGCTCGAGCAGAAAACGCAGCGCCTCGCGCAAGAAGAAAAAGAAGAGTCGGCCCGTCAGAAGGCGCTCAAGCGCGAACTCGAGTGGTCGCGTAAAGGCACCAAGGGCCAACAGGTCAAGAGCAAGAGCCGTATGGCGCGCTTTGAGGAACTCTCGAGCTTCGAGTATCAGCAACGCAACGAAACGCAAGAAATGTTTATCCCCGTCGCCGAGCGTCTCGGCGATCAAGTGATCGATTTTGAAAATGTGAGCAAAGCCTACGGCGACCGTCTGCTGATGGAAAACGTCAACTTCCAAATCCCCGCGGGCGCGATCGTCGGCATCATCGGACCCAACGGCGCGGGTAAGTCGACGCTCTTTCGCATGATCTCGGGAAAAGAGCAGCCCGACAGCGGCAAGATCACGATCGGCAAGACGGTAAAGCTCGCCGTCGTCGATCAGTCGCGCGAAGAACTCGGCGGCGACAATACCGTCTTCAACGAGGTTAGCGGCGGCCTCGATATCATGATGGTCGGCAAGTTCGAAATGCCGGCGCGCGCGTATCTCGGACGATTCAACTTCAAAGGTGCCGACCAGCAGAAACCCGTTGGCCAGCTCTCCGGCGGCGAACGCGGTCGTTTGCATCTCGCAAAGACGCTCGTCACGGGCGCAAACGTGTTGCTTCTCGACGAACCCTCAAACGATCTCGATGTGGAAACGCTGCGCGCGCTCGAAGATGCGCTCGGGGAATTCGCGGGCACCGTGCTCTGCATCAGCCACGATCGCTGGTTCCTCAACCGCATCGCAACGCATATCATCGCTTTCGAAGGCGATTCGCGCGTGTTTTTCTACGAAGGTAACTACGCCGAATACGAGGAGAATAAAATTCAGCGGCTTGGAGCAGAAGCTGCTAGGCCGCATCGCATTCGCTATCGACCGCTAACCATCAAATAACGCAAATTCGATCCCGTTGTCGTGTGCGAAACGGCGTTACGGTAAGGCGGGATTGACCGTAGCGGCCGGGAGTCTTTAACCGGCCGGTGTCTGGACCGCTCCAAAGGCGGCGCTCCGTGTTGCAAGATCACGCTTCGCTTCTGCGTACTCGCCGCGCAGACGATCGACGAAGGCCGCGACCGACGGCACGGAGTCCACCGCGCCGATGCCCTGCCCGCTACCCCAGATGTCGCGCCATGCTTTCGCCGCGGTGTTTCCGCCAAAGTCCATCTTTGAGGGATCGCTCTCGGGAAGATTCGCGGGGTCGAGTCCGGCGCGCTCGATCGATGAGCGCAAATAGTTGCCGTGCACGCCGGTAAAGAGATTGGTGTAAATGATGTCGTTCGCGCTCGATTCGACGATCGAGGCCTTGTAGTCGTCGCTGGCATTTGCTTCTTGCGTTGCGATGAAGGCCGAACCGATGTAGGCGAGGTCGGCGCCGATGGCCTGTGCGGCGAGGATCGCACGGCCGCTCGCAATCGCCCCCGAGAGCACGAGCGGCCCGTCGAACCACTGCCGGATTTCTTGCACGAGCGCAAAGGGCGAGAGCGTCCCCGCGTGACCGCCGGCGCCCGCGGCAACGGCGATCAAACCGTCCGCGCCTTTGTCGATCGCCTTGTGCGCGTGCACGATGTTCGTGATGTCGTGCAGCACGATGCCGCCGTACGAATGAACGGCCGCGTTGACGTCTTCGCGTGCGCCGAGGGACGTGATGACGATCGGCACCTTGTACTTCACGCACATCCCCAGATCGTGTTCGAGTCGGTCGTTCGACTTATGCACGATTTGATTTACCGCAAACGGCGCGTCGCTTGGCGTGAGCGATGAGGTTAGCTCGGCGAGCCAGTCATCGAGTTGCGCGGCCGGACGCGCGTTGAGCGCCGGGAACGAACCGACGAGGCCCGCGCGGCACTGCGCGAGTACCAGGCGCGGTTGTGAAATGATGAAGAGCGGCGCACCGATCGCGGGGAGCGTAAGGCGAGCGGCAAGACCCGTTGGCATACTCATCGGGGGCAGATTCCGCGTCGCCTCCAGGCTTCCGGCATCGCCTTCGCGCATGGCTCAAGCGATGGATATCCTGATCATCGGCGGGAGTCGCTTCCTTGGACGCGCGGCCGTCGAATCGGCGCGTGCGCGCGGTCACCGCGTCGCGACGTTCAATCGCGGCTCGCACCCGATGCCGGAGTTCGTTGAATCGATCCTCGGCGACCGCTACGGCGATCTTGCTCCCTTGCGCGGCCGCCGGTTCGACGCGGTGATCGATGTGTGCGGCTACACGCCGGGCTCCGTTGGAGCCGCTGCTGCGCTGCTCGGACAGCATGCGAAGCACTACGTTTTCGTGTCGAGCGTGAGCGTTTATCCGTGGCCGATCGCACCCGACATCACCGAGGACGCTGCGACTCAAGAGATGCCCGTCGACGCCGACCCTGATGTTCGCGACGTCGATGAAGCTTATGGCGCCCGCAAAGCGCTCTGCGAGGTTGCAGCGGAGGCGGCGATCCCCGGTCGCACGACGAGCGTGCGCGCGGGGATGATCGTCGGGCCGCACGACTACCAGGACCGTCTGACCTACTGGATCGAACGCGCTGCTGCCGGCGGCCGGATGATCGCCCCCGGCGCGCCCGATCGTCCCCTCCAACTCATAGACGTTGGGGATCTCGGCCACTTCTTGGTGTTGCTCGCCGAATCGGAGCCCGCGGGGCCGCTGAACGCGACCTCGCCGCTCGGCGCGCTGACCATGGGTGACCTGATTGCGGCCTGTCGCGCGGCGGCACAGACGCCCGCAGAGCCCGTTTGGATCGACGATGCGGAGCTGGCCTTGCTCGGCGTGGACGCGAGTATTGAAGAACTCCCGTACTGGATCGAGCGCCACGAAAACGGCATCTTCCGGATCGACACGAGTGAGGCCATCGAACTCGGCCTGGCAACGCGCCCGCTGACGGAGACCATCGCGCGAACCCAGGCCTGGATTGCAACGCGGACGGATCCCGCCCGCGATCGCGGCCTCGACCGCGTACGCGAGCAGAAGATGCTCGCCGCGCGCCAGGTTTACCACGAACACAGGCACGATCAGGACGGTCGTTAACACGATCGAAAACCGGCGATTGCTCGAGCGCGTTTAGCGACGCACTCGCCAAGTCTCGTGGTGGGCACCAAGCGGGATCGGCGTCCGATGTGCCGATGACTACTTGGTGGAAACGGTTCACCGATCTGAGGAGAAGCGCCGCGGCGTTGCTGCGGTCGGCGCGGGGCAATTTAACGACGCGATCGTAAGCTTGACCGGTTGCGTCCAGTCCGGGCAAGTCGACGCCGAGGTTCGCAATGCGCTCGGGATCGCTCTGCGCGCGGTTGGTCGGCTCGATGAGGCCATCGCCCAATTTCGCGCCGGGCTTATGTTGGGCGAAAATGCGGCGCTCCTGACGAACCTTGGGATCGCGCTTCAGGAACATGGCGATCACGCCGGGGCGCTCACGATACTCGATCGGGCACTCAGCATCGATGCAACCGTAGCCGAACTTTGGCATGCGCGCGGCAATACGCTCACGCGACTGGAGCGGCTGCCCGATGCACTTGTGTCGTACCAAAGTTCCGTCGAGCGGAATTCGAATCTTGCGGCCGCGCATCTTGGCATTTACGAGGTCGCGCAATTGCTGGGGCAGATTCCGCTTGCCCTCGAACATCAGGCCGCCGCGCTTGCGATCTCGCGCGTCGTAAGCGTTCCCGCGCAGCAGCATCCCCCGAAGCGCACGATTCTGCGGCTCTGTGCGCCGGGAACGTGGCAGACGAATGCACCCACGGAATTCATCGTCGATCCGCTCACGACAACGGTGCATTCGTACTACTTGGCAGCCGATGGACCGACGCCGTCCCTTCCGGCTTACGATGTCGTCTATAATGCGATCGCCGAAGGCGAGGACGTGCTCGTCTTTCTGCAGCGAGCCGACGCATTCGTGCGCGCGCAATCGCGGCCCGTGCTCAACGCTCCCGAGCGCGTGATCCGCATGACGCGCACGTGGGGCGCCACGACGTTCGGCTCGATTCCCGATGTCGTCGCACCGATAACCGCCCGCGTTACACGGGCCGAACTCGCACAGGTGAACCTGCCGTTTCCGTGGATCGTCCGGCCGCTTGCCTCGCATGCCGGGCACGGGCTCGAACGTGTTGATGACGCAGCCGGGGTCAGCGCGTACCTCGCGCGCAACCCGGAGCCCGCATTCTATGTCGGAAAATTTGTCGACTATGCAAGCGCTGATGGGTACTATCGCAAGTATCGCGTGATCTTCATCGCGGGTGTCCCCTACGCGTATCACCTTGCGATCTCGCGCAAATGGATGATTCACTACTACAATGCCGAGATGGCCGAGCAGCAGTGGATGCGGGATGAAGAAGGCCGCTTCTTGGCCGATCTCTCCTCGGTTTTCGATGGACCGCGGATGGATGCACTGCACGGTATCGCGGCGGCAGTCGATATCGATTACTTCGGGATCGATTGCGGGATCGCGCCGGATGGTCGCGTGCTCGTGTTCGAGGCCGATGCGGCGATGCTCGTGCACTGCAACGATTCAATCGAGGTCTATCCCTACAAACACGAGTATATTCCGCGTGTGATCGCAGCGTTCGATGCGCTCGTTGGCGCGAAGATCGCGAGCGGCAGGTGACCCTCGATCCGCGCGATTGGCCGTCGTTTCGAAAGCTCGCGCACGAAGCACTCGACGAGGCCATCGATTATGTCGAGAACATTCGCGAGCGTCCGGTGTGGCAACCGATCCCGGACGATCTCCGTGCCGCGTTTCGCTCGGCACCGCTGCCGACCGAACCTACGCCGCTGGCTGATGTGTATGTCGAATTTCGCGAGACGATCCTCCCGTATGCTACGGGCAACGTGCACCCGCGGTTTTACGGCTGGGTGCATGGCGGCGGCACCGCAAGCGGCATCGTCGCCGACCTCCTGGCCTCGGCGATGAACGCGAACGTCGGCGGGCGCGATCATGCCGCGGTCGAGATCGAGCGCGAAGTGTTGCGCTGGTGCTACGGACTTTTCGGCTTCCCCGCCGAGGCGAGCGGCTTGCTCGTCACGGGAACCTCGCTTGCCAATGCGCTTGGCATCGCCGTCGCGCGCGGCGCGACGGGCGGTACCGAACGCCGTGCCGTCTATGCCGCCGAGACGGCGCATAATTCGATCGACAAGGCACTCCGGCTATGCGGTTATCCGCCGGGAACGCTGCGCCGCATCCCGGTCGATGCGCACGACCGTATCAACCTCGACGCACTCGACGCGCAGATCGCGATCGATCGTGCGGCCGGCGTCGTCCCCGCCGTTCTTGTTGCCTCGGCCGGTACGGTGGATGCCGGTGCGTTCGACGATTTGAATGCTCTTGCTGACCGACGCGACCGACACAACATGTGGCTGCACGTGGATGGGGCCTTCGGTGCGCTCGTCATTCTTGCGCCAACACTACGCGATCGACTTGCGGGGATCGAACGCGTCGATTCGCTCGCGTTCGATTTTCACAAGTGGCTGCACGTGCCGTACGATGCGGGCGCTCTGCTCGTTCGCGACGGCGCGAAACACCGTGCGGCCTTTGCGACGGCCGCCTCGTATCTCAAATCGACCGCGCGCGGGATCGCCGGTGGTGCGCCTTGGTTCACGGACTTTGGAATCGATCTTTCGCGCGGTTTCCGCGCGCTCAAAGTCTGGTTTGCACTCAAGGAGTTCGGGACCAAGCAAATCGGCGACCTGATCGCCGAGAATTGCGCGCAGGCCGCGCGCCTTGGCGAACGCATTGCGGCAAGCGCGAGCTGCGAACTCTCATTTCCGGTGCAACTGAACATCGTGTGTTTCCGCTACCGTCCCGCGGGGCTCTCGGGTAGCCAACTCGATGAGCTGAACGAAGCGATCGCACTCGACCTTGCGGAGAGCGGATTTGCCGTGGTTTCAACCACCAGCGTTGCTGGGCGGCGCGTCTTGCGCATCAACCTCACCAACCATCGCACGACCGATGCCGACCTCAACGCGACGTTCGATGCGATCTGCGAGGCCGGCGTGCGACTTAGTGGAGCGCCTCTCTAAAAAAACCGACGGCTTCGGCATAAGCGCGGTCCGTCTCGGAGGCATTCCAGCGCGGGCCTTCATCGCGCATAAATGCATGCTCGCCTTCGTATTCCGAGATTCGCGCGCTCACGTTCGCCGCGCGCAAGGCGGCGACGACGCGTGCGCGTCCGTCGATCGGAATATGCGGATCTTCGGTTCCGAAGATAACGAGCAATTTTCCGGTAATCTCGTCCACCCGCGCGAGCGTATCGACGCCGCGCGATCCGCCGAGCGAATCTTCATGCAGCCCCGTCGGATAAAATGCCGCACCCGCCCGCACGTCGGGCTGCAGCGCCGCTCGCACCGTCAGGTGGCCGCCGATGCAGAAGCCGCTCACGCCGATTTGCCCGTTGCGGACCTGCGGATGCGCGTGCAGATAATCGAGTACCGTTCGTGTGTCCGCATCGAAATGATGGACGAGCGTCTTCTGCGCGTCCGCCAGTGCCGTATCGCGGTCGGCATCGAAGTCCAGTACCCGGCCCGGCGGCTCGATCCGGTGATAAATTTCGGGTGAACAAACGATAAAACCGTAGCTTGCGAAGCGCACGACCGCTCGGAACGTCGGCTTCGTCAGCTGAAAAATATCGGAGTAGACGAGCAACCCAGGGTACGTTCCCTCGGCTTCCGGGCGCGCGACGAGCGTACGCATGGGGCCGTCCGGGGTCGCTAAGTCGACAAAATCCGTCGTCACGATCATGCCGCGCTCTTCGCCCGGCCCTCGGCGCCTCCTCGGGGCGCTCGGTAAGGGGGACGGCCGAGTAAGGATGCTTACCAAAGATGCCGATAGAACAAAATAGCTGACCGTCCGCATTTATGCGGCGAGGAGTTTGCATATGGATATCCCTGAGAACTTCGACACGTTCTTACAGGGCTTGCTCAAGGACGACGAGATTATCCAACTCGACGATGAAGATCGGGCGTTCATCGATCGCATTCTCAAATCGATCACGACCGGAAGCAAAGGCATCTTCGTCGTTTTGCACCCGAGCGACCGCATGCAGTATATGCTGCTGAATACCAATCGCGCCGGTGCGCTCGCTCTGCTCGCGAAGGTTATGCAGCGGACCGCAGAAGCGCTCGAGGCTGACGCGGACTGATCGCCGCCCTTGCGGCACTCCTCACCGCTCAACTGATCGGTGAGGTGATCAGCCGCGCGCTGAACGTACCGATCCCCGGTCCCGTGATCGGGATGGCTCTGCTCTTCATCGTGCTCCTCGTGCGCCGCGGCATTCCGGAGCCGCTCGAACACACCGGAAACGGACTCTTGCGCGTGCTTTCGTTGCTCTTCGTGCCGGCCGGCGTCGGCGTGATGCAGCATCTGGACTTGATCGCCGCATCGTGGGTGTCGATCGCCATCACGATCGTGGCTTCGACGGCGATCACAATGCTCGTCACCGCTGGCGTCATGCACGGAGTGCAGCGTCTGGTCGATCGGCGCTCGCCGTGAGCCACCCGGTCTCGATCTGGGTGTATTTGAGCGAATCGCCGCTGCTCGGCCTTGCGCTAACGCTCATCGTGTATGCCGCGGCCGACGCGCTGGCAAAACGCTTCGGCTCGCCCGCGATTCTCAATCCGGTGTTGCTCTCGATCGTCACCATCGTGATCGTGCTGAAGTTGACGAATACCCCGTACGACCGCTATTTCGAAGGCGGCCAGTTCGTGCATTTCTTGCTCGGCCCGGCGACGGTCGCGCTTGCGATCCCGCTCTACCGCAACATCGCGCTCATCCGAAAATCGGCGCTCGCGATCGTCATCGCAATCGTCGTCGGATCCCTCACCGCGGCGGCGAGCGGCGTCGCGATCGCACGACTTCTCGGCGTGCCGGAGATCGTGGTCCGTTCGCTTGCGCCAAAGGCCGTCACGACGCCCATCGCGATGGGCATCAGCCAGCAAATCGGCGGATTGCCGTCGCTAACGGCGGCGCTCGTCATCTTGAGCGGCATCACAGGTGCGATCTTCGCCACGCTGTTGTGGCGCAAACGCGCGCAACCGGATTATGCCTCACGCGGCGTCGCAATCGGCACCGCCTCGCACGGCATCGGCACGGCTCGCGCTCTCACCATCGATGCGACGGCCGGCGCGTTCTCGGGCCTCGCAATGGGGCTCAATGCGCTGGTGTCTTCGCTCCTGGTGCCGCTCGTCGTTGCGCTTTTACGCTGGTAATATAATCGTCGACGTTGTGCTCGAGGATGTCGAGCGGTACCGCGCCTTGCGCGAGCACGACGTCGTGAAAGTCGCGGATATCGTAGCGGTCGCCGAGTTCGTCTTGTGCTTTCTTGCGCAGACGTAGGATCGTGAGTTGGCCGATCTTGTACGCAAGCGCCTGGCCGGGACCGCCGATATAGCGATCGATTTCGTTTGTGACGTCGAGTCGCGTCTTCGGCGCGTTATCCAGAAAATAGTCGATCGCATCTTGGCGCGACATGCCGAAGGCGTGCATACCCGTATCGACGACAAGGCGCACCGCTCGCCACATTTCGTACGTGAGTGCGCCAAATTTGTCGTACGGATCATCGTACAGTCCCATGTCGTTGCCCAGCGACTCGGCGTAGAGTCCCCAGCCTTCGGTATACGCGGTGTACGCAAGCGAGGCGCGACGGAAGTCGGGGATCGCTCCAAGTTCGTGCGCGTAGGCGATTTGCAGGTGGTGGCCCGGCACCGACTCGTGCAGCGTGAGCGGTACCATCTCCCAGATTGGCCGCGACTCGGGTTTGTAAAGATTCACGTAATACGTGCCCGCGCGCGTGCCGTCGGTTGCGCCGGGCTGGTAGTACGCCGTCGTCGTGTCGGGCGCAACGGAACTTGGGATCGGCAGCACGCCGTACGGCTCGCGCGGCAGTTTTTTGAAGACTTTGACTAAATTCGGGTCGACGCGTTTGGCGAGTGCCCGGTACGCGGTGAGCAGCTGCTCCGGATCGTTATAGTGGAATTTCGGGTCGTCGCGCAGATAAGTGAAAAAATCGTGCAGCGTACCGTGGTAGCCGATCTGCTCGAGCAACGCTTCCATCGCAGTGCGGATGCGCTTGACTTCGCGCAGGCCCAAGTCGCGAATTTCTTGAGGCGTCATGTTGGTCGTCGTGTGTTTGCGAACGAGTGCCGCGTACCACGCCGCGCCGTCGGGCTGGGCGCTGGCCGCGATGTTCTGCGGGCACGCCGGGAGATACGTGTCGACGAAGAACGTGCGGAAAGCTTTGTAGCGCGGGATGACGTGCTGTGCGATGAGTTCGCGCGCGGTCGTCTGCAAGCGCGCGCGGTCTGCTGAGTCGATCGATGCCGGGACGTGCAAGAATGGTTTGTAGAACGCACTCGCGGTTGGATCGTCGACGATCGCGCGGTCGAGCTGCGCGGGGACGCGTTCCATGAGGACGTGGGGCGGCACCACCTGGGCGGCGATGCCCGCGCGCATCAGGATCGTCGTTTGATCGGCACGCGTCTCGAAGGCGCGGATACGTGCAAGCCAATCGTCGTAGTTCTTGAGCGTCGTGAACGGGAGCAGTTCGGCGATGTCGGCGATCGATTGCAGGCCGCCGTTCGAGGCGATGGGTGCGAGCCAGCGCCGGAAGCGGTATTCGTCCACCGAGGTTTCGTAGTCGCGCCGGAAGAGTTCGTAATTGAGTTTATCTGCAGCCGAAAGCTGCGCGAGCGGAATCGCTTTGAGTTCTGCGAGAACGCCCAGATCGTAGCGGTGCGCCTTTTCAATGCCCGCAAGCGAGAGATCGTCCCAGCGGTCCTGATAGCGCGAATCGCCGAGGAACGCCGCGAGCTCCGGACTTTGTTCTTTGCGTGCCTCCCAGTCGCGGGCGAGCATCGCGTGCAGTTGAGCCCCGGCTCTCACGGGAGCAGCGCCCGCGATGCTTCCGCAGGCAAGAACGAATGCAAAAAAAGCGGCCACGATACGCATCGTGGCCGCTTCAACGAGGATGGTCCCTTGCCTCTGCTAGGCAGCCGGCTTTTGCTGTTGCTGCGCGCTCAGCGAGAGGCGCGCGATCATTTGCGGTGTGGGCAGCTTAATGTCTTTTGCCAGCTTCATCCATGCCAGCACGCGAATCATCGCGTAGGTGACGTCGATCTCAAACCACTGCATGCCGTGTTTTGCCGAGAACGGAAAAGCGTGGTGGTTGTTGTGCCAGCCTTCGCCCCACGCGAGCAGTGCGACCCACCAGTTATTCGTGGAGCGATCGCCCGTGCGGTACGACTGATAGCCGACGTGGTGCGCCGCAGAATTGACGAGCCACGTGATGTGGTACGTCGCAACGATACGCACGAAAACACCCCAAATGACCCAGGACCAGCCGCCGAGATAGAAGAGCACGGCTCCGAGCAGAATCGTCCACAGCAGATACGTCTTCTCGATGAAGCGATAGAAGGGATCCGATGCCAGATCGGGCGCGTAGCGTTCTTGCTCCGCTGGCGAGAGACGCGATTCGTTAAAGCGATAGAGCCAATCCATGTGGCTCCAGCGCAGGCCGCGATGCACGTCGTGCGGATCGCCTTCGCGGTCGGTATGCGCGTGATGCGCGCGGTGCGTGCCGATCCATTCGATCGGGCCGCCCTGCAGCGCCAGCGTTCCGAGAATCGCGGCAAAGTACTCGACCGGCTTGGCGACTTTCAGACTACGATGCGTGAGCAGGCGGTGGAAGCCGAAGGTGATGCCGATCGCGCCGGTCGCGTAGTAAAGTGCGAACGCGACCGCGAGACCGGACCAGGAAAACATTGCGGGCCAGAACGCGAGGAGTGCAATAAGGTGGATCGCGCCGAGGGCTACCCCCGTCACGATTCCACTCGTACGTTTCGAGAGAGTCGCCATAACTTTTCAGGAGTGCGACCGGACCGCCTCAATACCTCCTGCAGGAATGCAAAAGTTCGGTGCGGAGGGCCGGGTGCTACTTAAGCGGCAACCCAATCACATCGGGTCGCGGGGCAAGCTCGACGCGCTCGTGCGCGTAGTCCAGGCTCACGGTGAAACGCTCGAGCAATTTCGCCCCGAGATGGCCGCGCTCGCGCAACGTACGCGTCACGATTGCCGCGACGCTCTCGAAATGAAACGGTCCAAACTGCACGCCGTGGAGGGTGCCCGAGAAGCGGTCGCTCGTCGCCCCGATCCCCTGCGTCATACCGCGCGATTCGACGAAAAAGAGAGCGGGTCGCGTGCGGAAGTACGCATAGCCAAGGTCGATTGCCGCATCGTCGCCGGTATCGAGTTCGAGCGAGGTGTGTTCGCCCGCGAGCCCCACGTCGACGTACGGCCGAAGATTGCGAAAGACAATCGGCACCGTGTTTTTCACGGCGCCTTGCGCGGGTGAAAAGGCGATCGTGCGATGGCCGTAGTCGATCGTCGCGCGTAACGCCGCGAGCGCATCGCCGCCGACGATGATGTCCGCTGCGCGAAAGTCGGGGAGAACGATGAAGCGCGCGTCGTGAATCTGTGCGCCCGGCAGCACGAGCGGCCCGGTATGCACGAGCCCGCTGACGTAGAGTCCAAGGCCCGCAACGTCGATCTCCCCCTCGGGTTCGAGGTGAAGTCGCTCGGCTGCTGCGAGGCTGATCGCCATACCGACCGTGCCAGTGTCGAGCACGCAGCTAAAATCGATGCCGGCAAGCGAGCAGCGAAACGTCGGCGTCGGCGTCGTGCCCGAAAGCGCGATTGTGGCGGCGGGGGCCGGGTCGAGCGCGAGCCCCACCGGCGCATCCAGCGGCGCGGTCGCGCGCGTCACGTGGTCGTAGTTGATGTGCTCCGGCCCGATGGCGCGTTCGAATGCGAACGCCACGCCGTCGACCTCGCGGTAATCCCGGTAGGAAACCAGCCGCTGCTCGCCCTCGTCGATGTGCGTGAGGCGTCCGCTCTGCGCGTCGATCTCCGCGGTGAGCGTGCGGCCGCCGGGCGCGGTCACGCGATACCGGGTGACGGGTTCTTCCGATGCCGGTTCGAGCGTGACGGTGCCACCGGACGCGGTGAATGCAGGTTCGGCAAACGCAAGCGAATCGATCGCACGCAGCGTGCGCGTCGTGGCGTTGTCGGCATCGTCTTCGGGAAACATGGCGTCGTTATAACTGAGCGAAAACGTGCGGTGTCCATCAAAATACGTACCGCGGCAAACGTGATGCTGGCAGCGATGCGCGAGCCGACGCATTCCTTGCGTGTCGACGGTGTCGACGTACGTGCGGCGTTCGATCGTCTGCGTGCGCTGTGCGATGAAATGTTCGCGCGCGGGATGTCCGGCCTGCGCGGCGAGTCGCGCGAGGCGCGCGTCAAGACCGGCGGGGGCGACGCCGAGTAGGGTCAGGAGCAGGGGGCCAACGATAAGGCGGGACGCGAATCCCATCTTCATGGAGTTCCATGCAATCGACACGTACCTTCTCGACGGCACGCCCGCAAAAGGCGCGGCGATCGATGCTGCGCTCGCAAAACCCATCGACGACCCGCGCGCCGCGCCATTCTATCGCGCACTCCACGCCGTCGGCGCGCGCGCAGCCGACGAGGCCTTAGTCGCTTTGCGGTTGGTGCTGGCCGGAAAAGATCCGGCGGACGCCGCGATCCGGCGCATGCGGGCACTCGCGGCGCTGGTGCGCGCGGCGCATGCGAATAACCTGACTGCGATCGCCGCGACGTTCACCAAAGATGGTGAGGCGATCGGTGATTTGGCAGCGCTCAAAGGCGATCCGGGCGTGCTCCTTGGCGCAGCGCGCGAAGCGTACGTCGCGGGCTTGAGCTAACTCGCGCCCCGATAGTAAGCAAGCCGTCGTGCAGCCGTGGCGACACGCGCTTCGAGCGCCCGGCGCGCGGCATCACTCATGGGCGCTCCCACCCGCGCGATTGCGGCATTTTGGCGGACGTGATCGGGCGTATCGGCGCCGATGACCAGCGTATCGACATCAGCCGCGAGCGCATACCTTAGCGCCTCATCGGCGGTGATGTCGGTTTCTTGGAAGAGCAATCCGTGGGCGTAGACTTTCATGCCGATCACCGCCATACCACGCGCACGCGCCGCAGGAATGACGCTCCGCTCGAAACCGTCGCGAAGCGCACCATCGGCCGGGTTGACCGGGAGTAAGACGGCATCGAAGGTCACGCGTTCGAGCGCCGACCGCAGAATCGAGGGATCGTGATGCCCGGTCACGCCGATGTAGCGCACGAGGCCATGCTGCTTTGCATCGACGAGCGCTGCGTACGCACCGTATGGATCGTCGAGCGCCTCGACGTCACCCTGCTCGCGAATGTCGTGAAATTGCCACAGATCCAAATAGTCGAGCCCCATCGTGCGCAGGCTGATTTCCAGCATTGCCCGAGCGCCCTTATAACTGCGGTCGTGAACTTTTGTGGCAACGAAAAGCTCGGCACGGGGGCCGAGGTGAGCGCCGCCGTAGTATCCTTCGCTGCCGCTATAGGCGCGCGCCGACTCGAGGTAGGTGATCCCGGCGTGCCGTGCGGTGTCGATCACCGCGTGCGCCTCGGCTTCGCGGCCGAATGTGCGCAAAACGCCTTCACCGCCAAGGCCGAGCGCCGAGACGCGAGGACCGCCGTTTCCAAAGGTTCTTGTCGGCAGCGCCGTTTTATGGAACACCGGTCTTCACTCCGTGCGTTATAGAGAAGGTATGTTGCGCCGTACGATGATCCTCGCCACCACGCTCGCTTTGGCCGCCTTCGGGCCGGTCGCGGTCTTTGCCGCAGCCCAGAGTCCGTCTCCTGCGGCAAGCGCGAGCGCAGAGGCCGCGCACCATGATGCTGGGCGAGCGAGCGGCACGATCGTCGGCGTCGATTACCAAAACGCCGTCATCACGCTCAACGCTGCTGGGCGCGGCAAGATCGATATTTCGGTCTTGCCCTCGACGCAAATTCAAGGCAAAGACAGCGGCTATCACGCGATTAGCGATCTCAAACCCGGCACGCGCGTCGATGTCGACATGAGCGAATCGGGCGGACACTACACCGCGCAGATCATCAAAATCCGTTAGCGCGGGACTGCTTCGGACCCGTGGCCAAGAGCCCGGAATGACTCGTCTAGCGCTCGTCGGCGTCTCAAAGACGTTCGGGAGCACGGTCGCCTTGCGGGACGTCGATCTTGCCGTGGCTGCGGGCGAACTCGTTGCCGTTCTCGGGCCATCCGGTTCGGGAAAGACGACCTTGCTACGTGCCATAGCCGGGCTCGACGTACTCGACGCTGGTACGGTCTCGTTCGATGGGCGCGACCTCACGCAGAGCGATGCGCGCGCGCGCAACGTCGGCATGGTCTTTCAGGATTTCGCGTTGTTTCCGCACTTGAGCGTGCGCGAGAATATCGCGTTCGGGTTGCGCGCGCGGCACGTCGGCGCTCGCGACGAGCGCGTGTTCGCCGCCGCTGCGCAAGCCCGCATCGAGACGCTCCTCGACCGCAAGCCCGCGACGCTCTCGGGCGGTGAGAAGCAGCGCGTTGCGATCGCCCGCGCGCTCGCGTGCGCTCCGGTCGCCTATCTCTTCGATGAACCCTTCGCGTCGCTCGATACGCCGCTGCGCGCGACGCTGCGGGTCGAATTCGCCGAACTGCGCGCCCAGCTCGATGCCGCGATGCTCTTCGTCACGCACGACCAGAGCGAAGCGCTTGCGCTTGGCGACCGGATCGCGGTCATGCGCGGCGGAACGATCGAACAGATCGGTACGGCGGATGAATTACTTGCCGCACCCGCGACGCGCTTCGTCGCCGAGTTCGTCGGCTTGCCGCCGCGTTCGGTGATCGACGGCGCGATCGAGCGCGGCACGTTCGTGGCGCACGGCTGCCAACTCGTGCGTGTCGAGGCGGCCGACGGACCGGCGTCGCTTGCGATCCCACCTGAGGCATTCGATGTACGCGCGGGCGGGCGTCTCGCCGGGACGGTGCGGTTGATCGAGACGATCGGTTCGGGCAAATACGCGAGCATTCTCGTCGGCAACGACACGCTCGTCGTCGCGCTCGATGACCGCGTACTACGTGCAGGCGAGGGGGTGGCAATCGACGTGCGCGCCTCATTCACCCGGGGTTGGCTCTTCGATGCAGCCGGACGCCGGATCGCTGAGGCTTCGCGTGCTGCCTGATCTTGCGTCGCTTGCAAGCGCCGTATTATGCGTGGGTTTTGAGGGTGCGACGGCGGAGTCCGCGCCGCTGGCCGAACTGCGCGCGCTCAAACCCGGAGCCATCATTCTCTTCGCACGCAACGTCGGTACGCCCGATGAATTGCGCGCGCTCGTCGCTGCGTTGCGCGCGATCGACGATGTTCCGCCACTGATCGCAATCGATCAGGAAGGCGGACGCGTTGCCCGCATCCGCACGGGCGTCGCCGAGATTCCCGCGATGATGGCGCTCGGCGCGACGCACGACGCCGCGCTTGCCGAGCGCGCGGGTGCGCTCGTCGGCGCGGATTTGCGCGCGTTTGGGATCACGCTCGATTTTGCGCCGTGCGGCGATCTTGCGCGCGAAGCACAGAACACGGTGATCGGCGCGCGCTCGTTCGGCGAACATCCGGAGGCCGTAGCGACGATGTCGGGCGCTTTTGCTCGCGGACTGGAGTCGCAAGGCGTCGCGGCAACGATCAAGCATTTTCCCGGCCACGGCGCGACGACCGTCGACTCGCATCTCGATCTGCCGCGCATCACGCTCGATGCGGCGACCTTACGCGCAAACGATCTCGTGCCGTTCGCCGCAGCGATCCGTTCGCGCTCGGTGTCGTGCGTGATGAGCGCGCATATCGTCGTTGAGGCATTCGATGCGGCGTTGCCCGCGACGCTCTCAGCGCGTGTGCTCACGGGTCTCTTACGCGAAGAACTTGGCTTCGCGGGAATCATCTTCACGGACTGTTTGGAGATGGACGCCATCGCGCGCGGTGTCGGGACCGTGAACGGGGCCGTCGCGGCACTCGTGGCCGGTGCCGATTGCGCCGTCGTTTCGCATCACCTCGATCTCGCGCGTGAGGGCGCCCGGGCGATCGCCTCCGCGGTAAGCGATGGACGTCTGCCCGAAGCGCGGCTGCGTGAGGCGGCCGGACGTTTGAACGCGCTCCGCGCGAAACATGCCGTCGGCCTCGATTCGTATCCCGCGGTCGATCGTGAGGCGGGAGTGACGATCGCGCGCGCAGCCGTGACGGTCGAAGGCTCGATCCGGCTCGACCCGACGCGTCCGGTAACCGTCATCTCGTTCGAAGGCGAAACGTACGAGGGGGCTGCCGGCAAACACCACGCCCACGCCTCGCTCAATGCCGCACTGCGCGCGCGCCGTATCGCAGCCGAAATCATGCGCGTTCCGCTCGCCCCCGACGAGGATGATATCGACTTGCTGCTCGCCCTGATCGACTCGCAGCGCGGTCTTGCACCGCGCACGTTCGTCGTGCTGATGCGCCGCGCGCACCTCTATCCGCTTCAAGCCTCGGCAGTGCGAGCGATTCTTGCCCGTGCCCCGGAGACGATCGTCGTCTCGGCGCGCGAACCGTACGATCTGTCCGTTGCATGGTCGGCGCAAGCCCGGAACACGGCCTGCATCTATGGCGATGAGAACGTGAGTATCGAGGGTCTGGCCGATGTGATGACGGGCGCGACCGTTCAGGGCCGATTGCCCGTGAGCGTGCGCGCGGAGGATGCCATTGTTCGCTGAGGTCGGCGTGGCGGTGCGGACATCACTCGGTATCCGCTACAGCGGCGCGGTCGTGCGGGTCGAACGCGGCGGGCGCTGTGTGTACGAGGCGGCATTCGGGGTAACGATGGGTGCGAGCGATGCGGTGCCGGTCGCTTGCGATACGGTCTTCGATCTTGCCTCGCTTACGAAAATTTTCGTTGCGACGGCCGCGCTTGATTGTGTTGCGCGCGGGCAACTCGCCCTCGATGAACCGCTGGTCAACACGTTCGCGCAGTGGCGCGGAACGGCGCATGCCCCAATCACGCTTCGCATGCTGCTCGCACACACCGCAGGCTTTCAATCGGGCGCGGATTACCGCATGCTGCTGGATGCAAATGTCGAGACGTTCGCGCTGGGAATGCCGCTTGCGGCGGTTCCCGGCGAGCGCGTGATCTACAGCGATATTGGCTTCATCGTCCTGGGCATGTTGTTGGAGCGCGTATCGCAGACGTCACTTGTAACAATCGTCGCGCGGTTATGCTCGCGGTATGGAATTGCCGATGTACTGTATCGAACGGCCGCCCGCGACCGATCATCGATTCCCGCAACCGAAATGGATGCGTGGCGGGGGTGCGTTCAAGGCTTCGTCCACGACGAAAAGGCGTATTTGATGAACGGTGTCTCCGGCCACGCCGGCCTCTTCGGCCCCGCAATCGCCGTCGCACGCTTGACGGAGGGCTATCTTGCCGCGCTCTGCGGACGCGAAAGCCTGCTCGATTCTGCCCTCGCCCGTGCGGCGACGACGCTCGCCGCTGACGATCCGATTTTGCGCCGCGGTCTGGGCTGGGCGCTCAAAACGAGCGATGAGAATTCGTGCGGCTCGCGGATGTCCGCAGCGACCTTCGGCCACACCGGCTTCACGGGAACTTCGGTCTGGGCCGACCCGACGCGTGATTGTTCTGTGACGCTGCTGACGAACGCCGTGCACTTTGGACGCGTCGATATCCGTTCGGTTCGGGCTGCCGTCTGCGACGCGGCGATCGAGGCGCTTCGATGATCGCGCTCGGGCTGATGTCCGGGACCTCACTCGACGGCATCGATGCGGTGCGTGTGCGAATCGTTCCGCGCGGCGAGCGGTATGACATCGCCGTCGAGGAATTCGAAACCGTGCCGTTCGCCCCGGAACTGCGCGTGCGAATCGTCGGCGCGCTGCCGCCGAATATAACGACGGCGCTTGAGATCGCCCACCTCCACGCGGCACTTGGTGATGCATTCGCCGACGCCGCGGCGCGGGTTGCCGGGCGAAGTATCGACTTCATCGCCTCGCACGGCCTGACACTCGCGCACGACGGCGACGCGCACGTGACGATGCAGATCGGCGACCCCTTTCGCATCCGCGAGCGCCTCCACGCAACCGTGATCAGTGATTTTCGCAGCGCCGATACGGCAGCGGGCGGACACGGTGCGCCGCTCGTGCCGTACGTCGACGCGCTGCTCTTCGGTAACGAGAGCGAACCGCGCGTCGCGCTGAACCTCGGCGGGATCGCGAACCTCACCGTGTTGCAAAGCGGCGCGCCGCTCATCGCATTCGATACGGGTCCAGCGAACATGGCGATCGATGCCTTCGTCTTCGACCGGACCGGCGGCGCCGAGGCCTTCGATCGCGACGGAACCTACGCACGCGCGGGCCGCGTTGATGAAATGCTGCTCGCAGGTATGCTCGCCGATCGTTACTTTGCCAAAGCGCCGCCAAAATCGACGGGACGCGAACGTTTCGGCCCCACGTTCTTTGCACGTTACCGCGGAGAACTCGAGAAACTCAGTCTGCCCGACGGTGCCGCGACGCTCACGGCCCTAACGATTCGCACGATCGCCGATGCGATTCGAATCTACGCGCGCTCGACCGCACGATTGATCGTAGGCGGCGGGGGTACGCATAACCTCGCGCTGCTCGACGGGCTGCGTCGCGCGCTGCCGCGACTTGCGGTCGTGACGAGCGATGCGTTTGGGATCGATCCCGATGCGCGCGAAGCGATCGCGTTTACGGTGCTGGGCTACGAGTGCCTGCGCGGAAGAGCGGCGGGAATCCCGAAAGTGACGGGAGCGCGTGGTCCGCGCGTTCTGGGAGCGATTGCCCCGCACGATCTGGAAACACTTCTCGCGCGCGTTGCGCGCGAGTCGGAAAGGGGACCGCGATGACCGATCCACATCTCTACGTCGGGGTCGACGCGGGCGGAACGTCGACCGTCGTCGTCGCTGCCCGGCCGGGCCAGACGCCGCGTCGCGAAAGTGGTGGACCGGCCAACGCAAGTTCGATCGGCGTCGACGATGCAGCAAACGAGATCATCACGGTGATCCGGCGGCTTTGCGGCCCCGAAAAACCGCACGCCATCGCCATCGGTGCGGCGGGGACAGGTCGTCCGGAAATTGCGCGTGCGATCGAAGAACTCGTCGGCAGCGCGTTTGCGGGCGCAAGCGTGCGCGTCGGTGACGATGCCGAGATTGCACTCCGCGCCGCGATCCCGGATGGTCCCGGGATCGTGTTGATCGCCGGAACGGGTTCGATCGCCTTCGCTCGCGGCGCAACCGCGAGTGCGCGGGTCGGCGGACTCGGCTATCTGCTCGGAGATGAAGGCTCGGCGTTCGCGATCGGCTTTGCGGCCGCGAAACTCTACGGTCGCGTCCTCGACGGCCGCGCCGCACGCGACGAAACGACCGATCTTGTCGGCCGCGCACTGCACGCTACCGATCGCGTGACTTTGCTCGATGCACTCTACGGTCCGCGCCTGGACGTCGCCGCGATTGCCGCGATGGCACCGAGTATCATCGCGTTTGCAAGCAAAGGCAACCGCATCTCCACGAAAATCGTTCAGGACGCATCCAAAGAACTCGGCGAGTTGGTTAAAAGCGCGGCGCGTCTGTGCGGACTCATCAATGACTCGCCGACCGTTGCGCTTGCGGGCGGGTTGCTCCGCGAGAACAGTCTGCTCACGTTCTTACTCGAACAGCGCATCGTCGGCGATCTGCCCGGCGCGGCGATCGTTCGCAGCGCCGATGAAGCCGCGATCGGAGCGCTCCGCCTCGCGATGGCGCCGTGAGCGACGAGCTTCCGCCGACCGAAGGCATCGATACGGCGACCGCGCAGCTCGATACGCTCGGCAGTTCCGACCTGGTGCGTACGCTAATTGCGGCCAATCGTACCTCGGTCGATGCAGCCGAACGCAGTACCGAGGCGATCGCGGGCGCCGTCGACGCGGTCGTGCGCGCGCTGCGCGCGCGGCGGCACGTGCACTATGTTGGCGCGGGCACGAGCGGTCGGCTTGCGATCCTCGATGCAGCCGAGCTTCCACCGACGTTCGGTGTGTCGCCGGATCTGGTACGGGCGCACATCGCGGGCGGCTCACCGGCAATCGTGCGTGCGGTCGAAGGTGCCGAGGACGACTCGCACGCCGGCGCGGCACTCGGTGCGGTATTCGCCGCGGGTGACGTCGTGATCGGGCTCTCCGCGAGCGGCGGTGCACCCTACGTTTTAGGCGCGCTCGTCGCCGCGCGTGTCGCCGGAGCGACGACGATCGGAATCGCAAACGCACCGGGCTCGCCGCTCTTACGCGATGCCGATATTGCCATCGTCCTCGACACGGGCGCCGAACCGATCGCCGGATCGACGCGCTTGAAAGCCGGAACGGCACAGAAGATCGTGCTCAACGCGATTTCGAGCGCGGCGATGGTTCAACTCGGTAAAGTCTACGGAAATCTCATGGTCGATGTGGTCGCGACCAACGTCAAACTCAAGCGCCGCGCCGAACGTCTCGTGCACACCATTCTCGGCGAGCAGGTCGATGCCGGGGCGGTCTTAGCCGCAGCCGGCGGAAACGTCAAACGTGCCGTCGTGATGCAGCGTTTAGGCGTCGATGCGCTCGAAGCGGACCGCCGCCTCGCGGAACATGGCGAACGGCTCGGTGAGACGATCGCCTAGGGACGGTCTGAAGACCATCCCTAGATCGCGCGGGAGAAGCCTTCGTCGTCGCGGTGGACAAAGCCGCAGGCGGTGAAGAAGGGCGTGAGGTGCAGCGCGCGTGAGACGTTCGTTCGCACGCGCACGATCGCCAAGGCGCGCAGATGATCCGCGAGCGCATCGAGCATTGCGGTTCCGACGCCCGCGCCGCGCGCTCCGCGTTCCACGACGACGTCATCGAGGCACGCCACAAGGCCACCGGCTTCGGTCGAGATCGCGTAGCTGAGGATCGCACAGCCCACGGTGCGCTCGTTCTCATCGAAAGCGACCCACACGAAGCCGTAGTCTTCACGCTCGACGATCAGCGTGAGGGCGCTGCCGAGCGCGACCTGATCGGTGCGAGCCGGGGAGAGCAGGGCGAAGACGTCCAACCGCTCAGCTGCGCTCATGCGACGACAAGCGATCATGATTTCGACCGTTTGCCGTCGAAGCGCTCTGGGTAAACCACGAGCCGAATCGACTCGGATCGTTTCAAAGGAGTTCCGCACATGACCGCACCCTTTCGCTTTGCACGCGTCGTGTTCTTCGCATCTGCGCTCTGCGCGATCGGCGCGTCCTCGATCGCTTCGGCGACCGAGATGAAAGGCGCCCTGCCTGCCGGCGGCAAGTACAAAGATTGTCATGGCTACATCCTGCACGTGAGCGATGCGAACATCCGCGTCCACTGTATCGACGGTACGCCCGCCGATCTCTCGTTTCTCCAGTTCCCGAAATATGGCGATATCAGAGACGGAAAAAGCGTTCAAGTCCGCGATCTGGAACCGAACACGCCCGTGCACGTGATCTTCACGCAGTCACTCGGCGTCCGTCATGCGTATAAGATCTACGTCGCCGATCCGAACGGCCACGGGCTCTACGGCTTCAAGAGTTAAGCCGAAGCTTCGTCGCGAACGAGTGCCGCGGTGAGGATCGCGGCGCTCGTGTGTTGTCTTGTCGCCCTCCTTAGCGCTTCGAGCGTGCTGGCGAGCACTATCGTCGTCGTTCCGCTCGACGATCGGCCCGTAACGGCGCAGTTGCCGCGGATGCTCGGCGCGATCGCCGGCGATCGTGTCCTCACGCCGCCGCGGGCGCTGCTCGGATCGTATTTGCAGTTCGGCGATCCGGCGCGACTGCTCGCGTGGTTGCGCGACCCGTTGACCCTCGAGGCGGATGCCTTCGTGATCTCCGCGGACATGATCGCGTACGGCGGGCTCGTCGGATCGAGGACGCCGACGCCGCCGCTCTTTCTTGCGCGTTCGCGATTGAACGAACTTGCCGAGGTGCGTGCCGCACGTGCGCGTGCGTCGTTTGCGGTCTTCGGGACGGTCATGCGCTTAGCGCCCACCGGACTTGCGCCGATTGGCGATGCCGCTTCGTTCTTTGCCGCAGGCGCGCCGACCGAAGCGATCCAGCAGTACGCAAGCTTGCCCGACCCGCCGCAAACGGCAGAGGATCGGCGCAAAGCCGAGGCACTACGCGCGCTCGCAGGCCCCGCTGTCCTCGATGCCTATCTTGCGACGCGCGCGCGGAATCTCGCTCTCGATCGCTGGCTCTTACGTCAAACCGCAGAGGGCGCGTACGATCGCGTCGTCCTCGGACAGGACGACGCGGGCCCGGTCGGTCTGCACCTCAACGATCTTGCCGCCTTGCGCGGCGACGTCGCGCGTCTTGGGATCGGGCATCTAGCGTCGATCGAGCCCGGTGCCGACGAACTCGCGATGGTACTCGTCGCAGCGCAATTGGCGCGCGAGGTCGGCGTCGTGCCGACCGTCTCCGTCACCTACTCGCGTTCCGATGGCGGCGCCGAGAACGATCCGCTCGAGTTTGCACCCTTCGCAACGACCATCGCGAACATCGTCCGCGCAAGCGGTACTCGCGCCGTCGACGGCGCGGCCGATCTCCCGCTCTTCGTACGCGTCGCCAACACATCGCTTGCCGATGAGGCGGCATTCGTCGCGGCGATCCGCGCCGCGGTCGCGGACGGAAAACCGGTCGCCGTCGCCGATCTGACGTTCCTACAAAACGAGGAGCACGAGCGTCGCGCGCTCGCCGAGACACTCATCGACAGCGGCCTCGGCGGAACGATCGCCTCGTTTGCTTCGTGGAATACCGTAGCGAACACGGTTGGGACGGCACTGCCGGAAGCGATTGCGGTGCTGGTCGGCAAGCGGCGCGGCACGTACGATGCGCGCGCCCACGCGCAGTTCCAACTCGACCGTTACGTCGATGACTACGCCTTTCACAGTTTCGCGCGGCCCGACCTCAATACATCGCTCGAACGGGCGGGGATTCCCGACCACACGTACCTCCTGCCGCACGTCGGCGCGGCGACCGAGCGCCTCAACCGCCGGTTACTCTGGCCGTTCGCGGTCGATCTTTTGGCACGCATCTATCCGGAGTATCGCGACGCCGGCCTGACGATCACGCTGCCCTGGCGGCGCACGTTCGAGACCGAGATCGACGTCCGGCTCGAGCCGCGTTCGAATGGCGCCCGGCCCGAAGACGGTGCCCCGCTTACGGGAGCGACTCGATCGTGCGGAGCACGCCGAATCCCGCACTCGACACATGTATTCGACGAGCTCCTCGCGCATCGACTGAATTGCGGAGAGCGCTTTGCGCTGCGCCGATCGCACGCGTCGCCGCCGCCTAACGGTTGAGCGCAAGTCGCGAAAGCGATTGCATGCAACCTTTTGCTAAAGCCCTGCTCGTTCGTAGCATTCGGCACGAATCTGAGCGAACACGAGTCGGTCAATGGCTTCGTTGGCAGAGTTCGATCAAGACGCCTGCGGTCGACTTCGGATGGAGAAACGCGATCGTGTTGCCGTGGGCTCCGCGTCGCGGTCTTTCGTCGATCAACCGCACGCCGAGCGCCTTGAGACGCGCGAGTTCGGCGATGATGTCGCCGACGCGATACGCCGTGTGATGCATCTTCGTTTCGGCATCGCCGCGGAATTTTGCAATCGCCGATTTTTCATCGAGCGGGCGCAGCAATTCGATGATCGCATCGCCCGTGCGAAGGCCGACCGCCTCGATCCCTTGATCGGCGACGATTTCGCGATAGATCTCCGTGAATCCGAGCGTCGTCGTGTAGAGCGCGATCGTTGCTTCGAGGTCGCGAACCACGATTGCGACGTGGTCGATCGGTGCGTCGATCATACGAAACTCGCCCGCGCGACGTGCGTGCCGAACACGCTGCGCAGCACGTCGCAGATTTCGCCGAGCGTCGCACCTGCATCGACCGCTTCGATAAACACGGGCATCAAATTCGCGGTTCCTTCGGCGGCTCGCAGCACGTCTGCTAGTCGGGCTTCGACGCGCGCCGCGTCGCGCGCGGCTTTAAATGCCGCAAGGCGTTCGACCTGATCGCGTTCGACACGGGCATCGACGCGTTGGATCGGGATCTGCACGCCACCGGCGTCCTCGGTGAATTTGTTCACGCCGACGACGATCGCATCGCCGCGTTCGATCGCCTGCTGCGCGCGGTAGGCGGATTCGGAAATTTGATCTTGCATCCAGCCGCTTTCGATGACCGCCACCGCCCCGCCGCGCTCGTCGATCTCGGTGATGAGGGCCTTGGCATCGTGGATGAGTGCATCGGTGAGAGATTCGACGTAATAAGATCCGGCGAGCGGATCGACCACATCGACCACGCCGCTCTCGTACGCGATGATCTGCTGCGTGCGCAGAGCGACGCGGGCGGCGGCCGCCGTCGGCAGGCCTAGCGCTTCGTCGGCGCCGTTGGTGTGGAGCGACTGGGTTCCGCCGAGAACGGCTGCCAGCGCTTGTAGCGTCACGCGCACGACGTTGTTGGTCGGTTCTTGGGCTGTGAGCGTCGACCCGCCCGTCTGCGTGTGAAAGCGCAGCATCTCGGATTTCGGATCGCGTGCGTTAAATTCGGTGCGGACGATTTCCGCCCACAGCGCGCGAGCCGCCCGGAACTTCGCAACTTCTTCGAAGAGATCGTTGTGCGCGTTCCAAAAAAACGATATGCGGGGTGCGACGACGTCGACGTCCATTCCGGCGCGCGCAGCGGCATGCAGGTACGCTTTTGCGTTCGCGAGCGTGAAGGCGATTTCTTGAAGCGCGGTCGAACCGGCCTCGCGAATATGGTATCCCGATATCGAGATCGTGTTCCACTGCGGCACCGATTCGGCGCAGTATGCCATGACATCCGTAACCAGACGCATCGATGGTGTGGGTGGGTAGATGTAGGTTCCGCGCGCGACATACTCTTTGAGAACGTCGTTTTGGATCGTTCCGCCGAGTTTGGCAAAGTCGATCCCGCGGCGGCGCGCGACGGCAAGCACGAACGCGAGCAGGATCGAGGCCGGAGCGTTAATCGTCATCGAAACGGTCACCGAATCGAGCGGGATATCCGCAAAGAGCGCCTCCACGTCGTCGATCGTGTCGATCGCGACACCGACTTTGCCGACTTCGCCGCGAGCGGCGATCGCATCGGAATCGTATCCGAGCTGGGTTGGGAGGTCGAAGGCGACGGAGAGTCCCGTCGTTCCCGCCGCAAGAAGATAGCGGTACCGTTCGTTCGATTCAGCGGCCGTTCCGAATCCTGCGTACTGTCGCATCGTCCACAAGCGTCCCCGATACATGTCACGCCGAATACCACGAATATATGGGTAGTTTCCGGGCAGGGGTCGGTTGGGCGCGGGCGTATCGTAAACTGATTCGATGGCGATTCCGCTGGAGTTCGTCGTGCGTGGTCTCACGACGTGCTCTTCGCTCTACGCGGTGTTCCCACCGTGTGGAAACGTTGTCTCCCCGGAGGTTGGATGATCGAGGGTGGTCCGAAGCCCGAACGGCCGGCGCGCGCAAACCGCCGCTTAGCCGCGCTGTGGACGCTTTCGCTGCAGCCGGGGGTCGACTTAGCCGAATTTGGTAACGCTGTGGTTAACGAAGCGTGCGATCTGCTGGGTTTCCATCGCGGCAGCCTCGTCGAAGTCGATACCGTCGGCTCCGTCATTGCAACGCATCCGGGCGACGTGGCATTGCCGGCCCGCATCCCGGCGCTTATCATCCGCACCGTGACCGTGAATCATCCGCTCGTAGCGCCGCAAGACGACGGCGATCTCGCGATGTGCGCTCCTGGCAAACTGGGCGAGCGCGGGTACGTGCTGGCGCTCTGGGGTGCGGTCGGCTCGTCGCAATGGCTCGACGAGTCGGCGCTCGACGAAGCGACGTTCCTCGCGACGATCTTTGCCGAATTTGCCGAGCGCCGCCGCGATGTGGGCGACTTCGCGAACCTCGCTTTTCACGATGCACTCACGGGTTTGCCGAACCGGCTCGCCCTGCTGAACCGGATCGAGCAGACCGTCGCCGCGGCCAAGCGCAACGGCCATAACGCCGCCGTGCTCTTCGTCGATATCGACGGATTCAAGCACGTGAACGATACGCTCGGGCACAGCGCCGGTGACCGCGTTCTCGCCGAACTGGGCGCGCGGTTTCGTAAGGCACTCCGACGCGAAGAGTTTATCGGGCGGCTCGGCGGTGACGAATTTACCGCGATCATCCCGGAGACCAAGTCGTTCGAGGAGACCTACGAGGTCGGGCAGCGCTTGCGCGAACTCGCGCGGAAGCCGTTCGACGTTGACGGCCATATTTTTGGCTTATCTGCCTCCATCGGGGTCGCACAGTATCCCGCCGACGGAGACACGGCAGAAGAACTGCTCGGCAACGGCGACATTGCAATGTACCGGGCCAAAGAGGCCGGTGGCGATGCAGTATTCCTCTTCGATTCCGGTGTGCGCCAGCGGATCGAGACGCGCCGCCGACTGACCCAAGATCTCCAAGGCGCGATGATGAGCCGCGAGTTTCTCGTGTGCTACCAACCCGTGATCGACGCGAGCACCGACGAAATCGTCGGTGCGGAAGCCCTCGCGCGTTGGCTGCATCCGACGGACGGCCTGCTCTCCGCCGAGTCGTTTCTCGGCTCCCTCGGTACGTCGAACTTGGTCTCACTGGTCGATGCGTGGGTGCTCGCCGAGACGGCCCAGCAAAACGCGCGCTGGGCTGCTGAAGGCAATGCGGTCGATATTTTCGTCAACATCGCAGTTCCTGATGAAGTCGCTCTCGGCGAGCTCGACCGGCTTGTCGCCGACCCGCGATTCTCGAGCGCCCGTCTGCACGTCGAAGTCGCTGAAATCGCCGTCATGAAAGATGTTGATGCGGCGATTGCGTTTTTTGAGGCCGCTAGAGAACGGGGTATCGCAACGGGGCTCGATCGGTTCGGTGGCGGCGCCTCGTCGCTCAAAGTCCTCGATCGGATGCCGCTCGATTTTGTGAAGCTCGATCATTCGTTGATCGCGGGTGTGGAGCGTCGTGTATCGTCGAGCGGCGCGGCCTTAGCGGCGATCGCGATTGCGCATGCGTTCGAATGGAAGATGATCGCGCAAGGCGTCGCCAACGCATTTCAAAAGCGCTGGCTCTTAGACAATGGAGTGAACTTGATGCAAGGTTATGGTGTCGGTCAGCCGATGACGGCGGCGGATTTCGGTCATTGGCGCAAAATCGCCGCGGAGCAGACGGCTGCCGAAGCCGCCGACCTGCTGTGATCGATCATCGCGAGAGCGCGCGTCACGGCGAAGTCGTCGGCGCGCTGTTAACCATGCTTTCCGCCCGAGACGCCGCGACGTGCGATCACTCGATTGCCGCAGGCGAGTGGGCCCGCCGTTTGGCGCTTGCCATCGGCCTGAGCGAGGAGCAGTCTAGTGCCATCGAAGTCGCCGCAATCCTTCACGACATTGGCAAGATCGCGACGCCGGATCATATCTTGCTCAAGCCCGGCGCCCTCGACGATGAGGAATGGGTCACGATGCGCGAGCACGCCGGACACGGCGAGACAATCCTGAGCCGATTCCCCTCACTCCAAGACTACGCGCACATCGTCGGCGCACATCACGAGCATTATGACGGCTCGGGGTACCCGCGCGGGCTCGGCGGCGATTCGATTCCGCTCGGCGCGCGCGTCGTAGCCGTCGCCGACGGCTATCATGCCATGATCAGCACGCGTCCGTATCGCACGGCGATGACCTCGAACGAAGCGCTCGTGCACCTGGTCGCCGGCGGCGGGACCGTCTGGGATCCGACAATCGTCCGGCACATGGTGGCGCTCGTCGCCGTTTAGGCCTCGTCGCCTCGGCGGGCGCCCCAGATGTACAGGGCCAAGAGGATCGCGTTGAGCGGCATCGGTCCGAGCGTTTTCCACGAGACAATTGCGTTGCCGCGGCTCATTTCGAGCAGCGGCAGCACGATTGCGAAGAGCTGGTCGAGGGCAAAAAACCACAGTAAGACGCGGTAACGCGGAAACTCGCGGTACGCCAGGACGTAGAGCAGCCCGACGATGAGGTATTCGCCGCCCGCGATCGTGGTGAGAGCGGGGTCCTTCGTGGGTACGTCGAGGACGGAGCCGAGTAGGCTCTGGAAGAACCAGCAAAAGATCGCTATTCCGATATCGCCAACGGCGCCGACGATCAGGGAAATGCGAATGATCTTCGTTTTCAAATGGTACCTCGTGGAGTCGTGTTTCGCCAAAAGAACGACGTATTATTGAACTGTTCGAGAACTCGCCGCTCGTCCTGATCGAATGGGACGGGCAACTTCGCGTCTCCCACTGGTCCGCGCAAGCCGAGGTGACGTTCGGGTTTGCGGAGTCTGAGGTGATCGGCAAACGCGGCGTGGAATTCGATTTCGTCCACCCCGAGGACCGTGCGGCGACCGGCGATATCGACGCCGCGCTACTCCACGGACGGACCGAACGCATCGTAAGTTCCAATCGCAATCTGACCCTCGACGGTCGCGTGCTGCATTGCGACTGGTATAATTCGGCCGTCTACGCTGACGATGGAACGCTCGTCACCGTGATCTCGCTGGTCCACGACGTGACCGATCGGGTGCGAGCCGAAGCCGACCGCGCCGAGATGCTCACGCACTACCGGTTTCTCGCCGATGCGGTTCCGGATATTTTGTGGAGTTGCCGGCCCGACGGTTGGCCGGACTATTTCAATCTGACAGCCGAGCGTTACACGGGGCTGACCGACGCGCAGATTCGCGGCGTTGGATATTATACGCTCGTGCATCCCGACGACGTTACGGAGTTGCAGGCGGCATGGGAAGCGCACGTCGACGAACCGCGTCCGTTCGAGAATCACTACCGATTGCGCCGCCACGACGGCGCCTATCGCTGGCAACTCGCGCGCGCAAAACCGCTCATCGTCGACGGCGTGCTGGTGAAGTGGTTCGGAACGTGCACCGATGTCGACGATCAGCGCAAGATCACCGACCGCAGCCTCCTCATCGCCGAGGCCTCGAATGCTCTTGCTTCATCGCTGAACACCAAAACCGTCGCACGCACGATCGCGCGCCTGCCGATTCCGAGTTTCGCGGATTGGTGCAAAGTGGATTTAATCGCAGAGAACGGACGCATCCGCACGGCCGCGATCGCGCATCGCGATCCGAACCGCGAGGCGGGCGCGCAATCGCTCGTCGGCACGATGCATCTGGATCCAAAGGCGACGAGCGGGGTTCCCGCCGTGTTGCGTTCGGGGGAAGCGCATGTCGTCGTTCCATCGGACGATGATTTTCTTGGCGAGGTGGATGCCGAGGTGCGCGCCGCATACGACGAACTCGGGCGGCCCGGCTCGATCGTCATCACGCCGCTGCGCGCGCGCGGTCGAACGCTGGGCACGATTTCGTTCGTGCTCGGCGACTCCGGCCGGCGGTTTACCGACGACGACGTCTCCTTTGCCGAAGATCTCGCGCTGCGCTCCGCCGTCGCACTCGACAACGCGCAACTCTTCGAACGCGAACATCGCGTCGCCGACACGCTGCAGCGCGCGATGCTGCCAACCAACCTTCCCGTCGTCGACGGGATGAAATTCTCATCGGCCTATTCACCCGCCGCAGCGGAATCGGAAGTCGGCGGCGATTGGTTCGATGCCTTTCCGCTCGCCGACGGACGCATCGCGGTGAGTATCGGCGACGTGACGGGGCACGGTCTCACCGCCGCCGTCATCATGGGCGAAGTACGGCAGTCGATTCGCGCATCGGCGATGGTCGATAGCGATCCGGCGCTCGTACTACAGCGCGCCAATCAGCTGCTCTTATTGCACGAATCGGCCTCGATCGTTACCGGAATCTTCGGCGTCGTCGATCCGAAAAAGCAGACGTTCACGTACGCGAGCGCCGGACATCCGCCGCCGCTGGTCACGCGCGACGGCGCAGTGTGGGCGCTAGAGACCGCGGGCTTACCGCTCGGGCTGCGCGGGCCCGATGATGAGATCTCGTTCACGACCCATCTCGGGCCGGGCTGCATGCTCGTGCTCTACACGGATGGACTGATCGAATTCAGCCGTGACATCGAAGCCGGCGAGGCGGCGCTACGCGCGGCGATTTCGCAGGAGTCGCTCACGCAAGTCGAGGATCCGGCGCCTTCGATCGCGCGCCGCGTGCTCGCTAGTCACGCGCAGTCGGACGACATTGCCATTTTGGCCGTGCGATTCGACCCGCTGCCGACCGATCTCACGTGGCATTTGGCGAAGGGCGATATGTCCTCCGCGCAAAGTTTGCGCCGCCAGATCGCGAAAATCGTGCGCACGTACGCAACCGATCCTGAGCAGATCGCGGCAAGCGAGGTCGTCGTCGGCGAACTGCTCGCCAATACGGTCGAACATGCGCCGCACGGCGTCGACGTGCACTTCGACTGGAGCGAGCGGTATCCGCGCCTCATCATCGGTGACCTTGGCGAGGGCGTCTGCGCGCGCCCGATGTTGCCGACCGATCCCTTGAGCGAACGCGGCCGCGGGCAGTTTATCATCGCCCATCTCGCGCGCGCGTTCGATATTCGCACGGACGAACGCGGCCGGACGGTCTATGACGTGGTGCTCGACTGCGAGCACGAGTTCGCTACGGCGCAGGCGCCAGCGTAACGATCGGAGCGCGCGCTTCAACGGTGTCGCCGGCTTTGACGTGGACGGCCGCGATCGTGCCGGTTTTATGGGCGCGAATCTCGTTCATCATCTTCATCGCCTCGATTACCGCAACGACCTGACCTTCGGCGACGACCGCACCGTCTGCGACATTGACTTCGACGACGACGCCGTGCATCGGCGAGACGACGTCGTTGCCCTGCGGTGCCTGTGTCTTGCGCGTACCGCCTTTGACGATCGCGCTTGCAGGCATCGCACGACGGGGCGCCCCGAGGCCAGGCGGCAGATCGATGAAGCGCACGCGAAAGAGTTTGTCATTGACTTCAACGCGGATCGACTCGCTCGGCGCGGGAGGGGCTCCTTCGCTTGCGACGTGCCCGTTTGCGACGATTCGCGCCGCCGCGAACGGTTCGAGCGTGGCGGTACCGTAACTGGCATCGAGCACCGGCGCGAAGTCGGCGAGTTCTCGCAGCAGCGAGAGCGTCGTAGGAATGCCTTCAACGACGTACTCGTCGATCGCGCGACGTAAGCGCTCGAGCGACTCGTCGCGCGTACGACCCCACACGATGAGTTTTGCAATCATCGAATCGTAGTCGGGCGTGATCGCAAAACCGGTCGATGCGGCCGAATCGACGCGCACGCCAAAACCCGCGGGCTCACGATACGCGGTGATCGTGCCGGGCGCAGGGCGGAAGTTGTGCGCTGGATCTTCGGCATTGATGCGTACTTCGATGGAGTGTCCGCGAAAGTCGATCTCGAATTGTGCGAACGATAGCGGCCGTCCGGCGGCAACGAGGATCTGTTCGCGCACGAGGTCGATGCCCGAGATCATTTCAGTGACGGTGTGCTCGACCTGAATGCGCGTATTCATCTCGAGGAAGAAGAACTCATCACCCGCGACGAGGCACTCGATCGTGCCGACGCTGTCGTATGCGATCGCCTTTGCCGCGGCGATCCCCGCCGCGCGTAAGCCCTCGCGTACGTGATCGGAGATCAGCGCGGGCGCCTCTTCCCACACTTTTTGATGGCGGCGCTGGAGCGAGCAATCGCGTTCGCCGACGTGCACGACGTTGCCGTGCTTATCGGCAAGTATCTGCAGTTCGATATGCTTGGGGTTATCGAGATAGCGTTCGGCGTAGATCGTGCCGTTGTTGAAGTATGCCGTCGCTTCGCGCTGGGCGGTCGTGAACGCAGATTCGACGTCAACGATCGTACGTGCGACTTTGAGGCCTTTGCCGCCGCCGCCACCGGAGGCTTTGAGTGCCAGCGGTAAGCCGAACTGCTCGGCGGCCTTACGCGCGCCCGCGACGTCGAGGATTGGTTCGATTCCGCCGGGTACGACCGGGACACCGGCTTTGAGCATCGCTTTGCGCGCGCGCACCTTGTCGCCCATCGCGTCGATCGCCGCAGGCGTCGGTCCGATCCAGGTCATGCCCGCATCGATTACCGCCTGAGCGAACGACGCGTTTTCGGCGAAGAAACCGTAGCCGGGGTGAATTGCATCCGCGCCGGCGCGCTGAGCGACCTCGATAATTTTGTCGCGATTGAGATAGCTCTGCGCCGGCGGTGCGGGGCCGAGCAGATACGCCTCGTCGGCGAGCGAGACGTGTCGAGCGTCGCGGTCGACTTCCGAGTAGACGGCGACGGTCTTGATGCCGAGTTCGCGCGCGCTACGCATGATGCGCACGGCGATCTCGCCACGATTCGCGATCAGCAGTTTACGAAACGGTGCTTCAGCCACGGAGACGTCCGTGCATCGACCAGGGAGACTGCGCGGCAGCACGCGCTTGGAACGCGCTGTCCGTTTTGATTCGACCCGCCATGCGCCACGGCGGCATGGCCGGTGGTTCCTCGATCATTGGTTCTCTCTGGAGCAGGGCGGTCGCGGCGGCGACTACCGCCACGAGTTCATCCTCGGTCATGCGATATCGCTTGGCGTCGAGACGGTGCGTGGGGCGTGCTTGTCGCGTTTGTCTATCGTGGCGACGAGCCGGTCAAAGGCCGCCCACGCGTACGGTGCCTGCGCTTGCAGTCCGTAGCCGAACGCCGCGAAGGTATCGACGTGCGTACCACCTCGAACGAGATAGAGCTGGTGCAGGGCGGATTTTCTCGCGCCGGCGATCGCGCGTGCGTACGCGAGCGCGTTGTTCTCCGGCGTGATGAAGGCGTCGTGCGTCCCAGCGATCGAGACGAGCGGCTTTTCGATCGCACCGCTGTGCGCGAAGCGCTTGATCGCGGCGCGTCCGGCGGGTGAGACGACGTAGTTCGCGCGATTCTCCGCAAGCGCGAGGCCCGTACCCGTGCAGGTACCGGGAAGGCGCGGGTTGGCATCCGGCGCGCAGGGCGCGGCGCCGAACGATGCGTTCGCGTCGGGATCGACCAATTGCGCGTACGCGTAGACAGTAAGGTCCGCGTAGTACGGCGGAACGTTGGAGTAGTACTCGCCGTAGAGCGAGCGATGTGCGAGATCGGCCTGCACGACATCGTGGGGAAAACCAAATTTCACGAGTCGGTCGACAATCGCTGTGTCGCGATACTCGCTACGGACGTAGTCGGGCATCAATTTGAGAAACGGCGGGAAGTAATCGAGAAAGCTCAGCTCCGGCGACCAATAGACGCCGGCCCATTCCACCCCGCCGTCAACGAGTTCGGGATATCGTTCGAGCAGCGTCCGTACTTGTGCGCCGCCGTTGGAGAGTCCGACGGCATAGGTGTGTTTGGGCGCGGCGTGATTCGCTTTTAGCACGTCTTTTGCGTGCATCACCAAGCGCCGGTAGCTCTCGTTCCAATCCGTGATCGGCACGGCTTTGGGCTCGAGCAGTCCGAGTCGGATGACGAGTCCCTTGCTTGCGAGGCCCGCAGATTCGAACGGAATCGGATACGCGGCGCGCGGCGAAGGTGTGGACGCGGCGGCTTCGACGACGGCATTATACGGTACGCCCTTGTTGCCCGATGCAAACGCGTAGCCGCGCGCGAGTGCGAATTCGCCCCAGATGAGATCGTTTGCGTACGCGCTGCGCGTCGCGGGCGTCCCGGCAACGATGAGCGAGCCGTTCCACGCATCGGGAACGCGGATCACCGATGCGTCACTTGGATCGTCGCGCGTGTAGATGCGGCCCGGAACCGGCGCCTTCGCGGGCGTTGCAGTCGTCGGCAACAGCAACGCTTTGGCATCGCCGGCCGGATCGAAGCCGGGGCGCTTCTCGGGGAGGGGCGCGAAGCCGAAGCGCAGATCGGCAACCTGGTCGTTCGTGCTAGTAGCCATGGCGTGTGATGCGGTTAGCGAAAATGCGCCCGCAGCGAGCGACGCTGCGAACGTCCGGCGCCGCACTTAGGAACTCGCCTCCGCGGGTTTGGGGAACATTCCCATCACGTGATAGCCGCAGTCCACGAAGTGGATGTCGGCGGTAATCGCGCTCGAGAGATTCGAGGCCAAATAAACGGCAAGATTGCCGATGTCTTCGCCCGTGATGTTGCGTTTGAGCGGCGCGACCGACTGCACCATATCGAGCATATGCTTGAGGTCTTTGACTTGGCGCGAGCTTGCGGTCTTGATCGGTCCGGCGGAGATTCCGTTGACGCGAATGCCGCGTTCTCCAAGGTCGAACGCGAGGTAGCGGACGATCGATTCGAGCGCAGCTTTCGCGATCCCGGCGATATTGTAGTTCGGTACGATCGCCGTCGCGCCGTAGTACGTGAGCGCCATGACGCTTGCGTTATCGCGCAGCTGCTCGCGCAGCGCACCGACGAGTGCGATGAGCGAATACGACGAGATGTCCATCGCGAGTGCGAAGCCGGCGCGCGAGGTATCGTAGACTTTTCCCATTAAGTCTTCTTTGTTGACGAAGGCAATCGAATGCACGATGCCGTCGAGTCCGCCGAAGTCGCGTCTGACGTTCTCCGCCAGCATCTTGAGTTCCGTATCCGAAGTGACGTCGCACGGATAACAGGGTCCACCGCCGAGCTCTTTTGCAAGCTTCTCGACTTCGTCTTTCACGCGCTCGCCTTGATAGATGAATCCGAGGCGAGCGCCTTGCTCGGCCATCGAGCGGGCGATGAATGTCGCGATGGACCAGCGATTCGCCACCCCGGTGATGAGGATGGTCTTGCCTTCTAGTAGCTTCACGAAATTAGTGTTCAGACGTCACCCCTGGCGATGCCTGCGCCACGCCGTATGCGGCCCGCACGACGCGCCCGCGCCCGGCCGCATCGACCTCCATAACGTCGGCGACGAGCATCCCCGACTCGCGTCGGTAGAGGAGGGTGATGACGTCGAGCCCCACCAGCGCATCGACGAAGGTGAATTGTAGCCCCGGTGTCTCGAACCCGCGCTCGAAGTGCGCGCGCAAGCGGTCGGCTCCGACGAGCCAGCCCGAGGCGATGCCCCAGCGCGTGCGCACGCTCGGTGCGCAAAACCGCACGTCCTCGGTATAGTACGCCATGATCGCATCGATGTCGCGTCGATTCCAAGCCGCGCACCACTCCTCACCGAGACGACGCGCGGCCGACGGATCGAGGTTCACTTCTGCACGAGTGGGAACTCGATGCGGAGATTTTGGATGTGCGTGAAGTCACGATCGAGGTCTGCACGAGACACGAGCGGGCCTCGGTCTTGTGACTCGATCGCCAGCTTCTCGAAGATCGACCAGTGACGTTCCGTCGGCCCCAGGAGCGAAACCGAAGGCATCCGTAACCACTCATCGACGATATCGTATGCTTCTTTCGTGGAGGACGGCGGTTGAAAAATTCGCGCGGAAGTCGTGATGCGCACGAAAGCAAGAACGGTCCCGAACGAAAGTCCCGTCACCTCGCTCGACTCCAAGCAGTCGATTTTGAAGCTCCGTCCCGAGCGCCGAACCTCCGCCTGAAGCTCAGCCACGATGTTTTCATCGAGCGTGATTGTGGCTCGCACATGATCACGCTACAGCGTAAGCATCATGATGTCAATTTCCGGAAAGCTCACGGTCCGGAGAATACCGGAAAGGAACGCGTTCAGAAACGCCGCTATAGCGGAATGTTGCCATGTTTGCGGTGCGGGCGTTCGACGCGTTTGTTCGCAAGCATCGTGAGCGCGCGCGAAACAGCCCGACGCGTTTGGCTTGCGGCGATGACGTCGTCGACATAGCCGCGCTGCGCGGCGATGAACGGGTTAGCGAAGCGCTCGCTGTACTCGGCGACGAGTTCGTCGGTCTTGGCCTGCGGGTCGAGTGCGTCGGCGATGTCGCGGCGGAAGATCGTCTTCACCGCGCCCGCCGCGCCCATGACGGCGATCTCGGCCGTCGGCCAGGCGAGGTTCACGTCGGCGCGGATGTGTTTTGAGGCCATGACGTCGTACGCACCGCCGTAGGCTTTGCGGGTGATGATGGTAATCTTCGGGACCGTGGCCTCGGCGAACGCGTAGAGGAGCTTCGCCCCGTGTTTGATGATGCCGCCGTACTCTTGCGTCGTGCCGGGTAGGAAACCGGGGACGTCGACGAAGGTGAGCAGCGGAATGTTGAACGCATCGCAAAAACGCACGAAGCGCGCGGCCTTGACGGATGAATCGATGTCGAGCACGCCGGCGAGATATTTCGGCTGGTTTGCGACGATGCCGACCGACTTGCCGCTGACGCGCCCGAAGCCGATCACGATGTTCTGTGCGTAGAGCGGCGCGATCTCGAAGAAGTCGCCGTCGTCGAGCACGGGGCAAACGGCATCGAGAATATCGTACGGCTTGTTGGGCGAGTCGGGTATGACGCCGTCGAGTTCTTCGACCACGCGCATCGGATCGTCGTCGCTTGGCACGAGCGGCGGATCTTCCAGATTGTTCTGCGGCATGAACGAGAGCAAGCGCCGCGTGTGCTCGTTCATCTCATCTTCGTCGGTTGCCGTCAGATGCGCGACGCCGGATTTCGTCGCGTGCGTCATGGCGCCGCCGAGTTCTTCAAAACTCACATCCTCGCCCGTGACGGTTTTGATGATCTCGGGCCCGGTGATGAACATCTGCGAGATTTTTTCAACCATGATCGTAAAGTCGGTGATAGCGGGCGAATACACCGCGCCGCCCGCACAAGGTCCCGCGATGAGCGAGAGTTGCGGCACGACGCCGCTCGCCTGCACGTTACGCCAGAAAATTTCGGCATATCCGCCGAGGCTGACGACACCCTCTTGAATGCGCGCGCCGCCCGAATCGTTGATCCCGATCATCGGCGAGCCCGTGCGCACCGCGAGGTCCATCACCTTGCAAATTTTCTCGGCAAAGACTTCGCCGAGCGATCCGCCCATGACCGTGAAATCTTGCGAGAAGAGGAAGATCTGACGCCCGTCGATGGTTGCGTGGCCCGTCACGACCCCGTCGCCTAAGAACTCACGCTCATCGAGCCCGAACGCGGTGGACCGGTGGGCCGCAAAACGGTCCATCTCGACGAACGAGTCCGGATCGACCAGCGCATCGACCCTTTCGCGCGCGGTCCGCTTCCCGCGTTCGCGCTGCCGTTCGTTTGCCACCTCACCCGCAGGTGCGAGCGACTCCGCGCGCATTTTTTCCAGCCGCGCGTAGGCTTTATCGTGCGGCGAGAGCGGTTCGGTTGGCATGGACATGGATGCTTCTTCGCAAACCGGCGGGCGGCGCCCCGCGCCTTTGACTAGGGCTTGCGTGCGGCTTCGGCGGCGCGCTGTAACTTTTCGATCTGGTCTTTGCCGATGAACCGGGACATCGTCTCGTAAACCGGCTGGGTTGCGGCGACGAAGGCCGCGCGCTCGGCTGCGGTGAGCGTGACGATATCAAGCGATTTGGCGAGCTCGGCGAGCGTTGTCTTGTCGAGTGTTTCTGCTTCGCGGCGTTCCCATGCGATGGTCTCGGCGACGGCTTTGTCGACGAGAGCTCGATTGTCCCCGAGCGCGTCATACCAGGCTGCCGACGCGACGACCACTTGCGGTGTGTACATGTGAGCAGTGAGGGTCAGATGTTTTTGGACGTCCTGCAGTTTGAATGCTGCGATCGTCGCGAGGGGATTGTGCTGACCGTCGATCTCGCCCGCCTGCAGTGCGGTGCGCAGACGCGGGAGCGCGATGGGCCGGGCGATCGTATCGAGCGCGTCGCCGATTGCGATGTGCACGGGCGATTCGACGACGCGGATGCGGAGGCGCCGAAGATCGGCGGGCGTGCGAACCGCACGCACGTTGTTCGTCATGTGCCGGAAGCCGTTCTCGAAAAATCCGAGTCCGACGAGTCCGACGCGGCGCAGCGAATCGAGCAATTCGCGACCGTACGGGCCATCGAGAAGCGCAGCGACATGGCGGCGGTCATCGAGTAAATACGGCATCTCGAGCAATTGAAATGCCGGCAGCACGTTGCCGACGATCGCGCAACCGATCGAGGCCATCGTCGTCTCTCGGCGTCGCACGGCGGAGAGAATACCGATCTCGCCTTTGCCTCCTGCCGAATCTCCGGGGCGTGCCTCGACGCGCGTATGCGGGAGCGCCGCCCCGAGCCGGCGCGCAAGCTCGCTCACGCTGCGACCCGCCAGCGACTCGGCCGCAAGACCGGTCGCAATGGTGACGGGGCCGCTTGCGACCGCCGAGCCCGCGTCCATTTCGATCAAGTGGTAGTCGATTGCGTTGATTGCCAGGATCGCCTCAGCGGCGTCTGCAACGTGCGAACGGGACGTACGCATCAGTTCCGCGGCGCTGCGTCCGAATTGGTCTGCGCGCGCAGCGTGATCGGACGTCGTGTTTTTTACGCCGTTAAAAGCTTCTTCGGTCGAACGGACGGCGGTGCCGATTTCGCCAAGCGCGGCACGCGCGCTCGTCGCCGCGCGATCGCCTGCAGCCACGGCATCATCGGCCAAATCAGCAACGGCAGTCGTTTTCTCCGTGCCGCGTCGCACGTCGCCGAGCAGATTCTCCATCGTTTTCGTCGCATCGCGCGTCGAGTCGGCGAGTTTGCGGACTTCGCTTGCGACGACGGCAAAACCGCGACCGTGCTCGCCCGCACGAGCCGCTTCGATTGCCGCATTGAGGGCGAGCAGATTCGTACGGTGGGAGACTTCCCCGACGAACGCGACGATCTCGTCGATGCGGCTGAGGGTAGCGACGAGTTCGAGCATCGTTTCACGTGCGGAACGCGAACCCGACGCAAGCGTTTCGACGCTTTCGACAAGTTTCTCGATCGATGCGCCGGCGGAATCGACGCGTTCGCGGGCGGCATGCGCGCGGACTGCTGCGTCGCGGATCTTCTCTAGCGATTCTGCCAAATCGTTCGCCATCGATTCGGAGGCGTCGGCGATCTCTTGCAGTCCCACGCTCTGCATTGCGGAATTATCGGAGATGCGGCGCGATGTATCGCGCAGGCGGGTGGCAGCAAAACGCATGCTCTCAGCAAGAGCACCGCGTTCCAGGGCGGCATTTCCCATGAACTCCATCGGCGAAATCTTCGGCCCGACCGACAGCAGCTCCGCCAACCGGCGGCATCTCTTCCCTGTGAGGCAACGCGGCGTAATCGATAATTGCGGCGACGGGTACGTGAAGAGACCGCCGTCCCGGTCGAGGTATCCAGAAACTGCGGGTTCCGATCGTGCGTTCTCGGGGCGCCCGCGGCGACAATTCGATGTAAGCTTTCAGTGGCGCCCCGGCATCTGCGCCCTGAGCTTTCTAGCGACGCCTCAAGACACGCCGCAATCGTTTGATCGAGTCTCGTGAATTGTTCCGCTTTTTCGGGAAAGACGCCGCGGAAAGATCGGTGGATGCGTTCGTTTTGAATTGGTCAAGACTGCCGTGTGGAATGTTGGTGCGATGCGCATCGTCGTTGCGACGAATGTCCGCCTCTCCGAGCGGGAATCGGACCGAATTCGGATCGCTGTCGGCGCGATCGTTGTAAAAGTCGAACGTCAAAAACCGACCGCTACTCGAGCGGTCGGTTCTGCCAAATCCACGCTGCTACCAGATTCCGAGGGTTACCTTGGCATCGTCGGAGGCCATGGTCTTTGGGTCCCACGGCGGCGTGAAGGTGAGCACGACTTCGACTTTTTTCACGTCGTCCATCGACTCGACTTTGGATTGCACGGCCTGCTTGAACATCGGGCCTACCGGACACATCGGTGAGGTCAGCGTCATGGTGACAGTGACGTCGTCTTGTTTTTCGCCCTCGACGGCGATGTCATAAACCAGGCCCAAGTCCACGATTCCGATATGGAGTTCGGGGTCTTCGACGGTCGCTAAGGCTTCACGGACTTGCTCGGTTGTCGGCATAAAGGATCCTCCGGTCTCACGACCGTCTTATGTGTTCGATTGGTTCCAGGCCGCGGCCCGGGCAAGGTCGGCTGGGGAGTCGACGTCCATGATCGCCCCGACGTCGTCAATCGGCATCGCGTGGATCACCAGGCGTGGGTCGCCGCGGAGTTCGCGTAAGGTATCGCCGTCCGCGATTCCGCCGAGCAGCGCTCGCGCGCGAGGTCCGAAGACCACCGGATGGGCCGGTCGGCCGTTGTGTTCGGGTGAGACGACGTCCACACTGGGGTTGTAGGAAGCAACGACCCGGTCGACGAGTCCCTGCGTGACATAGGGCAGATCGGCCAGTAAAACCGCGATGGCTGCATCCGCAGTAATGCAACCATCGGCGAGTTTGAGCGAGTACGTCATCCCGCGTTCGGGTTCGGTATTGATGATGACGCGGCGTTTGGTCGATGCTGCGACGTGTAAGGCGATCTCGTGGCTTGCGACCACGATGCTCGGCGCATCCCCGCACGCATCGAGCGCACGCGCGAGCAGCGTTCGCCCATCGAACGTGGCGAGGAGCTTGGCCGAGCCGAAGCGTCGTGCTGCGCCCGCGGCGAGCACGACGCGGACGACCTCAGGCAGTGAAGCCGTGCCGCACGAACGGAAGACTCCGTGCGCGCGCCCCCGTTGCCGCGAAGATCGCGTTTGCGACCGCCGGAGCAACCGGCCGGGTGCCGCGTTCGCCGACGCCATCACGCATCGGCAAATCCTTTGCTGATCGAGGACGGCACGCGCCGCACGAGGCGGCGAACGATCAACTGGGAGATCGGGATCAACGCGATCGATGCGATGTACCAGCGTTGGCCGAATTGCGCGGCGACGGCAGCGCAGAACAGCAACACGGCTATCATGCAGATGCGGACCAAGCGAATCCAATACTGGTCCTGGAACGGTTCGTCAAAACGATTCCAAAAGCGTAAGAATCCCCGGATCATCGTTATCGCATCGATTGCCATGATCAGACCAAAGGTTCCAAAGTAAATCCCAAGCGCGACCGGATCGAGCACGAATTTCAGATAGAGTTGCAGCGCAAATGGGATAAGCGCGATAAACGCGAGCTTGACGAACATCAAGCCGATAATGATCCGGTCGGGAAAGAAAAAATAGAGAAAGAGTCGATGCTGGTATGTCCAGAACATCGCGACGATTCCGAACGAGATGCCAAAGCCGACTAACCCCAGCGGGTGGAGGAAGAGATCGATCGGATGACTCGGCGGTACGAGCTGGAGCGCGACGATGGAGAGGCTCAAGCCGAAGACGATATCGCTGAATGATTCGAGCCGACGCGTAAAATGCGTGTCGGTCTCCTCGCGCGTCATCATGTTCGAGCTATTCGGCGCTTGCAGGGGCATCCCTTAAACGGCGAGGTACCGTTGCATCATGTCCCCATCGGCCTTGAGCACCTCGATCGTGCCTTCGCCCATCACGCGACCGCTGGCAAGGACGTAGCCGCGGTCGGAGAGGCTCATCGCGACCTGAGCGTTCTGCTCGACGAGCAGAATCGTGTTGCCCTCGGCCTTGATGTTGCGCACCACTTCTTCGACATTACGCGCGATCAAGGGGGCGAGCCCCTCCATCGGCTCGTCGAGCAGAATGATCTCGGGATTTGCGATGAGTGCCCGCGCGATCGCGAGCATTTGCTGTTCGCCGCCGGAGAGTTTGGCCGGTTTGTCTTTGCGTTCGCCCAGCACTTGGAAGTATTCGTAGATCCGCTTCTCGTTCCAGGGGCCTTTGCGTCCGGCAAGAGCCGCGAGACGCAGATTTTCGCCAACCGTGAGGTTCGGGAAAATGCGGCGGTCCTCAGGAACGAATGCGATGCCTGCTTGCGCGAGCGAAAACGGCGTATGGTTGGTGATGTCTTTGCCGTGAAATTTAATCGTACCGGATTTTGCCGTGACGAGCCCCATGATCGTCTTGAGCGTGGTCGAACGGCCGCTGCCGTTGCGTCCCAAGAGCGCGACGACTTCGCCTTTCTCGACGTTGATCGAGACGTTTTGCAACACGTGGCTCTTGTCGTAGTAGGCGTTGATTCCGCTCAGCTCGAGAAGCATTACGCGAGTTCTCCCAAGTACGCGCGCTGAACGGCTTCGTTCCCGCGGATTTCTTGCGGCGTGCCGGTGGCGAGGACGCCGCCGGACTGAAAGACGGTGATGGTTTCGGAGATCGCCATCACGACGTCGATATCGTGTTCGACGAGCATCACCGTGCGGCCGGGCGCGATGCGTTTGATGAGTTCGACCGTCTCGTACGTCTCGGTCGGCGACATGCCCGCGAGAGGTTCGTCCAGCAGCAAGACCTGCGGGTCCCGTGCGAGGACGAGCGCGATCTCGAGCCGTCGCTGATCGCCGTGCGAAAGATTCTCCGCGCGATTATCGCGCGCATCGAAAAGACCGACGTCGTGCAAGAGTTGCTCGGTCTTCACCGAGAGATCGCCCATCCGCGACGCGGGGAGGAAGAAGTTGGCTTTCCCGTCGTGGACCGCTTGCACGGCGAGCCGGACGTTTTCGCGCACGGTGAGCTTCGCAAAGATGTTGGTAATCTGGAACGAGCGCGAGATCCCGAGCCGCGCGCGTTCGTACGGCTGGAGCGCCGTAATGTCCTTATCGTTGAAGAAAATCTTGCCTTCGCTCGGCGGAATGCGGCCGCTGAGCAAATTGAAGAACGTCGTTTTTCCCGCGCCGTTGGGCCCGATGATCGTGCGTACGCCGCCGGTCGGAATTTCGATCGTGACGTTGTTGACAGCGGTGAAGCCAGAGAAGCGGCGCGTGAGTCCCTCGGTTTTGAAGGCGTAGCTCACCTGACCACTGTCGTTCCCGCGGCGTGTTCCTCAAGGGGTGGAAGCTCTTCTGATATCTCGACTTTCTGACGCGCTTTCTTATTGAATGCGTTTGCAAATCCATAGTGCCGGATGTCATCGATGATGCCCATGATGCCGCGCGGTCCGACGATCACGAACACGCCGAAGACGACGCCGATCCAGGCTTCCCAAAACTTCGTGCCCTGCGAGATGTTGTTCTGGAGTTCCCAATAGATGATCGCCCCGAGAATCGGGCCGAAAAACGTTTGGATGCCGCCGAGCAGCGACATCATGACGACGTTACCGCTGTACTCGATGGACCCGGCATCGGGGTTGATTGCGGTTTGATAGTATGCCCAGAGCCATCCCGCGATTGCCGGGAAGATCGTGCTGATGACGAAGGCATTGACGCGGTACTTGTTGACGTCGTAGCCAAGGAACCGCGCGCGTTCCTTGTTCTCGCGGATTGCGTGCAGCACGCTGCCGAACGGCGAGTTGATCAACCAATAGACGAGGCACGAGAGCACGAAAACCGTGGTCGCAGCGAAGATATAGTAGTGCAGCGAGTCGGAAAGCCAGCCAGCCGGAAAACCCGGCAGGGTCGGCCGCGCAACGCCTTGGATGCCGTCTTCACCACCGGTGAAATCGCCGAATTTGTACGTCACGAAGAACACGACTTGCGCGAAGGCCAGAGTGATCATCGAATAATAGATGCCGCTCGAACGCGGGACGACTAAACGCGCGAGCATGAACGCCAGCAGCAGTGCAAGGCCGAGGCCGATCGCGAGCGCCACGAGCGCGTTGCCCGCCGGTCCATGGTGCATCGTCCACGAGCCGATCGTCAGGGTGAAGCCCTTCGTATACAGCGCGGTTGAGTAGGCGCCGATCGTGAAGAACATCGCGTGCCCGAACGAGAGCTCGCCCAGATGACCGAAAAGCAGGTTGAAGCCGAGCGCAAAGAGCGCGAAGACGACCATCGTCGTCGCGATGTCGATGAAGCCGCCTTTGCCGACGAACGGATTCGCGCCCGCGACGAAGGGCAGGATGATGAAGACCACTGCCGTCCACAGCAGCGGATGTTGCAGCAACTTTTTCACTCGAAGAGACCCTCGACGCCGAAGAGACCGCGCGGGCGGATCAAGAGCACGATGCCCATGATGACAAAGCCCGTGAGTTCGACTGCCGGCGGCCAGACCAATTCCATCATGCTCGAGAGGATGCCGATTGTAAGCCCGCCGACGATTGCGCCCCAGAACGAGCCGATGCCGCCGATGATCACGATCACGAAGGTGAGGATGATCCACTGCGAGGCAAGCGCCGGCTGTACCGCGTAGATCGGCGCGGCCAGCGCCCCGGCGAGGCCCGCCATGAGCGAGCCGATGCCGAAGACGAGGGTGAACATCGCGGGCATGTTGATGCCGAGGATCTTCACCATCTCGGCGTCGCGCGTACCGGCCCGGATGATGATGCCGAGATTCGTCTTGTTAAGGAGCAGCCAAACGATCGCCAAAACGACGATCGTCACGATCACCAAGAACACGTCGCGGTAGAAGGGCAGCTGGAGCCCCAGGATGTTGATTGGGTTGCTCAAGTAGTCGGGCATGCTCACCCGAACCGCGTCGTCGCCCCAAACGGCTCGCACGATGTCTTTAAAGATGAGCGCCGTGCCGAAGGTCAGCAGCAGCGTGTACTCGGGAAGCCGGTTATACAGTCGCCGAACGAGTAGAAACTCAAATGCCATCCCGATCACCCCGACGAGGACGGCGGATAAAACGATCGAGGGCCAAAAGCCGACATGCGGCGCGAGCGTGAACGTCAGGTAGGCGCCGAGCATAAAAAAAGCCCCATGGGAGTAGTTAATGACCCCCATGAGTCCCAAGATGATGTTCAGCCCGAGGGCGACGAGGATGTAGAGCATCCCCAAGGTCACGCCGTTGACGAACTGATCCGTCAAAAGACCGGCATTGATATCGATTAGCAAGAAAATGTCTACCTGGGCGGCGCAGGGCGAAAGTCGGTTCCAAATTCTCAGATACGGGGCGACCCCCTCTCAAGTCACCGCGCTATTTTCATGAACTCGTCAACCTCGCTAGGACAAGCCGCCTTGGGTTTGAAACTGTTGCGATTCGCCGATGGTTAAAAAGACAACCAAATCCGATTTAATGCGGTGAGGAACGTTCAGGGAGTCTAACCGTCATGTCTATGTGGGAACCGTTTACCGAACGCGCACGGCGCAGCATCGTCCTAGCGCAAGAAGAAGCGCAACGACTCGGCAACAATTACATCGGAACCGAGCATATTCTGCTCGGGATCATTTCGGAGGGCGAAAGCCTAGCCGCGAAAGTCCTCGAAACTCTCGGCGTGAACCTCGCGAAGGTACGCCAAGAGGTCGAGGCGATCGTCGGCCGCGGCGGACAGACCGTCCAGCAAGAAATGGTCTTCACACCGCGCGCGAAGCGCGTCATCGAGCTTGCGTTTGAAGAAGCGCGACAACTCAACCATAACTACATCGGCACCGAGCATCTGTTGCTCGGGTTGATCCGCGAAGGTGAAGGCGTCGCCGCTCGCGTGCTCACCAATCTCGGCGTCGATCCCGCAAAAGTGCGCGTCCAGACGACCTCGCTGCTCGGAGCCGAAGGCCAGCCGCCGGCACCCAAAGGCAAGTCGAAGACGCCCACTCTTGATGCCTACGGTCGCGATCTCACGACGCTGGCGCGCGAGAACAAGCTCGATCCGGTCATCGGCCGGGCAAGCGAAATCGAACGCGTGATCCAGATTCTCTCGCGCCGCACGAAGAACAACCCCGCGCTCATCGGCGAACCCGGCGTCGGCAAGACGGCCATCGCCGAGGGTCTCGCACAGCGCGTCATCAAAGGCGAAGTGCCCGAGCCGCTGCGCGATCGTCGCGTGATCACGCTGGACCTCGCGGGTCTTGTCGCGGGCACGAAGTACCGCGGCGAATTCGAAGAGCGCATGAAACGCGTGATGGATGAGATCCGCGGCGCCGCCGGCGAGATCATCCTCTTCATCGACGAACTGCATACGCTCGTCGGTGCGGGCGCGGCCGAAGGCGCGATCGACGCATCGAATATTATCAAACCGGCGCTCGCGCGGGGCGAACTTCAGTGCATCGGCGCGACGACGCTCAACGAATTTCGCAAGCACATCGAGAAAGATGCGGCGCTCGAACGCCGCTTCCAGCCGATTATGGTCGGCGAACCCTCGGTCGACGAAACGGTCGAAATTCTCAAAGGCCTGCGCGAACGTTACGAAGCGCATCACAAAGTGACGATCACCGATGAAGCGCTCGTTGCCGCAGCCAAGCTCGGCGACCGCTACATCTCCGATCGCTTCTTGCCCGATAAGGCCGTCGATCTCGTCGACGAAGCCGCATCGCGCGTGCGTCTGCAAGCATCGCTGCCGCCCAAAGAGATTCGCGACGTCGAGACCGAGATTCGCAAGATCAAGGCTGAGAAAGAAGCCGTCGTCAAGTCGCAAGAGTTCGAGAAAGCCGCCACCATTCGCGATCGCGAAGAAAAGCTGCGGTTGGAGAAAACGCGCCTTGAATCCGAGTGGAACGACAAGAAATCGAAGTCCGATGCGGTCATCAAAGTGACCGAGGAAGATATCGCCTACATCGTGTCCTCCTGGACGAAGATTCCCGTCGCGAAGCTCGCGCAGGCCGAGACGCTCAAACTCCTGGGCATGAAAGAGCAACTCCACAAGCGCGTCATCGGACAGGATCAAGCTGTCGAGGTCATCACGCGTGCGATCCGTCGTTCGCGTGCGGGCCTTAAGAATCCCAAACGCCCGATCGGCTCGTTCATCTTCCTCGGCCCCACCGGCGTCGGAAAGACCGAAGTCGCGCGCAGCGTGGCGGAATTCTTATTCGATGATTCAGAGTCCATGATCCGCATCGATATGTCGGAGTACATGGAGAAGTATGCGGTCTCGCGTCTCGTCGGTGCACCTCCGGGATACGTTGGATACGAAGAGGGCGGACAGCTCACCGAAGCCGTGCGCCGTCGTCCGTACTGCGTCGTGCTGCTCGATGAAATCGAGAAGGCACATCCGGATGTCTTCAATCTCTTACTGCAAGTGCTCGAAGACGGTCGCCTGACCGATTCGCAAGGGCGCGTTGTCGACTTCAAAAATTCAGTGATCATCATGACCTCAAACGTCGGGGCCACCGGAATCACGTCGTCGACCGACATCGGTTTCCGTCCGCAAAAAGACGGCGGCAATACCGACGAACAGCAGTACGAGAAGATGAAGAACAAAGTGCTCGACGAGGTCAAGCACACGTTCCGGCCGGAATTCATCAACCGCGTTGACGAAATCGTTGTCTTCCACCAGCTTTCGCGCGGACAGATCGAAGAGATCGTCGGCCTGGAACTGGCAAAAGTCATTCGCGAAGTCAAAGCGCAAGAAATGCACCTGGAAGTCACGGAAGACGCGAAAGCGCTGCTTGCCAAGAAGGGCTGGGATCCGCAATTCGGAGCGCGTCCGTTACGTCGAGCGATTCAGCGCGAAGTCGAGGACGAACTCGCCGAGGAGATGCTCCGCGGCCGGTTCGGATCGGGCGACCACATCCTCGCCGAAGTCGACCAGGACAATCCGGAGAAGCTGAAATTCAGCAAAATCCCGTCGTTCGAACCACCTGCGGCTCCGCCGCCGGAAGTAGCGCAACCGACGTAGAAGTACGTCCGGCTTGACCCCATTCGCTACATGGCGATCGCGCTTACCGGCGTCGATCGGCAACTGGTTCGCCCGCGACCTCACGCGCGTCGCGCTCGCTCTCGCAGAGAGCGGGCGCGTCGTGCTTCGTGTAGTGGAAGAAGCGAAAATCGAATCGACCGTCAAGGACAAGACGGCCGTGAACGTTCTCATTGAATGGTCGACGGGTACCGGGCCCCAGGCATTGCGAAGCATTTGCAGTTGCGGCGGCAGCGGCATTTGCGAACATATCGTGGCAACGCTCGAAGCGGTCCGCACGCAGAGCGCGACCGTTCCGGTCGCGGCCGGCGGCGGCGGCGCGGAGCCCGGCGAGGAACACGACTACACGTGGTTGCCGACACTCGATGTCGAACCGCCCCGCGCGCGAGCTCGAAGCGTTTGGCCGGTCGTCTCGAGTACCGACGGTAAAACGCTCACGGGCTCGCTCTATCTCGACACGCCGCGCTTGCGCGGCGTGATTCGCGACGCTGAATCGATCCTTACCATGATGGACGGCACGCCCGGCGATGACTGGGATGAGTCCGACCGCGAACTCATTCACGATGAGGCAACGCAAGAAGCCTTCGGCCCGCGCACGGCTCCAAAGGCCCTTGCGCGCGCGCTCTTTCGACTCGCGCGCCATCCGCGTCTACGTTTCGACGATGCACCCGGCGAAAATCGCCACCCCTCAGAACTGACGCCCTTCGCGATCGACTTGCGCGGCCTGCGGCTGCGCGCAACGCGTCGCGGACCGCGTTTCGTCCCGACGCTCGAGGACGGCGATGGCCGTCGTCACGAGCCTGCCAAGGCATTCGTTCTCGACGGCCCGCCAGCGTGGCTCATCGTCGACCGCATTGCCTATCTGCTCGATGCGAGCTTCGATCCGCGCAAGATCGTTGCCGCCGCGCAAGAAGCCGCCGCCGATCAGGCCTCGACCAACGGTACCGCACCCTCGACGGCGACGATCGCGCGCGTCGCTCCGTTCCTTCCGCCCGACGAACGGAAGTCGCTCGGCGTGAGCGATGCCCTCGAACCGGCGCTGCTCGCGCGCATGGCGTGGCGTGAGGGTGCGCTGCTCGCGCGCCTCGCGTTTGTGGACCGCTCGACCGATGCGCGCACCACGTTCTCGATTCACGGCGCGATCGCCCAAGTCGACGGGAAGTTCGTGCGCTTCGGCGCGCACGTCGCACACCGGCTCTCCAAACGCTTCATCGATGCCGGGTTCGTGCCGCGCGGGAACGATGGCTTCGCGCTGCACTCCGCCGACCGTGCCGCGACGGTCATCAAAGAGTTGCTGCCGACGTGGGACGACGTCGAAGTGCGCCTCGACGACAGCCTCTCGGCGCTGGGCGGCGAGGGCGGCAAGATCGATATTGCGATCTCCACGCGTCCCTCGGAACCCAATGCCGACGGTGGTCCGCGCCAAGACTGGTTCGAACTGAGCGTCGATGTCTTCATCGGCGATGGCGAAGCTCTGACGCAAAAGGAACTCGCGGCACTGCTCAGTACGACGGGTCGTTTTGCCGAAGTGCGCGGCAAACTCGTCGACGTCAGCCAGCTGCGTTCGCGTGGCCAGCTCATCAACGAAATCTCGGAGCGCAAACAGAACGGCCTCGCCGCACTCGTCGCGCTACGCGACGAACTGCACGAATCGTTTGCCTCGGTCACGCTGCCCGTAGAAGTCGAACGCCTGCGCGAACGTTTGCGCGATTTCCAGGGGATCGAAGAAGTCGCCCCGCCCGCGGAACTTGCCGACATCTTGCGCGGCTATCAGCGCAAAGGTCTTGACTTCCTCGCCTATCTTTCATCGTTCGAATTCGGCGGCGTCCTCGCCGACGACATGGGTACGGGTAAGACGATTCAAGTGATCTCGTACTTGCTGCGACGCAAACAAACGGAAGGCCAAGCGCCATCGCTCGTGATCGCGCCGACGTCGGTCACGCACACGTGGGAGACCGAAATCGCGCGTTTCGCACCCGACCTCAAGACCTTGCGCCTGCAGTCCGGCAGCGACCGCGCCCAACGCTTCGAGCAAGTGCAAGACGCCGACGTCGTCATCACCTCGTACGCGCTCGCGCGTTTGGATGCAGCGATCCTCGAGAAGTTCAACTTCCGCACGCTGATCCTCGATGAGGCGCAAAACGCGAAGAACCCGAGCTCGCAAATCGCGCGGGTCGTGCGCAACCTGCGAGCCGATCACCGTCTAGCGCTCACCGGCACGCCGGTCGAAAACTCGCTACGCGACCTATGGGCAATCTTTGCCTTCGTGGAGCCGGGGTTGCTCGGCAGCGAATCGTCGTTCCGCCGCCGCTTCGAAAATCCGATTGCCGACGGAGATGAGAAGGCCGTGCGTGCGCTCCGCTCGCGTCTGGAACCGTTCGTGTTGCGACGCACCAAAGAAGACGTCGCAAAGGAACTCCCCGCGCGCACCGAGGCCGTCATCGAGTGCGACCTCTCACCGCTGCAGCGACGACTCTATCGGGGTATCGCCGAGGCCGCGCGCCGCGACGTCCTCTCACAGCTCGACGGTCAAGGCGGGATGGAAGGCACGACCGTGCACGTACTGGCCGCGCTCACGCGACTGCGTCAAGTCTGCGCGCATCCCGGTCTGCTCGTGCCAGCGTATATCGACGAACCCGAAGCTAGCGCCAAGTTCGATGCGTTCATCGAGACGATCGAAGAAGTGCTCTCCGGCGGTCATCGCGTGCTCGTGTTCTCTGCGTTTGCCTCGATGCTCAAGATCATGCGTTCGGCGCTCGAGAAACGCAACATCAATTTCAACTATCTGGACGGTTCGACCAAGGACCGCGACCGTCAGACCGAAGTCGAGAATTTCATGAAACCTGACGGCGCGCCGGTGTTCCTCTGCTCGCTCAAAGCGGGCGGCGTCGGCCTCACGCTCACCGCTGCCGATTACGTCGTGCTCTACGATCCGTGGTGGAATCCGGCGGTCGAACGTCAGGCCATCGACCGCACGCACCGAATCGGGCAGCATCGTCCGGTCACGGCGTATCGGATGGTCACACGAGGCTCGGTCGAAGAGAAAATTCGCGCCCTTGCAGAGCGCAAGAGCGAGCTCTCGAAAACCGTCATCAAGGCCGATAGCGCGGTTGCAAAATCGCTTACGCGCGAAGATCTCGAGATGCTCTTCGCAGACCCGGATTAGCGCCTACGACGTCGAGAACGTCGCCTCGCGCAGGTGCTTTGCAACATCGCTTGCCGCTTCGTCGATCGTCGCATCCGAGAGCGAATAGACAAGCGCGTCACTATGCTCGACGCGGCTGTCAATCCGATCGGCGATCGTCGTACCGCGCGAAACTGATGGGGCCATCATCACCCGCTGGCCGACGACGTGTAAGACGACTCCGCGCCGCCCGAGCATCATCGTAGTGAGATCCTCATCCGGCGTCGAAACCTCAACATCCGGGATGTGTCGACGGACGCGTTCTGCGACCGTAGTGAGCCACTGCGAGCCATCCATACGGCAATTTTCTCCGGACGCGGTCGGCGTCCTCGGAGCGCCTGCTCGGTCGCCCAGGAACCGTAGCTGAAAATTAATGATCGGCTGCTAACAAGGTGACCGAGGGCCTCGTTCTTTCGTTGCTCCCTCGAGGTTCGTGGATTTTTGCGGACCCTTTCTGGAGGATCCTGGATGAAGACGTTGCGTCTTGTCGCTATCGTGGGCTTGTTGCTCCCGTTCGTTTCTTTTGTCCCGGTCCCGGTTCAAGCCGCGTATCACCTCGTGGCTCCCGCCGATGAATACTTCGGCCGCCAGCGCTTGAGTATTCTTGGCATGCGCAACATGCTGCACGATCTGCAGCGCGACGCGCAGAACGGTTCCAAAGACGATGCGAGCGTGGTCAACAGCGCGCGCGCTGTTGAAGACGCGCTGCACGACTGGCAGGCCCGCTACCCGCTCGACCCTTGGCTGCCGCGCTACATCTATCAGCTCGACGGCCTCTACCACCGCGTGGACTCAGACGAAGCGCATGAGCGCGCCGAACGCGTTCACTCGTGGCTCGTCAGTGCATATCCGCATTCGACCTACGCGCGACACGCGCGTCAGAACGACTTCGACCGCACCTAGGTCCCTTTGTCAGCTACTGTGCAAGAATCACGGCGTGTTGCGTTTCCTTTCGAGGAGAGCGAGGAGGTGCGCGAGTTCCGCTTCGTCGACTTCGCCCGACTCGATCAAGTTGAGCACGAGTTCGCGCGGCGAGTTGTTGAAGAAGCGAGAAACCACGTGCGAGACGACGCTGCGCTGCGCTTCTTCGCGTTCGACAATCGCTTTATAGACGAAGGCGCGCCCGATCGCTTTGTGGCGGACGTAGCCTTTTTGCTCGAGGATACGCATCGTCGTAAGGACGGTGTTGTAGGCCAGAGGCGGGTCACCGAGTGAGTCGACCACGTCTGCAACCGTTACGGTTTCGCGGTTCCAGATAATGTCCATGAGACGGTACTCCGCCTCGGTGAGCGTCGGCGATTTCTTGCGGGCCACACGCGCACGGTAGCATGAGTGCACGGCGGCGTCAACTAATTCCTTAAGAGATCGTGGCGCGATCTGGGCATGGCGGGTGCGACCCGTGGAATATTCGCTCGAGCGTTGGGAAAGAAATTTTCCCAAGGGTCGAACCCGACTGCATGCAGAGCTACGTCCACGGCGCCAGCCCCGTACCGCTCATCGGTGCGACGATCGGCAACTACTTCGATGCAATCGCCGCGCGCTTTCCGGCGAGTGAAGCAGTGGTCTCAGTGCATCAAGGCCTGCGCATGACGTACGCCCAGCTCAAGACTGCGACTGACGTCTTCGCGCGCGGCCTCATGGCGCTCGGGGTGCGGCACGGCGACCGCGTCGGCATCTGGTCGACCAATTCTGCCGAGTGGGTGATCGCGCAGTATGCGACCCCGAAAATCGGTGCGATCCTCGTCAACATCAACCCCGCCTACCGGACCTCCGAATTGCAGTACGTACTCACCCAAAGCGGCATCAGCGTGTTGCTCACGCAGATCGCGTACAAGACGAGCGCGTATTTGGCGATGCTCGCCGAGGTGCGCGCCGATCTCCCCGAACTGCGAACGATCGTTGCGATCGGCGATGAATCCATCGACGTGCTGCCCGATGCCCTGCGCTGGAACGACGTCAACGCGCTCGCCGCCGACATGGCACCGCAAGCGCTGGCCGATCGGCTCGCGGCGACTGAATTCGACGAGGCGATCAATATTCAATACACTTCGGGGACGACGGGATTCCCCAAAGGCGCGACGCTCTCGCACCACAACATCCTCAACAACGGGTTCTTCATCGGTGAGGGCTGCGGCTACACCGAGCGCGACCGCGTGTGCATCCCGGTACCATTCTATCACTGCTTTGGGATGGTACTCGGGAACATGGCTTGCATCACGCACGGTGCGACGATGGTGATTCCGAGCGGTACGTTCGATCCGGCGCTCGCGCTCGATGCCGTGCAGAAGGAGCGCTGCACGTCGCTCTACGGCGTGCCGACGATGTTCATCGCCGAACTCGCGCTGCCGAACTTCCAAGATTACAAGCTCGATACGCTGCGAACCGGAATCATGGCGGGTTCGCCCTGCCCGGTCGAGGTCATGAAACGCGTGCAGACCGAGATGCATATGCCCGAAGTGACGATCTGCTACGGAATGACGGAGACGTCGCCCGTGTCGTTTCAAACCGGTAAGAGTGATTCGCTGAAAAAACAGACGACGACCGTCGGTAAAGTCCACCCGCACCTCGAATGCAAGATCGTCGACGAGTTCGGCAGGATCGTCCCGGTCGGTACGCCCGGCGAACTGTGCACGCGCGGCTATAGCGTGATGCTCGGCTATTGGAACGATCCGGTGAATACGGCCGCAAGCATCGATGCGGCGCGCTACATGCACACGGGCGACATAGCGATCATGGATGATGAAGGCTACGTCAATATTGGCGGCCGCATCAAAGATATGGTTATTCGCGGCGGTGAGAACATCTATCCGCGTGAGATCGAGGAATTTCTCTACACCACGCCCGGCGTCAAAGACGTCTCGGTTATCGGCGTCCCCGACGAAAAATATGGCGAGCAGTTGTGTGCGTGGATCGTGTGCCATCCCGATGCCAACGTCGATGCGGACGCGATCCGCGCGCACTGTGTCGGCAAGATCGCACGCTATAAGATCCCACACTACATCGTCTTCGTCGAGTCGTTTCCGATGACGGTCTCGGGGAAAGTGCAAAAGTACAAGATGCGCGAGACCTCAATTGCACAGCTCGGACTCGAACGTGCCGCGGCCGCCGTGACGGCCTAACGTGCGCGCTCTCGTCATTCTCGCTCTCGTCCTTGCCTGTGCGGGAACCGCGCCCGCGCAAGTGGCCGCGGGTCGGCCGGAACGTGCGAAGACTGGTACGCCGGATTACGCGCTCCCCGAACGAGCAACGTTTCAGAACCTCACCCTCCTCGCGGATGGCGACGCGGCGCTTATCGGCATCGGGCCTGCTGTGCTCTTCGTAAGTCATGCGGGGCAGCCCGCGCAGACGATCGAACGCCCGCGCGCGCTCGGTTTGGTCGCGCAGGCGATTGGCGGTGACGGCGCGCTCTGGTTTGCCGACGGTGAGGGCAGCGCGAAGCGCGTTGATTCGAGCGGGCGTTTTTTCCCGATTGAGCTCGCCTCTCCCGCACTTGCGATCGCCGGCGACGGTGCGCACACCGATGTGCTCGAAGCAAACGCCGTCGAGTCCTTCGATGCGACGGGCATCGTGCATCGCATTCCGCTCGGCCGCAAGATCGCGCACGGTTCGATCGCAGCGCTCCCAAACGAAATCGTCGTCGCGGCCGATGGAATCGCGGGCCTCATTCGCATCGATCGCGCCGACCACGTCGAGATTCTTAAAATCGCAGACGACCTGCGCCCCGCATCGTTGCATGTCGTCGGCAACACGGTTTGGTTTCCACTCTATACCGGCGGGAAGACCGCGACGCGCCGCATCGGCCGCGTGCACGACCGCATCATTCAGACGATCGACCTGCCGACCTTCGCGCCCGTGCGCGGTATGGGAGCGGGCGCCGACAATCGCTTTTACGTGATCGAATCGTTCGACGTATACGGCGTCGTCGGGCTCGACGGACAACTCGCCTGCGAGCGTTCCATCGGCACCGGATTTCCGGGCTCAATTATCGCCCAGATGTTCGTTGATGGGATGGGCTCGACGTATCTGACGACGAGCCGCGTTCCCGGGATGTTCAAGGTGACCGACGCCTGCCGTTAGGCAGGCTCGGGCACGAAGGCCGCAGCGACAAAGCGACGCTGCACTTTACCGGTGGCGGTCTTTGGGATCGCATCGGTCACGTGCAGGATGGTCGGCACCTTAAACGATGCGAGCTTCGTGCCGACATGCGCGCGCACGTCATCGACGCTTACGCCTGGCTTCAAGACGACGGCAGCCGCGACGACCTCACCGTACTTCTCATCGGGCATACCGAACGCGACGGCTTCGATCACGCCGTCGTGCGAGAGCAACGCCTCGTCGACTTCGACCGGTGAGATTTTCTCGCCACCGCGGTTGATCAATTCCTTGAGTCGGCCGACGAGCGTAAGGTAGCCGCGCTCATCGAGAATGCCGTAGTCGCCGGTACGAAACCAGCCGTTCGTAAACGATGTGGCGTTGGCGGCGTCGTTGTTGTGATAACCGCTCGTGACGTTCGCGCCTTTGACCGCGACCTCACCGACTTCGCCCGGTTCGCGTTCGTTGTCGTGTTCGTCGAGGATCGTCACGCCGACGAATGCGCCGACGCCGACCGATCCCGCGCGCCGTTCGCCGCGCAGCGGGTTCGCGCACATCTGATGCGCGGCTTCGGTCATCGAATACGCTTCGATTACCGGCACGCCGAAACGCGCTTCGAGTCGATGCATCTCGACGGCCGGAAGCGCGGCACTGCTGGAGCGGAAGAAGCGCACCGTGTGTTCGCCGCCATGCGGCGCGCGGTCATCGTCGGCACGCAAGAGCAGCGTGCGGTAAATCGTCGGAACGGCGCTGACGACGGTGACGCCGAAGTCGGCGACCGTCGGCCAGAAGGCACTCGCGGAAAATTTCTCGGGGATGACGATGCTTGCGTGTGCGCCGAGCGTGGCCAGTGTTGAGAAGACCAGGCCGTGAACGTGGAAGAGCGGCATCACGCAGAGCGAGATGTCGCTCGGGCCGAGTTCGTACCATTTCCCGATGTTCAGTGCGGATGTCGTGAGGTTACGATGCGAGAGCGGCACGCCTTTAGGTCGGCTCGTCGTTCCGCTGGTGTGCAAAAAAAGTGCGACGTCGCTTTCGGTGACCGTGTCGTTCGATGCGGCCGCCGCAAGCGATTTGCCATCGACCAGCGGCAGGCCGCCCTCGTCAAGCGAGAATTCGGCAACGCGGATGCCGAGCGAAATCGCCGCGGCACGTGCCGCCGGCACCGTTCCCGGTGCGAGCAGTACGAGTTTGGGCCCGATGTCTTCGAGATAAAAGCGAAACTCGTCTTCGGTGTACGCCGCGTTGAGCGGCGCGAACGTCGCTCGTGCCGCGGCGACCCCGAAGAACGCGTGCACGATCGGCGCGCCGTTGGCGAAGGACGCGGCGATGCGATCGCCCGGTGCAATATTGCGCTCGACGAGCGCCGTAGCAAGTCGCGCCACGCTCGCGCGCAGCGTTGCATAGCTGATCCTGGCGCCTTCCGGCGTAAGGATCGCGAATTTCTCTGCGGGCGCGTTCGCCAGTAATCCATCGAGCGTCATATCAGGCAAGAGCCTCTCTTGTTGGTGCACCGGAGGCGAATTCGCCGTGCATGCTTTCGGTTTCTGCCCGTTCGCGTTGCATCGCGCGCTCCTGTTGCCGCCGTGATGATCGAGCCGAGCGGGACGACGAACGATGCCACGCAACGGTGATGAGGATCGCGTCCTGAATCCAGCCGAAGGTCGTGGATGACCGTGAGCGCCGCTCCCGCGCCGAATCCGGCGGCGGTAAGCCCGGCTACAAGGCCGCGTCGGTCTGGAAACCACTTGAGCGCGTTGCCGTCCGCCGTGCCGTAGACGATCCTCGCGCCGACCCCGCCGATCACGGCGCCGGTATCGGACGTGGCCCGATCCGGTCGATGAGATAGTCTTCGCACGAGAAACGTTTCCGCGAGGACGGAAAGCGTAAAGGCCCACTGGGTTGCCGCCTTGCTTCAATGATTCGTCTCCACCATCGGAGGGACGAACTGGGCCCAGCCGTACTGCAGGTTGGCGATCATTACCATCGCCACGATTCCAAGACTCAGTTGGAGCCAACGTTTGCGCACGGAACTCTCTTTCACACAAGGTGGAGCGATACGAAAATTAACTCTGCGCCAGCACTACGCGCTTGGCAGGCCTAAGCCATCCAAGGGAGGTGCCTAAGTGGGCCAATCCTATGCCATCATCGGTGCGGGGGCGATCGGAGCGTACGTCGGTGCGGCTCTCGAGCGCGGGGGGGCGACCGTCACCCTGCTCGCGCGGGGTCCCCATTTGGCTGCAATGCAGTCAAGCGGCGTTCGGATCATCAGCGAACGCGGCGATTTCACGGCGCATCCGCGGGCTGTTGGAACGATCGCGCAAGTCGGCCCGGTCGACGTCGTGATTCTGGCGCTCAAAGCGCAGCAGATTGCGGCGATCGCCCACGAACTGGACGCCCTCAATCACGAGGGTACGGCGATCGTCGCGATGCAGAACGGCATCCCGTGGTGGTATTTCCAGCGCAACGGCGGACCGTACGACGGTCGCACGGTGGAGTCGGTCGATCCCGGCGGCGTTCTCGCGCGGACGATCGATCCGGCCCGGGTACTCGGTTGCGTGATCTACTCATCGACCGAGATCGTCGAACCGGGTGTTATCCGGCACTTGGAAGGGACGCGTTATTCGCTCGGGGAGCCCGACCGCACGCTGAGTGCGCGAGCCGCGGCGATCGCGGCGGATTTCGTCGCCGGCGGTCTCAAAGCGCCGGTCGAACCGGATATTCGCAAAGATATTTGGGTGAAGCTGCTGGGGAACGCCGCGTTCAATCCGATCTCGGCGCTCACGCGCGCGACACTCGTCGCGATGGCCCAGGATCCCGCCGTTCATGCTCTTGTCGCGGAGATGATGGCCGAGTCCATCGCCATTGCCGAGCGATTGGGTTCGCCCGTCGACATAGCAATCGAAAAGCGCATCGAGGGTGCCCGGCGAGTCGGCGAGCATAAGACCTCGATGCTGCAAGATCTCGAATCTCGAAAAGCCTTCGAACTCGATGCGCTCGTCGGCGCGGTCGTCGAACTCGGAGCGCTCGTCGGGGTTCCGACGCCGGCGACCTCGCACGTGTACGCGCTCGCGCATCTGCTCGACCGCACGAATCGCGCCGGATGATCGACATCTTCGGCGACGCGCGCGTTGCGCTCGTGCAGCGCGGTACCGAACTCTGGAGCGCGCTCTTCGTCATCATCATCACGATCGTTGCAGCGCGACTTTCCGGCCGCTTCATTCCCGCGTTCTTACCGTCGGCTTCGGTCATTCGCAGTGTCGTTCGGATCGCGATCGTCGCGATCGGCCTCCTCGTCGCGCTCGGCACGTTCGGCATCTCGATCGCGCCCGCGCTCACGGCGCTCGGGGTCGGGGGGCTTGCCGTCGCGCTCGGACTGAAAGATACGCTCTCGAATTTATTTGCGGGGATCGCGCTGCTCGCATCGCGCCAAGTCGTCCCAGGCGATTTCATTCGCTTCGACGGCGGCGAGGGCTACGTGGTGGATATTTCGTGGCGCATCACGACGGTCCGCGACGCGGCGGGCGCATACATCTACGTTCCGAACGAAAAGCTGGCTCAGTCGACGCTCACCAGCTTCGCGCGCGGCGGAGAGCAGCTCAGCGTACCCTTCGCCGTTCCGCAAGCGACCGATCTTCCCGTGTTTCTCGCTGCGGTGCGCGAGCGGCTCGTGCCAGCGGTCGCGCACGCGATTTATCTTGTGGGGATGAACGAGGCGCAGTCGGCGTTTTCGCTCGTCATCGAATTGCCGCAGGGCGTGGACGCGTTCGCCGCACGCGCGCATGCGCTCGAAGAGATCGCGGCGGTCGCACTTCCCAAACGCGCGCCGTAGCGAAAATGCGTTCCGCAACGGCGAGATTGTGATGGCGTAACCGCACGATGTACTCTCATCGAGCGTCGTCGCTTACCTGACCGCACTGTTTTTGACGTTCGTCGATTCGCATCCGCTGGGCCATGCGTTCGAGTCGAAGTCCATCGGCACGATGCAGAGCCGGTGATTCTCGGTGAGGGTGATTTCACCGAATTGCCCGACATTTTTTCGGGATTGCATATCGTCGTTGCCGATCTCTGGCCGCCCGAGTACGAGTAGAGCCGCAAAAAAAGACCGGACGGTGCGAACCGTCCGGTCTTCGCGTGCTTTGAGGGTTGCGCTACTTGAGGCTTTGCGCCGTATAGTCGGCACGTTTCGGGATCGTCTGACCGGCGAAGATCTTCGCGGCCGCTTCGCTGTCGGGATTGGTGCAGGAACCGGCTGCGAATTCGCCGCCGACGCTCGATGAGATGACGAAGTACTCGCCGTCGCTCTTGCGTTTGTTCTTCGAGACGATCTCACCCGAGTAGGTGTTCTGGATCGCCTGGTGGTCGCATTTGCGGAAGTAAGCTTTGTCTTTTTTGCCGGCGTCGTAGTGGTAATCTTCAAACGCGGCGACGAGCTTGGCGGCATCCGTCGAGCCGGTGGCCTCGATGCGGTTGATCAGCGATTCACCGGCCATGTAGCCCAGATACTGGCGCCAATCGACGTTTTTCGAACGTGCTTTTAGGCCTTTGTAGATCGCCGTGGTGCGTGCGCCGCCGGCTTCCGGCCCCCACACGTAGCCCCACTGCGATCCCACGATATCGTCGACCGGAAGTCCGACGGCGACGTCGTTGCCGCAGAGAATGCCGCCAAAGAGCATCGTCTTGTTGAGGCCTAGCTGCACGGCGGCTTTCACCGCGTTTTGCGTATCGGGTCCGTAATTGCAGAACACGAGTACGTCCGCGCCCGAATTGCGCGCTTTGGTCATGTACGACGAGTAGTCGGTCTGACCGAGTATATGTTTGTCCTCACCCATTTCGGCACCGCCGCGTGCGACCAGAATTTTCTTGAGGCGATCGTGCGCATCGTTTCCGAACGCGTAGTCGGCGGTGAGGAAGTACCACTTCTTGCCATGCTTGAGTAAAGCCGGTCCCACGGCGCTCGCGAGCATTGCGTTCGAACAGGTTTGACGAAACGTCACTTTGTTGGCTTTGGGGCCGGTGATGTTCGTATCGTGCGTGCCGACGGCAAGGAAGAGGATGCCGCTTTCCTCGGCGATCGAGCTGATGGCGAGGCCGACGGCCGAACTGAGGGCACCCGTGAGAACATCGACTTTCTCTTGCGAGATCAAGCGCTTGGCCTCGGTGCTGCCGACGGCGGGTTTACTGGTGTCGTCGCCTTTGACGATCTCGTACTTGATGCGGCTGTTCTTTTTCATCGCCTCATCGACGGCCATCTGCAGACCGAGCTGTTGCGACTCCGACGCCGAGGCGTACACGCCGGAGAATCCATCGATGTGTCCGATCTTGATCGTCGCGCCGCCGCCGGCGGCGATCACGTCGCGCGCAGGAGAAAGGGGGCGTGCGTCTGCCGCAATCGTTTCGAGAAGCGGAAAACCGAGAGACGCGGCTCCGGCCACGCCTAGCGCGCCCGTGCGGCGAAGAAATTCCGAGCGTTCCATCGCGGTTTTCGAAGTTGAATCAGCCATGCGGTCTCCTTATTATAATGACAAGGCAAAAAGCAGCAGCGAAGTAGTCCCCTACTCTGCGGGATGGAGGAAGTTTTCTTCACTCGGGACGGTATGCCTGGAGCGTTTGATCCCCTCCACGAACGGCGGTGATGCCGCGTCTGAATGCCCGCTCGAGTGCTCGGCGGGCCACCATGCTCGGCGACTTGGCGCTTGCGATGCCGACGGCAAGTGAACGCGAAGTACGGCGCCGCGCCGCTGCTCTTCGATTCAGGCTGCCGAAGCGCGCTTCATGGCCAAGAACACACGTTCCTCGACGATCCGTCCGGCGCACGCACGACCGGCCACTTTCTGAATTTGACGGACCCGGCGTACGCGTGAGTGGGACTCGGCATCGCCAAAGGCCGCACCCGGCGAACATGCCGATTGCCCCCGCGCAGTGCGCGTATTTCGATCGGGACGTCGCCCCGCAAAAGCGGACCGATTCGACGCCGGTGCCGAAGAGTGTGCCAATGGTCGAAGAGCGCAGTGAACCGAAAGTCGTCCTGCTGGTCCGCCTCTTAAGCGCAATTGACGAGGGCGTCTACGCGTTCGAAGAACTCAAAGAGCGCATAGCCGAGGGTAAGCCGCCCTCGACGCGCAGCCTGCGGCGCTATCTTGCGGTACTCGCCGATGCGGGTTTCCCGTGGTATTTCGATCGCGGCGCGGGGACGTATCGTTTTTCGGACGGTTACAGTCTCAAGCGCCTCAACTTGAGTCAGCGCGAACTCTTCGGCCTCGTCACCCTCAAGCGGCTCGGCTCGTCGCTCGGCGGGACGCTCGCTACCTACATCGATGAGGCGACGACGAAGCTGCTCGGTTCGAGCGACCGGCGCACGAACGCCGAGATCGAGTCGACGCCCTCGTTTACGATTCGACTCGATGAGGTCGCGCTCGATCCGACGGTCGAGCGCGTGTTCGACACGTTGCAGACGGCGGAGCGAGCGCGTCGACGAGTGAGTTTCGGCTACGTCGACAAGCGTGGTACTCTCACCGATCGGCGCGTCGATCCATACGGATTCATCGTTTCATCGGGCCGCATCTACATGGTCGGATACGATCACGGCCGCAGTGACATGCGCGTTTTTGCCGTCGATAACATCAGCGAACCGAAAGTGCTGCCGGCCACCTACGAAAAACCTGCGGGTTTCAACCTCGACGCCTTCGGCGCGAATTCCGTGAGCGGCGTGATCCAAACCGAGTCGCTCGAACCCGTCACCGTCGTGTTTTCGGCGATCGTCGCGAAAGCCGCCGCCGCATCGAACGTCGCCCGCGAACGCGCCGTCGTGCGTCGACCCGACGGATCGGTTGAGATCACGTATCGCGTCGGCGATCCGCTCGAGATCGTACGCTGGTCGATGGGCTGGGGCGCCGAGGCCGAAGTGCTTGAGCCGCCGAGTGCACGCGACGCCGCGCGCGAAATCGCGCAGCGCCTCGCCGCGCGGTACGATTAGTCCGGCCTCTCGCCCAACTGCCGCGCCTCGCGCGTCCCAAGCGGCACTATGTCGCCCGGAACTCAAAGCCACAATCGAAAGGAGCAAAAAAAACACAAACGCCCGATGCAAAGGCACCGGGCGTTTGAAAGCGCGAGATTCGGAGCTTTTCCCTATCGAGTCTCCGAAGCGTTTCGCCGAAGCGTGTACTCCGTCGAACCGGTATCCGTGTCTCGATCGACAGCGGCGTCCTTGGCGTCACGTCCCTCGGAACTTGCATTCGTCGGTCGGTGAGCCGCGAGCCTCGCAACTCGCCCGTCATCGCTGACGTACCCCAAAGGTATCAGGCGTAATTTTGCTTTGCAATGCTCCATGCGCGCGATCCACAAGCCGTCCACAAGAAATCGAACTTATTCGCAGAAATTCACAGCGTTATGCACAAACTGACGGCCTCGATCATGCTCGCACTGCTCGTTTTGGGCGCTCCCGCAAGGGCGCAAGGCGTCCCGCAAGGCGCTCCGGTCGACGGCATTCCGTGCGATACCGCGGAGGGGGCGCTGCTGCACTTCCATCCGCACGTGGCGATCAGCGATCATGGCAAGCCGGTCGTCATTCCGGAGGACGTCGGGAGGCCGCTGGCCACGCCGTGCCTGTACTGGATTCACACGCACACGCCTGATGGCATCGTACACATCGAGTCGCCCCGTTACCGGACGTTCAAGCTCGGTGAGTTTTTCGATATTTGGGCTCAGCCGCTGTCGCGGACGAACGTCGCCGGCGCGAAGGTTCGTAAAGGTGAGAAAGTGATGGTCTGGGTGGCGGGTCGGCTCTATCCTGGTGATCCGCGGAAGATCGAACTTGCGCAGCACCTGGATATCGATATCGCCGTTGGGCCACCCTATAAACGGCCTGCCGCGTTCACCGCCTGGAACGGTAATTAATCGAGCGAAAAACGCGACGGAAGAGCCTTCTTTTGAGCTTTTTCTTAGGGGCGCGCATCCACTCATACGGAACCGTACAACATCAAGCCGACGACAAAAGCGACGCATCGGATCGTTACCCTGCTTCACGACCAACGCGAGCGAATTTCCCCGCGTTGGATGGAGGCGGTAGGGGCGCGTTCCCGTGGGCGTCGCAGTTCGGCGGATGCGTCCGATCTTCGAAGCACTCGCGTCGGGTGTTTCCGGCGGCGGTATTGACGTTGATAATGCCGCCTATGACGAATTGCGTGCGATTCTTGCTGAATATTCGCGTGCGCGCGCGTCAGGGATTTACGCCGTCGGAGACGGCGTTTGCCATCTTCGCGATGCCGTTCTCGGTACGATCCACGACGCCAGCACGCTCGACTACGCCGACACCGGTCATCAAACTTTGGGACGGGATCCTTGCTGTGCCTCTCGTCGGAACGCTCGACTCCGCGCGCACGCAAGTCGCGCTGCATTTGGTCAAAACGGCCGTCGCGGCGCGGCTGATGGCGCGGAGTGCGTCATCTCCGGAATCCGGCCGCAAATCGCGCAGACGATCGTCGACCTCGGGATTGATTTTGGGGGACATGCCGACCAAAGCGAATCTGGCGGGAGCCCTCCAGCTCGCGTTTGCCTGCACGTCCGTAAACTCGGCGCGAGCTCGTCCCGGTCGTTAAAATCGACCGGGTGCCGATCGCGTCGATTCCAAGCGATCTTGGGGACGACACCGCGCCGCTCTTGCAAGAGGACCTTTCGAACCAAATCGTCGAGCACGCCGCGACCGGCGTCATCATCGATATATTGGCGCTCGATATCGTCGATACGTTCATCGCTCGGATGCTCGCGACGGTGGCGTCGATTTCACGCGCGCTCGATGCTTTGACGATCGTTGTCGGCATGCGCGTCGACATTTCGACGGGTGCGGATGTCGTGCGCGTTAGACGAAGTGCGCGCGTGCGCGCTTCGGGCGGCACTCTCGATCGTCGATCAAACCAAAATCATCACCGCGACAAGCGAACTTGCGCGCAGCGCCCTCATGCACGGCGGCGGGGGCATCGCACGGATTGCCCTCGTCGAAGAAAATGGACGCGTCGGCGTTCGTGCTGCGGCATCAGTACGGCCGGAGGTCTGGGACTCGGCTTGCCCGGCAGCCGGCGGCTGGTCGATCTCTTCGCCTTGGACTCCGACGCGCGCGGCACGCGGGTCACGGTAACCAAATGGAAGCGTTGAGCGTCGTCGTCGAGGACGTGTCGTGGTATCGCGTCGAGGATTCGAACGCACCGGGCGCCGTGCGACAACGGCGCGACGAGGCGATCGATGTCGGACCCCTGAGTGTTCAAGACGATATCGCGATCGTCGCGATTGGTCCTCAAAGCTAGGTCGGACTCGTTCCAAGATACGCCGTCGTGACGTCACGATTCGTCGCCAGTTCCGCACCCGTCCCGCTGAGTACGATGCGTCCGCGTTCGAGAACGTACGCGCGATCGGCCATCCCGAGCGCCCGGCGCGCGTTTTGCTCGACGAGTAAGATCGTCGTGCCCGCTGACCGCAGTTCCGCGACGATCGCAAAGATTTCGGAGACGAGTTTGGGAGCGAGGCCCATCGAGGGTTCGTCGAGCAAGAGCAGTCGTGGTTTGGTCGCCATGGCGCGGGCAATCGCGAGCATTTGCTGTTCTCCGCCGGAGAGCGAGCCTGCCGGTACGTTGCGACGAGTTCCCAAAATGGGGAAGCGTGCGTAGAGCGCGGCGATTGTGTGAGCACGTTCGCCGCGCGGTACGAGGGCGGCTGCGATTAGCAGATTCTCGTCGACCGTCATGGTGGGAAGCATCCGGCGACCCTCGGGGACGTGTGCGAGTCCACGACGCACGATGTCGTGCGGTGCTACGCGGCTGATATCCAGGTCGTCGAAGGTGACGCTGCCGCCGCGTTTGGCTATGATGCTTGAAATCGCAAGTAAGAGCGTCGTTTTTCCGGCGCCGTTCGCGCCGACGATCGCGCACAGCATCCCCGTTTCGATTTCCAGCGAGACGTCGTGCAGAACTTCGACTTTGCCATAACCGGCGCGCAGATTCTCGACGCGCAAGAGCGATGTCATGCGCTCTGTGCATCCGTTCCGAGATACGCTTCCACGACGAGCGGGTCGACTGCGATCGCTGCGGGTGTGCCGCGCGCGATGACTTCGCCGAAATTGAGTACGACGACCGCATCGCATGCAGCACGTACGAGCGTCATATCGTGCTCGATGAGCAGCATGCCGATGCCGCTTGCGGCAAGCGTGCGGATGATGCCGGTCAGGCGCGCGGTTTCGACCGGATTCATGCCCGCGGCGGGCTCGTCGAGCAAAATCACCGTTGGTTCGGCGGCGAGTGCGCGCGCGATTTCGAGCCGCCGCTGGTCGCCGTAGCTGATGGCTGCTGCCTGCGCGTCAAGGTCGACATCGGCGAGGTCGACGCGTGCGAGGATCGCGCGTAGCGCGCGGTCGTCGAGGCGAGATTTTTGCGTGAACGCGCCGGCACCGACGTTGGTCCGAACGTCGAGTGCGCCGAAGAGCCGGATGTTTTGATAGGTACGCGCGATGCCGGAGCGCGCGATACGATGCGGCGGTATGCCGTCGATGCGTTTGCCGTCGAGTGCGATCGTGCCGGTGTCGATACCGACGATTCCGGTCACGGCGTTGATGATGCTGGTTTTGCCTGCGCCGTTGGGCCCGATGAGTCCGAGCACGGCGCCGGGTTCCACGGCCAGCGACACGTCGCGGACGGCGGTGACGCCGCCGTAGCGCACCGTAACACCCGCGAGTTCGAGGCCGCTCACAAGGAGCGCCGACCGCGCCAGAGTCCGGAGATCCCTTGGGGTGCGAAGAGCACGACGGCAAGCAAAATCGCGCCGTTTGTGACCTCGCGATAGTCGGCGAGGAACCGAATCGTTTCGGGCAGGAGCGTGAGGACGATCGAACCGACGACGGCGCCGAGGGCGCTCGTCGATCCGCCGATCACGCACGCGACGAGAATCTGCTCCATCCGGCCGAAACCGAAATCGGCCGGCGTGATGAAGAAGTTGGAGTGCGCGTAGAGCACGCCCGCGATTCCCGCAATCGCACCGCCGAGCGCGAGCGTCCAAAAGCGGACGCCCGCCGTATCGACGCCGACACCGCGCGCGGCCGTCTCGTCTTCGCGCGTGAGCGCGATCGCGAGTGCGAACTTCGTGCGGCTGAGAAAAAAAAGTGCGATCGCGACGACGACGAGCGCGCCATAGATGACGAATGTGTTCGCATCGGCCGGGATCTGCGAGAGCCCCTCACCGCCGCCGGTCAGTTTGAGGTTGTTCGCGACGATGCGCAGGATCTCACCGAAGCCGATCGTCGCAATGGCAAGAAAGACGCCGCGTAGTCCGCGTACGGGAAGCGCCAGCAGCATCGCCGCGAGCGTCGATCCGAGCGCGCCGATTGATATGCACGGGAGGAGCGGTAAGCCGGCCGAGACGGCGAGGATCGCACCAATGTAGGCGGCGATCCCCATGAACGCGGCTTGCGCGAGCGCCAGCTGGCCGGCTTGGAGGCAGACCGAAAGCGAGAGCGCGAGCAGCGCGTTGATCGCAAGCTGGTCGAACAGTTTGGAATGCGAGGTGAAGAACAGGATCATGCGGCGCGCAGCGTGCGCTTACCGAACAGTCCGCGCGGACGTAAGACCAGAATCAAAAACATCACGCCGAAGGCGATGGCGTCGCGCCAATTCGATGAGATGTACGCAACCGAAAGCGTCTCGACGGCACCGAGGATGAATCCGCCGACGACGGCGCCCGTGATCGATCCCATGCCGCCCAGAATGATGACGGCAAGGCCTTTGAGCTCGATCCCCGCGCCCATGTCGACGGTGACGCTATTGTAGTGGAGTCCGGTAAGAATCCCCGCCGCGCCGCCGAGCGCCGAGGCGATGAAAAACGTCATCGCGATCGTCTTCTCGAGGTCGACGCCGAGCAGGACGGCGGCAATGCGATCTTCGGCGACTGCGCGGATGTTGCGGCCGAGCGTCGTCGCACGTAAGACGTAACTCAGGCCGAGCATCAGCGCAAGCGCGGCGCCGAAGGTGACGAGTTCGACGGTGGTAACGGTGACCGCACCGAGATGGATCGGCGGCGCATCGCCCAGTGCCATCGGAAAATGCCGCTCGTCGATACCCCAGATGCCGCGCGCGATTGCGCCGAGGATGATCGAGACGCCGATCGACGAGATGAGCGGGATGAGTGTCCCGGCGTTCCGTTTGCGCAGCGGCGCGAACGCGACCCGATCGAGCGCGATCCCAACCACGCCTGCGAGGAAGCAGCCACCGATGAACGCAAGCCACAGCGGAGAACCCGCTGCGACGAGTGCATACGTCGCGAACGCCGCGATCATGAATATCGCGGCATGCGCTAGATTGAGGATGTCGAGCACGCCGAAGACCAGCGTATATCCGACCGCGAAGAGCGCGTACACGGACCCGACGACGAGCCCGTTGACGAGTTGCTGAAGAAGCACGCGCTACTTGAAGTAGGCGAAGCCGCCTTTAACGATCTGCAAGATCACGGGCGCGCTCTTCACATCGCGGTTCCCGTCAAAACCGATCGGACCGAGAACGGTCTTTGCGATCGGCAGGGCCTTCAATCCGCTGCAGATTTCCGCCGGTGTCGTCGCACCGTTCTTGACGACCGCGGCGATGACTTGCGCACCGGCATATGCCTGCGCTGCAAACTGATCGGGGTCGCCGCCGAACCGCTTTTTGTAGCGTTCGACGAACGCCTTGTTACCGGTGTAGTTCGCGCCGATGAACCACGCTGCGCCCACCGCCGTGCCCGCCGCTCCGGGGCCTGCGTCGTTATAGATCGTCGGTGAGTTGAGGCCGTTGCCGCCCATGAGGTGGCCGGTATAGCCGAGCTTCCGTGCCTGCGCGATGATTTTCACGCCTTCGGGCGCGAGCGCGCCGATCACGATGAGGTCGGGTTTCTTGTCTTTGATCTTGGTGAGCTGGGCTTGGAAGTCGACGTCTTTTTGATGGAAGGTCTCGGTATCGACGATCTGCACGCCTACTTTGTCGAGCTGCCCTTTGAAGATTTCGCCATTGGTTTTCGTAAAGGCGTTGTCGTCGCCGTAGATGATTGCGGCGGTTTTGTACTTCCACGACGCGAGCGTTTTTTTGATCGTTGTCGGGATGACTTGGGCCTCTGAGAGCGAGACGCGATAGACGCACGAACCAAGCGACGTGACGCCGTCGGCAGTCGTCGACGTGCCGAGCACCGGGAAGTTTGCTTTTACCGCAATCGGGTCGGCTTTTTTCGCTTCGCCGGAGAGCGTCGGTCCGAGAACGACGGCGCTGCCGTCGGTCGTAAATTTCTGCATGAGCGTTGCGACTTGGTTGCCGTCGCTCGCAGCGTCTTGCACGTCGAAGCTCAAGTTCGCGCCGCCCGCGTCGATCGAGCCGCTCTTGATGTCGTCGTTTGCAAGCTCGTACGCATTTTTCTGCGGCGTGCCATACACGCCGGCGCCGCCGGTGACGTCGGCGATCACGCCGGCCTTGACCGTCTTTCCGGCGGCCGGACCTTTGCCGGCCGCGAATGCGGGCGTCGCGAGTGCGATTGCCGCGATTGCGGCGATTGAGAGAAACGTACGCATGAATTCAAGTCTCCAATCGAGTGGCTGTTTCGTTTAGGCGCGGTTCGCGGCGCTCCCCGCTAGTTGCCCCGACTCTTCGGCGAAAAGCATCTGCCGTTCGCGCTCGAGTTCGTGGGTCGATTCGACGGAGCGTAAACTCTCGTCGCTATGGTAGTCGATCAGCATGGACATCTCTTCGAAGTTGCCGTGCATGGCAAAGGCGCGCTGGCCTTCGCTCGTCGCCTCGCGCTGCGCCTCCGAGAGCGTGTCGATGATGCTCTCGGTGAACGAGTCGATGCGCGCGAGTGCCGCCTCGGCGAGCCCCGCTTGCTTCGCGCTCTTTTCGGCTTCGCCCACGCCCGAAGCGATCGCAGTCGCCGCGGCTTTGCCGCGCCCGTCAAGATCGGCAAGAACCCCGCGCATTTGCTGCGTCGAGGCTCGCGTCTTGTCGGCGAGGCTGCGTACTTCCGTTGCGACGACAGCGAAGCCCGTGCCGTGATCGCCGGCGCGCGCCGCTTCGATTGCGGCGTTGAGGGCGAGCAGGTTCGTGCGGTCGGAGACGCCGCGCACGAGCGTGATGATCTCGCCGATTTGCTTCATGAGAGCACCGAATTGCGTGAGGGCACGACGGCTCTCCATCGCCATGGTCGCAAGCGTCGTGACCGCCTCGGCGAGTCCGCGCACGGTCTCGCGCGTCGCGTGCACCTCATCTTGTGCTGTGGCGAAACGCATCAGCAAATCGGTGAAGTCGTTTGCGATCTGGTTGTTGCGTTCGGACATCTCTGCCGAGAGCTCGCCGAGGGCGAGCAGACGCGGCGTTTGCTCTTTGCCGTGCATCGCGGATTCCGTCGCCGAGGTACGCACCGCCGAGATCGCGGTGTCGATTGCCTCGATGATGTCGTGCAGTTGGAATTTGCGGCGCGCCGCACGCTGCGCTTCGGCAGATTCGGGATGATCGATCTTGTGCGCTTCGCCGCCGAGGAGAAGATCGTAGATGTCATCCGGGAAGAGCGGCCGCATGCGTTCCCACACGAAGTGCCCGGCGCGCGAAAACGCGCCGCGTTCGGATTCGGTGAGATCGCGGACGTTCATCGTCTTGCGCAGTTCTGCCAGCGCGTGCTCTTCTTCGTCGTGCGCGATCGCGCGGTGCCAGGGAATGACCTCGGCCATCGCGTCCAGGACGAGCGCGCGATCCTCATCACCGAGTCGCGCGAGTGTCTGGCTGTTCGCCAGCACGACTTGCGTGTTGTACGTGTGCGCGGTCAGCGTGAGGTGACGTTGGACTTCGTGAAGCTTGGCGCCGTAAATATTCGCCAGCGGATTCTCTTGACCGTCGAGCGTACTGGACTTGAGCGCATCGTAGACGTCGCCGAACGGCATCACTTTGGGCGAGGCTGAAAACGCATGCATTAGGGCGAGATAGACGACCGAATCTTGGATGCGCACGCGCATGCCGCGGACGTCGGCGGGCGTCGCAATCGCGCGCGAAGCGCTCGTCATGTGACGTATCCCGTTTTCGAAATACCCGATGCCGGTGATCCCAAAAGGTTCGAACGCAGAGAGAACGCGCGCACCGAGACCGCCGTCGAGCACGCGGTGCGCGACACTCGCGCTCGGGAAGAGGAACGGCAGATCGAATACTTGCGCGAGCGGCAAGAGCGATCCGGCGATATACGTCGTAACGCTTACGAGGTCGAGTTGGCCCGAGCGCACCTGCATGAGCATCTCGAGCTCGCTGCCGGTAAATGGGACTTGCAATTCGACGGTGATTCGGCCGCCGGTTCGGTCGCGGACGAGCTGCGCGAAGCGCTCCCACGCACGCGATGGCGGATAACCCGGCGGAAGTTGCGTGGCACAACGCAGTGTGGTGATAGCCTCATCGCGCGGATGCGCGGGACGCGAGAAATACATGATCTCCGCCCCGTAGTATGCAAGGCGTTGCGTCGAGAAGGCCGCTTCGATCGCTTGGCGCCCCTGAGTTTCTGCCGTTTGCGCGAGCGTTTGCGTCTCGCGTCCGATCGCCGTCGATGATTCGGCGTGCGCGCGTCCGATCGCGACGGATTCTTGCAGCGCGTGCATCACGTCCTGCGCGAGAGCGGCGACGCGTTCGAGCGACGAACGCGCACCGATCGCGATCGGCGCGCATTCTGCCGATCGTACTGCCGATTGCCGCACCGAGGCGATCGTGACTTCGGCCTGCGCTTGAATCTGTTGGACGAGCTCGTTGATCGCGTGCGTCGAGTCTCTCGTCGCCTTCGCAAGGCGGCCAACTTCGCCCGCGACGACCGCGAAGCCGAGGCCGTGCGTGCCGGCACGCGCGGCTTCGATCGCGGCGTTGAGCGCGAGCAATTGCGTTTCGTCGCTGACGTCCTCGACGAACTCGGTCATCTGCCCGATCTCGCCCATGAGTCGGCCAAAGTCGTCCATCGCCGCAGCAGTGCCGGTCGAGAGTTCGGCCAGGCGTTGGACCGATGAGAGTAATTCTTCGACGATGTGCAGCGAGTCGGTCAGGTCGCTTGCAGCGCTGCGGGCCTCGGATTGCGTTGCTTCTAAGCGTGCGACGGTCGCGGTGGATTCCTCGGCTAGCAGACCCGCCGATTCGGCGAGTGCGGCCATGAGCATCGTTTGTTCTTGCGCGTTGGCAGCGATCGCTTCGGATGCCGTGCGCACGGCATCGGCCGATGTTGCAAGCGAGTGCGCGAATTCATCGAGACGCGGAATATTGGGCAGCAAATCTAGGACGATCGACAACGGCAGGGCTCCCTAGGCACCGACCAAGTGCGGACGGAGCGAACGCATAAACGCACCGAAGCGCGCGTCGTTCACCTCATTTGATTCGAGTCGCGTATATACGACGAGAACGTAGCGCTCGCCGCTTTCGAGGTCCAGGATACCACCGTCGTGCGAGACCTCATCGGTGTCCCCCGTTTTGTGCATGAACCGGTCTCCAGGCTCGAGTCCGGCCGGCAGCTTCGACTGCCAGTATTGCTCGGATAAGGTGCGGCGTAGAATCGACGCGCCCGCGAGACGACCGGCGGCGATTGCCTCGAACAGGGTCGCGGCATCGCGCGCGGGGTGGGCGTTGCGGCCGGTTGCCTCGGAGTCGTCGATGAGCGGCTGCGATCCGGAGACCTTTCGATGGATCGCCGTCCCCTCAAGGCCGATCGAGGCGCAAAAATCGGTCGCCCGGGCACGGCCGATGATATCGATCAGGACGTTGGTCGCCACGTTGTCCGAACGTTGCAGCATCAGTTCGACCAACTCCGCGACGGTCGCAACGTACCCCGCCTTCATCGGTGAGGGCGCGTCGTTGACCGTGATGTTATCGGCGCCCACTTCGAAGCGCTGACCCCACCAGAGGCGCTTGCTCGCCACGTCGTTTGCGACCGCCGCGGCAAGCGGCGTTTTGATCATGCTCGCTGGATAGAGCAGCTCGCCATCATCGAGCGCAGCGCGGGCGGGCGGGCCCGCGCCGAGTCGCGCGAGGTAGATGGTAGCCGTCTCCAGTCCCGCAGCTGCGCTCAGCAGCGCTAAGGTTTCCGGTCCTACCACGTCGCTCGGCCGATGCAAGTGGGAATGCGTGTAAGCACTTGCATTCGGGTGGAGCAAACGGTACGATGTGTGTGCAAGTACTCACACGCATTGATGGATGAACTCATTGGATACAAAATACCTCGACCTTACCGTTAACCCCGCCCAGCCGCCCGAGGCCCAAATCGCTTCGGCCGTCGAGGCGCTCCTCGCGCACCATGATGCAAGCGATCACGGCCCGACGCTCACCGTCCGACCGGACGCTCTCGTGAAGCTTGAAGCCCGCACGATCGGCGCGCTGATCGCCGCACTTCGCCTTCTACGCGAAGTCGGCGGGCGTCTTGAGATCGCCACCGGCCGGGCCGACGTCCGCGAAACGCTGCGGATCACGGGACTCGATCACGTGTTCTCCATCGACGCTCTGACGGCGGATGAACCGAAAGCCAAGCGCCGTGGCGGTGTGGGATCGCTCAAAGCGGCGACGCTTGCCGCGCTCATCGGTGTCTTCGCCGTGCTCGCGCCCGCCTTCGCCCAAACGACCGAACCGGCGGCTGCCCTCGAGCCGACCGCGATCATCGCGAAAGTCGTCGAGAAAAATCCGAGTCTTGCGAGCTATCAGTCGCACGTCCACGTCGACGTGCACGTTCGCAAAGGTCTCTCGATTTTCACGCCCCTTGCAAACCTCGCCGCGCCCAGGCTCGATGGGAAGACGTATTTCAAACGCCCGAACAATTACGAAGTCGCCTTCGAGCGCGTACCTTCGTATGCCAAAGGCTTCGAGAAGATGTACACCGACATCGGGGATCCCTCGAACTGGGAGAAGCGCTTCGTCATCACCGTAGTCGGCGAACGCGTCGTCGACGGGCATAAGGACATCGAGCTCAAACTCGTGCAGCGCGTGCGCGGGATGATCGATCACGAAAATGTCCTCGTCGATCCGATCGCGTGGCAGATCGACGCGATGGAGTACCACTATTACGACGGCGGCACGATCGTGATGACGCAGAAGTTCCGCGAAGAGGGTCCCTTCTGGGTGCTCGCAAGCCAAACGGCGACGATCGACATCCCGCACATCTCTGCCACGGCATTCGCCACCTACACCGATTACCACACGAACGTCGCGTTCGACGATTCCGTGTTCACGAAGGCGCGCTAGATGCTACTCAAAATCGAAGAAGCCGCGCACGCCCGCACCTCATCGCCCGATGAGACGCGCTTACGCATCATGACGGCGGCGCACGAGATATTCTCGCGCGCCGGAACGCGTGGCACGACGACGCGCGAGATCGCGGAAGTCGCCGGCGTGAACGAAGCGACGATCTTCCGTCACTTCGGTTCGAAGACCGGCCTGCTCGATGCGATGCGCGAGCACTTCTGCGCGGTCGAACAATTTAAGGCGATCATCAACGAGGCGACCGGCGATATCGAACGCGATCTCAAGACGATGGGCCGGCTCATGCTCGAGCGTATCTCCGAGAATCGCGAGATGATCGTCATCTCGATGGCCGAGGAAGCGCGCGATGCCGTCACGTTCGACACGACCTGGCGGGGACCAAACGAAATCCTCAACCGTCTCACCGAATATCTGGCCGAACATGTGTCGGCCGGCACGCTCGGTGGAAATCCGCGGGTTCACGCGCGCTGCTTTATGGGCATGATCGTCTCGTACGTCATCCAGCGAAAATTGTGGGAAAGCTACGATCCCGACCCCGCAATCGTCGACTATTTCGTCACCATTTTCCTCAACGGCGCAAGGAGCAAGTAAACCGTGGAGTCCCAGACGCAGAGCCCGCCAAAAGCCGACGGGTCCGCCAGCGGAACGCAGCGCGGCGAAACCGTCCCGCCGGCGTCCGAGTCGGTGAAAGCAGCCCGCAAAGGTCCCTCGATCGCCGTGGTCGTCGGGATCGGAATCGTCGTGATCGCCGCGCTCTTTTTCGGGATTAAATACTTCGCGTACGCCTCCACGCATGAAACGACCGACGATGCCAAGATCGACGCCGATACGGTGACGATCACGAGCAAGATCAGCGAACGCGTCTCGGCTATTCTTGTGGATACGAATCAGGCGGTCCGCAAGGGGCAAGTCCTCGTGCGCCTCGACAACACGGACGAATCGTCCAAGCTCGCCTCGGCGATGGCCGCGCGCGATGCGCAGCGCGCGCAGGCGCGCGCCGCACAAGCATCCGTCGGACTGACGCAGTCGACGCAAACGGCGCAAAATCAAGAGGCCTCCGGGGGTATCAGCTCCGCGCAGTCGGGTATTCAAAGTGCTGACGCGCAGTATCAGTCATCGCTCCAGCAAATCCGCGTTTCGAAAGCCGTTGTCGCACAAGCGCAGGCCCAACTTCGCGTCGCACAGTCGCAAGTACCGGCGGCCCGCGCGAATCTCGCGCGTGCCAACGCCGACTCTCAGCGTACGGCGTCGCTCGTCTCGACGGGCGACATCGCGCGCTCGCAGCTCGACGCTGTTCGCGCGGCTCAAGCCGCCGCGCAAGCGCAGTATCAGTCGGCAATCGACAACGTCACCGCCGCTCAGACGACGGTGACGCAGGCAAGCGTCCGCGTCTCTGCCGCAGCCTCGACCGCGGCCGCCGCCCAGTCGCAGATCGGCACCCAGCAAGGTCAACTCTCGACCGCGGAAGGCAAACTTGCCGAGTCGGGCTCGCCGTATCGTGTCAGTGCGCAGCAGGCTCAAGCCGATGCCGCATACGCACAAGTTGCCGCGCTCGAAGCGCAGGTGCGGACCGCGCACGATCAAGTGAACAACACCTCCATCGTCTCGCCGATCGACGGCTACGTCGGCGCGAAAAACGTCGAAGTCGGAAAGACCGTCTCGCCGGGTGAATCGCTGCTCGCGATCGTGCCCTCGGGCAAAATTTACGTGACGGCGAACTACAAAGAAACGCAAATCGGGAAGATGAAAGCCGACCAGGAAGTCGACCTCAAAGTCGACGCCTATAAAGGCGTGACATTCCAAGGCCACCTCGATGCCATCGGACCGGCCTCGCAAAATACGTTCAGCTTGGTGCCCGCGCAAAACGCGACCGGCAACTTCGTGAAAGTCACGCAGCGCTTGCCCGTTCGCATCCTCTTCGACAACCCGCCGGCGGACAAACCGCTGCGTCCCGGCATGTCGGTCGAGGCATCCGTTCGGGTCAAGTAGTCCGCTCTCCGCACTAACGAAAGAAGATCCGTGGATCGCCGTTCTCTCTCGCTCGCGCTGAGCGTGTGGCTTAGCGCACTCCTCGTCGCGCCGACCGCGATCCTTGCCCAGCCGCGGGTACCGCCTTCGCCGGCTCCCGCGGTCACACCGCAACCGGTTGCGAGCGCGCGACCGAGCGGGACGAATCTGCAACAAAGCGGGCAGCCCGCCGCGCCGAGCATTCCGGTATTGCCTCCGGTCCCCGATATCGCTCCCGGTTACGAAGCGCCGCAGTCAGGTGCTCCTGCCAGTGAGATCGTCGGCGTCGCCCAGCTGCCGTTCGTCGGCATCTCGCTTGATGATGCCGTCGCGATGGCGCTCATGCGCAATACCGATCTTGCGCTGGCGCAATCGAACCGCCGCATCGCGAACTATCAAATCGTCGCAGCCGAGGGCGCGTACGACGTGCGCTTTCAAGTCTCACCGCAATACAGTCACAGCGTGTCGCCGCCGCAGAGTCCTTTCCAAGCAGGCCCCGGCGTCGGTCCGATCACGCAAGACCTCGCCGGTGCGACCAGCTCACTCTCCGGGCTAACGCGCGGCGGCCAGGAGTATCGTGTCTCGGCAAGCGCGCAAGACGTGCGCACCAATAACACCTCGGCGGGTTTCGATCCGTCCTACCCGACCGCACTCTCGTTCAATCTCTCGCAGCCGCTCTTCCGCGGTCGCGAAACCAACGCCGCGCGGCGCCAGCTCTTGCTCGCCCAGACTAACGCGCTGAGCTCGAGCGACGCTGCGTTGGTGCAGGCTGCCAGTACCGTCACGAACGTCAGCAACGCTTATTGGGACCTCGTCTCCGCGTGGCGCAACGTCGCGATTCAAGAAGAAGGGCTCAAACAATCGCAAGCCCAGGCGCAGAGTAATTCGCGCCTCGCGGCACGGGGCCAGGCGGCGCCCGTCGATATCCTCGAATCGAACACGCAAGTCAACGTCTTCCAAGATAACGTCTTCGCGGCGTTGCTGAACGTGCATCGTCTGCAAACGCAGATCAAGGCGCTCGTGCTCGGCAATCCCGGCGATCCGCTGTGGATGGCGAACCTCGTGCCGACCTCGAACGTTCGTCAGCTCCCGGCGGAGCCGACGCTCGACGATCTGATCGTGCAAGCGCTGCGGATGCGCGCGGAAGTCGCGCAGTTGCGTGATTCACGCCGGGCTGCGGACATCAACGCAAACTACGCAAAAGATCAGCTGAAACCGCAGCTCGACCTCAATCTGGGGTATGCGACGAACGGCTTTGCCGGTGCGCCGACCGATCCGCGGAACAATCCGATCTTCGGCGCACTCGGCCCGAACTTCGCCGCGGTCAACGCGCTCATCGCACGGGCGAACGTGGGCTTACCGCCGAGTCAACAGATTCCCGCAGTGAACAACGCATTGCCGACAACGCCCGGATATCTCACGGGTACGTTCGGGCAGTCGGGAAAAAATCTACTCGACAATCGGTTCCCAACGTACTCGGTGGGCGTGACGTACACGATTCCGCTGGGCAACCGAACGGCGAAGGCCGACTACGAGATCGCGCGCGAGCAGCAGTCGCAAGTCCAGCTGCAAGAAATTGCGCTGCTACAGCGGGTAAAGTCCGAAGCGAGTAACGCGATCCAAACGCTACGCGAAACGCGCTACCGCCTGATCGCCGCGCACAACGCGCGTAGCGCAGCCGAACAAGTCTACGCATCCGAACAGCGCCGCTTTGCGGCCGGAACGTCCACGACGTACCTCGTGCTGCAGCGTTCGCTCGACGTCGCCAACCAGCGCGGTCGCGAATTGCAAGCCCAGACCGATCTCAATAAGGCAGTGGTCGAACTCCAGCGTGTTTCGGGTTCGATCTTTATCGACAATAAGATCGACGTGAACGCACTCGGCGCGACGAGTGAGAACGCGGCAAAACCGAACGAGTCGAAGCTGCCCTAAGGATACTCGTAGGCGCCGATCGTACAAAAACTTGGATTTCCGTGTCCACGGGCGACGGCGCGCTCGTCGACGGCGGATACTCCCGTGCAGGTCGCGATTGGGATCTGCGCGATCAGTCCGCTGAGGGCATTCGGCGCCATCGTTTGTACGATCGGCGTCAACAAGCTCGCGTTTGCAGCGAGCGTGCCCGAGAGATTGGGGGAACCGGCGTTATTGCGATCGCCCGTTCCGCTGAAACCGACTTCGGTGGTGTCGACCCAATTATAGCCGCTCGACGTAATCGTACCGTTGTGACCGATGTTGCTCGGTCCCCCGGCGTTGACGTACACGCTTCCGAACGTGGCGATATTGCTCGACCCTTCAACCAGCATGTTGCCGCCGAGAGACGTGGCCGAGTTGCCGTAAAACGTCGAGAGGCGGACCGCTCCGCTGCCGCCGCCCGTCCCACTCGAGAACCCACCCGCGTTATAACTCGATTGATTGTTGAAGAAGGTGGAGTTCGTGATGGTTGCATTGCCCCCATTGAACATGCCGGCACCATCGGCTGACGTCGAACCCATAAGTTGGTTCCCCGAGAACGTGACTTGCGTGAGGTTCATCGTCGTGCCGGTGTCGTTGTAAATGCCGCCACCCTGAATCTGGTTCGAACCCGTTCCCGTGATGCTTTCGTTCGTAAAAGACGATTGCGCAATCGAATCCGTAACGGTCCCCGTGGCGAAATATCCCCCGCCGCTCGTCGTGGCCGTGTCGCCGCTGAACGTGCATCCCGAGATCGTAAAGGCAAGTATGCTTGCTAGTGCGCCACCGAAGCCAGTTGATGTGGCCGCGCCCGTTACGGCATTCGAACTGAAGGTCGAGCCGGAAATCGTACCAGCGCCGCCAGCGGCATCGATCGCGCCACCTCGGCCGCTCGCTGACGAGTAACCCAGGGCAGTATTCGAGGTAAACGTCGCATTCGTAACCGTTAGAAAACCGTTCACATGAATTGCGCCGCCACTCGCGGTTCCGCTTCCGGTTTGGGCATGGTTCGCGCTATACGTGCCGCCAGTCACCGTCAGCGGGCCGATGGAAAAGACCGCGCCACCTAGCGCAGAGCCCGTACCGTTGGTAGCAACATTGTTTGACATGTTGTCGCTTATCAGCGTCAAGGCGACCGAAGCCGCGACTGCACCGCCTTCTACTACGTATCCCGGCGTAGCGACCACCGTGTTTGCGGTAAAAGTCGAGTTACTAATCGTGCCTCCGGCAAGGAACATGCCGCCACCCAGACCCACATTTGTCGAATTACCCGCTATATTCGTCGCGAACGTATCGCTGTCGAACGTATCGCCGACGTTCACGTCGTCGATGGCACCGCCGTTGTTTTGAGCGCCATTCGACGTGAATGTCGTTCCGGTCACGCTGGTCGCGCCGCCGCTCACGTACAGGGCCCCGCCATTTACAGCGTTGTTAACCGAAAACGTCGAGTTGGTTATCCTCAGTGCGGAGCCGATCGAAGAAACGCCGCCGCCGCCCGTCGCGGCTTGGCTGCTGTTCACGTCGACCGAATTGAGCGTGAGGGAGCCGGCGTTTGAGATCGCCCCGCCGTTCGTAGCCGAAGCCCCGTTTGTCATCGTCAGATTCTGAATCGTCGCGGTGACGCCACCCGCCACCGTGAATATCTGCGCGGTGCCGCCGCCGCTGATCGTTTCGATGCCGACGCCGGGACCGCTAATGATGACATTTTTCGCGAGTGCGATCGTTGAGCCGAGTGTGATCGAAGGTTGGGCCGAAGGCAGAAACGTGATCGTATCGCCCGCCGAGGCGTTCGCGACGGCGTTGCGTAACGAGCCGAGCCCGGTATCCGCGGTCGTGCTTACGACCGGCGAGAGCGTCAACGTGACACTGTTCACGGCATTCAGTGCTATCGTTTGATTCACTTGCCCAAGACTGGAATCAAGCGCGACGCCGCCGCCGCCGATGCCGCTGAACGCGATGGCGGTAAACGTATCAGTACCGACGGGTGCGTTAATCGTCGCGCTGCATGGATTGCAACCCGGCGTCACATTGACGACCTGCGGCGCGAGCCCGTTGACGACGATCGAGACCGACAACGTCGCAGGATCGATTGACGAGGAGCGGCGCGATGTTGCACTCGTTCTTCCGACGCGGAACGAGAACGCGACCGGGACCAATGGTCCGGAAACGGTTGCCTTTGCGGCCGGCACGATTGTGGATGACCCTCCGCCGCCACTGCACCCTGCAAGACACACGGAAAGAACGGAACCGAATAAAGCGCGGCGCATGAAAAAATCCTCGGCTAGAGAGCCCGAATAGTGGCGATGAATTCTGAATCGGGCCTCTATCGCCCTTGGCGCACCGACAGTGTGATGCAGGTCAAGCGATGCGCTCGAGTTTTGCGACCGCAGCGCGGTCGACGATCCAGAGCAGTTCCCCGTCGGTTGGCGCGACGAGCTGAATCGGGTAGAGCGCGGGATTTCGCGGTCCCTCGAGGACCGCCGCAAGTGCCTCGGCTTTGCCTTCGCCGCCCGTCTCGATGGTCACGCTGCGCGCGTGGTTGATGACGTGCGGGGTAAGCGTGACGCGGTGCGTTCCGAATTTCTCGACCCACGGTGCTGCGGTCAATTTGCTGTCGTCGATTTGATCGAGCGTACCGGGGAAGATCGACGCGGTGTGGCCGTCGGGGCCCATCCCTAAGTGGATGAGATCAAAGCGCGGTCGCGCACCCATCTCGCGAACCAAGACCTGCGCGTAGGCATCGGCTGCGGCTTGCGGTTCGTCCTCGCCGTGGATGCGGAAGATTTGGCTTCGTTCGATGCGTAGCGGCACGAACAGCGACTCGCTCGTCATTCGGTAGTTCGAGTCGGCATGGTCCGGCGGCACGCAGCGTTCGTCGCCGAAAAAGAAGCGCACCGATTCCCAGTGCACGCGATCTCTGCGCGGCGCGACGGCAAGCAGGGCGTTCATGGCTTTGGGTGTCGAGCCGCCGGCGAGCGCGACGTCGAACGCGCCGCGCTCCGCGATCGCCGCGCGGGCTTTTTCCACGAAATGATCCGCAGCGCGCTCGGCGAGTTCCACGTCGCCCGCGACGATGACGAGATTATCCACGACCGTCTTTCTAAGCGAGAATTGCCCCAACCATGCGCAGGGCGGTTTCGAAGATCTTATCGGTTTGGCGTTCGAGGATCGCGCGTTCGATGAGCGAGGCGTTATCGATGGCCTGCAACGGTGCGAGCCGCTCGGGCCGCTCTTTCTTCCCCTCGACGGTGAGGCGTACGACACCCGGGTCGCTCGTCACCTCGGCGACGTAGGTCGAATTCGTCGTCGTGATGGCGACGGTTTGCACGCGTCGCATGCCGCCGTCACGCACGAGCAAGAATTTGATCGGGGTACCGTCGCGATCGCAGAACTCATCGTGCCCGCACGCCTTCCAATCGAGTCGACTCCCGAGCCAACCCGCAAGATACAACGCCTCGGCGCTGGAACCCGACACGATTTTCAGCGACCGAATGCAAAAGAGCTCGTCCCTCAGTGCGGCATCATCGAAAAATTGTGCGACCATATCGTGCCACGGACTGAGGCGCATCCAGGCAAGATCGCGTAGTGCGAGCCGTCGCCGCGTGCGCTCGAAGAACGCGGAGAGACCGAGAATCGCACCGTCATCTCGCGTCGATCCCGATGAGTCGACGACGACGTCCGCGGCAATTTCGATGAGTTTATCGAAGCGCGGGTTGCCGGCGGTTTCCTCCGCCGTCCACCAGAGAATGGTCGGCAAGTCGGGGATCGTGAGCGCGTGCGCGATCGCGCGCAGCTCTTCGGCGTTCATCCCGCGGCACGAGAGCGTGATGCGTTCGCTCTTGATCGTGCTGTGACCGTCGCCCGCAAACGTCTCGACCGTCGCGCCGTCTTCGACACCGGTCGTATCGAGCACGATCATGCGCGAGGGATGTTTGTCGCCGATCATCGTCGCGCGCTCCATCACCCATTCGCGGCGCTGGGCATCGTCGATGAAGACGATGAAGTTGATCGTCGTCGCGCTAACGGTCGTCGCGTCGCGCTTGAGTCGGGCGAGTTCCGTGCGAATCGAATCGAGGTCGGCTGGAATGTGTTGAGCGTTCAAATGGTCCTCCACTCCCGGCTGTCGTCCTCGAGCATGGCATCCGATGAAATCGGGCCTTGCCCGCCCGCGGCGTAGTTTGGGAAACTATCATCTTTGAGTTGCGTCCAACGATCGAGGATCGGCGTGACGGCCGACCAGGCGGCTTCGACGGCATCCCAGCGCGTGAAGAGCGTCGCATCGCCGCGCATCGCATCGCCGATGAGTCGTTCGTATGCGGGCGCGGAGACGACACCAAACCCCGTGCCGTAGTTGAAGTCCATGCTCACCGCGCGGATGTGCATCTTAGGCCCCGGCACTTTGGCAGAAAATCGCAGCGAGACGCCTTCTTCGGGCTGAATTTTCATGACGAGCACGTTGTTGTCGATCGAATCGCCGGCCTCACCGAAGAGCCGATGCGGAATCCCTTTGAAGCGGACCGCGATCTCCGAATACTTACGTGCGAGGCGTTTTCCGGAGCGCAGGTAGAATGGAACCTCGGCCCAGCGCCAGTTATCGATGTAGAACTTGACCGCCGCGTACGTCTCGGTATTCGAGTTTGGGGCGACGTCGGGTTCGTCGCGGTATCCCTGCACCGATTTTCCGTCGATCAAGCCCGCTGCGTATTGTCCGCGCGCGGCGTCGTACATCACGCGATCGGGATCGATCGGGCGCAGCGCCGAGAGAACCTTGAACTTCTCATCGCGGATGTTATCGGCGTTCGGCGAGACGGGCGGTTCCATCGCGACGAGCGCGAGTAAATTGATCACGTGATTTTGAATCATGTCGCGCAAGGCACCCGCATTGTCGTAATAACCGCCGCGCAGTTCGACGCCGACTGTCTCCGAGGCCGTGATCTGAATCGAATCGACGTAACGGCGATTCCAGAGCGGCTCGAAAATAACGTTTGCGAAGCGCAGGGCCATGATGTCTTGCACGGGCTCTTTGCCGAGGTAGTGATCGATGCGGTAGATCTGTTTTTCGTCGAACGCTTTACCGACCGTCGCTTGAAGCGAACGCGCAGATTGTAAATCCGTGCCGAACGGCTTCTCGATGATGATGCGCGTCCAGCCCTTGGGGTTGTCTTTGGGGCCGAGCCCCGCTTGCGCGAGCATTTCGACGATCTTGCCGAAGACCGAAGGCGGCGTCGAGAGATAGAAGAGACGGTTGCCGCCCGTTTGCAGCTCTTCATCGTTTTTCTCGAGCTGTTCTTTGAGCGCTTTATACGCGGCGACATCGTCGAAGGAACCGGCGATGTAGGAAAGTTTGTTTGCGAAGTCCGCCCATAGCGGATCGCGTGCGGGTCCCGAACGCGAGAACTCATCGACGCTCTTTTTCATCTCGTCGCGGAATTCTTCGGGCGAAAATTCCGACCGCGAGAAGCCGACGATGCCGAAGTTGGCCGGCATGATGTCGCCCAGCCGCAAGTTATACATCGCGGGCAGCAGCATGCGTTTCATTAGGTCGCCCGAGGCGCCGAAGAAGACGATGCTGCACGGGTCGCTGATGCGATTGCTCGCAACGCCCGCGCGCAGTGGGTTCTCATCGAGGTTCGGACGATCGAGGGTGATCTCGGACATGTTCGCTCCCTACTTTTTCGCCGCCGCCCCATCGGCAGCAGGCTCCGCTTTGATGGCGTGGCCGCCGAACTGATTGCGCAGCGCGGCGATGACTTTGGCGGAGAACGATTCGTCCTGGCGGGAGACGAAGCGCGAGAGCAGCGACATCGTGATGACGGGTGCGGGGACGTTTTGATCGATCGCGGCCTGCACGGTCCAGCGCCCTTCGCCCGAATCTTCCACGAAGCCGCGCACCGTCGAGAGCGTCTGATCTTCTTTGAACGCAAGTTCGGCGAGTTCTAAGAGCCACGAACGTACGACCGAGCCATGGAGCCAAAGTTCCGAGAGTTGGTGCAGATCGTACTTGAATGGCGAGGTGTCGAGGATCTCGAAGCCTTCACCGTATGCGGCAAGCATGCCGTACTCGATGCCGTTGTGGACCATCTTCGAGTAGTGGCCGGCGCCGACGGGGCCGACGTGCGCGTAGCCGTTCTCCGGGGCGAGCGTGACGAACACGGGCTCGCAGCGTTTCACGGCGGTATCCGCACCGCCCACCATCAGGCAGTAGCCGTTTGCGAGGCCCCAGACGCCGCCCGAGGTTCCGGCGTCGATAAAGTCGACGCGCTTCGTCTTGCAGCGCTCGGCGCGCGCCTGCGAGTCTTTCCAATTCGAGTTGCCGCCGTCGATGATGATATCGCCCGGCGCTAAGAGTCCGAGCAGTTCGTCGATCGTCGATTCGGTCGGTGCGCCTGAGGGCACCATGATCCACATTGCGCGCGGAGCCTTGAGTTTCGCGACGAGGTCCGCGAGGCCGCTAGAGCCCGTCGCGCCTTCGGATACGGAATGAGCGATTGCGTCCGCCGAGCGGTCGTACACGACCACCTCGTGCTTGCCGCGTAAAAGACGCGTCGTCATATTCGCGCCCATTTTTCCAAGTCCGATCATTCCCAATTGCATGGTTGGCCGAGCCCCATTTCGGAAAGTGTGTGTGCGTTACGCTTTGGCAGTGGCAACATCGTCGACGGCCGCGGCGAGTGCCGCAAGTCCGTGCGCGAGGTTGCCGGGGAAGTGGATGCGCGCGCCGCGCCGGTCGCGTTTATCGAGCGATTCGAAATCGCCGAGCGCCTGCGAGCGCTCCAGCGTGCGGAATCCGGTCATGCCGGGGATGTCGAGGTCGAACGGGACGTCGGCGGTGATCTGCAGATAGACGCCCGAGGGCGGGCCACCTTTATGAAGCTGACCCGTCGAGTGGAGGAAGCGCGGTCCAAACCCAACCGTCGTTGCAACGCGGAATGTATCGCGGATTTTCGTGCGCACGGCACGGAAAAAGGCGATGTGCTCGGGCGTCATCGCGACGTACGCGTTAAGCGCGACGTAATCGCCGGGGCGAATTTGCGCGGCGATCGCGGCGATGGCGGAATCCAAGTCGCCGCCAAGGTTGACGCTCGCCGAACCTTTGAGCGGGATGATGGCCGCATCCGTCGTCGTGAGTTTGGCCGCGGGCTCGGAGAACTTCCCGTTTTGCGCGTACTCGGCGAGCAGCCGTTTCGTGTTGTCTTTGGACTCCTGGACATTGGGTTGATCGAAGGCATCAATACCGATGACCGAGCCCGCCGCTGCCGTTGCGATCTCCCAGGTGAAGAACTGCTCGCCGATATCGAGTGCGTCGGTCATCTGCAAACGGATGACGGGATGTCCGGCGGCTGCGAGTTCATCGAGCCGTTTTTCCGTCGCGGCATCGGCGTTCGGTAATCCCGCGCCGACGTAGACGAACGTCCGGTCCGTGCGGTACGCATCGACCGCACCGAGCGGTTCACCCTCAATCGGAACGATGCCGGTTCCGGATTTACCGGTGGACTCGGCAATGAGCTGTTCGGCCCAGGCGCCAAAGGCCGCGAGCAGTGGATGTGTGACGATCGTGAGTTTATCGTGGCCGGCTTTGGCAAGGCCGCCGATCGCCGAGCCGAACTTCATCCCCGGTGCGTCGGCGACTTTAATTGAGGCGGCATTTGCGAACATCGCGCCCATCGCACGATCGAGGATCGTCGTGATGTCGTATCCCGCAAGCGCTGCGGGAACCATACCGAAGTACGAGAGCGCCGAGTAGCGTCCGCCGATGTCCGGTGCGTTGATGAAGGTGCGTAGGAAATTGTGCGCTTTGGCATCAGCTTCGAGTTTCGTTGCGGGATCGGTGATCGCGACGAACTGATCGCCGGCCGTCGTCGAACCAACGAGTTTCTGCACTTTATCGTAGTAGTAACGGAAGAACGCTTCGGGTTCGGTCGTCGTGCCCGATTTCGAGGCGACGATGAAGAGCGAGGTCTTGATGTCGAGTACATCGTCGAGGGCTTTCACTTGCACGGGATCGGTCGAGTCGAGGACGTGCAACTGCGGAAAACCGGCGATGCGGCCGAACGTCGCACGCAAGACATCGGGCGCAAGCGAACTGCCGCCCATGCCGAGCACGACGACGTGATTGAATCGCTTCGCACAGCCTTCTGCAAACGACACGATGTCGTCGGCTGCCGCGTGCGTGACTTGCGGGATGTTCAGCCATCCGAGCGCGTTTTTGATGATGGCGACGTGAGCGGGATCGGCCGACCACGGAGCGGGATCATGCTTCCAAAGTTTATTGAGGAAATCGCCCTCACTCAACGTTGCAAGCGCCGCGTCCGCGTCGGCCTTAGCTTTTCCCAGTTCTAAGGACACCCGTTCGTGCGAGCCCTCAGCGAGCGCTTTTTGCTTGTACTCGATTGCGGAGAGCAGCGCCGTGAACGAATCTGCGAACGATGCCAAGCCGTCGACGAGAAGTTTTTCGGTCACATCGAAGAGCGAGATCTGGCCGGCGGCAAGATCGGCGAGGACGGTTCGTGCGCCGTCCAAATCGGAGAGAACCGTGTCGGCGACGACTTTGCCGTGATCGAGCAGCGCGTCGAGCGTCGGTGGCGGGACGGTGTTGACGGTTTCTTTGCCGATCACTGTCTCCACGTACATGAGGTCGCCGTACGCCGGATTCTTGGTGCCGGTCGACGCCCAGAGCGGACGCATGACGTGGGCACCGGCGGCGCGAGCCTTTGCGAAGCGTTCGCCGTGAAAGATCCCAAGAAAGCGCTGGTAGGTCATCTTCAGATTTGCGACGCCGGCTTTGCCGAGCAGATGGTCGAATTTGTTGCCCGCCGCGATCTTTGCTTCGAGCTGTTTATCGACGGCACTATCGATACGTGAGACGAAGACACTTGCGACCGAGGCGATCGTATCGACCGGCTCGCCGCGACCGATGCGGTCTTCGATCCCTTTCACGTAGGCAAGTGCGGCCGTTTCGTAACGGTCGACATCGAAGAGCAAGGTGACGTTCACGTTGATGCCGGCGCCGATAACGGCGCGAATCGCCGGCGCACACTCCGGCGTACCCGGAATTTTGATCATGACGTTGGGACGATCGACCGCGGCCCACAGTCGCTTCGCCGCATCGATCGTGCCATCGGAATCTCGCGCTAAGGTCGGCGCGACTTCCAAGCTCACGTAGCCGTCGAGGCCTTTGGTCGACTCGTAGAGCGGACGGAAGAGATCACAGGCGCTGCGGATGTCTTGCACGGCGAGCGCTTCGAAGAGTCGCTGCGGGTCGTGCTCGGTCCCGACGAGCGATTTGAGTTGCCTGTCGTAGTCGTTTCCGCTGCCGATCGCCTTCTCAAAAATCGTCGGATTCGACGTCATGCCGCGCAAGCCGAGATCGATGAGCTTCTGCAGTTCGCCCGAGGGGAACATGCTGCGTCGGATGTTGTCGAGCCAGATGCTCTGGCCGACGGCGGTGAGGTCGTGAATTTGCGTGCCCATCGTATCCTTCGTTTCTAAACGCCGGCGAGCAAGCCCGAAGCAACGTCGGCGACGTGCTCGGGCGTGAAGCCGAATTCTTTTGCAATCGCGGGAGCGGGGGCTGAGGTTCCGAAGTGGTCCAAACCGTACGCTATCCCACGATCGCCGACGTACTTGTGCCAGCCGAACGTCGATCCGGCTTCGAGTGAGACGCGCGCCTTTACCGCCGCCGGCAAGATTGTCTCACGGTAGACCGCCGGTTGTGCATCGAAGAGTTCCATGCACGGCATCGACACGACACGCGCGTGCGTTCCGCGCTCGCTAAGTTTCTTCGCCGTATCGATGGCTAGTGAAACCTCCGACCCCGTCGCGATCAAGATGAGTTCGACGGCGCCGGTGGGCTCGTGAATGATGTACGCGCCTTTGTCGACCGCCGCAGTACGCTCGCCGAGGAACGGAAGTTTCTGACGCGAGAGCACGAGCGCCCACGGTCCCGTCTCCGGTTGGATGGCAAGCTTCCACGCTTCAAGCGTTTCGAGGGCGTCGGCCGGTCGCACGACGCGGAAGTTCGGCGTCGCGCGCAAGGTTGCGAGCTGCTCGATCGGCTGGTGCGTCGGGCCGTCTTCACCGAGCCACACCGAGTCGTGCGTGAGCACGTAAATCGAGCGGATATTGTTGAGTGCGCCGAGGCGCATCGCCGGCTTCATGTAGTCGACGAAGTTGAAGAACGTCGCGCAGAACGGCAGGAGTCCACCGTGGAGCGCGATGCCGTTGATCGCGGCTGCCATCGCGTGCTCGCGCACGCCGAAGTGCATGTTGCGGCCGTCGTAGGTGCCGGGTTCGAAATCGCCCGCGCCTTTGAGGTACGTCTTCGTGGAGGGATCGAGATCAGCCGAGCCGCCGACGAGTTCGGGCAGGGCGCTCGCAATTGCGTTCATGATCGTGCCGCCCGATTCACGCGTGGCGACCGATCCGTTTTCCGCATTGAACGTCGGCCACGGAATCGTGTCGGGGAGTTTGCCGTCGCGCGTGCGTTCGAACTGCGCGGAAAGCGCTGCGTTCGCGACTTTCCACTTATCGTAGTACGCGTTCCAGTCGGTTTCGAGCTTGGCTCCGGCGGCGGCGCGTTCGCGCCAGAACGCGGCGACGGCATCCGGAATGAGGAACGTTGGTTTGAGCGGCCAGTTCAAGGCTTCTTTCGTTTTCGTGACGTTGTCGGCGCCGAGCGGCTCGCCGTGCGCGGCCGACGTCCCGGCGCGCGGCGAGCCGTAGCCGATCGTCGTTCGCACGATGATGATCGAGGGTTTGTCGCTCACGGCTTTGGCGGCAACGATTGCCTTATCGATCGCCTCGACTTCTTCGCCCGCCTCGACGTGCTGCACGTGCCAGCCGTACGCAGCGTAGCGCATGCCGACATCTTCGCTAAAAGATTTCTCGGCTGGGCCCGCGAGCGTGACTTTGTTGTCGTCGTAAAATAGGATCAGCTTGCCGAGCGAGACGTGTCCGGCAATCGAGGACGCCTCGCTCGAGATGCCTTCCATCATATCGCCGTCGCCGGCCATAACATATGTATGATGATCGACCAGCGGCTCCGTCCCGCGATTGTAGACCGCGCCTAAGTGGGCCTCGGCCATCGCCATGCCGACGGCGTTCCCGACGCCTTGGCCGAGCGGGCCGGTCGTGACTTCGACTCCCGCGGTGTGATGGTACTCGGGATGGCCGGGTGTGCGGCTGCCGAGCTGGCGGAACGATTTGAGGTCGTCGAGCGAAAGGTCGTAGCCGGCGAGGTGCAGGAGCGCGTAGAGGAGCGCTGAGGCATGACCGGCGCTCAAAACGAAGCGGTCGCGGTTGAACCAGTTGGGGTTCGTGGGGTTGTAACGCAGGTGGCGCGACCAGATGGTGTAGGCGGTTGCGGCAGCGCCGAGCGGCATCCCGGGGTGGCCCGAGTTCGCTTTCTGCACCGCGTCGACCGCAAGAAAACGGATTGTATTGATGCGCTCTTCGTCGACGGTAGAATTCGGCACAAAAAACCTCGCACGACTCGGGGGGAAGGCGAAGTTCGCCGCCATCCCGGCCGTTCATGCCGTATGTTAACGGGTCCGTCGGGGTCGGCGGCGTAAGCCCGCTTGCGATGAAGCTAAAGCAGTGGGAACAAGAGATCGATGCGCTCGCCGCCGACCCCGGGGACGTGCGCGGTAAAGCGGGCAAGGTGGTCGACAAAGTCATCGCGGCGCTCGACGAGGGGCGACTGCGCGTCTGCGAGCCAAGTGACGGTAGCTGGATCACGCACGCTTGGATCAAACGCGCGATCCTGCTGTATTTCGCGCGGCTCGAGAGCGTGATCGTCGGAACTCCCGGCGCTTCGCGCGGCAAATCAGCCGAAGACCTGCGCGACGTCGTGCCCTCGTATTACGATAAAGTGCCGACCAAACGCAACTACGAGGAACTGGGCGTGCGCTGCGTGCCGCCGGGCGTCGCGCGCTACGGCTCGTTTCTTGCCAAAGGCGTCATTTTGATGCCGGGCTACGTCAATATCGGCGCGTATGTCGATGAAGGCTCGATGGTCGACACGTGGGCCACGGTCGGCTCGTGCGCGCAGATCGGCAAAGGCGTGCATCTCTCCGGCGGCGTCGGTATCGGCGGCGTACTCGAACCGGCCCAGGCGCAGCCCGTCGTGATTGAAGACGGCGCTTTTATTGGTTCGCGCTGCATCGTGGTCGAAGGCGTCCGCGTCGGCGCGGAAGCCGTGCTCGGTGCCGGCGTCGTGCTCACCGCAAGTACGCCGATCATCGATGTGAGCGGCAACGCGCCCGTAACGACCAAAGGCAGCATCCCGCCGCGTAGTGTCGTCATCCCCGGAGCCCTGCCGAAGAAATTTCCCGCGGGCGACTTCGGCGTACCCTGCGCGCTCATCATCGGGACGCGCACCGAAAACACCGATCGCAAAACCTCGCTCAACGCCGCGCTCCGCGATTTCGAGGTTGCGGTATGAACCCCAAGCTCCTCGGGATCGAACCCTCGGTCATCCGCGCGCTTGCGGCAAAGAAGACGCCGGATTCGATCGACCTCGGGCTTGGCGAGCCGACCCTCAGACCGCAGCAGCGGTTCTTCGAGGCTGCGACGCGCTGGGTCGCCGAGAACGGCACGAAATATACCGTAAACGCGGGCGATCTCGCCACACGCGAGCGCATCGCCGCGCATTTCAACTATCCGGGGATGGCGAATGCGAGTAATGTCTGCATGATGACGGGCTCGCAAGAAGCCGTCTTCGTGACGATCAAGACGATGTTCGATCCGGCGCTTCACGAATTGCTCATCGTTGAACCTGCGTTCCCGGCGTACGCCAAGATGGCGCAACTCGAAGGCATCGCGACGCGCCGTGTCGCGATGCGGGCCGAAGACGATTTTGCCTATGATGTTGATGCGATTCTTGCCTCGATCGGACCGCGGACGCGCATGATCGCGATCGGCTCGCCCGCCAATCCCACGGGTGCGGTGCTGCGGCGCGCGGATGCAAAACGGCTCGCCGATGCGTTGCTCGCGCGCGGCGGCGAACCGATTTGGGTGCTGCACGACGAGATTTATCGCGAACTGACCTACGTTGTGGATCCGGGCTACATGGCCGCAGTGTATCCCTACACGATCGTCGCCAACTCGCTCTCGAAATCCAACGCGCTCACGGGGATGCGTATCGGATGGATCATCGCGCCCGACGGAGCGATCGAGAAAATCGTGCAGACGCACTCCTGGGTGACGGCGACCGCGAACGTATTCGGACAACGTATCGCGTTTGAAATTTTCGGCGAACCGGGAGCGCTGCAAGAACAATTTTACTGGTATCGCGATCAGCGCACGAAGGTCGTCGCCGCATTGCAAAGCAGCGGCATGCGTTTCATCGAACCCGACGGCGCGTTCTACGCGTGCGTGAAATTGCCGGGTGGGATGGACTGCCTTGCCGCGGCGACCGAACTCGTCGAACAGCGCGGTGTCGTTGCGATCCCGGGGAAGATCTTTGGCTCGACTCTTGCCGGCTGGCTGCGTTTGAGCTGGGTCGCGCCGATCGACAAATTTACGGAGGGTATTCGCCGAATCGCGGCCCTCGAAGCGCCACGCGCGGCAAGGCTTTAACATGAGACGGTACTGGGCGATCGCGCTTTCCCTGCTCCTGGCCGCTAGCGCAAACATGCCGACGCATGCTGCTGACTTGGGACCGCTGCTCGGGTTTTCCGCGGATACGGGTAGTGCTGAGCGAACGCGCGAGGCAACTTTCGATGCCGCACTCAGCGCGGCCAATCAGCGCGCCTGGATGCAGCGCATGTCTGCCCGTCCGCACCACGTCGGCTCGCCGCTCGATAAGGCGAACGCGGAATTCATCGCGTCGCTCTATCGAAGTTGGGGCTACGAGACTCGCATCGAACGTTTCACGTCGCTCTTCCCGACACCGAAGTTGCGCACGCTCGAGTTGATCGCGCCGACTTACGTACGCGCGAAATTGTTTGAACCGCCGATCCCCGGCGATCGCACCTCCGCTCAAGCCGACCGTCTGCCGTCCTACAACGCGTACTCGATCGACGGCGACGTGACCGCACCGCTCGTGTACGTCAACTATGGTGTTCCCGCGGACTACGACATCCTCGCGCGCCACGGCATCGACGTGCGCGGGAAGATCGTCATCGCCCGTTTCGGTCACTCGTGGCGCGGTGTGAAGCCTCTCGTGGCTGCCGAACACGGCGCCGTCGGTTGCCTCATCTTTTCCGATCCCGCCGACGACGGTTACACCGTGGGCGATGCGTATCCGAAAGGCACGGCGCGTAGCGCCGATGCGGTTCAGCGCGGCTCGGTAATGGACTGGCAGACGCGACCGGGCGATCCGAGCGCCGACCGTTCCGTGCTCACGAAGATTCCAACCTTACCGATTTCATCAAACGATGCGCGTCCGCTGCTCGCGGCGCTCGGCGGTGCGGTCGTGCCGGCAGATTGGCGCGGTGCGGTTCCGCTGACGTATCATTTCGGCGACGGCAAAGCGCGCGTGCATCTGCAGGTTGCGTTCAACTGGACGACGGCACCGCTCTACGACGTGATTGCGACGCTGCGCGGCGGCGAATTGCCGGACGAATGGGTCGTGCGCGGCAACCATCATGACGGCTGGGTGCACGGGGCCGAAGATCCGCTCTCCGGACAAGTCGCGATGCTCGAAGAAGCGCGCGCAATCGCCATGCTTGCGAAAGCCGGTTCGCAACCGCGACGTACGGTGATGTTTGCGTCGTGGGATGGCGAGGAGCCGGGACTGCTCGGCTCGACTGCATGGACGACCGCGCACGCCGATGACCTGCAGCGTCATGCGGTCATCTATGTTAATACCGATACCGACGATCGCGGCATCCTCACGGGCGACGGCTCCTCGGTTCTTACCGCGCTCTTCAATTCCGTTGCGCGCGATGTCATCGATCCCGAACGTCACGTAAGTGCGTTCGAACGCGCCCGCGACGCGCAAATGGTCAGCGGCAATCGGGCTTTTGCCGACCTCGACACCGATCTCGCTCTCGATCCGCTCGGTTCGGGCTCCGACTTCAATCCGTTCTCCGCCCACCTCGGGATCGAGACGATCGATTTTGCCTACGGCGGCGAACCGATCGGCGGCCTTTATCATTCCAACTACGATTCGTTCGATGCGTTCACGCGGCTCGACGATCCGGGTTTCGCTTACGGTCTGCTGATGGCAAAAACCGGCGGGCGGATGATCTTACGCACGGCCAACGCCGACGTCTTGCCGTATCGCTTTACGCCGTTTGCAACAGCCGTGCAAGGCTACGCGAAGAATCTCGATGAGGAAATCGCCACCCTACGCAAGCAGAATCAAACGCGCGCCGCCCTCGCACGGCTTAACGCCTATTCGATTGCAAGCGATCCGCTCGCGCCGGAAGGAAACGGACGTTTCGGCGATGAGGTGCCAACGTTTGATGTCAGTGAGCTGAGCGATGCCGTCGCCCGTCTGCAAGTCAGTGCCCGCGCGTGTGATGCACGTTTGGCAAACGCGACCGGGGCGCAAGCGTCTCGTATCGATGCTTTGCTCCGCTCGAGCGAACGGGCGTTGCTCGATCCGGCGGGACTTCCGCGCCGCCCGTGGATGCGCCACCAAATCATGGCACCGGGTCGCTACACCGGCTACACATCGAAAACGTTTCCATACGCCCGCGAAGCGATCGAAGCCGGCAAGTGGGAAGAAGCCCGCACCGGTATCACAACGATCGCCGCCGCCCTCAATCGCTACAGCGACATCATCGACCAAACAACAAAATCACTCTCACCGTAGCCGCGCTCTATCGACCCGGCTTTGCGAACGTGAACCGACACCATGCAACCGGAATCCGCGGACCCAGGTGGCGTCAGCGCGCGAACAAGTCGGGTGTCGTTGTTTTTTCGGCCGATTCGCCTTGCGTACGTGCTCCGCGAAGCGCCGAAATATGAGCGGATCAACCGCCCTCGGGTTCCGGTTCGAGAACCGCGACATACGTGCGCTCCATGTCGGGTTTGTTCAACGTCAGAACTTCGGTCCCGTGTAGACCTCGACCATGCGGTCGGGGTGGATATAGGTTTTTGCCACGCGGAGGATGTCGGCGGGTGTGATCGCGTTGTAGTGCGAGCCGAGGTCTGCGTAGTAATCGAGCGGGAGACGGTTCATCGCGATGTTCTCGACGCGCCCGACGAGAGCGCCGGTTGATTCTTCGGAGACGAGGGCGCCGGCGATGATTTTGGTGCGTGCTCGCGCGACTTCGTCGGCGGTTACCGGCGTCGTGCGGATGCGGTTGAGTTCCGTTTTTACCACCGCATCCGCGGAGCGGACGTTTTTCGGATTGGAGCTAAACGTAATGGCGAAGAGTCCGCGGTCGCGGCTCACGTCGAGCGTGCTCGAGATGCCGTAGACGAAGCCGCGTTTGGTGCGGAGTTCGTCCATCAGTCGCGTGTCGAACGATCCGCCGCCGCCGAGGATGCCGCTGAGCACGTTGAACGAGTAGAAGTCGGGATTGCTGCGCGTGACCGCGTTTTCGCCGAGTTGCACCGAAACCGCGTCGCGCTCCGCGGCGACGCGCTGCTTTCCCGGATGCGTCGGCGGGACCGGCGGCAACGTGATGCTCGGGGTTGCGCCTTCGTTTTGCCACGAGCCGAACGTTTGCTCGATTTCGGCGCGCACATCTTCGGGCTTTACGTCGCCGACGACGGCAATCGTGGTGAGGTCGGGACGGAAATAGCGGTGTTCGTAGGCAACTAAATCTTCGCGCGAAATACTGCGAATACTGGCGAGCGAATCTTCACGCAGGGTCGGATCGCCCGTCGGTAAGAGCAGATGCGAAAAGGCTCGCGAAGTCAGGTAGTCGGGGTCGCTCGTGCGCTGCGGGATCGCGGCGAGTTCTTGCGCGCGTAAGAGCTCGAGATATTGCTCCGGAAACGTCGGATTGCGCTCGCCGTCGGCGAGGACTGCGAGTAGCGCGGGAAGATCGTGCGCGAGTCCGTGCGAATCGAAGCTCGTGCCGAAATCGATCGAGGCCCCGAGCTCGTCGGCGACTTTTCTCTGCGCATCGAAATCGTATTTTGCACTGCCATACGAGAGCAGACCGGCCGCAAACGAGCCGACGCCTTCTTTTCCTTGCGCTTCGAACGCGGGCGAGCCGTCGATCGTGCCGCTCACAAAGACGGTGGGATTGGTGTGCACTTCCTGGACGAAGATTCGCAATCCGTTCGCTAGCACGAACGCCGTGGGTTGGACTTTGCTGCGAATCGCAACGGGCGCGCGTAGGGCGGCTTTGACCCAGGGGGCTTGCACGATCGGACCGCTCGGTGCACGTTTTGAAAAGTTATCGGAGACGCTGCTCGCCGCCGTGCCGGCCTCGCCTTTCGCATTCGCGGCGCGTGGGATCAGCGTGCCGACGACGCTCGGCTCGTTCAAATACATTTTTAGTGCGGCGTCGATGTCGGCGGGTTTGAGCGCCGCAACTTCGGCGTCGTCGATCGCCGGATCGGCGATGCCTTCGATGGCGATCGCGGCGCCGTAGCGATCGCCGAGACCCGCGATCGAATCGCGCGCGAAGATCGCCTGCGTCGCCGCGGCGCCTTTTGCAGCGGCCAGCAACTCCGGATCGACGCCCGTCGTGCGCAACTGCGCGAGCGTCGTCTCGTACGCCGCACGCGCTTGGGCGGCCGTGTGGCCGGGCGTGATCGAGAACGTCACGTGCAAGAGCCCCGAGCGTAGCGTCGTCTCGCTGGAGGCGGAATAGCTGAGCGTGAGTTTGCTCAAGACGAGCGATTTATAAAATGGTGAGCGGTCGCTGCTCATCACCGATGCGAGGACCTGCGGGGCTGTCGAGGCGTCATCGCCGGAGCCCGGGATTCGGTAAGCGAGGTCGACGACTTCATACGGCGTATCGCCCGTGATGCTGACGGTGCTCGCGTTTGCAGCGGGTGGCGGCGAAGGGAGCGATTTCTGCGGCAGCGTTTTCGCTTTGATCGGACCGAACCAGCGTTCCGCCATTTCGAACGCGTCGCCCGCTCGTACGTCGCCGGTGATGACGAGCGTCGCGTTGTTCGGCGCGTAGTATTCGTCGTAGTAGCGTTTGATATCGGCGACGGACGCCTTCGCGACGTCGGCGCGACGGCCGAGAGCCGTGAGTGCGAACGGTGAACCCGCGAAGGCTTTCGTGCGGATCGCATCCCCGAGCTTGAAGTTTGGATTGCTGAAATCGCCGTCGATCTCGCCGAGTACCGCACCGCGTTCGAGTTTCCAATCGGCCTCCCGCAGAGCGAGATTCGTCATGCGATCGGCCTCGATGCGGATTGCAAGTTCGAGCCGATCGGCGGGGACGACGAAATAGTAGCGCGTGTAGTCGTTGTCGGTATTCGCATTCATTACAGCGCCTAAGCGCGCCGGAATGTCATCGAGTCCGCTGCCCGAGAGTGCGGGCGTGCCGCGGAACATCATGTGTTCGAGCGCGTGCGCGAGGCCCGTTTTCCCCGGCGTCTCTTGCAGGCTGCCGAAGTGATAGTAGATCGAACTCTGCACGACCGAGGCGGCGTGATCCTCGACGACAACGATTTTGAGGCCGTTGGCCAGCGTCTTGGTTTGGGCAGCATTCGGGGTCAGTGTTGGCGCCGCGCTCTGTCCCTCGAGGCCCAGCGGCAGAAGCGCGACGCTCAGGACGAGCGCGAGAAGTCGACGATTGATCACCGGCTTTCGTTCGCGTCTGCGGCACGCGCCCCCTCAGGAGCGGTCGTCGACCTCATCGTCGACACCTAAGTAGTAACGCGCGGTTCGCTCGATCGCGCGGCGCGGTGCAAGCCCGATGAGTTCGGAACGACGCACCGCGACGCCGTGCTGTGCGGCAAGCGACCGCACGAGTTCGGTGATGCGATAGAGCGGCAACGCGTCGATATCGGTCACGTTAAACGATACCTGCACGCGCTCGTCATCGAGTCGCATCGCGAGTGCCTTGAGCGTTCGCAGACCGCCGTCACGGCCGCGCAGCAGGCGTGCGATCGCCGCTGCGACGCGTAGGTCGCTCGTCGCGAGTTCCACGTTGAAGGCAATGAGGAACGCTCGCGCACCGACGGCGCTTGCGCCCGCCTCGACGTGCATGTGGTCGCCGAAGTCGGGCTCCCAGAGCGGGTCGAGCATGCGCGTTGCGAGTGCCTCGAATTCGCCGCGTCGTACGTCGGCTAAGTTTTCGCGCTGGCTCGTGCGGGCGGCCGCGCCGTAAAGATAAGAGGGGACGTGCAATTCGGTCCAAAGCCGTTCGGCGGCCGTCGTCGCGAGATGCACGGCTTCGGCGAGCGTCGATTTGCCGAGCGGCACGAACGGCAGGACGTCGAGTGCGCCGATGCGCGGATGTTCGCCGCGATGCGTGCGCAGGTCGATTCGTTCGACGGCAACGGCGGCGATCGCGAGCGCCGCATCGACCACTTGCGGTCCCGTACCGATTGCGGTAATGACACTGCGATGGTGCGCGGGGTCGCTCGTCGTGTGCACGACGCGCGCGCCCGTTTTCTCGGCCGCGTCGGCACAGGCAGCAATCACTGCCGCATCGCGTCCCTCCGAGATATTGGGAACGATCTCGAAGAGCGCACTCAATCAAGCGCCGCCCGCACCGCTTGCGCGATGTCGCGCACTTCGTGCATGCCGGTTCCCGGGTGGCCCGCTTTGGAACGCGGCACGACGAATTCACGGAATCCGAGTTTCTGCGCCTCGCCGATGCGGCGCGTCCCTTGCGAGACGCTGCGGATTTCCCCCGAGAGTCCGATTTCCCCGAAGGCGACGGCGTCGCTTGACATGGGCACGTTGCGAAACGCCGAGGCAATCGCAAGCGCGATCCCAAGATCGGCGGCGGGTTCGCTGACCCGCAGGCCGCCTGCTACCGAGGCATAGATATCGTGTCCGCCGAGGGCCATCCCCGCGCGCCTTTCGAGGACCGCGATGATCATGGCGAGGCGCGCCTGATCCAAATTTGCCGCGAGCCGCCGCGGCGTGCCGTAGGACGTTTCGCCGACGAGCGCTTGGATTTCGACCAGCACCGGACGCGAGCCGACGAGCGAGGGGACGATGCACGAGCCGCTCGGCCGTTCGCCGCGCCCTTCCAAAAAAATGGACGACGGATTCTTGATCTCGTGCAGGCCGCGTTCGTCCATCGAGAAGACGCAGATCTCGTCGGCCGAGCCGAAACGATTCTTGTAGGCGCGCACGATGCGGTAGTCGCCGCTGTTGTCGCCCTCGAAGTAGAGCACCGTATCGACGAGATGTTCGAGCAGGCGCGGCCCCGCAATCGTGCCGTCTTTTGTTACGTGTCCGACGACGAAGGTCGCGCAATCGGTGCGTTTGGCAAACTCCATTAAGAGCTGGGCGCAGTCGCGTACTTGCGAGACGCTGCCCGCGTACGAATCGACCTCGGGGATCCACACGGTTTGAATCGAGTCGACGATCAGGAACTGCGGACGCCGAGTCTCGAGTTCGGCGAGAATCGCGCGCAGATTCGTCTCGGCGTAGACGAGCACGTTGTCGCCGACGCCGAGCCGCTGCGCGCGCATCTTCGTCTGCGCCGCCGATTCTTCGCCGCATACGTATACGGCGGTCGCGCCGGATTCAGCGATGGTTTGCGCGATCTGCAGCAGCAGCGTCGATTTCCCGGCGCCGGGCGGGCCGCCGAGTAAGACGAGCGAGCCCGGCACGATGCCGCCGCCGAGCAGCGTATCGAATTCACCGATCCCGGAGCGAAAACGTGCGACCCGCGCGCCGTCGACATCGGCAAGGCGCATCGGCACCACCGCCGAGTTGCTCGCGCGCGTTTTCGATTGCTTCACGCCGCGCGTTGCGCTCGCCGTTGGCGCTTCGGCGAACGTGTTCCAGGCCTCGCAGGCGGGACAGCGGCCCTCCCAGCGGGCGGATTCATGACCGCATGCCGTACAGAAGAACAGACTCGCCTTCGATTTCGCCATTGCCTCATTGCTTCGGCGAGAAGTTGCGGACGCCCGGTCCGTCGTACATCGCGCCCCATGCGTTTCCTCGGCTCGCTTATCGTCCCACTGCTGGTAATCTTCGCACTGCCGGCGCTCGCCGACACTCCGGCGTGTACGGAACCCAATCGCGCGCCGAAGGTGATCGCGACCATCCGACCGAGCGATCCGGCCGAAGCCGTCAAACAAAAACTCAAGGGGAGCGTCGAGGTCATTATTCGTCTTGCCGACGACGGGACGGTGCGAGTCGCGACGGCTTCGAGCGGTCCGGAGCTTCTGCGCAAATCGGCCGAAGACGTTGCGCGCCGCACGACGTTCGAGCCGGAACTGAAACACTGCATCAAGGCCGGCGGCCTGTATACCTTCGTCGTCGAGTACGACTACACGAATCCGCCACCGACGTCGTCGCCCGCGCCCAAACCGACGCGGTAAAAGCAATTCGCCGGAGCGGGGCGAACTTCGCTTGCCGACATGGCGGTTCGAATTTCCGTTGCCCTCGACGGTCCCTCGGCGAGCGGCAAGACCACCGTCGCGAAGCGGTTGGCGCGCGAGGTCGGATATCTCTACCTCGACACGGGTGCGATGTATCGTGCCGTCGCGCTCCTGGCGCTACGCAACGCCGTGGAAGTCGATAGCGACGAGGCGCTCGCCGATCTTGTCGCGACGCATCCGATCCGCATCGACGCCGATCCGGCGACGGTCGCGGGTTACCGCGTGTTCGTCGACGACCACGACGTGAGCGAGCAACTCACCGCGCCCGACGTGACGGCTGCCGTCTCGAGCGTCGCCGCGCAGCCGCACGTGCGCGCCGCGCTCGTTCAGCGCCAGCGCCAGATCGCCGAACGCGGGCCGGTCGTCATGGCCGGCCGCGACATCGGCACGGTCGTGCTGCCGGACTCGGAATACAAATTTTTCCTGACCGCATCGCTCGACGAACGCGCGAAGCGGCGGCTAGTGGAATTGATGGACGCGGGCGTACACACGGACGAAGGACACGTGCGCGCGCAACTCGCCGAGCGCGACCGCATCGATGAATCGCGAGTGAACTCGCCTCTCCGACCGGATGCAAACGCGCTGATCATCGACTCGACCGATATCGACGCCGATGAAGTGGTCCGCCGGATGCTCGTGCACATGGGCCGCGCATGACCGCCTACGATATCGCGCGCGGCGGTCTCAATCTGTTCATGCGCTCGCTCTGGCGTATGGAGGTCACCGGCCTCGACAACGTCCCGATGACGGGGCCACTCGTCGTTGCCTGCAACCACGTCTCGTACTTCGACCCGGTAGCGCTGGGATGTGCGCTCCCACGGCCGCTCTGGTACATGGCCAAATCCGAGCTCTTCGAGATTCCGGTCCTCGGACCGGCGATTGCCCTTGTGAACGCCTTCCCGGTCGACCGCAGCAAAGGCGGGCTCGCCGCGATCCGCAAGTCTGTCTCTATCTTAAAAGAAAGCAAGGCGATCGGGATCTTCCCCGAGGGCACGCGCAACCTCAAAGGCGAGGCCGAGGAAAAGGGCGGCGCTGCCCTGCTCGCCTCGCTTGCCGGGGCGCTCGTGCTCCCTGCGGCCGTCGCCGGGACCGCCCGGGCGGGCAAACTGGGCAAAATACGGGTCGCGTTCGGCGTACCGATCCGGGTCGAGCGGAACCGAAAAGCGGCGGGAGGCGATCTGGAGAAGTGGACCCATGAAATCATGAGCCGCATTCGCGGACTCGAGGAGCAAATCGGTGCACATTCGGCGGGCTAAAACTCAAGGATTCTGCTTTGGCGTAGCCATCACGGTCAAAAAGGCCGAGGAAGCGGTCGCCCTTCCCGGCGCGTCGGTGACGACGCTCGGGCATGTGGTGCACAATCCGCAGATGGTGCAGAAGCTCGCAGAGGCCGGGCTCAAAAACGCCCATTCCATCGATGAGGTCGAGAGCGGCACCCTCTTCGTACGCGCCCACGGATTGCCGACCGACGTCTACGAAAAAGCCAAAGCAAAAAACCTCACCATCATCGATGCGACGTGTCCGATGGTGACCAAAATTCACGTTCAAGCCGAGAAGCTCAAAGCCGAAGGCTACAAGATCGTCGTCGTCGGCGATCCGAACCATCCCGAAGTTAAAGGCACGCTCTCACACGTCCCCGGCGCTTGGTGCATCGCAACGCCGGACGAAGTCGACGCGCTGCCGCGCGCGAGCCGCGTCGGCGTCGTCGTGCAGTCGACGTGGTCGGGCACGGGCTTCACCGAGATCGTGCGCCGCTTGAGCGAAAAATATTATGAAGTGCGCGCGGTCAACACGATCTGCACCGACACGCGTAACCGTCAGTCCGAAGCGCAGTCGCTCGCGCGCGATGTGGAAGTGATGGTCGTCGTCGGCGGCAAGACATCGGCGAACACCAAGCATCTTGCGGACCTCGCGGAAGCCAGCGGCGCGCGCTCGTTCCACATCGAAGGTCCGGACGAACTTCAGGCCGCGTGGTTCGACGGTGTCGGCGAAGCTGGACTTATGTCGGGCGCATCGACGCCCGGATGGCTGGTCGATGCGGTCGAGACACGGATGAACGAACTTACCGACCTCGCGGTCGCGCACTAAGAACAGCGGAGGCCCTCCTGTCGATCGCCACGCCGGGTACCGCTGATAGACTCGAGAGGTTTCTGCAGCGCGCCGTCATGCGCTTCGAGAACGCCTCGCCTCTCACCGAACAGGTTCGTTACCATTTCGGTTACTTGAACGGGGAAGGCGCGCGGCGTGGAAAACGACTTCGCTCGCGCCTGCTGCTTGCAGTCTGTGCGGAAGAAGGCGCGCCCGTGGAAGCGGGTCTGGATGCGGCCGCGGCGATCGAGATTCTGCACAACTACTCACTCGTTCACGATGATATCGAAGACGGCGACCGCATGCGCCACGGGCGCGAGACGGTGTGGTCGCGCTATGGGATCGCGCACGGGATCAATGCCGGCGATGCGATGTGCGCGTATAGTTATCTGACGCTGCTTGCCAATACCGGCGGACATCCGGCGGAGCGCATCGCCCGTATGACGCAGCGACTGCACGAAGCGAACCTCGAAATGTGTGGGGGGCAGGGCCGCGATATCGGCTTCGAGACCGCCGCGCACGTCAGCCTGGACGACTATCTTGCGATGACCGACGGCAAGACGGCGGCGCTCTTCGCAATCAGCTGCGAACTCGGCGCGCGCTCGGCGGGACGCGACGATGCGCGCTCCGAGGCGTACGCAAGGCTCGGCCGCACGTACGGCCTCGCGTTTCAAATTCGCGACGACGTGCTCGGCTCGTGGGGTGAAACCGAAGAAACCGGTAAGCCGTCGGGTGCCGACATCGCCAAGCGGAAGTGGTCCTTTCCCGTGGTCTGGGCGATGAGTTCGGCGGAATCGGCAGACCGGCAGACGGTCGCGCGTCACTATGCCGCGGGCGAACCGCTCGCTGGCGAGGCGGTCGCTGACGTGATCGCAGCTCTCGGTCGGCTTGGTGCCCGCGCGGCGGCAGATGCCGCCGCAAACGCGTACCTCGCCGAGGCCGACCGCGTGGCCGCCAGCGCCGGGATCGACCGCAGCGGCGAGGTCCGGGCATTTCTCCTCGCATCAGCGAACCGCATGGCATGAGCGCTAGCGCCTCCCTCAATATGCCCGACCGGGCGCAGTCGTTCCGCGCTTACGCACCGCTCGCGGCAATACTCGGCATCGGCCTGCTGCTGCGGCTGCTCTTCGTTCGTGGCGACGGCTTCCACAACGACATTGCGGCCTTCGAAGCGTGGGCGCTCACGCTCTCCGAACATCCGCTCAAAGATTTTTTCGCGAACACGAGCTTTGCGGACTACCCACCCGGATATTTCTTTGTTTTGTGGGCCGTCGGCTCGCTCTATCACGCGCTCGTCGGACTTGGCGTCGTCCATGCCGACCCGTCGTATATGGCGTTGCGCGTCCTGGTCAAGCTGCCGGCGATCGTCATGGACCTGGTCGATGCGGCACTGGTTTACGCGATCGTCATGCGCTTTGCGAACCGCACGTGGGCGCTCGGGTGCGCGGCGCTCTTCGCCCTCAATCCCGCGACGATCTACATCTCATCGTATTGGGGCCAAGTCGATTCGATCTCATCGGGTCTTGCGCTCGGTGGGCTCTTGTTGCTCCTGATCTCGCAAGGGCGGCCGCGCGGACAAATCGGTTGGATGATCGGCGCGTACGCCGTCCTTGCGTATTCGGTCTTGATCAAACCTCAGGCGTCGTTCGTCGGGCTGTTGTTCCTCGCATTCGCCTTTACCGCGCCCACGGCAGAAGAAGCCGTGCGTCGGCGTATCGGCACGCTTGCGGGGATCGGCGTCGGCGTCGTGATGGCCTATGTCGCTGCCGCAATTTTCCACAACGCACTGAACCCGATCGAAGATTTCCGCTGGCTCTTGCAGCGCTATGAATTCGCGGCGAACGTTTATCCGTACAATTCCGTCAACGCCTTCAATCTCTACGCTCTCAAACAGCACTTCTGGGAAGCCGACTCGCAGCCGATGACGTTCTTGGGCATCGCGCTCGGGCCGATGGTCGTATGGGGCTGGCTCCTCACGCTTGCGGCATCGGGGCTGATCGTCGCGCGTTACATCCAGCGCAAGACGAACGAAGCTTTGATCGAAGGCGCGATGCTCGCGACCTTCGCGTTCTTTATCTTGAGCACGCGCATGCACGAGCGCTACATCTTCACGGCGCTCGCGCTGTCGTTTCCGCTCGCGGCGCTGGGTAAACGCTACGTGTACGCAGCGGTGATCCTCAGCGGCACGATGCTTGCGAACATTGGCTACTCACTCTATTACCAAAGCGTGATGGAATCCAAGATCGGCGGGGTCGATGCAACCGACTTGTTGCCGTGGCTCTCGCATCCGCTCTCGGCGCTCAACGTCGGGCTGTTTTTCTTCCTCGGGTACGTATATCTGGGCGGCCGGATCGCGGGTCTCGAGCAGGTCGAAACGCGTGTGCTCGCTACGGCGCGCAGCTGGTTCGATCCGCGCGAAGGTACCGTCGGCTTCAATCGCCTCGACTATCTGCTGATCGTTCTTTTTACGCTCGCCTCGTTCGTCTTGTGCGTGCTGTGGCTGCCGTGGCCGGCCGAAAAAGTGTTCGATGAGATTTACTACGCGCGGGCAGGCGAAGAGTATCTCAAGCACATCGACATCTTCGAGTTCACGCATCCGCCGTTTACCAAACTCGTCATCACGCTCTCGATGATGCTCTTCGGTGGGCTCTCGGGCGCGGGTGATACGGGTCTTGGCTGGCGCTTCCTCAACGTCGTGATGGGTGCGCTGATGGTCGGCGTGACCTATGCTTTCGGCAAGAAGCTCACGGGCTCGACGATCTGGGCCAGCGTGGCTGCCGGACTCTTACTCTTTGATGGGTTCCATTACGCGCAGTCGCGGATCGCGACGCCGGAGATCACGGTTGCGCTGCTCTCGGTGAGCACGCTCTACGCGTTCTATCGCTACTGGATTGCCGCGCAAGTGCGCACGCGTCAACTACGTCGTGGCGCACTCGTGCCGATCGTGTTCGCGATGGTCGTTGGTACGGCCGTCGCGCTCGCCGGTGCGGCATATCTCACCGGTCTGCACGAAATCCCCGGGATCGCAACGGCAAACGACGATGAGACGAAGGTTGCAAAACTCGTGGTGTTCCTCTACATCGAGGGCATCGCGTATCTGATCGCTCGACTGCTCGTGCCGCGTTTCTTCCCGGCCGGATCGCGCGAGGCAAGTTACGCCGACGGCACGCGCGTGCGCGGAATCGCCGCAACGTTCAGCACCACGTTGCCCGATGGCTCCGAGCTTACGTTCGAACGGGCAAAGAGCGCCGCGCGCACGATCGATGACGGTGACGGCGCAACGCGCACGTACGGGCGCGATGGTTCGCTCGTCTACGCCACACCCGACGGTTCGGCGACGTTCGCGCCGCAAGGGACGCTCAGCGTCGGCCCCGCGACGATCGAGTCGAACGATGCCTGGAAATGGCTCGTCGTGCTCGCGATTTCGGGCGGTTTACTTGCCGCAAGCAAATGGAACGGGCTCTTCGATTTCTTCGTCGTGTGGGGCTGTGCTGCAGCGGTTGTCGGTCAGCAATTCTTCCGGCGCCGCGCGCTCTTTGGGAATCCATTTGGTTTCCCGCTCGATCTGCTCGTTACGACGATGATGGTCGTCGCGGCAACGATTTATATCCTCTGCTACATTCCGTATTTTACGCTCGGCCACGGCTTGCCGGACGTGATCGCGATGCAGCATTCGATGTATCACTACCACTCGACGCTCGTCGCGACCCATCCGTATTCATCGCGCTGGTGGCAGTGGCCGATCCTCGAGAAACCGATCTCGTATTTCTGGCAAGATCTGCGTCCGCCGATCGATGCTAACAATCCGGGTGCGTGCTGCGTTGCAGAGATCCTCGCGTTGCCCAATCCCATCGGCTGGTGGCTCGGGTTGATCTCCGTGCCGCTGCTCGGCTTCCTCGCCTGGCGCGAGCGTAACAAAGGCTACGCGCTCATCGTGATCGCGTACGTCATTCAGTGGCTGCCGTGGATCGGCTCACCGCGGCTGTCGTTCGAGTACCATTTTTTCCCGAACTTGGTCTTGATCGTCCTCGCCAACGCGGTATTGCTCGAACGCGTGTGGCGCTTGCGTTATAAGGTGCTCACGAACATTCCGGCGGGTAAGGTCGTCGTCGGCACGTTTTTGGTCGCCTACGTCCTGCTGTTCTTTTTCTTCTTCCCGGTGGTCGCGGGCGTGCACATCACATGGGATCAGTGGCACGCTCGGATGTGGATGCAGCACTGGGTCATATGAGTTTACCCCGCCTCGGCGGGGCAAACTCCCACCGGCCCTTGGCGTTCAAGGTGCGCATTGTTCTAGAGAGCGAAGTTTGGAGGCGTATGTCCGGACATTCGAAGTGGCACAATATCAAGTTGCGCAAGGGCAAAGCCGATTCTGCGCGCGGGGCGGCGTTCACGAAGCTCAGCAAGGAGATCATCCTTGCGGCCAAAGGCGGCTCCGCCGATCCCGAGGCCAACCATCGTTTGAAGATGGCTGTCGAGAAAGCGCGCGCGAATAACATGCCGCAGGACAACATCAAGCGGGCCATCTCTCGCGGCAGCGGGGTCGGAAATGAAAAAGAGATCGAGGAGATTCGCTACGAGGGCCACGGGCCGGCGGGGATCGCCGTTGTGGTCGATGCCGCGACCGACAACCGCAACCGCACGGCATCGGAGTTGCGCTTTCTTTTTAGCCGCAACGACGGCGCACTCGGCGAGACCGGCAGCGTCGGCTGGATGTTCGATGCGCGCGGTTTGATCGAAGTCGATCCGGCCGGCCTCGATGAGGATACGCTGACCGAACGCGCGCTCGTCGATGGCGTCATCGACGTGCGGTATGGCGAGCCGACGGAGATCGTTACCGAACCCGGCGTGCTTGCTGCGACGCGCACCGCGATCGAAAAGAATGGCCTAAAAGTAACCAGCATGCAGCTCGGTGTGGTCGCCAAAGTTCCGACTAGCCCTCAGGGTGATGAGACGGCCAAGGTCCTCGCCTTCCTCGACGCGCTCGACGAACACGAAGACGTTCAGCGCGTGTACACTAACGTCGAATTTGACGACGCGCAATTGGAGGCGCTTGCCTGATCCGATAATCCGGCGCCGCAGGCCGGTCACCGATCTTGCCGAGACCACGTCGCGCGTTTGGACGGATCGCTTCGTGCGCCTTCGCATCGATGCCATCGATCGCGACTGGCTCTTCGCCATTGCTCTTGCGTGTGCCGTCGGCGTTAGCGTGTGGTTCGGCCGCTCGATCCGCGATTTTTTCTCGCCCGCCGCTGCAAACGTACTCGTTCCGGCATTCGCCGGCCAGACGCAGATCGACGCACTCACCGAAGCGGGACGGCTCAAGCTCAAAGCCGTCGTCGTCGCCGAACAGCCCAGCGACCGCTATCCCAAAGACGTCGTCATGTCGCAGCAGCCGATCCCGGGATCGCGCGTACGCGAGGGGCGGCAGATCTCGCTCATCATCAGCCGGGGCGCGACGATCTCCGCCATGCCCGACGTTCGGTTCGAGTCGCTGCGTGAGGCAGGCCTCGATCTCGCGCACGTGAAGCTGCAACTCGCAAAGACGACGCTCGTCGCAAACGACGATATCCCGGCAAATCACGTCGTCGAGCAGAATCCCGCGCCAAATACGGCGGTGCGCGAAGGCTCGCAAGTAACGCTCGTCTTGAGCAAAGGTCCGCCGAACGGCATCAAAGTGCCCAGTTTCATCGGTGACGATATCGACTTCGGACGGCTCGAAGCAACGCGCGAGAAAGTCCACCTCGGCCAGATCGTGTGGACGCCGTTCGGGCCGGACGGACCGCCGCGAGGACGCATCGTGCGTCAAACGCCAGCCGCCGGAACGACGATCGATCCGTTCGATACGGTCTCGCTTCAAGTGAGCGCGGGTCCAAAAGAATACGGCTATCTCGTTCGACAGGTCCACGTTACGGCGACCGTGCCCGCTCGTGATTCAGCGGGCAACGTGCGGATGGAAGTTCGCGATGAGACGGGGACGTGGAACGTTTACAACGGCTACGCGCAAGGCGGCGCGAAGCTTGACTTCAATTTGACCGTCGTCGGAACGGCGGAACTCGATACGTATATCAACAACGAGTTGCTCAACCAGGCAAAGCTCGGGACCGACGAGCCCCCTGCCTCTCCCAAACCGGACAAGAAATGATCCGCATCGCACCCTCGCTTCTGGCGGCGGATTTCTCCGATATCGCCGCGCAAATTCGCCTCGTCGAAGATGCGGGCGCGGGGATGTTGCACCTCGATTCGATGGACGGCCGTTTCGTGCCGAACATCACCTGGGGCCCCAAAATCGTCGCGGACCTGCGCAAGCTCACGACCTTACCGTTCGACTGCCATTTGATGATCGTCGAACCCGAACGGTACGTCGACGAATTCCGCAAAGCCGGTGCGGACTTCATCACCTTTCATTACGAGGCGACGCCGCACGCCCATCGTCTCCTCCAATACCTGCGTTCGATCGGTGCCAAAGCGGGCGTCGGAATTAATCCCGGCACGCCCGTCGGCATGCTCGAAGATTTGATCGAAGACATCGATCTGCTCTTGATCATGTCGGTCAATCCGGGCTTCGGCGGACAGAAGTTCATCGAACGCGCGCTGCACAAAATTAGCGAGGCGCGCTCTCTCATCGATGCGCGCAATCCGAGTTGCGAACTCGAAGTCGACGGCGGGATCGGTCGTGCAAACATCGAGCGCGCGGTCGAGGCGGGTGCGACGATCCTCGTCGCGGGTTCGTCAGTCTACAACGCGCTCGACCCGCAGGCAGCGCTGCGTGACATGCGCGGGCGCGCCGAAGCCGCCGCGGCAAAGCGGACCGCTTGATGCGCGCCCGCAAACGGATGCGGGCATGACCGAAGAGACGCTCGTCGCCGCCATCCGCGAAATCACCGCATCGCCCGCGAATGTCAAACTTCGCTTAGGCATCGGCGACGACGCCGCGGTGTGGCAACCCTCGCGTTCGCACCTGAGTGTCATCACGACCGACGCGCTGATCGAAGACGTGCACTTCACGCGCACCGCGATGTCGGCGGCCGACGTCGGCCACCGTTCTCTTGCAGCGAATCTCTCCGACATCGCCGCGATGGGCGCGCGTCCGGTGCTCGCAACGATTGCATTTGGCGTCTCACCGGCGATCGACGAGGGGTGGATGCGCGATTTTTATCGCGGCCTTGCGGCGCTCGCAGCGCGCACCGGGACCGCGATTGCCGGCGGTGATATCGTGCGCGCGCCGGTCGTTTCGATTGCGATTACCGTCGTCGGCGAAGTCCGCAATTCCTCATTAAAAACACGCACCGGGGCGTTACCGGGAGACGTGATCGCGGTGACCGGCCCGCTCGGCGCGAGTCGCGCGGGTTGCGAGATTTTGCTCGATCACCCGGACCTCACGCGCGACGCGGAGTTTGCCGAGCTGCTGCATGCATATCGACATCCGGAGCCGCGTCTGCGCGAGGGACGCTTTTTGGGCGCGTCGCGCAACGTGCACGCGATGATGGATACCTCCGATGGAATCGCAAGCGATCTCGCCCGTCTCTGCGTCGCATCGAACGTCGGCGCGACGCTCGACGCGCTTCCGATTGCAGTTGCCGTCGAAACGTATTGCCGCCGGTCGACGACCGACCACCAACGTTTCGCACTCGAAGCAGGGGAAGACTTCGAATTGCTCGCGGCGATCGACCGGCGAGCGTTTCCCTATCTTGCCGGCCGCTTTCGTGCGCACACCGGTCGCGAATTGATCGGAATCGGCGAATGTACATCTTCGCCGGGATTGCGTCTGCGTGCCGGAAACCCGATCGTGGCGCACGGGTACGATCACCTAAGCGCGCGGTGAGGCTTCCTTTCTTAGGAATCGTGCGCGCATGAAGAAGGGTGTTTTCATCGTTTTTCTCGGGTGGCTCGCTCCGCAGACGGTGACGATCGCGGACAACGGTGTATCGACCCAGAGGTTGCTTACTTTGCGGCGCCCAATTCGGGAGGAGCGTGGAAACTGATTTCGACCAGCGGGTCTACCCGCTCTTAGGCAGCATCCAAAACAGCGTCGGTATGGGCTTTCTCGGCAACGAGGCCGTCAACGCGATCGCGAACCGCTTGCGCGTTCGCGTGTGCGCGGTGCCGAGTTCGTTTGCGAGCGCGCGTGGCGGGATGGACGGTCGGATGAGCTTAACCGTCGATCCGAAAGAATTCCGGCGCGGCGTCCAGTTCCTCGTGCGGCAAGAGCCGGGCGTGCTTGTGATTGGCTATCTGCCCAAGCCCGAGTACGTCGACATCGTGGCAACGGCGATCCGCGATTTCGTGGGCCTCGTCGTGCTCGACCCGGTGCTCGGCGATTACGAAAAAGGCTTGTATGTGAGCGTTGAGACGGCGCGCACCATTCGCGATCTGCTCGTTCCGCGCGCGCAAGTCGTCACGCCCAATCGTTTTGAGGCGGAGGTCTTGCTCGATCTCGCGCGCGACCGAAGCGCGACGGAGCGCACCTTCCTCGACACATTCGCGCAGCTCGGCCCGCAGACGGTCATCATCACCTCGTTCACCCGCGACCGCGAACGCCGCTCGCTCACGACGCTGTTCTCGAACGGCTACCAATACGAGAAGATTTCGATTCCGCTCAGCCAGGCGCACACGGCGTATGGTGCGGGGGACGTGTTTGCCGCCTCCGTGGCTTCGTTCTTGTCGCTTGGGACCAGCCCGTTCACCTCGACGCTGATGGCGACCGCCGTTGCGTCGGCTTCGGTCGCGCGAGCCTCACAGTACGGGGGTGCTAGCGTCGATCCGGTCGCGGCGCTCGACGCCGTGCGGCCGATGGGCTATCTCGAGGAAGACAAAGCCCGGCTCTACTGCCAAAAATTCGGCATCACCGCAGCTCCGATCCCGGCGACCGAGGAACAGGGGAACCGTCTGAGGTTCGCCCCGCCCAAGAACCGGATCAGCTACTAGACCTTCTCCCGGGGGGGAATACACAAAGAAGAACCCCGATGTGTATCGGGGCTCTTCCGATGTTCAGAGGTGGTTGGCGTGCTAGACGGCCCGCTTGACGCGCTTGGAGCGCAGGCAATTGGTGCACACGCGGGCGGTCTTATGCGTTCCCCGGTCGTCGATACGGACGGCCTGGAGGTTCGGAAGCCACCGGCGCTTGGTTTTATTCATCGCGTGGCTGACATTATTTCCCGACATCGGGCCTTTGCCGCACACGTCACATCGCTTCGCCATACCGGCGGAAGCATATCACGCCCGGCAATCTCATTCAAGCCCTAAGGCCGGTCTTCGGCTATGTCTCATCTTGATTTTGTCGTCAACACGGCCATATTCGGACTTTTTCCTCATCCTCGCCGACCGTCGGCTCATCCGTGAGGCCGGTGATCTTGCCCATAGCGACCGGTTGCGTGCCTGCGACGCGATTCATTTGGCGGCTGGGCTTCGGATGGCCGCGCGGACCGTTCAGTCCGTAACGTTTGCTGGTTTTGATCGGGCGCTCGTCACGGCAGCCGCCTCCGTCAATCTGCTCGCCCTCGAAGAGTAACCTTAAGGGGAGGGAAAGCCCGTTTACTTGGGTACTCAGAAGGCGCTTATGCCGGTGACCACGCTAGATGGGCGGGCGTTTTCGAAGTTCGTCGCCGCCGGCACGTACTTTCTACGAAAATACCGCGGCGTCCTCAACGACCTCAACGTGTTTCCGGTCCCCGACGGGGATACCGGCTCCAATATGTATCTAACGGTGCGGGCAGCGCTCGCCGGGGCGCATAAAGTCCACAATCAGCCGCTTTCGGTCGTGGCTCGCGCCGCGGCCAACGGCGCCCTGCTCGGCGCGCGCGGCAATTCGGGCGTCATTCTCTCCCAGATGTTGCGCGGCTTCGCCCACAACGTCCGGCACCGCGATACGATCGACACTTTCGAACTCTCTCTTGCGATGAAAGATGCCGTTGCCGCCGCTCGCTCTGCGCTCACCAAGCCCGTCGAGGGCACGATCCTCACCGTCGCCAATGCCGCGGCGGAAGAAGCCTACCGGCTTTCGATGCGCGAGCCCGATTTCTATCGGCTGACGACCGGCGTGTTGCGCGCCGCCAACGACGCGCTCGAACGGACGCCCGAACAACTACCCGCTTTAAAAGAGGCGGGGGTCGTCGATTCGGGCGGCGCGGGGTTCTGTTATTTTCTCGAGGGCATCTTGCGCTTTCTCCCCGATGCGACGGTGCGGACCACGGCCTTTCCGCGACGCCCCGTGCGCAGCCAGGTCTTCACGCGTTACCAGACCGTCGAAGAACACAAATTCTGCACCGAATTCGTGCTCGAAGAAGCGACGATCGAAGCGCATCCGCTACGGGATATCCTCGCCCCGATGGGCAACTCGCTCATCGTTGCGGGCGGAAAACCGACGATCAAAGTCCACGTCCATACCGATCATCCCGACGATATTTTTCTGCTCGCGCAGAAGCACGGTAAGCTTACCCGCAAAAAAGTTGAGAACATGGAAGAGCAGCACAACGTGCTGATCGTCGATGCGCCGACGGCGCCATTCTCGATCGCCTGCGTAGTGCCGGGGGCGGGGTTCGAGCGAATCGCAACGGAACTCGGTGCAGATGTGGTCGTCCCCACGATCGCCGGCGCCAACCCCGCCGTGCGCGATCTGCTCGTCGGTATCAACGCGACGCTCTCCGATCGCGTCGTGCTCCTGCCAAACGATCCCAACGTCGCGATGGCCGCCCGCGAGGCAGCTGCGCTCTCGACGAAGACCGTGATCGTCGCACCGACCCGCGACATCATCGGCGGGCTTGCGACACTGCTGGCGATTTACGGCGGCGCCGCGCTGCCCGATGCGGAGGCGCTCGCGCAGGCGGCTGCCGGGGCGCGGGCAGCATCCGTGTTTTTTGCCGGGAAGTCGACGCATGCCGCGGGCGTTGCCGTTGCGAAAGGCGCACCGACCGCGATGATCGGCCACGACTTGCTGACCGCGGAGTCCCTTTCGGCCGTACTGCTCGAAGCGGCGCGCGCACTCGGTGCGATCGAGGGCGGCTTGCTGACACTTTACTACGGCGGCAGTCAAAAAGAACGGGACGCGCAGCGTCACGCCGCAGAACTCGGCGAAAATCTCGCGCACGTGACCGTCGAATACTACTTCGGCGGCCAAGACAGCATCGAATATTGGGTGTCTTTTGAACGATAAACCGCGGATCGCCGTCGATGCGATGGGCGGGGATCATGCCCCCGCGCAGATCGTCGCCGGAACGATTCTCGCCAACGCCGCCGGGATGGGGCAGATGTCGCTCGTCGGCGACCGCGAACAGATCGCCCCGCTCTTGCGCGGACCGGGTTCTGAGGGCATTACGATCGTGCACGCGCCCGGCGTCATCGCGATGGACGATGCACCCTCGACGGCCGTTCGCAACGCCGCGGGCACGTCGCTCGGCGTTGCGGTCGAACTCGTACGCGAGGGGACGGCCGATGCCGTCGTCTCCGCCGGCAATAGCGGAGCTTTTCTCGCCATCGCCCTCATTCGCTTGCGCACGATCCCCGGCATCGCACGCCCGGCGATCGCCGCCGTGTTGCCGACGCGCACCGGCGCGCCGTGCGTCCTGCTCGACGCCGGTGCCAACGTCGATTGCCGTCCGGAGTGGCTCGTGCAGTTCGCAATCATGGGGAGCGCGTACGCGACGGCGGCGCTCGGGATCGCGAACCCGCGCGTCGGCTTGATTTCCAACGGTGAAGAGCGCACCAAAGGCAACGCGCAGACGACGGAGACCGGCCTGCTGCTCGATGCTGCGCCGGTGAATTTCGTCGGCAACGTCGAGGGCCGCGATCTCTTCGAAGGCAACGTCGACGTCTTCGTCACCGACGGCTTCGTCGGCAACGTGATGCTCAAACTCGCCGAGGGTGCGGCCGCGTTTTTCCGCGATACGCTACGCGAATCTTTCGAGAACGCATCCCCGATCGCCAAACTCGGCGCCGTCCTCTCGAAGCCCGTCTTTGGGGCGATGCGATACAAGATGAACTATGAGAATTACGGCGGCGCGCCGCTTTTAGGCGTACGCGGAAATTGCATCGTCGCGCACGGACGCTCGAGCGGCAGCGCGATCGCGAGCGCCATTCGCGCGGCTGCGGCCGAAGTGCGCGAGGACGTGATCGGAAAAATCGCTCGCAACGTCGTCCAACCCGTGCAAACATGAATGTCGCCATCGTGACCGACTCCACCGCCGACATCGTCGAGGCGAGCGCCGCAGCGCTAAATGTCGATGTGGTGCCGCTCTTCATCAATTTCGGCGACGTGCGTTACCGCGATACGATCGATCTCTCACGCGCCGATTTCTATCATAAACTGCGCACGGAAAAAGCGCTGCCGACGACCTCGCAGCCGACCTCGGCGCTCTTCGAGGACGCGTTCCGTCCGCACGTCGCGGCAGGCCGTTCGATCGTGTGCATCACGATCGCGGGCACGCTCTCGGGGACGATCAACGCCGCGCAGGCGGCAGCCGCACAGTTTCCCGGAGCCGATATCTCCATCGTCGATAGCGAAACGGTCGCCGCAGGACTCGCGCTGCAAGTGACGCGTGCGGCGGAACTCGCTGCGGCTGGGGAAAGCGTCGATGCGATCCTTGCTTCGCTCGCGCACGACCGCCAGACGCAAAACGGCTATGCGACGATCCCCGATCTCTCGCATGTGGTCCGCACGGGGCGCGTCTCGCGCACGCAAGCGTTCATCGGATCGATTGTTAAAATCGTTCCGGTCTTGCGCTTCGATCACGGCAAGATCGTGGAAGAAGCGCGCGTTCGCACGTTCGGCCGCGCGCAGGATGCGATGATCGAGGCTGCCGTCAAACACTTAGGTGATAAAGCCGTCGGCGCACGTGTCGGCGTCGTTCACGCCGATGCCGAAGCGCTCGCGACCACGATCGCCGCCGCCCTGCGGCGCCATCTCGGAACGGCGCCGGCCTCGATCGTCGTGTATGAAGTCGGTCCCGTTATCGCAACGCACGCGGGTCCCGGTGCCGTCGGAGTCTTCGTCGCCGCCGATTGAAACGGCGGCGCTGTACGTCCATCTGCCGTTTTGTCCGTACATCTGCCCCTACTGCGATTTTGCAAAGTGGGCGTTTGCCCCGGATGCGGCGGTGTCGTACCTTCGCGCGCTCGAAGCGGAGATCGAGCGCGCCCCCGTGGTTGCAGCGACGACGCTGTTTTTCGGCGGCGGCACGCCCAACACGTACGAACCGCGCGAGATTGCTGCGATCGTCGGACGCCTGCGCGCGCGTTTCGGCTTGCGCGATGAGGCGGAAGTCTCGGTCGAGATTAATCCGGACCTCGCCTTATGCGAGCGGCTGGGCGGGCTGCGCGAGGCGGGCGTCAACCGGCTCTCGATCGGCGTTCAGTCCTTCGATGCGCGCGAACTCAAGACGCTGGGTCGACGGCATTCGGCCGAAGACGTTGGGGTCGTCGTCGAGCGCGCGCGAGCGGTCGGATTTACCAACGTGTCGATCGATTTGATGTTCGGCGTGCCGGGGCAGACCGAGGCCTCGTGGGCGGCGTCCCTCGATCGTGCGTTTGCGCTCGGCATCACGCACGTCTCGACCTACGGTCTCACGATCGAAGAGGGCACGCCGTACGCGCGCTGGTACGAACGCGAACCCGGCGCGTTCTTCGATGACGAACGCGAGGCGACGCTCTATCAGATCGCGATCGATCGCGCGGCTGCCGCGGGTTTCGAACATTACGAGATCAGCAACTTCGCACGGCCTGGCTCCCGCTGCGAACACAACGCGAACTACTGGCGCAACGGCAGTTATCTGGGTCTTGGCGTCGGTGCAGCGTCCTACCGTGCGGGCGTGCGCTCCACCAACACGCGGGACCTCGCGGCATACACGGCGGCGGCACTCGAGGGGACGCCGATCCCCGGCGAATCCGAGGAACTCACAGGAGACGATCGGATCGGCGAGGCGACCATGCTTGCTTTGCGCACGCTCGAGGGGGTCAATGTGCGCGAGTTCACCGAACGATACACCGTGGATTTCCTCAAGCGCTACGCCCACGTGATCGCGGACCTCGGCGAAGCCGGACTCCTCGCCACCGGCGGCGAGTACGTACGGCTCACGCCGCGCGGCCGGTTTCTTGCAAACGACGTCTGTGGTGCGTTCCTTAACACGTAGCGGCGGTCTTGCATCGACCGTCCTGCGCCTGATCTTTGCGGCCGTCTTCGGGACGACGGGATTTTTGCTCGGTCGCGAAGCCTACGCGCACCTGATCTCGATTCACCTCGCAAGCGAAGTCTGGCAGATCGCGGCCAACGTCGTCGCGCCGGTCTTCGGCGCGGTGCTCGGCGTCTTTCTCGCGCCGCTCGCGCAGTCGCTGTTCGAAGTCGAACTCGTCTCGGTCGAACGCTCGATCGATCGGCTCGCGCCCGGCGAACTCGTCGGCGGTGCGGTCGGATTGATCGCGGGTCTGGTGATCGCGTTCTTGATCAAGAGCGTGCTCTTCGAATTCATCAACATCGCCGGCCCCGCCGGCGGTTATATCGCGATTCTGCTGTACATCATCGTGAGCGTCTTCGTCGCGTACCTCGGCGCGCGCGTCGGTGCAAAGCAGCGCGTGAGCCTGCGCGGTTTCGCGACGACGGCGCCTGCCGTGGCTCCCGGCACCGTCCCCAAGGTGATCGATACCTCGGTGATCATCGACGGGCGGATCCTCGAAATCGTATCGACTGGATTTCTCGAAGGCCCGCTGCTCTTGCCGCGCTTCGTTCTACGCGAACTGCAGCTCATCGCCGACTCGACCGATGCGATGAAGCGCACGCGCGGCCGCCGCGGTCTCGAAGTGCTCACGAAACTGCAGGCGCTCATGCCGCTCGAGATCGTCGAACGCGATTACGACGAGATCTCCGCCGTCGATGCGAAGCTCGTGAAGCTGGCACAAGAACGCGACGGCAAACTCGTGACGAACGATTTCAACCTCAATCGCGTCGCGCACGTCGAGGGCGTGAGCGTCCTCAATATCAACGAACTTGCGAACGCCGTGAAGCCCGTGCTGCTGCCCGGAGAAGAACTCCGTGTAGCGATCATTCGCGAAGGGAAAGAACCCAATCAAGGAGTTGGATATTTGGATGACGGGACGATGATCGTGGTCGAACACGGTCGCAAACTGATCGGTGAGACGGTCGATGTGGCCGTGACGAGCGCACTCCAGACGATGGCGGGACGCATGATTTTCGCCCGCGCCAAGCGCTCATGATTTGGGGTGCGGTGATCGTCGCCGCCGGCCGCGGAACGCGTTTTGGCCGGCCAAAACAGCTCGTGCTGCTCGGCGAGAGGCCGATGCTTGCATATTCGATCGAGACCTTTGCGGCGATGCCTGAGATTTGCGAACTCGTGATCGTGACCGAACTCGACTATATCGAAGACGTGCTGTCGCTTGCCCTCACCCGCGTCGGCTCGTTGCCCTGCCGCGTCGTCGCAGGCGGGCCGGAACGTCAAGACAGCGTGCGGCTCGGGCTCGACGTGCTCGGCGAAGACTGCGCGGGCGTGCTCGTACACGATGGCGCGCGTCCGCTGGTGCGACCCTCCGATATCCGTGCCGGAATGCGAGTCGTGCGTCCCGGGATCGCCTCGCTGCTGGTTACGCCCGTCGTCGATACGATCAAAGTGCTCGGCGAAGACCATCATGTCGCCCGGACGCTCGATCGCGCGACGCTCGTCGCCGCGCAGACGCCGCAGTTCGCGATGACGCGCGATATGCGGCGCGCGCACGGCGATGCTGAGCGCAGCGGTGCTGCCGTCACCGACGATACGGCGTTGCTCGAACGCGCGGGCTGCGATGTGATTGCGGTTGTCGGTTCGCCCGAGAATTTCAAAGTCACGCATCCCGAAGACGTGTTGCGAGCGGAGGCGATTCTCGCCAAACGCAGCCCACGCGTCGTCGATGAAGAAGAAGTGCTCGTCGTGGAATCGTATGTCCCCGAACGCGCGATCGGCGACGTCGCCGAGGAGATCGAACGGCGCGACGGACGCGTCGATGAAATCAATCGCGATCTGCCGGGGGCGGCGATGATTCGCGCCTACATCGGGGCGACCAACTTGCGCGGTTTTGGCGCGCAGTTGACGGTGCTCGGAGGCGCGGATGCCATGTTCACCGCTCACCACGCGCACTACGCACCGCGTGCGCCGGTCGACCGCACGCATTCATGAGGATCGGTCACGGGTTCGATGCGCATCGGCTCGTCGCCGGGCGCCCGTTCATCCTTGGCGGAGTCCACGTTCCCTCCGATTTCGGTGCGCTCGGGCATAGCGATGCCGACGTCCTCGCGCACGCGATCTGCGATGCTTTGCTCGGCGCAGCGGCGCTGGGCGATTTAGGCGCGCACTTTCCCGATAACGACGAGCGCTGGCGTGGTGCGGATTCGCTCGCGCTCTTGGCCGAGTGCGTTGCGATGCTCGGGCGTGCGGGCTACGTCGTTAGAAACCTCGATGCGACGATCGTCGTGCAGGCACCCAAACTCGCGCCGTATCTCCTCACGATGCGCGAACGCGTCGCCGCGACGCTCGAAATCCCGATCGGCGATGTCAGCGTGAAGGCCAAGACCAGCGAGGGCATGGGCTACACGGGCGACGGGAGCGGGATCGCGGCGTACGCCGTCGCGCTGATCGCGCCCAATTAGATCGCGGCTTTGGCTTTGCAATCGCGTTCCCAGAATTAATGGAGGATCGCGCCGTAGGCACGCCGCTTACGGTCGTCACCGGCCACATCGGCGATCGAACTCGCCCCCTTTAGCATGCGCGCGTTCGACGCGGTCACGCCGCTGGAATCGGGCGGGGAGTTGCACGCGGCGATCGCCAACCTGATCGAAAATGCGTTCAATTACGCGCCCGACGCATCGGTGGCATCGAACGCTCGCGATCGCCAAAAACGCGGTCGAATGCGCGCGCAGCACCCTTACACTGGCAAGCGAACCTGGTAGCGGACTCCGCGCGACGATTCGTTTACCCCTTGCCGACGTCCGCTCGGACGTCGGGGCCGACCGCAAGCGCAAGTCCGGGCAAAAAGAGAAGTAGGCAAGCGGACGAGTAAGAATGCCTCTGCACGGGAATAGTAGAGCGTGATGTTATTTGCCGGACGCCGTCGTCTCACGATTGCGTTCGTAGCGCTTGCGGCAATCGCGGTCACCAGCGGCTACACGGCCCGCGCATCTATTCTCCAAAACGTCGTTCAGTCCGCGGTCGGCACCGCCAGCGGCTACAATGTTTCGTTTCGTACCTTCGCCGTCTTCGGCACGCACGCCGAGATGCACGGTGCCTCGGTGCGCACGCGCAACGGCGAACCGTTCCTCACCGCCGACCACGTCGCGGTCGATTTCAACCTCGGGGATTTCCTCTCCGGGAAGCGCCAGTTCGGACTCCGCGCCCTCTTGGTCGAGAATCCGCACTTCACGATCGTTCGCCATCGAGACGGGACGTATAATGTCACGTTACCGCGCGCTGCCGCCGACACGAAGAAAGCGACGCGCGCGCCGGCGCCCTACGATGCGACGATCGCCGTCCGGAACGGCTCGGTCGAATTGATCGATGATGCCGCGATCTATCGTGGGTCGCAGCATCAGACGGTCGTCGATCTCAACGCCGACGCGCAACTGCACACCAACTCTCGCTCGTCATACACAATCGGCTTTGCGTTCGCCGGCTCCGGCGGGCGATTTCCCGTGCGCGGTGCCGCGATCGTCGACGATCTTCGCGGAACCGAATCGCACCACTGGACGGCCAAGGTCGTCCCAATCGGGCCGCTCGTCGATTACGCCGTCAATTCGACGGCGATTCACTTGAGCGCCGGGTTACTGCGCGATGTCGATCTGCGGTATTTCGGCTTGCTCAATCGACACGGCGAGATCGACCGGCACATCGGCGCGCGTGCGAGACTCGACGGCGCACAGGTTTATGTCGCCGCGCTTCGGCGGCCGCTGCGAGACGTGCATGGGCCGGTGCGTCTGTATGACGATGGCCTCATGACGCCGCGGGCCGATGCGATCCTTGCCGGCATCCCCGTCCGAATCGCGGGCGGCCTCTACGATTTCGCGCATCCGAGTTTTCGTTTGGGCATCGTCGGTAGCGGTCCGCTCGAATCGCTCGTGACGCTCGGCCCGCCCTCACCGTACGTGCATCGGCTCGCGGGCCCGCTCGATTTTGCGGTCCGGCTCGAGAGCGCCGTCGGGCATCCTGTCGTCTTCGGCCATTTCAGCGGCGCGCACGTGAGCTATAACGGATTCCCCGCGCGCGACGTTCACGGTCTGGTGAGCATCGATGGAACCGAACTCGACATCATCAATGCGGGTGGCAACTACGCTGGGATTGGGATCGAGACGCAAGCGCTCATCGCGCTCGAACGACATCTCGGCATCCGCGCGGTCGTGCGCGCGGATGCGCCGGCGCACACGCTGCCGTACATCGATTCGCTCGTGCCCGGTATGCCGGTCGGCGGTGTCGGTGTCGTTGCGGGCGTCGATACGTCGCTTGCCGCACACGGGATCATCGCCGGTGCGAACGCCGGCGATACGCTCGAATCGCCGATTGCGATCGATCAGAGCGGCGCGGGACTGATCGGTCCCCTGACCGTCGCGCATCGCGACGGATCGTCGCTGTACGCGCGGGCATCGCTTGCCCAACATCCGAATTCGCTTACAGCCATCGTCGATGCGCGCGCACTCCGATTGGCACCCTCGAGTGTCATCACACTGCCCGGGATTCAATTCCCGTCGATTCCGCCGCTCGACGGCACGATCGACGGCGTGATTGGCATCGCCACGAATCAAGGTGCGGTCGCGCTCGGCGGCATCGCGACGCTCACCGGCGCGCACGTTCAAGGGATTGCGATCGATCGCGCCGTCGGCCGCTTCGACGGTTCGGCAAACGACGTCCACGTCGCTGCGCTCGATGCGCGCGGCCCCTGGGGATCGTTTTCGGGTTCGGGCGGTTCGAACGGGACGCAGACGGCACTTGACGGCCGGTTCCGCGGTTCCCTCGGTGCGCTCGCGTCGGTCGGCGTGAACGTGCCGGCAACGGGCAACGTCGATGCACCGGTGGCGATCCTCGTCGACGGTGCGACGACCGTCGTGCAGACACAGGACGCGCGCTTTTCGGGTGCGGCGATCGGCGGCATCACCGTCGACCATCTCGATGCAACGGTCGGCCTGCACGGATCGCAAGTCGCTCTGTATTCTGCAAACAGTTCGGTCGGCGGCGGTCACGTTGTCGCCTCCGGTCGGCTCGGCGACGGCGGAACGATCGGCGTCGCGACGAGTCCGATCAAGAATCCAAACGACCCGCGCGTACCGGTGAGGAGCGGTACCATCCAGCTCTTGGGGACGCTTGCGGGCACGCTTGCAGCGCCGCGCGCGGATGCATCTGCGATCGTGACGAACGGCCAGGTGGCGGGCGACATTCCAGTCGGCGGCGTTTTTGCGCTCGCGTACGCGGGCGACCGGCTCGGACTTACCGGTTCGCTGCTGCGGTTCGGCGATGCGTATGCAACGCTCGACGGCTCGGTTGCGGGATTGGCTCGTGCGCGTCCGCGCTACGATCTGCGATCAAGCGTTCGCGCGGCCGACTTCGGCGATCTTGCCTCGGTACTCGACATTCCGGTGCCGTACCTCGTCGGCAGTTTCGATGCGAACATCGCTATTCACGGCAGCGGGACGACGCCGCAGGTGATCGGCGACTTCGCGATCCCCGAAGGATCCGCCAACGGCCTTGCGTTCAAACATGGTTTCGTGCGTTTGAATGCCGATGCTGCAGCAGCACGCGCGAGCGGCGGTGAGGTGACGGTCGGTACGACACACCTCGCCTTCGATGGACGCTATGCGCGCGGCGAGACGCGCGCGAGCGTTCGCACGGCGCACGCGGATCTTGCGGATTTCAATGACTACTTCAACATCGCCGAGACGCTGGCGGGAACGGGGCCGCTCGCATTCGACGTCCTCTCCTCCGGCGACACGTTGCGAAGCAGCGGGAACGTCGCAATCGTCGGCGCGCGCTTCCGGCGTTTCACGCTCGGCGATGCGCGTGCGCGCTGGTCGATGCGCGGCCGCTCGATCGTCGCGGATGCCGCGATTACGGGGTCTGCCGGTTCGTTTGGGTTGAACGGTTCGATTCTGCCCGCTGGACACGCGCCGCTGATCGATCCGATCAAACGCTCGACGATCGATCTCACGACGCATGTCGCGGGCGTGGATCTTGCGACGTGGCTGCCGGCATTCGGCATCCATACGCCGCTGATCGGGCACGTCGACGGTACGGCGCATGTCGCAGGCCGATATCCGCGCCTCTCGCTCGGTGCGAGTGCCGTGCTGAGCGGCGGCCGGTACGATCGCATCCCGATCCAACAGTTCACGATCGCGGCAAAGGCGCAAAACGGCCGCGCGACGATCTCCGATGCCCACCTGATCGCGCCGGCGCTCGACGTGCGTGCGAACGGCAACCTCGGATTTCTTTCGACCGACCGGATCGCACTCAACGTTTCGCTCACCTCACCCGACGTCGGGTCGTTCTATAAAACGGCGACCGGCACGGCGTCACCGGTGAGCGGCTCGTTCTCGACGCTCGCGACGATCGCTGGGTCGCTCCGCGCGCCGACCGCAACCGCGATCCTCACTGCGAATGCGGTCAAAATCGCCAACGTTGCGATCCCGCACGCGCGCGCCGACGTTTCGTACGCACGGCAGTCGTTCGTGTTGCACGCAAGCGAGATCGATTTTCTCGGTGGTAAAATTCTTGCCGAGGGGAACGTCCCGGTGACACTCGCCGGAATCGGCGCAACGGCGCCGATCGCCGCTACGATCACCACGGTCGGACTCGATCTTGCGGACTTCACGCCGCTAGTCCCGAGCGGGACGCGTGTCGCGGGGATTCTCGATAGTCGGATCATCGCGTCGGGTTCTGCGACCGCGCCGCAACTCAGCGGCAGCATCGCGCTGCACAACGGCCGCTATCGCTCGGACTTCGAACGAGCCGAACTCACCAATATCGCTGCCCACGTCGCACTCGCCGGAACTCAGGCGACGCTCACCGACTTTCACACCGATGTCGGCGGCGGCGCGATCGATGCGAGCGGCAACGCGCGTGTCGCTGATTTGCGCGATCCCATCCGTACGCTTGCGTATACGGCGAACGCCCGTGCGGCTCGCGCGGGGCTCGATTTTCCGGCGTACTTCCGAGGAAAAATCGATGGAGTGCTCACCGTCGCGCGCGCCTCAGGTGGACGTCCGCTCGTGAGCGGAGATCTTGCGTTCAGCAATACACGTGTCCCGCTGACCGCAATTTACAATCCGAATGCAACGCCGGTAACGACGCCGGTCGCGCTGCCCGATGTCGCGTTCGATCTTGGCATTCTCGCCGGTCAAGATGACCGCGTTCAAAGCGGTGCGGTTGATGTCGGAGCGACGGGTGCGGCGCGGCTCGGTGGAACGCTTGCGGCGCCCACGCTCGACGGCCGGTTCGAATCGACCGGCGGAACCTTGAGTTTTTACCGCCAGTTCGTGCTCGAGCGCGGCGCGGCCAGTTTCACGCCCGATGCCGGAATCATCCCGAACGTCTTCGCGGTCGCAACGACGCACGTCCCGGATCCCTCGACCGACATTACCTTGACCTTGACCGGTCCCGCCACAAGTTTGAACTTGGCATTCGATTCCACACCCGGTTATGGCAAAGCGCAGATTTTAGGTCTGCTCGTGAACGCACAGGCGCTCGGTGCGATCGGCGGTCTCGCGCAATCCGGTTCGAATGGCAGCTTGCCCTCGCCAATCGCAGATGCCGCATTCGGCTACGTCGAACAGCAACTCTCGCGCTCGTTCCTCACGCCGCTTGGCAGCGGTCTGGGTAAGGCACTCGGTCTCTCCAACCTGAACCTCGGCTACGGCCTAACCGGCGGCTTTAGCGCGAATGCGTCTCGCCGAATCGGGAAAAATCTCGAAATCGTAGTCGGCGAGTCGCTCGGGTATCCGCAGCGCGAGTCTTTCGGCGTGCGGAGCACCCTCGGCAAGAGCACTTCAGCGCAACTGACGTTCTTCTCATCGCAAGGGACATCGACGTTCGGTTCGTTTTCGCAGAGCTATCTGCAATCGCTCAATACCGATCAAACGATTCGCGCGATCGAACCGCCGACCAGCGGTTCCGGTTTTGTGTTCACACTGCAGAAGCGTTTTAAGTAACGCGCTAAACGCGTTTGAAAATCGTCGCAATCCCTGGCCCGTTCCGATACACATCTTGCGATACCGTAGCGTCCGCTACGCCGCCGTTGAAATATCTCCCACGCGCAGATGCGCGCGTTCGAGCGCTTTGCGCACCGCCCCTCGGTCCGATCCCGAATCGCGGTGTCGAATCGCGGGTCTCGTCATAGCGTAGGGTTTTTTGCCCGCATCGACTTGGATCGGTACCAATTGCTCAGCGAAGCGCCCCGCTTCGATCGCCGCTTTTGCTTTCATCTCGAATGCGAGCGCGAAGGCATCTTGATCCGCGCGCGTCACGATCTCGCCTTGGAAGCGCTCCCGGGCGGTATCTTCACGCGTGCCGTCGCAGTAACCAAGACCGCTATGCCGCTCGATTATTCCAGACCGCTCCGTGTTCGTTTCGCACCATCGCCCACTGGGATGTTGCACGTCGGGGGTGCGCGCACCGCACTCTTCAACTATCTGCTCGCTCGCAAAACCGGCGGCGTCTTCGCGCTGCGTATCGAGGACACCGACGAGTCGCGCAATCGTGTCGAGAGCGAAGCGGCGATTTACGACGATCTGCGCTGGCTCGGAATGCGCTGGGATGAGGGCCCCGATATCGGTGGACCGTTTGCGCCGTACCGTCAATCCGAGCGCTCCGCGATCTACGCCGAACAAGCGAAGCGATTGCTCGCGAGCGGCACGGCCTACAAGTGTTACTGTACATCGGAGGAACTCGAAGCCGATCGTCAGGAGCAGAAGGCGCGTGGAATCCAGGCGACGCGCTACTCCGGGCGTTGCCGCCATCTCACCGCTGTGCAGCGTGCGGAGTTCGAAACCGCAGGGCGCCCGTACTCGATCAACTTCGCGGTCAAACCCGGCACGACGGTCGTGGACGATCTGATCAAAGGCCGCGTGTCTTTCGATCACGACTCGATCGGCGATTTCGTCGTAGTGAAATCGACCGGCGGACCGCTCTACAATTTCACCGCCGCCGTCGACGATGCACTCATGGACATCTCGCTCGTGCTGCGGGGCGACGAACATCTCGACAATACGCCGCGGCAGATGATGCTGCAGGAAGCGCTCGGCTTGCATCGGCCGATGTACGCGCACGTCGGGCTCATCCTCAATGAAGATAAATCGAAACTCTCCAAACGCCATAATACGGTGGGCACGGACCAATTCCGCAAACAAGGCGTGCTGCCGGCCGCGCTCATCAACCACCTCGCCCTCTTGGGCTGGTCGCCCGGAAACGACCGCGAAGCGTTCACGCTCGACGACCTCGTGCACGAGTTCACGCTCGAGCGCGTCGGTAAATCCGGCTCGATCTTCAACGAGACGCGGCTGCGCGCGTTCAATGCGCGCGAACTTCAGTCGCTCCCGCGCGAGCAGTACGCCGCGATGCTGATCGCGGCGATGCAAGCGGCGCGATTGATGGAGGCCGAGCCGCCGCCGGCGGCGCTGCGTTGGGTCGACACGTTCCTCGACGCGTACGGTGAGGAGATCCACACCATTGCTGAGGCGATTCCGCTGGTCGAGAAGTTGCGCGACGAGGGGGTCGTCGTTCCGGCGCTCCAACTCGAGCGGCTGCGCAACCGTGAGGTGCTCTTCTTTTTAGACGCGATTTCGCAGTACGTCGATTCGCTCGAGGAACTGCGCGATCTGCCCTTGAGCAAAACGATCCCGGCGATCGCCGATGAGTTCAGAATCAAGAAAAAAGACGCGTTCCAGGCGGTCCGCATGGCCCTCATGGGCGACCTCCACGGCCCGCCGCTGCCGCTGCTCTTTCCGCTCCTGGGCCACGACCGCATCATGATGCGGATCGGCCAGATCAACTCGCACGTGCTCCACGGCCGCGGCCTCGATCCGATCAAGTTCGGGCCTGACGGCAAGCCGTTCGAGACCATCCAGCCGATGCCGCCGCCGGACTCGGCAACCGACGAGCCGCCGGACGTAGTTTAAACGGGCGACGTGGCACCAACAGCGCTCGATCTCTTTCTCTCCGACCTGCGGGCACCCGTCGAACGCGACCCCGCGGCGGGCGGCTATCTTGACGTGTTGCTCTCGTATCCGGGTTTCCACGCGATCACCGCGCACCGTGCGATCCATGCTCTGCACAAAGCGGGCATTCCGGTCCTGCCGCGCTTCCTTGCCGAAGTCGTCCATCGGGCGACGGGGATCGATATCCACCCGGGCGCGACGATCGGACGCGGGTTTTTTATCGATCACGGTACCGGCGTCGTCATCGGCGGAACGGCAATCGTCGGTGATGACGTGACACTCTACCAGGGCGTCACGCTCGGCGGTACCTCGCTTGCGCACACCAAGCGCCATCCGACGATCGGCAATAACGTCACCGTTGGGGCCGGTGCAAAAGTGCTCGGTGACATCACCGTGGGCGACAACGTCAAGGTCGGGTCGAATTCGGTCGTCGTGCGCGACGTACCGCCAAATTCCACCGTCGTCGGCATTCCGGGCCGTATCGTCTTGCAAGACGGCAAGCCGGTCCCGGTTAACAGCCGCCTGCAAGTCGACATGCCCGACCCGCAGCAGGTGCTGATCGCGCAACTGACAGCTCGCGTTGAAGCACTCGAGGCGCGTCTTGCCGAACGCGAGCGGAACGATGCCTCTAAGGCTGTATAACACCCGTACCCGCGCGGCCGAACCGTTCGCGCCGCTCGTTGGGCGGCGCGTTCGTATGTATGTCTGCGGACTGACGCCCTCTGCGGAAGCCCACCTCGGACACGCGCGTTCGTTTCTCTTTTTCGACGTGCTCCGGCGTTACCTCAAGCACAGCGGCTTCGAGGTGCACTACGTGCAGAACGTGACCGATATCGACGATCGTTCGATCAAGCGCGCGCGCGAGACGGGCGAATCATGGCGCGACATTGTCGATGGATATTACGCCTCGTTCAAAACGTCCATGAAACGTCTGGGCGTGACCGAGCCCGACGACGAGCCGTACGCAACGAAGTACATCCCGCAGATCCTCACGATGATCGAAGAACTCGTCGCGATCGACGCTGCGTATGCAACCCAAGACGGGGTGTATTTTTCGGTGCCATCGTTCAAACGCTACGGTGCGCTCTCGGGACGCAACGTCGACGAACTCTTGATCGGCGCGCGTATCGCAGTCGACGAACACAAGCACGATCCGCTGGATTTTGCACTTTGGAAATTCGCGAAAGCGGACGAGCCCTCGTGGCCCTCGCCGTGGGGCGACGGGCGACCGGGGTGGCACATCGAGTGCAGTGCGATGGCGCGCGAGTTGCTCGGCGAACCCTTCGATATTCACGGCGGCGGCTACGATCTGATCTTCCCGCACCACGAGAACGAGATTGCGCAAACCGAGTCGCTCAAGACCGACACACCGATGGCAAACGTCTGGGTGCATGGCGGCCTCCTTATGTTCGATGGCAAGAAGATGTCAAAATCCCTCGGCAATTTCGAACCGCTCTCCGCGATGCTCGACCGTCACGATCCAAACGCGATCCGCCTGCTCTTCATGCAAATCGGCTATCGCAAGCCGATGAATTTCACCGAAGACTCGATCGCAGCGGCGAAAAGCGGCATCGAAAAATTGCGCAGGGCGTATGCCTCGATCGCCGATGCCGCAAGCGACGATGTGCAGTTCGTCGCGCCGTACCGCAATCGCGTCTACGCCGCACTCGATGACGACATGAACACGGCGGGGGCCCTCGGTGCGCTCTTCGAACTCGCCGGCGATTCCAAGGCGCTGCAAAGCCAGGGACGTGCCGCACGCGCCCTGTTCGTCGAGGTTTTGACGATTTTCGGAATCGAAACGGCGCTTGCGGAGCGCGCTCCAGCGGCCGCAACGACGACGGTCGATCCGGCGATCGTCGAGCGCTTGCGCGCGTCGGTCGGCAACGTCGTGCACGTCAACGGCGATGCACCGGACGCGCTGATTGAAGCGATCATCATCGCGCGCGCGACGGCGCGCAAGAACAAAGACTTCGCACTCGGCGATCGGCTGCGCGACGCGCTGGCCGCGGAAAACATCGTCCTCAAGGACAGTAAAGACGGCACCACATGGCAGATCGACGCGGCGTAAAGCCTCCCCGCACGCCCGGAGCGCCTCCGGCCGGCAACGGCAAACTCTCCCGGCCGCAAGGTTTCGGCGGCCCGGGTAAACCACGCCCCGGTTTTGGCAGCGGCAAACCGCGCGTGGCGAAACCCGCGGGTGAATCCGGCGGCGGCGAACGTCGTCCGCCGCGCGTCGATCTCGATGACGTCATTTACGGCGTGCATGCGGTCGAAGAAGCCCTTGCAGCCGGCGAAGGCATTCGCAAACTGCACGTCGGGGAAGATCGCAAAACGGATCCAGCGCTCCGAGAGCTGCTAGATCGCGCGCGCGCCGCGAACGTCGTGATTCGATTCGAACATCGCGCGTTTTTCGCAAGCTTCCCATATAAAGCACATCAGAGCGTCGTCGCGTTCGGCGAGCCGTTCGATTATATCTCGCTCGAAGAAGCGATCGCGCTTGGGAAGAAGGGCGTCGCATCGACGTTCGTCGTGCTCGATCACGTGACAGATCCGCACAACGTCGGCGCGATCGTGCGCACCGCCGAATGCGTCGGGGCGACGGCCGTCATCATCCCCGAGCGCCGCGCCGCCGGCATCAACGCGACGGTTCGCAAGTCGTCGGCGGGAGCGGCCGCCTACATGCCGATCGCCCGGGTCGCCAACGTCGCTCAGGCCATCCGCACGATGAAGAAGGCCGGGATTTGGATCGCCGGGGCCGCCCTTGCCGCCGACGCCGTCGACTACACCCAGGCCGACTTCAAGCGCGACATCGCCATCGTGATCGGTGCCGAGGGGGATGGAATCGGGCCCCTGGTGCAGCGCGAGTGCGACTACCTGGTGCGGATCCCTCTCGAGGGCAAAGTCCAGTCCCTCAATGCCTCGGTCGCCGCCGGCGTGCTCCTTTACGAAGTGATCCGGCAGAGAACGGTTCGTCCGCTCGCCGTAAAGCCGTAATTCGTCGCCTTGACGACGGAGTATAACCGATTGGCAATGTCGCTCTTCCCATGGATGAATCGCGGCTGGCGAAATTCTCGGTCGTCAACGTAACCCAACTCTAGGCGATCGATCGCACCGATCTCATCGAGCGCCTCACGTCCCTCTCTGTAAAAACGATGCGGCAGATCGATTCCGTTATCCGGTTCGCCCTCGACCTCTAAGGGTGCGAGGCGCTCCGGCACCGTCCGTCCTTGACGCGGTAGGAGGAACCTCCTATAATTACTCGGATGTGCCCGGCTCGACGGGCCCCGGCCTGCGTTTTCGGCACATCGACCGGTCCCGGCAATCGCTTGGCCGGTCCATTTCCCGAAGGTAGGACACCATATGGCGCTCACGCAGCCCGCGGACGGGCTCGACTATCACGAGCGGCCGGACGAGGACCTCGTCTCCGCGGCCAAATCAGGCGACAATCTCGCGATGGAATTCTTGCTCAATAAGTACAAGAATTTCGTCCGAATCAAAGCGAAAAGCTACTTTCTCATCGGTGCGGATCGCGAAGATATCATCCAAGAAGGGATGATCGGACTTTACAAGGCCGTTCGCGACTTTAAAGCCGACAAGCTATCCAGTTTTCGCGCGTTTGCCGAGCTCTGTATAACGCGTCAGATCATCACCGCAATCAAGACCGCGACGCGACAGAAGCACATCCCGCTCAACCAGTACATCTCGCTCAACAAGCCGATCTACGACGAAGACAGCGAACGCACGCTGCTCGACGTGATGGCCTCGCAGAAGACCTCCGATCCCGAAGAACTCGTGATCAATCAGGAAGTCTCTGAGGACATCAAGGAGCGGATCCAGGAGAATCTCTCCGACCTCGAATCGCAAGTCTTGCTTTCGTACCTCGAAGGCAAGAGTTATCAGGAGATGGCGCGCGACCTCAACCGTCACGTAAAATCGATCGATAACGCGCTCCAACGCGTGAAGCGGAAGATCGAAAAGAATCTCTCGGAGATCGAACTTCCCTAACGTCCACCGACCTTCGGTGAATGCGAAAAAGAGAATCGGCGCCTTAGGCGACCGGTTCTTTTTCTTCGAGCGGCTCGAGTTCGGCGACGATGCGCTCGTAAATCGCCTCGCGATCGAGCGCTTCGAACGCAAGGCACGTTTGCGCGTTGCCGCTGGCGACCGGGTCGATGAGAACCGTGACTCTGCCGCGCGCACAGACGTCAAGACAACTGGTGGTTACGACGCGGATCGGCCCCCACTTGCCTTCGGCTTTGAGCCGGTCTTTGAGCCAGCGTTTGAGTTCGAGCCGCTCGTCGCCCGCAAATTCCGGAAAGTCTTCAACGAAGCGCTGCGCGGTGCACTTTTCACAAACGAGCGCAAGACCGCCGGACTTCGCCCAGATCGGCTTTACTTCTACGGGTTTCGCCATCACGGAGAACTTCGCGATGATCTGAGCTGACACCGTCTCGAGGTTATGGGCAGACCTCGCGGAAGGCATCCAAATTGCGATTCTTCAGGATCGCGACCACGCCCGCCGCCGTAGCCGCTGGGCACACGTTCTGGTGAAATTTCGCGCTCGTCATTGTGTCCGTATATTCGACGGTAAAAACTGCTTTTTTTGCGTTCGTAAACGGAGCGTATGCCGAGCAGTTTCCCTGAAACCAGCACTCTTCGGCGATGACGAAATCGAAGCTCGAGAGTAACTGTGGGCTCTGGTCGCCGTCGTTTTTGAGCGCGATCGACATGCCGCGGGCGTGCGTCTGTCCGGCAAACCAGGTGTTGTATGCGATCTGGTCCGGTGCGGTCAGCGGGAAACCGGTCTTATTTTCGGATCCGTTGATATTGTCCGGCTCGACGGCATCGAAGCCTTTTGACTGGCAGCGATCGAGTCGTGCGTCCATGATCGGCGCTAGCGCAGCAATGTTACGAATGTCGAGCCAGGCCTCATCGGGATAGCCTTGATAGACTAAGCCGATGACGGATTTTGGAAACGACGCGGCATCCGGACGTACGCTTTCGTACGCACCCGCGTTGACGTAACAGACGACGTGGCGGCCTTGTGCGTGCAACGCGGCGACATCGGCCGCCGGTGTGTCGAACGCATCCACGTCGTACACGTCCGCCGCAGCGCTACGATCGGGTGTTCCACCTAATTGCCATTGAAACGTATCGCTCGTGCGGGGTACCCAAAGCGCGACGGGTGGGTTCGCGGGCGCGTTGCTCGGCGTGATCGTCGTCGCCGACGAGGGGCTCGAACCTCCCGCACAGCCCTCGATCGCAAGCACGGCGGTGATCGCGAAAGCAAGAAAGACTGCGGTCATCCTGCTCGCACCGTGTCCGCTTTCTGGGGTTCTTTTCAAACGCTGCTCCAGCGCTTGAAGAGTTCGTTATCGATGCCGAATTGATCGAGCGCTTTACCGACCGTGTGCGCGATAACGTCTTCGATCGTTTTCGGACGAGCGTACATGCCGGGGACCGGCGGCAAGATGACCGCGCCGAGCTCGGCGAGTTGCACCAGCGTCCGCAGATGGCCGAGGTGAAGCGGTGTTTCGCGCACGACCATCACGAGACGTCGGCGTTCTTTGAGGCACACGTCTGCCGCACGCGTGAGCAGGTTTGAGTTCAACGAGTGAGCGACGGCCGAGGCCGTCTTGATCGAACAGGGGATAATCAACATGCCATCGGTCTTGAACGAGCCGCTGGAGATCGAGGCTGCAAGATCCGTATCGCGATGCAGGACGTCCGCGAGCGCTTCGAAGTCTGCCGCCGTGTAGTCCGTTTCGAGTTCGATCGTCTGGCGAGCTTGTTCCGAGAGGACGACGTGGACTTCGTAGCCGCCGATCGACCGGAGCGCTCGTAAGGCGGCGAAGGCATAGAGGCTGCCGCTGGCGCCGGAGATGCCGACGATGAGGCGACGAGGCGTGGTTGACACAATGGCTCCCGTTTGACGATTGTGAGCGGACTCTCCGCCCCACCCGGGCTTGGACTGCGGCAAGAGCAACGATGAGCCGCGAGCAACCATGGGGTAATGAGCAAAAAGAAATCCATCGAAACGACGGACGCGCCGGTCGCTGCCGGTCCCTATTCGCAGGGGATCCGTTTTGGGGACCTCGTCTTCGTCGCCGGTCAGCGCCCCGCCGATCCCGTTTCCGGCGAAATCCCAGCCGATCTCGTCGCGCAAACGCGCCGCGTGCTGGAGAATGTCAAAGCCGTTCTCGAAGCCGGCGGTTCGTCGATGGATCAGGTTCTTAAAGTGAGCGTCTATCTCGCGGACCTCGGTGACTTTGCCGCGATGAACGAAATCTATAAAGATTTTTTCAGCGAACCGCACCCGGTGCGCACCACTATCGGCTGCGTGCTGCGCGGAATCAAAATCGAAGTCGACGCGATCGGCTACCGCTAGGATTGCCGAAAATAAAAAACGACCGATATCGGTCGTGTCAGAAAAGTTAGCCGACGGAGGGATTTGAACCCCCGACCCGCTGTTTACAAAACAGCCGCTCTACCCCTGAGCTACGTCGGCCCGAGGTCGCCTTTTCGCGGGGATGGGCCGAAGCCCATCCCCGCGAGACGCGAGCGATTAGAGGTGGAACTGCGCGCTGCTCTGGCCGACCGCCGGATCCAGCGTGAGGGTGGTGAAGAACGCTGCATCGACCGTGAACTGCGCGATCTGCGAACCGTTTTGCAGATTCGGGATGTTTGGGTCGCTGACCGTACCGTAGGCGCGGGACACACCGTCGGCCGGTGCCGGGTAGCCCGCCGGGAGTGTCTGTCCCCAGTTGAAGACGACCGACGAGTTGACGATCGACTGATCGATCGTTCCGTTCGGTGATGTCGCCGAGTTGAGGGTCGCAGTGTAGTTGCCCGTGTGGTCGCTATTTTGCGTTCCACTGATGCTGTACGTGAACGTTGCAACCGGAGTTGTGCCTTTGAAGAACGAGCGCGTTGCATTGCTCGCGGTAAACGTGTACGCAATTCCGCTCCCGGTCGCTCCCGGCGTACGCACGAGGTTCATAGAACCGACTTGCGAGCCGTTTGCGTTGTACCAGTTGTTGCCGATGGTCGCGGATGTTGCGCCGCCGTTTGCGTAGTTGTAGGTCAGCGTGTGCGTGTGGAGCGGTGAACCCTGCACTTGGTGTCCGACGCTGTACTCGTTACGCAGGAGGTAGACTTGGAACGAACCGTTCGTGCCGACGGCTTCGTTGAATACGCCGTCCGCAGCGAGGATCGTGCCGGGCGGTGCGCCGCCGAGCGCGCCTTGCGAACTCGTGATCGGGGTGGTGATTGCGGCGCTAAAACCGATGGGGTTGTAGAAGCCAGCGAAGCCGAAGCACGGAGTGCCGCTCGCGCAGACGAGACCCTTGGTATTCGTATCGCTGATGCTGCTGGGAACCGTCACGCTGCTTACGCCCGTCGTGACTTGGATGACATGACGGCCGCCTTCTTGTGTGGACGGCTGCGTAAAGATGTAGGTCGAGCCGCTCTGCGCGACATTCCAACCGCTATCGTAATCGTTCAGCGCGACCGTCGTACAGGTGGTCGATGCTGAGTTGATGATCGCGTCGATCGAACACGTCGCAAAGGAACCTTTTGAATCGGGACGATTGAAGGGGAACTGTTCGCGTACGATGTTGCCGAGGTAGTGCGCATCGCGAATCGCGCGATCTACGGGGGGCAAGTGTTTGAACGGGTTGACGAACGGCGCGCCTTCGGTGTAGTTGGCAGCCGCAACGGTCGAACCTGAACCGCCGACGGTGAGCGTCTGCGGGGCGAGCGCGAAGAACGACGCACTGGGTTTGCCTCCGCTCGTTGTGATCGTTCCGCCTGCAAGTCCGAGCCTACGATTCGGCGGAACGATGCGCGTGAACGTGCCGCTCGAGCCCGTGAGTGCGAACAGGTTGCCATGATAGAATTCGCGTCCGCCACCGAAAAAGTCAACGATTCCGCCGGCGACGGGTTTCGAGGTCGCATCGAGCAGCGTGCCGCTGACGCTCACACCGGCTGTCGTATCGTAATAGAGCGCGTTCGAGCTTGCGGAAAAGGCGGGCGAACCGTTGACGCTCACCGATGCCGTAACGATGTCGGGCGTGACGAACGTGCCCGATGAAGGCGGCGTATAGTTCGCTTTCGATGCATCGGCGGGGTCTTGTGTGAGCTTGCCGCTACCGGTGACTTTCCATGTCACTTGCGCTTTTGAGAGGTCGACGTAGTTGCCGTCGCTGTCGTGACCGACGAGCGAGAACTGGCGCGACTCGTTATCGAACATTCCGATGCCAAGCGGGAACGTGTTGACCGAAGCAAGATCGGTCGTCGCCGCTGTCGCCGCAGCCGAACTGAAACGCGCGGCCATTGCGTTGCGCATAAAGCCAGCGGTGACGGTCGAACCGCCGGTCGGCGCGTACGCATCGACGAACGTGTCAAGCGGAATCTCCGGCGTCGCGCTTGCGGTTGCCGCAAAGATCTGGACTTCGGGCTGGTACTGCGGATTCGCTGCGAGGTTCGCCGCGTTGAGAATCGCCCATGACGACTGCGAGGCATCGAAGTTGCCTGCCGTGTCGGCGACTTGCACCGAACCATCGGGATATACGACTTCGGCACCGATCGAGACCGGTGCCCAGGAGTTGGTCGCATCGGGTGCACCGCCACCCAAGGCCGAGAGACCGATGACCATCGAGCCGTTGACGGTTGACGAGTAGACCGTGTACGTCGTCGTCGCGTTAATCTGCGAGGGACCCGGGACTGTGACGCCGGGCGGCGTGGTTGTGGATTGCGGCGGGAGAACGGTGCCGCCGGACGAGGTGGCGCCGCTGCCGCCGCCGCATCCGGCGAGCGCCGCAACGAGCGTCGCCCCGGCAAGTGAATAAAGACGTTTCATGATGATGCTCCAGAAGTCCGCACGATCGCGGGACGCAGCAAAAACAACCGCTTCGAAAAACGGAACCGGGGTGACACTCGCGCGGCGCAAGCCCGCTTGGCCGATGCTCGCTTGTCGTGCTCCCAGGATAACCTCAGTTGACTAGTCGTACATTAAGGCGCGCGTTCGGTACGATAAAAAACGCGTAAGAAAAAATCATGACGCCGCTCTCAAGGAGACCGGCGTCAGGGGGTCGTACTCGGAGGGTTGCCATCATGGGTAGGTGGTCGAGTGGTTAAAGGCATTGGACTGTAAATCCAACGCGCTAACGCGCTACGCAGGTTCGAATCCTGCCCTGCCCAGGTTGTAACGCAAACGCGCCGCGGAATATTCCACGGCGCGTTTGTCGTCGAGCGCCGCTACGGCGTTTTGGCGAATCCGGCTGGGATCTCGAAGAGACCCGCGGCCGTAGCATCGAGCGTTTTGAGGTTTCCTCGCTCGGTCAGAAAACCGATCCCGCTAGGCGTTCCGCTCGCCGCGGGTGCGGGAGAGGGGCCGCCAGCGGCGTTCATTGTCACGAGCGAGTACAGCGGCAACTTCGCGGTCGGTATTGCGGGGCCGCTCTGATGAAAGGTGACTGTCGGACGACAGCCGCCGGAGGATTGCGGCGGCGTCATGACATCGTTTACGGTTTGCGGAATCGGCGCGCGCCGCAGGGGGCACGCGGTAACCTTCGGTCGATTGAGCGTGGAATAATACTCAGTCGTTTTAATCGCAAACGAGCCGTCGCGGCAACTTCCGGTCGATTTTGTCACGGCGACCGCGGCGGTCGAATCGTAGCCGACGGTTGCGAGGTTCTCGTTGCGTTGCGATCCAAGCGACTTCGTTGTGGCGATTACGTCGAAGTTCGCCGTCCCGGGTGCCGCCGGCGCGCTGGCGGCACCCGGGTCGCGGCCTTTACGCGGTTCGGGCGCGGCGGGTCTGGCCGAAGTCATCGCCGCCTCGCTGTTTGGGTCGAGGATCGCGTAGGTTTTCTTCGCAAGATCGAGCGTGATGACTTGGCCGGCGTCGCATTTACGAATCGTCGCGTTCTGAGCCGTAACGTCATCGATGCGTTCCCAACCGTTGTAGTAACTGTAGCGCAGCAGATGCGGCGTGAGGAAACCGCGCATCGATGCGGCGAGCGCGCCGAATTGTGCGCCGAGCTGGGCGTCCATTGCGTTCCCGATCGCATTCGAGGCGGCGTCGCCTGCAATTGCGCCCGCCGCTCCACCGACATTGCCGCCGAGAACGGCCGATGCAATGTTGCCCAGGCTGATGCCGCGCTTCTTTGGCGCCGGAGTCGGACTGCTCGCCACGGCCGGCGCCTGAAGTGCTGCAAGGTCGGTCTGAAAGCTACCCGGCGGTGGGGGCGTTGCGTTGATGACAACGCGGACGATTTCATCGTAGCTGAGCCCCGGCGGTGGTGCGGCGAACGGTCGGCTAGGCGCGAGGAGCAAGAAAATCGCGATTGCACCGGTCAGGCGAAGAAGCGAGCGTTTCATGCGAGTCGCTTCCGCGACCGTTGTCGGCGTCCTCTCGCCCCGCTGACTTGTGATGTCGGCAAGGGGACGTGGAGCGATTTGCGGTAAGCAAAGGCGAACGCGGGCGTTGCATAATGGTAATGCCCTTGCCTTCCAAGCAAGAGTCGCGGGTTCGATTCCCGCCGCCCGCTCCAATGTTGTCACCCCGCTCAATGCGGGTTTTCTTTGTTCCGACATTGTGTATGTCTCGCTTGACGATATATATCGCATAGCGGTATAGTCCTCACATGAGGTTCCGCGATCGGGGCACGGAAGACGTCGCGAACGGACGCTCAACGAAGGCCGCCCGAGCGACTCTCCCGTTGAACTTGTTAGCGGTTGCGATTCGTAAGCTGGACGCTCTGAACTTCGCCACAGCATTGGACGATCTCCGCACACCGGCGGGCAACCGGCTTGAAGCTCTCCGTGGCAACCGAGAAGGCCAATACAGCATCCGTATCAACGACCAATACCGAATTTGCTTTACTTGGAGTGGCAGCGAGGCAGTGGATGTTGAAATCGTCGACTACCACTAGGAGAAATATATGGCAGAACTTTTCGTTCCGACTCATCGCGCGCCAACCACACCTGGCGAGATGCTGCTGATGGAATTTCTGCGCCCATTGGGCGTATCGCAGTTGAAATTTGCAAAACAGATCGGCGTCGGCTACCCGCGCCTTAACGAGATCATCAATGGTAAACGTGCCGTTACGCCTGATACGGCAATGCGGTTCGCGAGGGCGCTCAAAACGAGCCCGCAGTTTTGGCTCAACGCGCAGCTTGCGACGGACCTCTACCATGCGCAACATTCACCGACTGCCAAGGCGATCGCAAAGATCAAGCCGCTACCGGAGCTCATGCAGGCGAGCTAAGAGCTTGCCTTCCAAGCAAGAGTCGCGGGTTCGATTCCCGCCGGCTCCATACAAACGAAACAAGCCTCGCTACGGCGGGGCTTGTTTCGTTACCGTGTTACGTGGATCGGGATACTCGCCAGCTTCCCGTTGCCGCGATGACGGGCGCGGGAGCAGTCACCGCGTGCATGAGCTCGAGTGTCATAACCGTTAGCCATGACGTGCCGGGGTATTGCATCGGCACCGTCCGGATCAGGGTGAGCGGCGTGAAGAGAGTGCCATCAAGCCGTACGCCGTGAAGACAAAGATTCGGCTTGCGCGCGCTTTGAACGCAAATCGGAGGAGCGCGAAATCAGCGGCGCCGCTGTTTTCGCCCAAACAGGAAGCGACGACGATCCACGGCCTCGTGAACGGATCGAATGCATCCGGGACATTACCCATGGCCCGGGCGACCGTGCGAAGAGCGCAGTTGAACGCAGAGACGACGAGCGCAGCCGCGAACCTGCGGCGCACGATGTCCGGCACGGACGTACGCCGAGTGGCTACGTGCCGGGGTCGCGTCGGCCCGTGATCGCGGACCAGAGTGCGCTAATTCGCATGCTCAGGGTTCGATCGCGTCGGTCACCTTCGCGGCGGTCGATATCGACGGTGGCCTGCGAGGTGCGGCGTTCGGTACTCGCCCGGCGATGCCGTTCTTCTTCGCGCTGGGCGTCAGGCTGTTCGGGTTCCATGTTTTCTTGTTATCGGCAAAAGAGTAAGAGCACTTAGTCGCCCCCCCCGGCCTAGCTAATGGCCGAGCTTTGCGTTTTTGAGTGCGAGCAGGACGGGCTCGGCGATTGCCTCGCAGCAGAGCTGGAGTTGAAAGGCGTAGGTGCCATCTTCGCAGCGCGCGGCGCCGGGAACGGCGCGCTGGTGGTGCGTACAGCGGACGTCTTTGAGGGCCGCGTCGATCGCGTCGGCAACCAGGACGCCCTCATGAATTTCGGGTTCGGGCATCATCGCGCTTTTGCCAAAGAACGAAGTGTCACCCACATGGCACGCTTGCGCGGGAGCCTAGGGCGTGGATACCGACGCAAGGCCCAAGGCCACCGTTTCCTATCTCTTCGGCGACCCAAAAGAGCCGAAGCGCGATACCAAGTCGATCGGAATTCGTTCCGAGGTTGCCGTCATGAACGCGCTGATTCGAAACGGTTATTGGGTGTCGATTCCGTATGGCGATAACCGTTGCTACGATCTCGTGGCGGATAACGGCGAGCGGCTGTATCGGATTCAAGTAAAAACCGGCCAGGACCATGGATTCTACCTGCGCTACTCGTGTTCGAGTTCGCACGTACATCGCGGCCGCTCTTTACGTTCGTACCAAGGTGAGGTAGAATTCGTGGCGGTCTACTGTGCGTCTCGAGATACGGTCTATCTTATCCCCGCGGCCGAGTTGACCGCGACGCAAGGACACCTTCGCTTTAGCCAGCCGGAGAATGGGCGGAAGAAGCGAATCCGGTGGGCTGGCCAGTACGAGCTGCTGTAGCTTAGTGGTAAAGCACGTCATTGGTAATGACGAGAGCGTCGGTTCAATCCCGACCAGCAGCTGATTTTAAAGAGAGGGACAGCTTGGTCTCTCTTTTTTCTTGTCCTGCCCCGGCATGGCTCAGGTCGCCCGCGAGGAAGTCAAAGCAGTATTATGATGACGACGACAACCACGCCGACGATGGTGACTCCGCGAACCGCGCTCTTCGAGGGCATCATCGACGATGCGGGGCTCTTTCCGCCCGCGCAACTTGCGATGGATGCGGCGCTCAAAGAAAATGCCAAAAATCGTGCGGGCACGTTCAAGTGGGTCATGGGACGCTTCGTCGTTCCGGCGTCGCGTCTGGACGAACTCGCGAGCGCCAAAGGTAGCGCCACGACGCCGCTGCGCTTGACCGTCATCCTCGATGGCCCGGGGCTGGCGCCGCGCTGGATCGACGGCGTGCGGTCGGATGTCGAGCGCGCGTACAACGTCGGCAAATCCAATGCCGATGCTTTCCTCGTCGAATCGTTCGAAGTGCGTTTGCCGCCCACGGCCGATGCGGCGCTCGTCGCGGATCTCTGCAACACCGTTGCCGAGCGGTTTCCGCAACCGTCGATCGCCGTCGAAATTCCGTTTGCAAAGACTTGGGCGATTGCGCCGTCGATCGCGTTTCCGATGCTGCGCGATGCGCGCAAGAACTCGCCGCACTTGATCGCAAAACTCCGCTGCGGCGGCACGATCGCCGATGCATTCCCGAATGCGACGCAACTCGCAAATGCGATCGCCGAGGCGCATAAGAACGGCGTCCCGTTCAAGGCGACCGCCGGCCTGCACCATCCGCTGCGCTCGCAAGAGGGCGCATTCGAGACGCACGGCTTTCTCAACGTGATGACGGCCGCGCTCTCCGTTGCGGTCGGTGCGAGCGAAGCCGAACTCGCTGCGATCCTTGAAGAAGAAGACCGCAAAGGCTTCCGTCTCGACGACACGTATTTCATTTGGCGCCGTCGCCGCTTCGATACAGCCGCGATCGAAACGATGCGCCGCACCGGGTTTCTCTCGTTCGGCAGCTGTAGCTTCAGCGAGCCGATCAACGACCTGCTTCACGCCGGCTTCTTGGTATGACCTCGGCGTCGCAGCGGCGGCGCAGTTGGATCTCCATCGCCGACGATTCGGATTTTCCGCTCGAAAATTTGCCGATCGGTGTCGCCTCCACGCCTAGCGGCGATGCACACGTGGTCGTCGCGATTGGCGACCGAGTCGTCGATCTCGCCCTCCTCGCACGCTTCGGCTTGCTCGACGAGGTCGCTGCCAATCCCGAGTCGCTCTTCGCTGCGCCTGCCTGCAATGCGTTTCTTGCGCGCGGGCGCGCGACGTGGACCGCGCTTCGCTCGCGCCTAACGCAGTTGCTCTCGAGCGATGCGTCTGCGAAAGAGCGGGGGAGCATCGAGCGGGCGTTCGTGCGCAACGTAACGATGCAGCTGCCGATCGAAGTCGCGGACTACGTCGACTTTTACTCATCGATCGAACACGCAACGAATCTCGGGCGCATCTTACGGCCCGGCGGCGAACCGCTGCTTGCGAACTACCGCCATATCCCGATTGGTTATCACGGCCGGGCCAGCACCGTCGTTGTAAGCGGGACCGACATCCGTCGCCCAAACGGTCAAACGATAGCACCGGCAGCCGACGCACCGACGTTCGGCCCATCAAGCATGCTCGATTTCGAACTCGAAGTCGGGTTCATCACCGGCCCCGGCAACCTGCATGGCGAGCCGATTCCAACCGCCGCAGCACGCGAACACATCTACGGTCTCGTGCTGCTCAACGATTGGAGCGCACGCGACGTCCAGGGATGGGAATATCAGCCGCTCGGGCCGTTTCTCTCAAAGTCGTTCGCAACGTCGATCTCGCCGTGGATCGTCTCTCTCGATGCGCTCGAACCGTTCCGCGTTGCCAATCGCCGGCAAGAGCCGACACCGCTCCCGTATCTCCAAGTTGCTGAAAACTGGGCGTACGATATCGACCTGGAAGTCGATCTGCAAACGCGGGCGATGCGAGCGCGCGGTGCATCGGCGCCCATCGCGCGCACGACGTTCTCGCAGATGTACTGGAACATGGCTCAGCAACTCGCGCACATGACGATCAACGGCTCGCGCGTACGCCCCGGTGATCTCTACGGATCGGGGACGGTCAGCGGCACGGAGCCCGGCACGTTCGGCAGCATGATCGAACTGACCGAGCGCGGCGCGCGTCCGCTCGTCCTTCCCGATGCGGAACAGCGCGGGTTTCTCGAGGACGGCGATACCGTCGTGATGCGGGGCGCGGCGACGCGCGGCGGCCTGCGTGTCGGCTTTGGTGAGGTTGCCGGAACCATTCTGCCGTGATCGCCGAGCCGTATGCCTGGAACGTCACCGAGCCTGAGTGCGCCGCGCACTATCCCTGCGACGATCTCGCCGGCGATTGGGATCACGCGCTCTATCGCGCGATCGATATCGACGCGCCGCCCGCCCACGTGTATCGCTGGCTCAAGCAGCTGCGCCTCGCTCCATACAGCTACGACTGGCTCGACAACTTTCTCTTGCCGAGTCCGCGAACGTTGCGTCCGCGCGCCGCCACGCTTGTCGTCGGCGATCGCATGATGCACGTGTTTCGACTGCTCGCCTTCGAGGCGGATCGCACGATGACGATCGGCGTGAACTCGCGCTTTGCAACCGCGCTATTCGGCACGCTCGTCGGTACGTACGTCGTGAGCCCGCGCGGAAGCGGCGCGCGGCTCTTCGTGAAAGTTCTCATTCGCTATCCGCGCTCGTGGTACGGCCGAGCGATGCGTGGCGCGATGCCGCAGATCGACCTCTTCATGACGAAGAAGCAGTTGCTTACACTCAAAGCCTACGCCGAGCGACCGGCCTAAGCTAGCTTTCGAGCAGTTGAACCCTGGTGGATTCGATGCCGACGATCACCTCGGAATGAAACTCGACCATGTCGCCTGATTTCTTGGCTTTGCTGCGCACGTTGAGCTTGTAAAACGGCGTTCCGCTCTTCATCAGGTAGCCTTCGAACTTGTACTCGATGAGCGGCAGACGTTCGCCCTCGAACGGCTCGAGACGCTCGCGTCGCACCAGCAGGCGCGCGACCAAGAGCTGCTCTTCAACGGTGATGATCGTATCTCGCTGTGTTGCGGAGAGCACCGCACCGATCGTCACTTCGCCCGCTCCGCCGGCGATCGAGAAGTTCATCATCCGTTCCCAGTCGCGATCGGAGATCTGCTGCAGTTTGAGGCCGTAGAGGTAGTGTTCTTTGCCTTTGACCGGCACGGTATCGCGCCAGCGAATCATCCCCGCCAATTGTAACGGCTTCTCTTCGATGAGCGTGACGATCGGAATCGATTCGATGTCCGGATGCAGTTGCTCGCGCGTGAGCATGCACAGTCCGCCGCCGCCGATGTTGAGGACGAATGCCGGAAATTTCGCGTTTTCAGCGTTGAAATACGCCGCATGCAGAAGCTTGCGAAGGCGGGGGAAACTGCGACGGTTGCGTTCGACTTGACCGGTCGAGGGGCTAACGCTTGCAGAAGCCATTATCGCGCAAGCATACGCCAGAGGCAGGATCAGTCCCCCGGTCGGTTGCCTAATTAGCCAAACCGGCCTGTCAGATGGGGTCGAACGCGCCGGTTTGGATCATCGCCTCGCTCTGCCGCCGCGCTTCGCGGTATTTCTCCGCTTCGGCCGGTTCGGCGTTCGCGGGCAGTGCCAACAGCCTCGCCAGCTCTTCATCAAAGAGGGCGGTCACCTCGGATGGGGTGTGCATCCCGTGCTTCATACGCTGCGCGATCATAAGGCGGTAGATCCGATCTGTGGCCAGATCCTCCATAAATCCATCGAGCAGACTCGCACCTAGGCCGCTAAGATAGCCGTGGCGGTAGCGAATGACGGTTTTCACAGCTGCACGCGTACCCTCGAGCGTCTTCTGACCGACGCCCGTAATCGACGGACGTAAATCCGGGAAGCGTTCTTGATCGGGCTTGCGACGTGAGATTTGGTTTGGGACGGGAAACTGCGCGACGGCGATGGCGTTTTGATCGGGATGTCCCGTCCACGCGCCGTCCATGAGCGCGTCGGCTTCGTTTTTCTTATCCCGTTCGAGGTTCGCCATCGCGCGCGCGTTGAGTTCGGAATCGATACGGCTCGGAAAGAGCGCCGTCATGCCGCCAATTGCAAAGAAGCCGTGCTTGTGGGTGATCTCGGGGATGAGTTCGCGTAAATTCTGGAAGAACGCAACGTCGCTCGGAATCGTGTTGCGATCCGGCAGCAGCCAGTTGGGATCGTTCAGATTGAAGTGGATGAGGCTTGCCATATAGTCCCAGCGGCCGAGGTTGAGACCGATCAGATGGTCGCGTAGGTTGTAGGCAAATTCTTCGAGTTGATAGGCAAGCGAATGTGCTTCGACGAGTGCCATCGCCTTGATGTAATCCGGCGCCTGACCTTTGGCTTTTGCGATCGCTTGGAAGACGTCGCGCCACCACAGTGCTTCTTCGGCGCTTTCCGATTTTGGGATGTAGATTGCAAGCGGATGTTTGAGTCTTGAAAAATCGAGGCGATAGGCGAGTAGCGCGAGATCAAAGAGTCCCGCCGATGTCACGTCATCGTAAATGCCGGCTTGCGAGAGATGCATGCCGCGCACCCGCGTCCAGATGACCGCATCGCTCGGTTTGATCGCGACCGTGCCGCCGCGTTTCTTGTCCTCGTAACGCAGTTCGCCGTACAGCGCTGCTACGACATTGTCGATCCCGGCCAGCGTGTGCGAGAAATCGTTCGCGATCGAATCTTCGAGATCGAGCATCACTCCCGGAGCTCCCGAGTTGAGCATCTTGACCACGAGTTCGCCGTCGTCCGCCGGACCCGTCATCTGGTTGCGCTGATCCTGGCACCAAGCCGGAAGCGTGATCTGCCAGTCGCTGCTCCACGGACCACTGTTGTGGTTGTGATCCGGAGGCGAACCGGCTTGCGAGGCGGCCATGACGCGTGCGCGCGCGGTAATCGTCGCCTGCTGACGCGCGGTAAACGCATCGTGGAGCGGACGATAGAAAGCCGAAAAGCCGCTCGGCAGGTCGCGTTCGATGGAAAATCCCGCGGGAGCCAAGCTCATCGGCGGAATGTGTTTCTGCGTGGTGGTTTGCATCGCGTTCACTTCCACGCCTTAATGGGGCGTCATTTTTCAAAGCGTGCAACCACAGCCCGAAGCGTCGCGCCTCGGGCGCGTGCATGCAGAAAGCGATGCCGCCGGGAGCGCGCTCGTGCCGAAGCGAACGCTCCGCACACCTGCGCCCGTAGCTCAATCTGGATAGAGCGAGGGACTCCTAAGCCCTAGGCTGCTGGTTCGATTCCAGTCGGGCGCACCAAAGTATTGATGGAACCGCGACGCGTTTACGCCATCGTGCGTGCGGCTGGACTCGCTGCCGCGATCGTCCTGCTCCCGCTTTTTGCCCGGGCGGAATGGTCGCGCCTAAGCCCTGGCGATGCGATCTACATCGGCGGCGGTATGCTTACGATGGCGCTACTCGCCATTTTGCGCGCGCCGATTCCACTCTTCGGGCGCTACGGCAGACGCGATGGCGGCGATGGGGGTGTGCTCGCGCTTCCGATCGTTGTTGCGGTATTTGCAACTTACGGCTGGTACGAGGCCGCGTTGCTCTCCGTCGTAGGGGTGCTGCCCAGTCCGGTTCCGGGGCGCCGCGTGACGGTGCCCGACCGCGTGCTCTCAGGCGGAATGCGCGTGGTCTTCTGGCTTGCAATTTCTCCGCTTCACAATGTCATCGCCGCTACGCTGCAGACTCAGAGTATGCGCGGATTTGCACTCTTCGCACTGCTCAATATGGTGTGGATCGTCATCCTCGTGTTCTTCTACAACGACGCACTTATGGCGCTGCGCTCGGCAAAATCGATCCTCGAAATTTGGCGCGGGCGAACCATCGGACTGCGGACGCTCGTCATCCTCGGGTCGCTCGTCTTCTGGGGGTTTATTAGCGAGGAAATCTTGCGGCGTGAAGGTGCCGGGTTTGCACTTGCGCTCGCGGTTCCGTTGCCGGCGCTGGGGATCGCGCTCGCGCAATTGAACCGCTATCGGCTGCGGGTGCAGCGGCTTATGCTCTCGCGCGATGCCGTCGATGCCATGCTCGGCAAGACCGATCCCATCCCGCAAATCAAATCGATCTTGGCGACGGTCGATCCGCGTATCGTGCGCGAGTCGATCGAAATCTTCGCCCTTGGCGGCGCGCGTCACGATCGCTGGTCGAGCGTCGCGAACGTCGGCTCGCTGCCGAACAAAGGCCTGCAACTCTTAAGTATCCGCGCGCTCTCGGCGATCGGTCGAAGTACGCAGACGCTCGAAGTCGCGCGCGGCAACGAGGGCTACGCCCTCGCCTACGCGGCACGCGACGAGAGCGGAGCGTTGCTCGGTGCGCTCGTGGTCTATCGCGATCTTGGCTTCGCCCCGCTCGTTGCGCCGCGCGACTTCGAACGCGCTGCCGAAGAGATCGCGCCGCTGCTGCGGGAGTTCGGATCGATCGTCACCCAACGCACGGAAGCCGCAATCGACACGCTTACCGGGCTTGCGAACCGGCGCGCCGTCGGCGTCGCCGTCGAAGAAGCGATCCGGCATATCCGATCGGGCGGGACGTATGCGATGCTGCTGCTCGACGTCGATCACTTCAAACGCATCAACGATCAGCTCGGACACACGGCCGGCGATCGCGCACTCGCGCGCATCGGCGAGATCATTGCCCGGACGGTGCGCGAAGATGACCTCGCGGGCCGCTTCGGCGGCGAGGAATTCATTGTCTTGATGCGCGATGCCGAACGCGAGACGGCGCTGACCGTCGCCGAGCGCCTGCGCACGGCGATCGAGGAGAGCGGACTGAGCTACCACGACGGATCGCCGATTACGACGAGCGTCGGTGTTGCGTTCTCCCGGCCGAACGACCGGAGCGGCGAGGAAATTATCGAACGGGCCGACGGCGCGCTGTATCAGGCAAAAGACCGCGGTCGAAACCGCGTCGTCGAGGCTCCGCTTGTGAGCCTATGAAAACAGTTTGCGGCCTTTAACGAGAGAAAGATAGCGATTGGCGCCGTGTTGCGATAGCATCAAATGGTCGCACCTCGCGTCGTCGACGCTAAGATCGGAGCCTTTCTTGCGAACCTTTCTTGCCCGCGTATTTCTTGCTGTCGTCGCGGCGATTAGCATCGCCTTCGGAACGGCGAACGCCCAAACGTCCCCGCCCCCGGGGCCACCCCAACTGCCGCCCGGCATGACGCAAGAGATCATGAACATGTTGATGACCCCGGGCAAACTAAATCCGCCGGGGCTCCCGAGCGGCCTCCTGCCCTTCAGCGGCTGCGTACCAACGATGGGCTTCCACTATGCCAAAGACGGCGATTTCCCGTTTGGCCCGATCTACGGTTGGTACGACGGAAAGCCGATTTTCACCGAGATTATGCCGACCGTAGCGCAGTTCGAAGCGGGCTTCAACACCGACGATATCAAGCCGCTCCCCGGATACAAAATCGACCATGTCGATGTCTGGTACGAAGCCCACGGGCACAAAGGCCTGCTTGTCCCGCATTACGACATTCACGCGTGGTATGTCTCGCATGAGGAACACATGAAGTACTGCAATAACCCCTCGGGGAAACGGCCTCCGTACTTGTAGCGTTCTACTCGCGTTCGACCGATTCGACGATCGCATCGCCGTCTCGGTCGATCGTCACGGTGAAGACGAGCGGACGGCAGCAGACAGGGCAATCTTCGATTAGCTTCTGACGGCTGCCGCCGCTTGGGTCGACCGCGACATAATTGTGTTCGTTGCATGAGGGGCAGTCGTACCCGGCATCGGATTCAAGCGGCATC
>JANLVI010000002.1:0-116389 GCA_031363915.1 Vulcanimicrobiota bacterium
CCGCTCACCGAGTACACGTCACTCGTCGTTCCCGCTTTGACGTAATCCGAGGATGCGCGCGTGCGCACCGAGCCAATCTGTCGAAGCTGCGGCGTCGCGCTGAACGAGAGTTGCTGTACTTGATCGGCCAGCACCGTTGCAGTCGCGTACGTCGTCTTGGTTTGATACCCCGGCGCTTCGACGCTCACGAAATACGTGTCGGGGACGAGCGAGAGAAAGCGAAACGAGCCGTTCGCATCGGTCGTGGAGCTGGCCGACTGCGTCGGTGAGGCGGCCGAGACGCGCGCGCCCGCAAGCGGCTTTCCGGTAATCACGTCGACAACGCGGCCGACGAGACCGCCGGTCGTCCCCGCAAAGCCGACCGTTGGCATCACGAGCACAGCGGCAACGAACAGGGCGGCGACGATTCGAATCAGTCGATACATTAACACTGCTTAAGGTGCCAGCGCGCGCCTTCCTTTCTTGGTTGGCCGAGCACCTCGCCTACATGCCGAGTTGCGTGAGCCCCGGAAAGTCATCTGGGCGGCGCGAACAACAACCCTCGCTCGAGTCACCGCAATAGGCGCCTAGCAGTTCGATTGGAACATGTCGGTATGACTAGCCACTGGCTCAGCCTCGCCATCGTGCTTGCGATCGCCCCGGCCGCTCCCGCGTCCTCTAAGGTCACCGCAGCACGCGTGCATCCCATCTCTGTAGCCGATGTGGGCACGATCGTGATGCACCATGGCACCGCATGCTTCTCGATTCAGAACGCGCGTCTCTTGCATGGTGCCGTGCTGACCATCGTCTCACCTCAGACGTCGCGTCAGATCGGATACGCGACGATCGTCGCTCCTCGCGCAGCCTGCGCCGACCCTCTCGATCGAGAATCCAGCGGATATGCATTGCACATCACCCGCGGATCGATGGCGAACGGAAGCATCGCCATCGGGCTAAGAGCGAGGGCTGCGATCCTCGGCGGAGCACGAGCGACATCGTGCACGAGCTCCGAGGGCGTACATCTGAACATTTGGGCGGGCCGACCCAAAGCATCGCCGCGTCTGTGGCACGCGTATTCGTACCTCGGGTACGACGTCGAGCCGACGTGCACGCCCAGCGAGACCTAAGCGGCGACGACGCGGCCGATCTGCCGTTCGATGCGCTCGAGGGTTTGGTACGCCGGGAGCGTTTGCTTGAGACTCGACTTTGGTTCGCGGCCTTCGCTGATGGCGGCGAAGAACTCGCGATCCTCAAGCTCGATGCCGTTCATCGAAACGTCAACGTTTGACAGATCGATCTTGTTGTTCTTCCCGTCGCTCAATTCGTCGTAATAGGCAAGATACGTTCCCGTGTCTCCGATATAGCGGAAGAACGATCCGAGCGGTCCGTCGTTGTTGAACGACAGCGAGAGGGTGAGGATCGCGCCGGACTTCACTTTGAGTTGGATGCTCATATCCGTGGCGATACCGAGTGTTGGATGGATCGGTCCCTGAATCGCGTTTGCGATCTCGGCCGTCTCACCGGTCTGCCATTGGAACAGGTCGACCGTATGACACGCGTGGTGCCAGAGCAGATGGTCGGTCCAGCTTCGCGCCTGTCCGAGTGCGTTGGTATTGGTGCGCCGGAAGAAATAGGTCTGCACGTCCATCTGCTGGATCGCGAGTTGTTTTGCCGCGATCAGGTTGTGGACGTATTGGTGGCTCGGATTGAAGCGGCGCACGTGTCCGGACATCACCGTCACGCCGGTCTCTTCTTGAACGCGCAAGAGACGTTCGACGTCTTCGAGCGAATCCGCGACGGGAATCTCGATGAGAACGTGTTTTCCGGCGCGCATGCACGCTTCGGCCTGAACGCGATGGATCTGCGTCGGAGATGCCAGGATAACGGCATCGAGTCCCGGCTGCTTGAGGGTTTCCTCGAGATTCGTCGTCCAATGCGGGATCTCGAATTTCTTCGCGACCTCTTGCGTCGTTTCGGGGCGGCCGCCCGCAAGCGAGATGATCTCGATGCCCGAGATATTGCGAATCGCATCGAGATGCTTGACGCCGAAGGCCCCTTGCCCGACGAGTGCGACGTTCATGTTGGCTGCCGTTCCTTGCTGCGTGCTACATGCGATTTTCGAGGATCAAGTGGCCGACGGCCGTGTTCGAGGCGGGGACGTGGTAAAAGCGGTGAACTTGTTTCACCTCATCATCGAGCGCACCGCGCATGATCAGCCACATCACAAGCTCGATCCCCTCGGAACCCGCTTCTCGAACGTAGTCGATATGCGGCATCCGCGCGAGTTTTACGGGATCGCTCACGAACTCGTCGAGAAACGCGTTGTCAAAGGTTTTATTGATGAGACCCGCGCGCGGACCTTGCAACTGATGCGACATACCGCCCGTACCGAAGATCGCAACGCGCAGCGGACGGTCGAACGATTCGACGGCGCGTCGGATCGCTTTGCCAAGCATGTAGCAGCGATGTCCCGTCGGCGGCGGATACTGCACGACGTTGACGGCAAGCGGAATGACCGGCACGGGCCATGCTGCGGGCTGGCCGTACATGAGTGAGAGCGGTACGGTGAGGCCGTGATCGACTTCCATTTTGTTGACGATCGTCATATCGAATTCATCGAGGATCGTCGACTGCGCGATATGCCACGCAAGTTCGGGATGGCCCATCACGGGCGGGACCGGACGCGGTCCCCACCCTTCGTCAGCGATCGGGAATTCTGCCGCGCAGCCGATCGCAAACGTCGGGATGATGTCGAGCGAAAACGCGGACGCATGGTCGTTGTAGACGAGAAAAATCACATCGGGCTTGAGGTCGGCGATCCACTTCTTCGAAAACTCATAGCCCGCAAAGAGCGGCTGCCAATAGGGATCGCTCGATTTCCCGTTGTCGAGCGCCGCGCCGATCGCGGGGACGTGCGAGGTTGCGACACCGGCGACGATTCTAGCCACGCGACGTCTCCGACTTACTGCGATTGCCCTCGACGCTGCGGCCGCCCGCGAGCATCATCTCCGCGTACTCCTGCTGTGTCGAGCCGGTCATCTCCGCTGCGAGCTGCTGGAACGAGAGTCCATCGGTTGCGCCGAGTTTCGAGGTGTAATAGATATTGCCGCCGAGCTCGAGCATGCGGTTCCAATCACGCGTGAGGACCGCATCCGTCTGTTCGGGTGTGAGCGACCACGTTTTGAGGTAGCCGGGTTCACCGGCGCGGAACGCATCACGATTCTCGGCCTTCATAAGCGACATACAGAACATGTTGAGATGATAGCCCTGGCGCGAGCGCTGTGCATCAAAGAGCGTCGTCCCTGGAATGTCGTCGAATGGATTTTCCGACATCGCGCTACGACTCGGGCCAATACAGCCGCATCGGATTCTCGACGAGCAGCTTGTGTTGAAGTTCTTGCGTCGTCGCGATGCGTGGGATAAAGTCGACGAGCATGCCGTCATCGGGCACGTGCGTCTCCATGTTGGGATGCGGCCAGTCTGTGCCCCAGAGCACGCGTTCGGGGTAGCGCTCGACCAGCGCCTCGCCGAACGGCACGACGTCGTCGTAAGGCGGACCGATCTTCGAGAGCCGTTCCGCTCCGCTGACTTTCACCCATATATTCTCGTGTTCGTCCATCAAGCGTAAGAACCGCATCCACTGCGTGTGATTGGTGCTGAGTTCGACGTCGGGCCGCCCCATGTGGTCGACGACGACGATACCGGGCAGCGAGGTGATGAACGGCGCGAGATCCTGAAGTTCGGGAGCTTCAAAATAGATGACGATGTGCCAGCCGAGTATGGAAACTTTTTCCGCAACGCGAAGATAGTTTTCACGCGGCGTGCTATCGACGAGACGTTTGAGGAAATTGAAACGCACGCCGCGTACGCCTGCGTGATCCATTACCTTGAGTTCGTCGAGCGCGATATCTGTCTCGACGACGGCGATCCCGCGCGCCTTTATGCCGGCCGCATCGAGCGCGTCGATCATCGCGGCGTTGTCGGTGCCGTGGCAACTCGCCTGAACGATCACGTTGCGATCGAAACCGAGCATGTCGCGCAGAGCGAAGAGCTGTTCTTTTGGCGCATCGCCCGGCGTGTATTTGCGTTTGGGCGAGTACGCAAAGACGTCGCCCGGTCCGAAGACGTGACAGTGGGCATCCACCGCGCCGTGCGGCACGCGAAACTTCGGCTTCGACGGGCTGGGATGGAACGTGTTCAGATCGAGGGCCATAACGGAGTTCCTTACCGCGATGCGGCGGCGAGTTTGGCTTTGAGACGCGGGTACACGTGGTATGCGTTCGTCTCGAAAATTTTGCGGTGGGTATCATCGTCGAGTCCCATCGCATCGAGATACTTCTTCGTATCGTCGTAGTTATTGCCGGTGCGCGGATCGATCCCGCGCACCGCGCCGACCATCTCCGACCCGAAGAGAATATTCTCGGTCGGCACGACTTTAAGCAGCAACTCGATGCCCGGCAAATGATACACGCACGTATCGAAAAAAACGTTCTTGAGAACGGATTCTTCGAGCGTCGGGCGCTTCATGTCTTGTGCGAGGCCACGGTAGCGACCCCAGTGATAAGGCACCGCGCCGCCGCCGTGCGGGATGATGAAGCGCAAGGTCGGGAAGTCCCGGAAGAGATCGGCTTGGATGAACTGCATGAAAGCCGTTGTGTCGGCGTTGATGTAATGCGCGCCCGTCGCATGAAAATTCGGATTGCACGACGCGCTCACGTGCACCATCGCGGGCACGTCGAGTTCGACCATTCTCTCGTAGATTGGGTACCAGAATGTGTCGGTTAGGGGCGCGGAGGTCCAATGGCCGCCCGATGGATCCGGATTGAGATTGCACCCGATGAAGCCGAGCTCGTTCACGCAGCGTTCGAGTTCGCGAATGCTTGCCGCAAGATCCGCCCCCGGCGATTGCGGCAGTTGGCAGACACCGACAAAATTCTCAGGGTAGAGGCGCACGACGCGCGCGATAAGATCGTTGCACGCGCGCGACCACGCGATGCTCGTCTGCTCCGTGCCGATGTGGTGCGCCATCGCTGATGCGCGCGGCGAAAAGATCGTCAGGTCGATCCCGCGTTCGCGCGAGAGTTTGAGCTGCGCGCCTTCGAGGCTCTCGCGAATCTCATCGTCGGTGATATGCGGATCGGTCGGATCCGGCAGCGTCCCGTTTGCGAGCTGGTCGATCTGTCCCTGACGGAACGTCTGAAGTTCGGCGGGAGCGGTGGTGTAGTGGCCGTGGCAGTCGATGATCACGTTGTCGTCAACTCGCGTGGGTGAGGGCCGCATCGCAAAGGTGTACGCCTTGCCAAATCGAGCCCGGGATGAAGACCTCGCCGCGCATGAGGGCGCGAGCGGTTCGCAGCAGCGCCGAACGCTCGACGTGCGGACCGTCCGGCCCCAGAACGATTTCCATTTCGACGGTAAAGAAGCCCGTCGGGTGCTCGATTTCGAACGAGCGCGTACCGTAGTCGGCATTGCCCGTTATCTCCGCTGCAATCGAGCCCGGCAGCGCGCACGCCGTCGCGACGCTGACCGCGCCGAAGACCCCGATCGCCTTGTGCACCACGTGCGGGATGAAGTTGCGTGTGGAGATCGCGCCGCCGTTCTGCGGCGCAGAGACAAGGCACATTTTTGGCACGGTCTTCTTCGCGACATCGCCCAGGTTCATCTGTTTCCCGGCAGCCAAACGCACGCGTTCGACGCGCGCTTTGAGCTCGGTATCGGCCTCGAGTTCGGCCGGTGTCTCTCGTCCCGTCTTTCCGAAGTCGCTCGCACGCATAACGACGACCGGCATGCCGTTGTCGATCATCGTGACCTCGACGCCCTCGACTGCGTCACGCACGTTGCCGGTCGGCAAGAGTGCGCCGCAACTTCCGCCGGCGATGTCGCGAAAGTCGATATTGATCGGTGCCGCCGTCCCCGGGACGCCGTCGATGCGAGCATCGCCGTCGTACTGAACCTTACCGCCCGGGGTGAGCACGTGCGCGACCGCGACGCTTTTCGTATTGACCATGTAAATTCGCACGTCCGTGACGTCGCCGGTCGGTTTGACGAGGCCTTGCTCGATTGCGAACGGACCGATCCCCGCGAGCATGTTCCCGCAATTTTGCCCCGCATCGACACGCGCTTCGTTTACCGCGACCTGTAAGAACAGATAGTCCACGTCGACATTCGGGACGCTGGGCGGACCCACGATCGCGACCTTGCTGGTCAGCGAATCAGCGCCGCCGAGTCCGTCGATCTGACGCGCGTCGGGCGAACCCATCGCCGCCAGCAGCGCGGCGTCGCGCGTTACGACATCCTGCGGAAGACTCGTCGAGAGAAAAAACGGCCCCTTCGAGGTGCCGCCGCGCATCAAAGTACACGGAATTGCGGTCTGGTTCATGTGCCACCTATGGCCTCTCGAAGCATCGCTTTACGGTTTGGGCCCCTCGGAGGACGAACCTCCACCGCCGGCCTCGACGATCGCACGCAGGTTGTTGATGTCGAACGAATGCAGCCCGGCGGCGTATTTCGCGCGCGCCGCCACTTCGGTTTCGTAGCGTGTCCGCGTTGCGACGAGCACGTCATCGATACGGTTTTGCGCGACGACGCACGCACCGTCCGCATCGAGGACGACGATATCACCCGGGTTGATGGCGGAGCCGCCGACGAGAACGGGCACGTCGAGTTCGCCCACGACTTTTTTCGTCGCGCCGCGCACATTGATCCAATGCGCCCACACCGGCAGTCCCATCGTTGCGAGTTCTTCGGCGTCGCGGACCGAGGCATCGACCAGCACGCCGGCCGCGCCCGCGACCTTGATCTGCGTGAGGAGCAGCTCGCCGATCAGCGCGACCGGCCGCGGCTCGATCATCGTAAGCACAACGATCTCGCCCGGTACGATGCGCTCGATGCACGCGTGCACCATCAAGTTGTCGTCTTGTGCGCATTTCACGGTACGCGCGGGACCCGCCGCGCGGCTGCGCGGGATCAGCTGATGAAACGGTACGTCGATGAGGCCCTCCTTGCCGGAGGCTTCATAGACGGTCGCGACGCCGAGTTTTGCGAATTCAGCGTAGAGATCGGGGCTACGGGCGAGGGACACGGTCGGGGGCTCCTTGTTCGTGAGTGATTCGATCGAGCGACGCGGCGGTCGCAGCGCCGATCGTGGACGGGACGCCAAGGTCGTCGATCGGAGCCGTCGCGTCCTGCATTTCGCGCGCGACGTCGCGGCGAATCAGCGGCGTACGACGTTCCAGCCGCCGCGAAAGGGTTCGATGCGAACGCACAACATTTGTCTTTCGCTATGATCCAAGATTCGCCGACAACGTCGGTTCAGGTCGGTATCGTCGGCGGCGGTCCATCCGGGCTGCTGCTCTCGCTCCTGCTCGCGCGCGCGGGCGTGGCGTCGATCGTGCTCGAGGCGCGCAGCCGCGAGTACTGCGAGGGACGCATTCGCGCCGGCGTCCTCGAGGCCGGGACGATTGAAGTTCTCGAAGGCTTGGGACTGGGCGCGCGCATGCGCGAGATCGGCCTCGAGCATCGCGGGGTCGACTTCCGGTTCGACGGCGCGAGTCATCGTATTCCGTTTTACGACCTGACCGGAAAAGCGATCATGGTCTACGGTCAGCACGAAGTCGTCAAAGATCTCATCGCCGCGCGCATCGCGGCCGGGGATCCGCTGGAGTTCGAGGTCTCGGAGCTTGCCGTTCACGACGTGACGGCTGCGCGTCCATCGATCACCTATCGTAACCGCGACGGTCAAGAACGCATCGTCCGCTGCGACTTCATCGCCGGATGCGACGGCTTTCACGGCGTGTCGCGTCAGACGATCCCCGCCGACGTGCTGCGCGTCTACGATCGCGTCTATCCCTATTCGTGGCTCGGGATCTTAAGCGAAAGCCCCCCGGTCCACGACGAACTCATCTACGTCAATCACGAGGATGGTTTTGCGCTCTTTAGCCAGCGCTCGACGACCGTGCAGCGCATGTATCTGCAGTGCGAGAACGGCGAAGATCTCACGCAGTGGAGCGACGAACGGATTTGGCGCGAACTCCAAGCGCGGCTCGACGGTGAGGATGCCCCCGAGCTCATCACCGGCCCGATCTTGCAGCGCGGCGTCACCCCGATGCGAAGTTTCGTCGTAGAACCCATGCGCTACGGAAACCTATTCCTCGCGGGCGATGCGGCACACATCGTACCGCCGACGGGCGCGAAGGGCATGAACCTCGCAGTCGCCGACGTCACGGTGCTCGCCGAGGGAATGCGCGCGTTCTACCGTGATGGCGATCCAACCGAACTCGACGTGTATTCCGCGACCGTCCTACGCCGGATATGGAAAGCCGAGCGCTTCTCGTGGTGGATGACGAGCATTCTGCACCGCAACGTTCACGACGATGCCTTCGGCCGCCGGATGCAGCGGGCAGAACTCGATTACGTCTTCTCATCCGAGGCCGCCGCCCGATCGCTGGCGGAAAATTACATCGGTCTGCCTCTGCGGGTCTAGGCAGCAAGCAGGCGCCGGCTCTTCCAACAATAAGAGGGGAGAGACCCGCACTTTGCGGACACCTCGCGAGGAGATTGCATGTACAGGATGCTCCGTTTTGTAGCGCCCGCTCTTGTGGCGTTTCTGACCCTCTCGGCAACCGCCCAGGCCGCAACCTACGACTGCACCCCCAAAGCCATTGCAACGAAGAGCGCCTTCGTTACAAACACGTTCAAGGATTTCGTCGCCGGAAAATGGACCGGCAAAGGCACCTTCGGTCCGGTATTGGGGAAGATCTGGGACGGCAAAGGCGACTGCGATACGAACGGCGATTCCGTCGGCAAACTTCCGCCCGAAGCGCAGCTCAACGTCATCAAAACCCACTACTACGGTGACATCATGTCCATTTCGGTCCACATGGGCGCCAAAGACTATAAAAAAGCGCGTGGCTACATGGACGATTTTAACGGTGTTCACGGCGCGATCGTCGGACCGATGAAATCGTACTTCGCGGGCTCGTTCATGACGCAAGACAAAGACTTCGCAAGCGAAATGAAAAGTGTCGACGGACAACTTACGAAGCTGGGGTTCAAGCCGGCGCAGTGATCGTCTCGGTCAATATCTCGGCCGTCAAGTCGCTGATTATCGACGGCGAATCGGTCCCCACCGGGATATTCAAAGAACCCGTGAACGGATGCGTCGCGCTACGCGGCGTGAACGTCGCGGGTGACGACCAAGGCGACCGTAGCGTGCACGGCGGTCCGTCCCGCGCCGCGTACGCGTACGCGCAAGAGGACTACGCATGGTGGGAAGGCGAGCTCGGGCGCTCGCTTTCTCCAGGGACGTTCGGCGAAAACCTCACCGTTCGCGGCATCGACGTCTCGAACGCACGCATTGGCGAGCAGTGGGAAGTCGGCAGCGCGGTCGTGCAAGTGACTTCATCACGCGTACCGTGTTTTAAACTCGCTGCGAAAATGAACGACCCGACGATCGTTCGGAAATTCGCAAGGGCGCTGCGTCCGGGCGCGTACCTGCGGATCGTTACCGAGGGCGAGATCGGAGCGGGAGACGCCATTACGGTTATCTCCCGCCCTCGTCACGGTCTCACCGTCGCGACGATGGCCAAAATCGTTCTCTTCGAACGCGACCGCGCGCGCGAATTACTCGTCCCCGAAATTCCCGAGCACTGGCGCGCGTGGGTGGAAGAGCGAGCGGGTTAACGCGGGAGCTTACTCTTGCGGAAACGCGTGGGTTTACGGACGGGCTTGAACTGCGTGCGGGTCCGCTTCGCGCGCCCGCCGCGTTCGAGCAGCGCCGACTGAATGTCCGCATCGATGTCTTCGCGGATCTCCGTGATCTCGGCCGCATTGGTATAGACATCAGAAAAACGCTGAGCGAGCCACAAGTAGAGCGTCGCCAGACGCGAGCGGTCTTCGTAGAGCAGCAGCCGGTCGCGCGGCGTTTTCCCGCCTTCGATCAATTCCGAACCGTCGACGATGCCGTGCTGTGCGTGACGCGCACCCCACTGTGCTAGGATCGCAAGACTGTTACCGCGCGTGTTGACCGGCGCGCGGCTGTAGGTACAGCGTGCCTCGAGCGGCAGATTGAGAAATTCCGGCGAGAACTCGAGTGCGATCGACGTTTCGATCGTGTCCGTGAGGTCGGCGATGCGCACGCCGCTGTCGCCGCCGCGCAACACCCGAGTTTGAAAGAACTGTAAGAGACGACTGACGCGCGTCGTGCCGAGGATGACCGAGAGCCGACGCAGGTGATCGTCGGTCGGGGAAATCCAGATCGGCGCATCGGTCGGCGCCACTTCATGCATCTCGATGCTCTTGCGCAGCAGCGGGATCGCGCGCGGATCGAGTGCGCTGACCAGGCCCTCTTCGTGGATCCCGTACCGGCCCGCGCGGCCGGCGATTTGGCGCACTTCCTGCGGCGTGAGCACGCGCATCGCGATACCGTCGAATTTCTCAACGGCGGCAAAAATCAGCCGACGGATCGGCAAATTGAGCCCGAGACCGATCGCATCGGTCGCGACGAGAACGTCGGCCGCACCGCTGCGGAAACGATCGGCTTCGCGACGCCGTACGACCGGCGAGAGCGAACCGTAAATCGCAGCCGACGAAAAGCCCAAGCGCGCGATCTGCGCTTGCAGTTCGACGACGCCATTGCGCGTGAACGCGACGACCGCATCGCCGGCACGGAGTGCCGGAAGCGGGATCGCCGCGACGACGCGCAGTGGATTCTTCCGTTCGAACCGGCGAATCGTCAGCACGATTCCGAGGCGGTCCATTAAGCGGCGCGCCGCGCGCAGACCTTCTTCCGATCCGCACATCACCACGCGCTTCGCACGCACGCCCGCGATCGCGAGCGTCCAGGCCCAGCCGCGCTGCGGATCCTCGAGGAGTTGCGCTTCGTCGACGACCGCGACATCGAGCGCGCGAGAGAGATCGATCATCTCGACCGTCGAGCTGACGTGCCGCGCGTACGGATGCACCACCCGTTCTTCACCGGTAACAAGCGAGGTCGCCACTCCAAGGTCGCTCAATCGCTCGTAAACTTCGAGTGCGAGTAGCCGCAGCGGCGCAAGGTAAACGCCGCTCTCGGCTTCGCGTAAGAGCTCGATCGCCGCGTACGTCTTGCCCGAATTCGTCGGGCCGACGAAATATTCGAACGTCCGCTCTTGTGCGGTAAGTCCCTCGAGATAAAAGCGCAATCCGAGATCCGCTTCGACTTTATCGTCGACCCGCTGGTTCTCCAGATCTTGATACGCCTGGACGAGCCCGCGACGCGCATCCTCGAGCGCACTGAAAAACGACGACCGATCGTAGACGTGCGACGTTTCGAGATCATCGGGCTCACTCAAAATTTTTGCGGCAGCTCGTTCCATCGCATGCCGGAATTGACCGACCGTGGGATCGACCAGCGGAGCGACGGAGCGTGCTCCCCCCTCCGGGGTCATCTCGACCGGTATGGGGACGGGGACGCGTCCCCGAATGATGATCGTACGCGGACCCAACGCGAACGTGCGTTCCGTCCGGATCTCTAGCGTCAGACCGCCCACGAGCTTCCAGCCGAGCTTATCGGCAATTTTCCGTAGGCGCGAACGTTCGGCTTTTAGCTCGGTTTTCGGATCGGGTTCCACGCAAGCAGTATAACGCGACCCGCAAGTTTCTTAAAAACATGTCAATTTTTCAGCCTGCGAAAAGCGAATCGTATAACCCGCTGAGAACTATGACGATACAAAAAACATGATTGAGTTAAGCGCCGCGGCCGCGGTTTCAGAGGCCGAGCGCCGCTGCGCGAGTTGGCTCGATGAACTCGTGCGGTCGCGCGACCTGGTCGCACCGCTGCGCAACGTGAACGCCGCGGAATACCCGGCAGCCGCTGACCTCGAACGGTTCGTGCGCGGCCTGCGCACCGAACTCTCGGAATTCAGAGCGATCGTCGATGCAGCGGCAACGACGGCGGAGCTCAACGCGGCACAGCTTGAGAGCTTAGTCGAAAATACCAGGGAACAGCGCATCGTCGTCGAGAGCGCCGCTGCCGCCATCGCCGAGGTCGATCGGGGTGCGGCGCAGGTCGCACAGACGACCGATGGGCTGCGCGCTGTGACCGAGACCGTCGCAAAATCGACGAGCGGCTACGACGCCGGCATCGAACGCGTCATCAGGGCGCTTGCTCGGCTACGCGCGACGGTCGAAGATGCCTCGTCGTTTGCAGCCGCGACCGAAACCGGCTCGAGCGGCATCATCGTCTTTCTCGATCGCCTCCAACGCATCGCCCGGCAAGCCCGTCTGCTCGCAATCAATGCCGCGATTGAAGCCGCGCATCTGGGCGATCAAGGCCGCGGTTTCGTCATCGTCGCCAATCAGATCAAGACCCTTTCCTCATCGACCGCTGATTCGGCGCTCAACGTTAAGAAGATCCATAAAGAGCTGCACGACTCCAGCGCTCGCGTCGAAAACGCGATCCGCGGCTCGTCCGACATCGTCGCCGCGCTGGAGCACGATCTGCAGGACGCGCGTGCCGGATCTGCCCGCGCGGGTTCGCTCATGCGCGACATCGACGCCTCGATCGGCGACGTCGCGACGATCGCAGCCGAACAAAGCGCCAGCCTCTCCTCCATCGCAAGCGGCGTCGATCAGCTCGCTAATCATGCCCAAAATGTCTCAGAGGCTGCAGAGCGCGCCGGGCAATTGGCGCTCAGCGATGCGATCGCACATCTCAAGAAGACGATCTCGATTTACAAACTCGGCGAATCGAACGCGACGGCTTCGACGGTAGCGACGGCCGATTTACCGGAAGGCATTCGCGCCTCGGCCCAGGCACTTCGCGACCTCGTCGATCGCGATCAGCGCGACATGCTCGGCTCAATCATGGTCGTTGCCGTCGCAATAGCGCGCAACAGCTACGAATGGAAGGCGATCGCGGCGTCGCTCGTCGCGCTTCAGAATCAGTTGGAAGCAACGACGAACGCGATTGAAGAAACGGCGGCCGGCGCCGAGGTCGCGGGTGCCGCATCCAAAAGCATGCGCGGGTCCCTCGATGCAATGCGCGTCGGTTTCGGATCCTCCGTCGAGGAACTGCAGCGCGCACTCGAACGCGTCGCGCGCGTCCGCGAGACCGTGCAAGAAACCGAGTCGTTCGTCGAGGCGACGACGACGGCCGCGACACGGGCCGCGGCGATCCTCGATCTCATCGAAGAAATTTCAAGTGAGACGACCTTACTTTCGTTCAATGCCGCAATCGAAGCGGCACACGCAGGCGATGCGGGCAGTGGCTTTGGCGTCATTGCAAACGAAATTCGACTACTCGCCGAGGCGACCTCACAGTCCACCGCACAAATCGCAACCGTCATCGAAGGAATCGCCGAGGCCAGCCACGCGATGCGTGCGACCTCGGGATCGGCTGTCGCGCAAACCGCCGACGTGCAGACCGAGACGAGAGACGTGCAGGAGACGATCATGAGCCTGCGCGGCGAAATCGATTCGACGCTGGAACAGGCGGGGGAGGTCGCAACCGTCGTCGAGCAGCAACTCGCCGCGCTGCGGAACGTGCGAGCTGCAGCCGAAATCGCGGTAAACCGCACGCGCAGCGATACTGCCGCAGCGACCGATGGCCGGCGACTGGAGCTCGCAATGCTCGGCATGCGCGCGCACGAACTCGCCGCCCGCCGGCCGCTCGGCATCGTTGCCGAAACCATTCGCACGATAGGACTTCGCGTCGCCGAAAAAATGGATGGCGTCTTCGATTCAGCGATCGCCCGCGGCGCGATCACCCTGGATGACTGCTACGACACCAATTACGTGCCGATCGTCGGCGAGAAAATCAAAGAACTCGGGCGGCTCTTCGATGTCTCGAAGGTGCCGCCGACCGGATTCGATCCGCCCAAATTCGCTACACGTTACGATCGCGCCGTCGAAGAGGGCTTTAACGCGCTCATCGACGCCGCCGTCCCCGAGGACGCCTCGATCAAGGCGATGTTCGCCGTCGACCTCAATGGCTATTGTTTCGGTCATTTCCATAAGTGCCGCCAAGCCTGGACCGGGGACTATACGCGCGATCTCAACGACAATCGGATCAAACGGTTTTTCGATGACGAACTGAGCCTGCGCTGCTCGCGCGTGGGCCTGGGCACAGAGTCCGACAATCTTCCCAAACGCACGGCGTATGCGACCTTCCGCGAACGTGGCTGCTTACTGCGCCTGACCGAACCGCGTCCGTGGGCGATTTTTACGTATGCTCGCGATACGGGGATCGTGTATAACGATCTATCGGTGAGCCTGTTCGCGCAAGGGCAGCGCGTCGGTACGATCCGCATCATCTACGACGCAGACGTCGTGTAATGGACACTGCTTAGTCAAGACGCGCACTGCGACTAGACCTGCTGTGCGCGTTTTCCGATCCAGCGATAGAGTGCGACGACGATGAGGGCAAACGCAATGGTGCCGATGTAATTCGACGCCGTCTCAAATCCATCACCGAGGACGGCAAAAGGCTCGCCTTTTTTTGAGACGACTATGATGCCCGCAAGCAGCACGCCAAAGAGGCTCTCGCCGACGATAAGTCCCGATGCGAGCAAGACGCCCAGGCGTCTTGCAACGTCGGGGTTTTTGTTTTTTGCGGCCCAGCGGTCGTAGAATTTGCCGACGACCGCACCGACGACGATCATGAGCGTGGTCCCGGTCGGCAAGTAAATGCCCAGGCCCACCGCGAGCGGGGCGAGCCGTTTGTCGCCCGTCTTGCGCAGCACTTCATCGATGGCGACGATCCCAAGACCGACGAGCGCGCCGATCCCGATCAAGCCCCAATCGAGTTTCCCGCCGATGACGCCGTTTGCCAAAGCGGAAATCAGCGTCGCTTGAGGTGCCGGTAGCGGCTGCGCGGTGACGCCGGCGGCCGAACCTGCAAAGCCGTACGCGTGATTGAGCAGGTCGAGAATCGGCGGAATCACGATCGAGCCGAAGATGACGCCGATGATGAGTGCGACCTGCTGTTTCCACGGCGTCGCATCGACGAGTTGACCGGTTTTGAGATCTTGCAGATTATCGTTCGAGATCGTTGCAATACACAATACGACCGCCGTCACGAAGAGTGCGAATGCGACGAGCGCTTTTGCAGCATCCGGGTTTGCCGGATGTGCGACGGCGACGAGTAAGAGCGCGGCGCCTAGGACCGTGAGAATCGCAAGACCCGAAACGGGGCTATTCGATGAACCGATGAGTCCGGCCATATAGCCGCAGACCGCGGCAACGACGAGCCCGGCGACCACAATGTAGACGATCGCACCGATGATGAGCGGAATCGCGACGGGTCCGAGCACGCTACCGGAAAGAAACGCAGCGAGCAAAATAGCGAGCGGAATGAGGCACGCGACGCTGATCGTCGCGACGATATTGAACGGGATATCTTGTTCGGTCGTCGGCACCGCGGCGCCGTCGGCCCGCTTGCGCGAAGCGGCAAGCGACGAGATGACGCCGCGCACGACCGGCGAGGTCAGTCGCCCGAGCGACCAAATCGCCGCGACGCCGATCGTCCCCGCGCCGATGAACCGAACTTGCGTGCGCCACACGTGCACGGCGAATTTCGCCGCATCGCCGACTTCGGGATGGAGGGCGGTAAGGATCGGCGTTGCGATGCCCCAGGCGATGAAGATGCCCACCATCATCGCGACCGCGACGCTCAGGCCGACGAGATGTCCGACGCCGAGCAGCGCAAATGAGAGTCCGGTCCCCAGTCCCGTAGCCGACGGACCGATACGCGTGTAGTAAGCGACCTCCGCGGCGAACACTTTCATCGCGGCAACGAGCGCAAAGCCCGCCGATGCGACCGATCCCCACACGACCGCGAGCAACCCGATCTTATTTTCCGCAATCGCCTCGGCGCTGGCGGCCGAGTCGCGCGAGCCCGCGCCGACGCGTAGCACTTCCGCCGCCGCGACGCCTTCGGGATAGGGAAGATCGGATTCGGTCACCATCGCGCGCCTCAGCGGAACCGAGTACATCACGCCGAGGATCCCGCCGACGGTGCAGATGCCAAAGGACTGCCAGAACGGGAAGCCCGTCCACCAGCCGACCATTACGAGGCCCGGAAGCACGAAGATGATCGAGGAGAGCGTCCCGGCGGCCGAAGCCACCGTCTGTACGATGTTGTTCTCCCAGATCGTCGCGCTCTTGAAGCCGCGCAGAACGGCCATCGAGATGACCGCTGCGGGGATCGACGAGGCAAACGTTAGCCCAACTTTGAGGCCCAGGTACACGTTGGCCGCGGTGAATACGAGGGTGATCAACGCCCCGAGGATCACCCCGCGGATCGTCAGTTCGACGCGGGCATCAACGGAGGAACGCGATGGGACGGCAGCAGAACGCAAAACAGAGAACCCCCCTCTACCTGCGCCGCTTTGGCGCGCGAGCGCGGTTCGTCCTCGCGCGCCGGCCGAATCGTTGACGTAACCCTCTAAGGTTCTCTTAAGGAACCGCCGACACAATGAGTATCGGGTTGGTAAGGCGCTCTCTTAGACGAGCGGCTCACTTCCCGTTCCAACCGCTGCGTTTTGGGCGTGGGAGCTTCATAATGTCATCCGACAAACCGGGAAACGTCGTCGAGCAATATCTGAAAACGGCGCACGCTCCCCGTGTCGCCGGACAGCGGGACCGACGCCTAAGCCGGACATCGGCCGCCGACCGCTTTGAGTCGCCCGCCGCAATCATCCGCACGGTGTACCCGTTCCATCTGAGTACGATCGTACGCGATCTCACCGAGGCGCGTCATTTCTATACAACGATCCTGGGTCGCCCCGAGCTGCGCGCGACGCCGACGTCGCTGCACTTGGACTTCTGGGGTAGCCAGCTCACACTCCACGGAGTCCCGGGATTTAACGCCGAAGCCCTGCATCGTGAGGTCGATGCAGAGATCGTGCCCGTGCCACACTTCGGGTCGGCCGTCACGCTCGAGGAATTCCACGAAGTCGCGGGGCGTTTGAAGAGTGCAGATCACGCGCTCGTTCTCGAACCGCATATTCGATTTGTCGGCAAACCGTTCGAACACTGGGTGCTCTTCGTCCTTGACCCTTCAGGAAACGCGATCGAAATGAAGCATTTTACGAAAATCCCACCACTCACGTGGGTGTAGCCACGAGTTCGGTTCAGCGCGAGCTGGACCGAACTCATGCGAGTAACGCCGTCGAACTTCAGGCGCGCCTCGCAAAAACGGTTTTGGGAACCGTTGCCTTCGACGACCTCACGCGCGGTCTGTATGCGACCGACGCATCGATCTACCAGATCATGCCGCTGGGCGTCGTCAAACCGACCTCGGCCGCTGACGTCGTCGCGACGCTCGCCGCCTGCCGTGCCGCAGGCGTTTCGGTGACCGCCCGTGGCGCTGGAACCTCGCAGTGCGGGCAGACGATCGGCGAAGGCATCATCGTCGACTGCTCGCCCGGAATGAAGCGCATCCTCGCCTTCGATCCGCAAGCCCGAACCGTTCGTGTCGAGCCCGGTGTCGTGCTCGACGAACTCAACCGATTCCTCAAGCCGCACGGGCTTTTTTTTCCGGTTGACCCCTCGACCGCACGCCACTGTACTATCGGCGGGATGGCCGCAAACAACAGCTCGGGCACACACTCGATACGCTACGGCATGATGGTCGAAAACGTCAACGCGATCACCACGGTGCTTGCCGATGGAACGATCGCCGAATTCGGTCCGGTCGGCGAAACCGACGAGATCGAATCGCTCGCGCCGATCGTCGCACTGCTGCGGAATCTTGCCGCGCGCGAATCGGATGAGATTCGCAAGCGGATGCCCAAAACGCGCCGCCACGTCGGCGGCTACAATCTGCATTTAGTCGACGCGGGCCCATTCAACTTGGCGAGCATCCTCGTCGGATCCGAAGGCACGCTCGGCTTCTTCACCGAGATCGAACTGCAACTGCAGCCGATTCCGAAGTTCAAAGTTAGCGGCGTCTGCCTTTTTCCGACGTTCCAATCGGCGATGGAAACGACGCGCCACATCGTAGCGCTCGTGCCCACGGCCGTGGAATTGGTCGATCGCGCGATGCTCGAACTCTCGCGTTCGAGCGACGTATACCGCCCGATCATCGAGAGATATATCAGCGGCGATCCCGGTGCGATTCTCATCGTCGAATTTGCCGGAGACGATGAAGCCCATGTTCTCGAACGCCTAGAAGCGCTCGACGCGCGCATGGCGGGACTCGGCTTCGTCCACGCGGTCAATCGTTTGCTCGATCGGAAATCACAGTACGAGATGGGCTTGGTGCGCAGCGCAGGCCTGAACATCATGATGTCGCGGCGCGAGACGGCAAAGCCCGTCTCGATTATTGAAGACTGTGCCGTTCCGCTCGAGTATCTCGCGGATTACACGGCCCGCCTCACTGCGATTTTTGAAAAATACGGTACCTACGGAACCTGGTACGCGCACGCATCCGAGGGGTGCCTGCACGTGCGCCCGGTGCTCGACATGAAGTCCGACGTCGATTTGAAGAAGTTGCGTGAAATCGCCCAGGAGGCGTTCGCGATCGTACGCGAATACGGCGGCACGCACTCCGGCGAACATGGCGATGGCATCGTACGTTCGGAATTCCACCGTGAGATGCTTGGCGACCGCATCGTCGATGCATTCGAAGAGATCAAAGACGCGTTCGATCCGACCGGTCTGCTCAACCCCGGCAAGATCGTGCGCGCGCCCAAAATGGATGACCGTTCGCTCTTCCGCTACGGCAAAAACTATGCCGCAATCGATCTGACGACGGTGCTCGACTGGTCTGCCGATGGCGGATTTCTCGGCGCGATCGAGCAGTGCAATAACAACGGCGCCTGCCGCAATCACGCCTCGGGCGTGATGTGCCCCTCGTACCTTGCAACAGAGGATGAGGTCGACGTCGTGCGCGGGCGCGCCAACGCGCTGCGGTTGGCAATGACCGGCCAACTCGGTCCCGATGCCATAACGTCCGAGGCCCTCTACGGCGCAATGGATCTGTGCGTCGGCTGCAAAGGCTGTAAACGCGAATGTCCGACCGGCGTGGACATGACGAAGATGAAAGTGGAGTTCCTCCACCACTATCGCGCAAAACACGGCCTGCGCCTTAAAGACCGTCTCGTTGCAAATCTGCCGCGTCTCGCGCCGCTCGCATCGGCGTTCGCGTTCTTCGCCAACTTGCGCAACAAGATTCCGCGTCTTGCGAAATGGGCCGAAACCGCGGTCGGCATTTCGGCCCAACGCAAACTCCCGACGTGGCGCAGCGATATCTTTCGCGAACGCGAAATCCCCGCCGAACCGTTCACCGGCACGCGCGATGTTGTGTTACTGGTCGATACGTGGAACCGCTATTACGAACCCGGCATCGCGCGCGACGCGCTGCGCGTACTGCAAGCTGCGGGCTACACCGTACATGCACCGGATATGGGAACCGCTCGACCACTCTGCTGCGGGCGTACGTATCTCTCCGCGGGACTCGTGCACGAAGCGAAGATCGAAGCCAAACGCACGATCGATGCGTTGCTTCCGTTCGTGGAACGCGGCGTTCCGATCGTCGGCCTCGAACCATCGTGTCTGCTCACGCTGCGCGACGAGTTCCTCACGATGCTGCCGGGCGCGGAAACGTCCGCGCTTTCCGAGCACGCCTTCCTTTTTGAAGAGTTCGTCGCAATCGAGATCGACGCCGGGCGCTGGAGGATCGACTTGCAACCGCTTCCGCAGTCGACCGCCTACGTTCACGGCCATTGCCATCAAAAAGCCTTTGGTGCGATGCCGGCGGTTGAAAAAACGCTGCGCTCGATTCCGAATCTCGAAGTGGTGGTCATCGAATCGAGCTGCTGCGGCATGGCGGGAAGCTTCGGCTATGAGGTCGACCACTACGATGTCTCGATGAAGATGGCCGAACGCACGCTCTTGCCTGCCGTGCGCGCGATGCCCGAGAACGCGTTGCTCGTGACCGACGGCTTGAGTTGTCGCCATCAAATCGAACACGGCGCGGACAAACGCGGAGAACACGTCGCGAGCGTCCTGGCAGCTGCGCTTCCGCAGAAGAACGCGTAGTGCTCCTCACGTTCGCGGTCGCCGTCCTCGGCGTGATTTCGTGTTTCTTCGGTTCGCTCGTCGGTTTCGGCGGCGGCTTCATCACGGTTCCCGTGCTGCGTTTGGTCGGCCAACTGCCGCCGCAGACGGTGGCAGCAACCTCGCTCTTCATGGTGGGCGTGAACGTCGCCGTCGCCTCGGTCGCGTTGCGCAAACAGAAGCGCATCAATATTCGCATGGGCTGGGCGCTGGGCGTCGGCGGCGTGCTCGGCAGTTTCCTTGGCGTCTACATGCTGCGCTACATCAACGCGAGTGCCTTCGATCTGCTTTACGGTTTGATGCTGCTCTTCATCGCCTACATGATGCTCAAGCCCACGAAACCGTCGAGCTTACCGGAGACCGAACTCGAGAGCGAACGTTCGAGAAGTGCCGGACGCATCGAACTCGGTGCGATGGGCATTTCCGTTGGATTCGTCTCGACGATTTTCGGTATCGGCGCGGGAACGATCGCCATCCCGCTGCTCATGTGGCGCTACAAATTGCCCGCATACATCGCGATGCCGACCTCGTCGTTCATCGCGCTCGTCTACATTTGGCCCGGCATTATCGCCCAAATCGGTGCCCACCGCGTCGATTGGGCGCTGGCGATCCCGCTCTCGATCGGCGCCGTGCTCGGCGCGCAATTAGGCGCAATCTACTCAGCGCGCCTCAAGTCAGTCCAACTCCAGCGTGTCTTCGGCGCCGTCGCCATCTGCGCGTTCGTTGGGCTCACGATCCGCCACATCCCGACGCTCCACTAACCCTCCGGGCGACGATGCGCGTCTTACGCGGCTATTTTGTCCATCGCAAACGCTTTCGCGAGTAGCTCGTACGAGCGGAGCCGCAATTCGTAGTCCGGCGCGATCGTCACGATCAATGCTTCGTCGGCACCGTGTTCCTCAATTTTCTCTTCGATTTTCACGCGCACATCGTCCGGAGTACCGGCGATGATGCGGCGTGTTGCCGCGATTTCGCTTCGTTCGAGCGATGTCCACGGATAGGCGGCCGTTTCCGCACGTGAGGGAACGGGACTTGAGAGGCCGCGGAACAAACGCAGGCGCCAGAGCGACACCGGCCAGGTCAGTTCTTCTGCTTCTTCCGGACTCGGGGCGGCGATCGCCGCGAGCGCGACGATCGCGCGGGGTTGGGCGTGGCGTCGCGAGGGCTTGAAGCGCTCGCGGTACATACGCACGATTGCCGGCGCATCGCCGCCGATGAAGTGCGCGTACGTGTACGGCAGCCCCATCTCGGCGGCGAGTAGCGCGCCGTACTGCGACGATCCAAGCATCCAGACGGCGGGCGAAGTCCCGCCGGTCGGCATCGCTTTGAGCGGCGCGAACGGGCTGCGGTCGGGCGTCGTTTCGTCGAGGAAATCGATCGTGTCGGCAATCTGTTGCGGGAAACGATTCACGTCGCCCGTCTCGAGCGCTGCGGAAACGAGGTGCGTGCCACCGGGCGCGCGGCCGATGCCGAGGTCGATCCGACCGGGTGCGAGCGCTTCGAGCATGCGGAACGTCTCAGCGACTTTGAGGGCGCTATAGTGCGGCAGCATCACGCCGCCGGTTCCTAAGCGAATGCGCGAGGTTTCCGCAGTCAGGCGTGCGAGCAGAATCTCCGGCGATGCATCCGCAAGGCCGCCCATCGCGTGGTGCTCGGCGAGCCAGTATCGATGATAGCCAAGTTGATCGGCACGCTTTGCGAGAGCAATCGATGCGGTGACGGCTTCAGCGGGGGTGGAGCCGGAAACGATCGGGGACTGATCGAGGATACCAATCGGAATAGCCATGGTAAGAGCTACAACACTGCTCGCGGCACAATCCGTTGCTGCGATGACAGCCGAACATTGGAGCGCTCGAATCAGCACATTGGCATTCGGAACGACCGAAAGAATGGCACCGAGGTCATCTGGATCGGCTGTCACGATCATCGACTGTCGGTAAGCAACCGCAACGTCGAAAACCGTTGCGCGAACAAACTTGAGGACTCGCGAAAGGCGCGCTTGCGACGATCAGTGATGACCAAAGCAACTAGACGATGCGGGCGACTCCATCAGCTGTCGGCTGGGGGAGAGAGCTATCCGCCCCGACCGGGAGCGCCCGCTGGGAGGCGAGGTACATCTTCGCTTTGTCGACTTCAGTCGTGAGTGATTGAACGGTCTGCCGCATCGAGTCGATCGCTTTGAGTTTGAAGTTTGCCATGTCGTCCATCGCCGAGGTGACATTCGCGAAAGCGGCCTTGAGCTGCTCGACGTCGACCGTCGCGCTCGATGCCTGCGCGTAGACGCGGCCCGCATTTTCTTTGAGCATCTTCGCGTTACCCGCGATGAGGTTGCCGGTTGTCGTATTGAGCGCGTCGATCTGGTCGAGGACGAGCTTCTGACTTGCGATCGCTTGCGCGACGACGACGGCCGTGCGCAGGGCCGAGACCGTGGTGGTCGTGGCACGGTCGATGCCCTTTTGCAATTCGGTGTTGTTCTTCTTCACCAAATCGAGCGCCATGTAGCCTTGGATATTCACGGCCATCTGGGTTGCGATGTCTTGCTGCTTTTGACGTGCGTAGAAGAGCACGTCTTCTTTGAGGATACGCGCGCGTTCGGAGTCGGTTGCCTCGATCGAGCCGATCTTGCCCTGCACGGAATCCGCGATTTTCCCGGCAAGGAACGCGAACTGTTCGAGCTGGCCCATGAGCTTCCACATGTTCTGCTTTTCAAGCTCGATTGCCGCGTTGTCGCGCAACAGCTGGTCTTTCGAGCGATACAGCGCCTCGATGATCGCATTGAGCTGACCCTGCGAGGACTCGTAGCTGCGAAAATAATCTTGCAGCTTGTTTCCAAAGGGCAAGATGCCGAGGATTTTTTTCACGCCAAAGAGATCGCCTTGGCGCGAGGGATCGAGTTTCTCGACCGTGCGACGCAGATCGAGCATTTGCTTTGAAACATCGGACTCACCGCCAAAAGCGCCGGACTGCATCGCGCGGACCGGGCGCTGTAAGAGCGTGTTCGACACATTTGCCGACGCGACGATTTCTTTCGAACCCATAGCGCTCAGCGCCGCAACGGCATTGGTGAATTCTTGGCCGTCGATCGGCAGCGACACGAGCGTGTGCGCGACTTCGTTGACTTGCGTTTCGAGCGCCGTCTGCTGGGCGGGTGTGATCGGGACCTTGCCGACCGCGGCTGCCGGGGTGATTGCTTTGACGGGCTCGGGGGCGGCCAGCGGCTCGGGCGGGGCTAGTTGAAAGTCGTCGTTCACGCCGTGTTCTCCAAAATGTCAGCGATCGTTGATGTTGAGGATTTTTGGTCCGCCGCAGAGATAGCGCTCGTACGTCACAGGCGCGCCGGGTTCGCGCTTCGGCGGCTCGCCGCCGCCGAAGATGCCGGCGACGAGTTCGCCGAGGCCGCCGCCCTCGGCTGATTCACCGAAGAGCCCGCCGAGCAGATCGCCGAAGCCGTCCACGTTAGTCGTTCAAACCGATTTGGAATTGCGGTTTGACGCCCTTGGATTCGTGACGTTTCACGATGGAGGTGCCGATCGCCATAAACTCGATGATGTGCGGCTGCCAGATATGATTTTTCTCGACGATCTGCATCCCGACGACGCCTTCGGCTCCGTGCGATTCGGCCTCGGCCTGCATGCGCGACATTGCAAGTTCGCGTGCGTCGTAAATCGCCTCCGTGTAGTTCGGGAGTTCGATGTTGTTGCCGAGCGTGCGCATCGATTGCATGAAGCCCTGGTGCGCGATGTGGTAGACGCACGTCCCCATCACCAGTTCCGCCGGAATATAGCCCGCCTCGTGCAGCTTGTAGAAATCTTGCACGGAAAGGTCGCTCGTAAACGGCTTGCCGTTGACGGTCTTGTAGTCGTTGCCGGCAGGCGCGCTGACCGCCGTACCGATCGCCGTGAATTCCAGCGCGTTCTCGGCCCACACGTAACCGCCGACTTCGAGCCGTACGCCGACGATACCGTCGGCACCGAGCGTCGCTGCTTCTTCTTCCATACGCGCCATTGCAAGTTCCCGTGCCTGATACATGGCCTGCGTGAGGACGCCGAGTTCTTCGTTATTGAAATAGTTCGCGTACTGCAGGCCGACGTGGTAGATCGAACTTCCGAGAACGAGGCCAAGGGGCTCCATCCCAAGCTCTTTGAGCAGCACGAATTCCGAGACGGAGAGGTCGCTTGTAAAGAGCGGCTTGCCACCCTCGCCGCGCATGCGCCGAAGACGTGCGATTGCATCGACCGGAACGCCGCCGGGCGTTACGCGGACATTGGACTGTTGATTACCGCGATTGCCGCCGCCGAAAAAACTCACCGGGATTACCTCGCAAAAAACGACGTGAGAAGTTCGCGTGTGGAGCGGTCGCGCTCGACGTACGCACCGACATCGTCGAAGAGGCCTCGCAGCCATTCGCCGATCTCGCAGGGTTCCGTGCGCAACGCGATGCCGCGCACGACTTTGGTCACTGAGGCCGCAACACCGGAACGTTCGAACGCAAGCGCGTACCGCAATGCGTGCTCTCCGCGCGGCACATCGAGTACGACGGATTTTGGCGGGCCGCCGAAGAGGCCGCGCCGCACCGTCGTAAGATTCGGGAAGAGCGCGGAGAACTTGTCGGCGGCAATCGCGACGAGTTGCTGTGGATCCGATGCGGCCGCCGAATCGAGTTGCGCGAAGAAGCGGGTAACGAGCGTGCGGGACGGGCCATCCGAGGGCGCGGCGGGCGGTGCGTCCGGCAGCGATTCTTCGGGTCCAAAGCGTTCGGTGAGAAACGCACCGTTCGCCGCAAGATTGGCCCGGCTCGCCTCGGCGAGCGCCGCGAGACGCTGTGCCGTCGCTTTCTCGAGCAGCGAGAGCTGACCGACGAGCATATCGACGGCAGCCGCGTCGCGTTGACTCTGCGGTATATCCAAATACGCAGCAAGCGTGTCCGGCAAATAGCGACGCTCGGTCTCTTTGAGCGCGTAGCTCGCGTCGTTCAAACCGCTCATGCCCTGGGTCAATCGCCGACCTTCATCGAGCAGTGCCTCGATGCGTGTGACCGCCGCGAGGGCGCCTTCGGGAAGCTCAGTCATGGGCATCACGTCCTACGCACGCCCAAGACCGAAGTTTCACGCCGGGTCAAGCGCCGTCATCGATGCGGCCGCATAACGGTCGCCGACGGCCGAACCCATGGGGAACGCCGCTTCGAGTTCGCGCACATCCTCCGTGCTGAGCACGAGGTCGAGCGAGGCGAGGTTCTCATCCAAACGCGTGCGGCGCTTGGTCCCGGGGATCGGCACGATGTCGTTTCCACGGGAAAGCACCCAAGCGAGCGCCACTTGGGCGTTCGTCGCACCCTTCGCGCGTGCGATCTGTTCGAGCGCGCTCACCAGTTGGGCGTTCTTGGCAAAATTCTCACCCGAGAAGCGCGGTTGGTTGCGCCGCACGTCGTCCACGGCAAGGTCGCCGGGTGAGGTAAACGCGCCGGTAAGAAATCCGCGGCCGAGCGGACTGTACGCAACGAACGTAATGTCAAGTTCACGCGCCGTTGCGAGGACGCCGTTTTCGGGATCGCGCGTCCAGAGCGAATACTCCGTCTGAAGCGCGGAGATCGGATGTACGGCGTATGCTTTGCGCATTGTCGCAGGCGACGCTTCGGAGAGGCCGAGATACTTGACTTTCCCAGCCTTCACCAGCTCCGCCATCGCGCCCACGGTCTCTTCGATCGGCAGCGCTTTGTTTACGCGGTGCATGTAGTACAGATCGATCGTCTCGATGCCCAGTTTCTTCAAGCTCTCGTCACACGCACGGGCGATGTAGCTTGCATCCGGCTTTTCATCGGACGGCGGATTGCTGAATTTCGTCGCGAGCACGACGGCATCGCGCCGACCGGCAATCGCGCGCCCGACCAGTTCTTCGTTCCCCGCATAGGCTTGAGCGGTATCGAGGAAATTGATCCCGCGATCGAGTGCGTGGTGGATCGTTGCGACGGACTCGGCATCATCGTAACCGGCGTAAAAGGCCGACATGCCCATGCACCCAAGGCCGAGCGCCGAGAGCGCAACGCCGGTTTTCCCGAGCGTCCGATGCTGCACGCTTAGCTCCGACTCAAAACGGTGAGCGTGAACGAACCGGGGACCATCGTACGCGTCGGTCGCGTTTGGCCTTCGGCCGGCGGACCGGTCTTGATCGCTGCTGAGACCACGTAGACGTCGTGCGTGGTCGGATTGAGCGCGAGCGTGCGTGCGCTCGGGACCGTCATCGCGGTCTGTGCGACGACGAACGACGTCGGTGAAACCTCGTGCACGACGGTGAGGGTTCCCTCGCCGTTCGCACTCATCGCAAGCTGCGTTTCCACATCGAAGACCGTCGCATCGACACCTTTCCCGATCGCAGGGGTCGCAAGCACCTTGCCGGAGTCGGCATCGACCACGGCCATCATCTGATTCGAACAGCCCGCAAAAAGGCGGTGATGCGCGGTATCGACAGCGAGGCCCGTCGGTTCTTCGCACGGCGCGATCGACCAAGTCTTCACGGCGGCATTGCTCCTCGCATCGATGGCGACGATCTGGCCTTTGTCCTCGATATTCACGTAGATCATCCCGTTGTTGCCGACAGCGGCGAATTCCGGGATGCCGCCAAGTTCGATCGTCGAGAGCACCGCGCTCGTTTTCGCGTCGATCGCCGTTGCCGTCGTCGCGCCGTGATTGAACGTGTAGACGCGCTTGGTCACCGGTTCGTAGAGGATCGCATCCGGGTTCTTACCCACCGACCGAATTGTCGCAGTCGTCTTGAGCGTCGCAAGGTCGAACACCGTGACGCTGCCGTCACGACCGTTGCTGGTGAAGCCTTTACCGAGGTCGGGTGCAAGCGCGATCCCGTGCACGCCAGGCGTATTCGGGATATCGCCTACGATCTTGCCGTTCGACGGATCGACGATCATGACGTGGCTCGAACGCGAGATGAACAGATGTTTCGTACTCGGATCGTAGATCAGATAATCCCAACCGCCATCTCCACCGAGCGCGTAGGATTTGGCGATGGTGTAGTCGCCGGATGCAGCCGAGGCGGCCGTCGCCGTGAAGGGCGATGCAAGCAGGGCGAGCGCCGCGGCCACCCGGGCGGCGCTGGTGAGTGTAATCTTCATGGGCGGCTACGTACGCCGCAAGAGACGCTTTTCCGCCGTCGCGGCGGCGGCGCTCGAGCGCTTTAGGCGGTACCCCCAAAGTAACGCTCCATGAACGCTCCGTATGGCGTTCCCGTGACGGCAAAACCGGCGTCTCCGACTTTCTTGAAAGCGCCCTCGAGGCCCGTACCGTCTTTTTCCGAAGTCACGATTCCGGCTGCGACCGCAGCCCGCGTCGCGCCGGCTCAATGAATGAGGACGGGACCATCGGCCTTGTCGACCGCTTCGCGAATCTTCTCGATGTCGGCTTTCGTGACGACGTCGATCGTCCATGGAACCGACACATACGAGACGTCCGTTCCCGCAAGAATGCCGGCGGTCTTGTTGCCGTCTTCCTCATCACCGCGAATGTTAATGACCGTGGAAAAGCGGCCGGAGGTGAGTTCTTCCGCCGATGGTTGGCCGCAGACGGTGATCCCGCCGACGATCGCTTCGTTCTTCATCACATACTGATTCGCGAGGACCAAAGGGCGCGCCCCCGTAGTATCGGAGATGCCCGAACGCCACTTTGCCAGCGATAACAACGCCGGCGTCCATCCCGCATTACTCGCCGCGATCGCGGAGGCGAATCACGGCCACGTCGCCGGCTACGGCAGCGATCCGTACACCGAACGGGCGGAGGCATCGCTACGCGCGATGCTGGGTGCGGATGCGCGCGTGTTCTTCGCCTTCAATGGGACCGGCGCAAACGTCGTCGCGCTCGCCGCGGCGCTCCGGCCGCATCAAGCCGTCATCACGCCGACACGATCGCACTTGGACGTCGATGAATGCGGAGCGTACGAACGCTTTGCGGGCAGTAAACTGTTGACCGTCGAGGTCGCGGGCGGAAAACTAACGCCCGCTGGAATCGCATCGTGCATGCACGGCGTCGGCGACCCGCATCACGTACAGCCTGGCGCGGTCTCGATCTCGCAGTCGACCGAAGTCGGCACGGTCTACACGGTGGCCGAACTCGCGGCGCTCGGCGCAGCCTGCCGGAAACACGGCCTCTTCTTCCATCTCGACGGTGCGCGCCTGGCGAACGCGACGGTGTCGCTGGGCGTCGATCTGCGTACGATGCTGGTCGACACAGGCGTCAATGCGTTCACGTTCGGCGCCACAAAGAACGGCGCGATGTTCGGCGAGGCCATCGTGTTCTTGCACGACCATCCAGCGCTCGAGGTCGCCCCGTACACGCGCAAATCGGGCATGCAACTCGCCTCCAAGATGCGCTTCGTCGCGGCACAGTTCAACGCACTCCTGCACGACGATCTCTGGCTCAAAAATGCGGCGCACGCGAACCGCATGGCGCAGCGTTTCGCCGAACGCGTACGGCAGATTCCCGACGTACAACTCGCATATCCGGTTGAGGCGAACGGTATTTTCGCGCACGTACCGCACCATGCGATTCCGGCGCTGCAACGGGAGCGCAACTTTTACGTCTGGGACCATGAAACATCCGTCGTGCGCTGGATGACGGCGTTCGATACAACCGAAGAGGACGTCGACGATTTCGCGCGGGCGATCGCGCGCATTCTCGAAAAGCCCGCAGCCGCGCTAATCGAGCTGTAATACGCTCGGAACCATCGACGGATGAGGATCCGTTGCGAGAGCGGATTCATTTCTTTACCCGATGCTCGACGGAAGGATTATCATCATGTCAAAATTCCCACGCCTTTTTTCCGCGGTAATCGCGCTTATCGCGGTGCTCTTCACCTCACTGCCGGCGCTTGCCGAACTCCACGGCACGTATCTTGTGGTGCAAAACCGCGCCGCAGGCGGCCATTTTTGTCTCGATGCCAGCCTCGATGACGACATCGAAGGCCGCGCCGTCTATATCTACGCTTGCCACGGCCGCTACAACCAGCGCTGGACGTTTACCGACGGCATCGATAACGCGAGTGCTGTCGTCGGGCTGGAGGGAAGGTGCCTGGATATCCGCGGTCGTCAGATCCGCGACAACACGCCGGTTCAGCTCTACCGCTGCCACTACGGTGCCAACCAGCAGTTCCGTGCCCTGCCTAGCGGCCAGATCCGCGAGTTACAGTCCGGCAAGTGCTTGACCGTCGGCAACAATCCCGGTGACCGCCGACCCGTCTACATCGATGACTGTGATGGTTCGCCCGGACAATTCTGGTCCATCCACCACTAGGGCTAACCGTAAGCCCAGGCGCGCGCGCCGGTTGGTGAGAACGCCCGAGGCATGACCTCCGGCGTTCTTTCCGTTATTCTCGAGGGCCTGATGCGCCGCTACCGCGAGCGCGTCCTCGATGTAGGCGCCATCGTCCCGGCGATGATCGAAGCGCGGGTCGCACCGAGCGCGTGCCGCATCTGGGCATCGACTCGCTCGAACGTATCTTTCTGCATTACGGCTACGAACGGTGAGACGCGTTCTCTTACCATCCGCCGGCGGACCACTTCCCGCGCATCTTTATCTCCGAACTGCGGGTCGGCGTTCTCTCGACCGAGGTGCGGCGGATCGTCCGCTCGTACACCGACACCCTCACAAGCGACATGCCGACGTCGATCGATTTGAACGATGCGGACGCCGTCGATACGCGGTTGCACCGTCCGCTCTGGGGCTCGTCGACCTTCGCGGACTATGCACTGCTGCACGAGGAAAGCGAGTACGCCACCTGGACGATCTACAACCGCATTTTTGAGAGCACCGCCACCGCTCGGATCGCACGCCGATGAGTGTCGAGGATCAGAAACGCGACGCGGGGTTCGCCGCCGTCGACCGCTTCGTGCGCGACGGCATGTGTATCGGCCTTGGAACCGGTTCGACGGCGCTCTGGGCGATCAGGCGCGTCGGCGAGCGGGTCGCACGCGGCGAGAAGATCCAGGCGGTACCAACGTCGCGTGCGACCGAGGACCTGTGCCGCAAACTTCACATCCCCGTCGTGGGGTTACTCGAGAGCGACATGGCCGTCGCGATCGACGGCGCCGATGAAGTTGCAGCCGATTTCGCGCTTACCAAGGGCGGCGGCGGAGCACTCTTTCGTGAAAAATCCGTTGCGCTTGCTGCGGCCCGGTTCATCGTGATCGTCGATGAGAAAAAACTCGTGGACCGACTCGGGGCATTTCCGACACCGATCGAAGTCGTGCCGTTCGCGGTCGGTTGGGTGCTGCGCGAAATCGCGCGTCTGCATCCCACGGCGACGGTCGAGCGCCGTGGCGGTGCGACGCCCTTCGTGACGGACAACGGCAACGCAATCCTGGACTGCCGCTTTGGCGCGATCGGCGCAGCCGCAAAACTCGCAAGCGAACTGCGCGCACTCCACGGCGTGGTCGACACGGGTCTGTTCATCGACCTTACCGACGAAGTCGTCGTCGCCAGTGCATCCGGCGTCCGTTTCTTGCGCGGTCTGGCCGCACCGTAAATTACTCGCACCACGAAGGGTCATAAACAATGAAGTCTCGCGCGATCAGCTTAGCCGAGCGCCCTGCGGGTGCACCGACGTCAGATACGTTCAAGATGATCGAGGTGACGCTCCCCGATCCGGGTGCGGGCCAAGTGCTGGTCAAGAATACGCTCATGTCCGTCGATCCGTATATGCGCGGACGCATGAACGATGTGAAGTCGTACGTACCGCCGTTCAAATTAGGTGAGGCGATGGAAGGCGGCGCGATCGGGCGCGTGGTGAAATCGAATGTACCGGTGCTGCCCGAGGGCACGCTCGTGCTCCATATGCTGGGCTTTCGCGAGTACGCGATTCTCGATGCACGTCAGGCAACACCAATCGACGAGACACTCGCCGCGCCGAGTCACTATCTCGGCGTTCTCGGCGTCACGGGATTGACGGCGTATGCCGGCCTAACGGATGTCGCGCATCTCAAGTCGGGCGAGACGATGTTCGTTTCTGCGGGCGCAGGCGCGGTCGGCAGCATTGCGGGGCAGCTCGCGCGTCTCATGGGCGCCCGAGCCATCGGCAGCACCGGCTCGGATGAGAACGTCGCGTTCATGCGCGAGGCGCTGAAATTCGACGGCGCCTTCGCCGCCCGTGACGGCAAGATCTACGAAGCGCTCAAGGCCGCCGCACCCGACGGCATCGACGTCTACTTCGACAACGTCGGCGGAGAGACGCTCGAAGCCGCGATTGCCGCGATGCGCGTCAACGGTCGTATCGCCGTCTGCGGTGCGATCGCGGGCTACAACGAGCCCGTTCCAGGTCCGCGTAACCTCGCGCTTATTATCGGCAAACGCATCACGATGAAAGGCTTCATCGTGATGGACCACGCGGCACGTCAGAAAGACCTCGTCGCACTCGTTGCACCGGCACTTCGCGACGGTCGCATGGTCGCCCCGGAGACGTTCGTAAACGGCCTCGAAAACGCGCCCAAAGCTCTGATGTCGCTCTTCGAACGCGGCGCTCATCGTGGGAAACTAATCGTTCGCCTCGCGCCCTAACGCATCCAGCGATCGAACCAGCCGACAATGCGCCGTGCGACGTCGGCTTGGTTTGCAATCTGGTGGAACTCGTGGCCTTCATCGGGATAAACCACGAACTGCGTCGGGACGTGTAAGTTCTTCAGCGCGTTCCAGTATTCGTAGGACTGCGTGATCGGCACTTCGGCATCGCGGTCGCCCGCGAGCATGAGCGTCGGCGCGTGGACGTTCTTGATGAAATTCATCGGGGAGCTTTTTGCGTAGACTTCGGGGTCATCGTAGACGGATTTCCCGAAGAACGGGATCATCCACGTACTGATGTTGTTGGTGCCGTAGTAACTGAGCCAGTCGCTCAGGCCGGCACCGCTGACGCCCGCGCGAAAGCGGTTCGTCTGCGTGAGCGCCCACATCGTCATATAGCCGCCGTAACTCCAACCGAAGATACCGACCCGTTTGTCGTCGATCTTCACGGCTTTTTCTGCGGCATCGACGCCGGCAAGTACATCGCGCAAATCGCCGCCGCCAAAATCCTTGACGTTGGCTTTCGTGAACGCTTCACCCTGACCGTAACTGCCGCGCGGATTGGGTTCGAGGACGAAATAGCCTTGGCTTGCAAGAAACGCCCCGTAGTCGACGGCGCCGCTCGGATAGTGCGCGTAATTCGCAAACGACGGTCCGCCGTGCGCGATCACGACCAGCGGATACGAGCGGCCCGGCGTATAGTCGTCGGGATAGACAAGCCAGCCCTGGACGTTGAAATCGTCGCTCTTCCAGCTGAGATTCTGCGCCTTCGTCACGACCCGCTTTGTCTGAGCGTTACGCGCGGTGATCGCATGCCACGCGCCAATCGGTCCGAGGTACAGTTCCGGTGCTTTGGTGATCGACTGACGGATGATCCCCGAGACGCTGCCGTCGCGCGACACGGAGACGCCGATATCCCCCGGAAACGAACCGTCGGGACTATTCGCCATGATCATTTCATCGGCACTGAATTTCTGCGCGTGCGCCTTGGTATCGACATCGACGGTCGCCACGCCCATCGATCCACCGACGAGTTCGGTCGCAAGGATGCTGGAGGATGAGCCGTTCCACGCGATTGTGGTGATCGACGCGTGCAGATCGGTCGTCACGTCGACCGCATCGCCGCCGCTCGCGGGAACGATGTAGATGTCGCCGCCCGTGATCGTCTCGTCGCTCATGATCCCGCCGATATACGCGATCCGTTTGCCGTCGCCCGAATAGCGGGGTGAGGCCATCTGCAGGTCGGGATGGTGAATCTTCTTCGTCGCGCCGGTGCGCGTCGAGATCGTGTAGAGATCGGCGACCCACCAGTTGTCATCGCCGGATCCATGAGCCGCACTTGCCGCAAACGTCGTGCCGTCCGGCGACCAATCGTATTCATACACATACATGTCGGGCGCCGACACCACGCGCAGCGAACCACCAACGAGCGGGACGGTCGCAAGACGCTGTTCGAAGTACGTCGATCCGAGGACGCCCGAATCGCGTGCGAGCGGATTGAGAGGGCCCGGTGACTTCGGTCCGTCTTTGGTGTAGAGCACGGCGATCGACGTGCCATCGGGCGACCACTTCGGATCGCCGAGCGGACCGCGCGCATTCGTCGTCACACGTCGCACCCGACCGTTTCCTCCGGCAACCGCGAGTTGCGCTTGTCCGCTCGCGGAGTCGGTGCTCAGAAACGCAATTTTTGTACTATCGGGCGACCATACGATCGAGGCATCGTCGCAAACACCACCGTGACAGCCGCTGATTCGCCGCCCGGCTTGCGGGTGCAAGACATCCGCCAAAAACACGCCCTGCGTCGTGACGTCTTTTCCGCCGCGTCGCTCGGTAACCGCCTCATCCCACGCGAATCGTTTCCCGTCGGGCGAGACGGCGATCTGCGTGAACGCGTGCACGCTGCCGAGCGCGGCGCGCACGTTCGCGAACGTGGGATGCGCGGATGCGATCGATGGAACGGCAAGAACGACGGCGACATACACCATACGAATAATGTGCTTCATCCGCCTCATAATCGCCGCCGGTGCAAGCAGTCCCTATCTGATGGGATCAGGGAAGCTAGCGCGCGCGCGATGCGAGGAGGGCACGCGCGCTCACCGCCTGCGCGAGGATCGTCAGCACTGAGGCGTAGACGATGATCTTTTGCCCGGTGGCTTGGATGGCGGCTCCCGCTGCGGTTGCGGGCGAGGGTCCGAGGGAAATCAGCCCGATGTACGTGACCAAGACCAACGCGAAAATGCCGTATACGAGCGCGAAGCGGCGCGGAATCGTGCGTTCAAGCAGCGAGGCGACAAAGCAGGCGAGAATCGAGGCGAGCAGCGAGCGAAACGCCCAGAGCACGAACTCGTTATGCGCGGCCAAAAAATGATTCCACGGTGTCGCGGCGACCCCGAGAAACGAGATCGCCGTCACGATCGAACACCACGCGGCAGCACGAGCGATTCGGCTCGAGATCGTACCCGCCGGAAACAATTCCGAGAACGCAAAGAAAAACACGACGATCGTATACGCGACTGCGGCGAGGCCGATACAGAAGAGCACGAGGGACACGGTATTGGTCGCCCCCGAGTGCGTATGCGTCTGTCCGAGATCGCTGAAAAAATTCGTGAAGAACGAATAGCCGCTGCTCTGCGGATCGCCGACGCGCCCGCCCGGGTAGAGCAGCATCGCCGCGATCGTCAACACGAGGAAGACGATCGCGGCGAGGATGACCGAGCGAAAGCGGCCTACCAGATCTCGCAACGATTCTTGCGAATCATCGCAGCCGCGGCCGGACACGCGAATGCCTTGGCAAACGCCGGGAAGTTCGAGAGCGTGCCGATCACGCGCCACTTGCCCAGCGGATGCGGGTCGGAGGCTGCGAGTAATTGGGCGAACTCCGGACGGATTGCGCCCGCCCACACTTGCCCGTAGGCGAGGAAGAAGCGCTGTTCGGGCGTGTAGCCGTCGATCTTCTTGTGAGCTTTGTACTGTGCGGTTTTCTGGAACGCGCGGTACGCGATCGTGATGCCGCCAAGATCGGCGATCGCTTCACCCTGTTCGAGCTTGCCGTTGCCCTTGAGGCCCGGCACGACATCGAAGCTGGAGAACTCATCGACGATGCACTTCGCACGCGCATCGAACGCGACGGCGTCGGCGGTCTGCCACCAATCCACTTGGTTTCCGTCGGCATCGAATTTGCGGCCCGAATCATCGAAGCCGTGCGTCATCTCGTGGCCGATCACCGCGCCGATCGCGCCGTAGTTTACCGCATCGTCCGCTAAGGGGCTGAAGAACGGCGGCCGCAAGATGCCGGCCGGAAACGAGATGTCGTTGTACGAGGAACGATAGTATGCGTTCACGGTCGGAGGCGACATGTTCCAGGTCGTGCGGTCGGTAAGTTTGCCGATGCGCGCTTCCTCGCGGTCGGAGCCAAACGACCGGGTGGCAAGCGAATTGCCGACATACGGTCCATCGGTAATCGTCACGGCCGAGTAATCGATGAACCGGTCCGGATATCCGATCTTCTTGCCGAACGACGTGAGTTTCCTGAGCGCGTACGTTTTGGTTTGCGAACTCATCCAGGACAGGGTCGGGATATCTTCGCCGAGTGTGGTCTGCAAGTTCTCGACGAGTGAGAGCGCGCGCGACTTTGCGGCCGGCGGGAAGAACTTCTTCACGTACGCCTCACCGAGCGCTTCGCCCAGCTGACCGTCGGTCTGCTGCACGCAGCGTTTCCAACGTGGGAGCTGTTCGGTGGAGCCCGTGAATGCGGAGAGTACGGTGAACGAAGCATCGACATAGCGTTTCGGCAACACTTCGCTGTAGGCATTGATCAGAAAGAATGATAAATAGCTCCTCCACACCGGGAGCGGTGTTGCGACGAGCAGTTTATCGAAGGCACCCAGACTATCGGGCAACGTGACGTTGAACTTCGTATCGGGCGTCGCAAGGTAGCGGCCGAGGTAGGTTGGCCACGCAACGTCGGGCGCGATCTTCTGCAGATCGGCTACCGTCATGGGGTGATAGGTTTTTGCGGGGTCGCGTAAATCCGCGCGCGGAGGGCGGGCTTTCGCAAACTCCGTTTCAAGAGCGATGATCGCTTGAGCATCCGATTGCGCTTGCGCATCGGGGATCCCACGAAAGCCTTCAGTTGCAGCGATGTACGTCGCGTAGACGGCGCGCAATTTTTTCGACTGGTCGTCGTCTTTGAGATAGTAATCGCGATCCGGAAGGGCGAGCTGCCCCGGGCTCACGCTCAGGATCGTGCGACTGGAATCTTTGCGATCCGGCGCCGGTTCGAGCCCCCAACCGGCGGCCGTCCCGATGTGATCGATGCGCACGATCTCGGCGTTCACATCCGCCGTCGACGCGATCGCGTCGATTTTCGCGAGCTCCGCTTTGAGCGGACCGAGGTCCGCCGCTTCGATGGCCGGCTCGTTCATGCACGAGCGGTAAAACGTGCCAATCTTCTGCTCGTTACTCCCGGCCGGTGCCGCCGTGTTGGTCGCCGCAGACTCGAGAATCGCATGCAGCGCGTCGTCGTTTTGGTCCTGGAGGATCTCGAAGTTGCCATAGCTCGGATAGGCTGCCGGGATCGGGTGCAACTTCGACCAGTTGCCGGTTGCGAATTGGCTAAAATCATCGCACGCTTTGCACGTATGGTCGATGTTGGCAAGATCGAGTCCCACCTTGATCGACGGCGTTGACGTACCGGTCGCTGAGAGTCCGGCCGTGGCCGTGAGCGAGACAACGGCGACAATCGCCGTAGCACGAAGAAGAAAACGAAGCATAGATCCTCCGAAGCGGCCGATATGGTGCCCTCTTTGACGAGCGCAATCGATGCCCTCGCGAGCGCGATCCGGCGAACCGTGGTCTTGCTTCAGTGCCGCCGGATGGTCGCGCGCATAGCGTGCCGGTCGGCGATCGAAAAGTAGAGCCAGATGCGATCGTCATTGACGATTGCCGAGGCGGCAAATGCGATATCCGTGTCCTCGGCAAAGCGCCGTTCACCCGGGATCACAATGGGGTGTTCGCATCGGGCCAACACGCGTGTGAACATTCGGTCGAACACGACCCACCCGATTCGCCATTCGGCTGCGCGCGTCGCGCCGTTGTAGAACATGACCGGGAGCTTGCCTGGACCGGAAATAATCGGTCCGGTACTCAGGTGCCAGTTATCCCAGCCATTGCGGGCTACGAAGAGCGGCGGCTGGACGGTCCAAGGGCCTCCGACGTGCGATGAGGCGGCGATCCCGATTTTGGAACGACCTTCATGGGCGTATTCGAAAAAGAGTCGCCAGCTGCCGTCCTCGGCTCGAACGATCTCGGCTTCTTTTGGATTTTGTTCGGTCGCGCTCGAGGCTAGTGCGATCCCGCGCTTTTCGAGTTTCTCAAGCGTCGGACCGGACGCCAGGAGTAACTCACCGCGTTTGAGGTGCTCGTTCCAGCCGCTGTAATAGACGTAATACTTGCCGTTTGAATAGGCAACCGTGGGATCCTCGCAACCGCCGCTATCGTAAGAATTCGGCACGTCGGCGCCGGGCGGGATAACGGGACTTGCTCCAAGGGCAAAATTCAACCCGTCGAGCGACAAGCCACGGTGAATACGCGCAACTTTCTCAGAAGCGATTTCGGAATAATTCACCACGCGCAACAGCAATTCGTAGCGGTCGCTTTCGTGCCAAACAAATGGGCTGAGTTTGTACATATCATGTAGCTCGAGCGAGCACGCGTAAGCAATCTCGTGCAACGCCTCGAGGCTAAAGTCGTGTGTATTTTCCATTACCTGATAGTCTACCCAGGCATTAAGGACGTAGCCGTGTGCGCGCTTACAAATCCGGTGTGGTCGCCGTTCGTTAGAGTAGCTTCGCGAACGTCTCGCCGAGGCGGCGCATCTCGGTCTCGTCGAGGCCGCCGTCGCTTGCCCGTACGCACTCGGTCATACTACTGACCATCAGCTGTACCATCGCACGGTCGAGCGCGCCGCGGGCGGCCGACATCTGCTGCACGATGTCGTGGCAGTCGGCCCGCTCGTCGATCATGCGCTGGACCGCGCGAACCTGGCCTTCGAGGCGCCGTAGCCGCGATTTCAGCGAACTCGTCTCGGCTGGTGGGAGCATCAGCTCACGCCGGGGGGATGCTTTCGTCTTGGCTGACATATGCCTCACTATACCCCACAGGGTACCCTTGCGTATACCCCCCGGGGTATGCGAAGATGGTGGCATGGCCGGTTCTTCGCCCGTCGCACGGCTGGTGCGCACGTTTCTCGATTCCAAGCTGACGGGATTGCTCATCGCGGCGAGCACGCTGTTCGGGATCGGAGCGCTGCTCGCGACGCCGCGCGAAGAGAATCCGCGCATCACCGTGCCGACCGCAATCGTCTCGACCGACGTGCTGGGCCGCTCGCGCGACGAAATCCAGCGACTGGTCACGCTACCGCTCGAACGCCTCGTCGGCCAAATCGCGAACATCGATCACGTCTACACCTCATCGAGCGACGGCAACTCGACGATCACGATCCGCTACAAGGTCGGCACCGATACGAATCAGGCATATGTCGACCTCTACACGCGATTGCTCGGCAACCGGGCGATCTTGCCCGCCGATGCCGCGGCGCCCGTCGTCAGCCGGATCGACATCGACGATGTGCCGATTGCCGTCCTCACGCTCTCTTCGCACGCCGCCTCCGATGCGACACTGCGTGCGGCGGCATATCGCCTGAGCGATGCGCTCGATCCGATCGAAGGCATCGGCACGCTCACCCTGTACGGGGGTCGCTTGCCGGCCGTCAACGTCATCCTCGATCCCCGCAAGATGCAGGGGTACGGCGTCAGCTTTGGCGGCATCGAAACAGCGCTCGCGGCGGTCGGCGAACGCGATGCCGGCTACGCCTCGGACCATATCACGCGCGAGTCGATTCGCGCCGGCAGTCCCTTCGCCAATGCCGCCGATATCGCGCGGGCAACCGTCGGCGTGCGCGACGGCGCGAGCATCGCGCTCGGCGAGATCGCAACCGTCACGCGCGGCTACGAGAGACGTGAGTCGTACGCGTGGTACTCGAAGCGCGGAGATGGGCGCGATGTTCCGGCCGTGAGCGTCGCAATCGCCAAACGCAGCGACGCGAACGCCGTCTCCGTCGCCGATGCCGTTCTTGCCGCCTCGTCCGCCGTGGCGTTGCCGGCCGGCATGCAACTCGCGGTCACACGCAACGATGGCGCAAAAGCGAACGACGCCGTCAACGAACTCTTGCAGCGGTTGATCGAAGCAATCGCGATCGTTTCGGTGCTCCTCTTCTTCACGCTCGGCTGGCGTGAGGCGGCGATCGTTGCGCTCGCCATCCCGATCACGCTGTTCATCACGCTCGGCACCGGAATGCTTTTGCACCAGTCGATCAACCGCATCACGCTTTTCGCGCTGATCCTCTCGCTCGGACTCTTGGTCGACGACGCGATCGTGGTGATCGAGAACATCCATCGTCGTTCGGCAACAGCGACCTCCGATGTTCGCACGGCGATCGTCGATGCCGTGGCTGAAGTCGGCACGCCGACGATCCTTGCGACCCTGACGGTCATTCTCGCGTTCGTTCCGATGGCATTCGTAACGGGCCTCATGGGCCCGTACATGCGGCCGATTCCGATCAACGTGCCCGTAGCGATGCTCGCGTCGCTCGGCGTTGCGTTCATCGTCACACCCTGGGCTGCGAAACGTTTCTTGCGCCCAAAAGCGCACGGCGACGCGCGGCCGGAGCCGTGGCTCATCCGCCGCTATCGTACGCTCTTAGCCGGACTACTCGACAACGGCGGACGCCGCCGCGCGTTCTTCACCGTCCTCGTAGTGGCACTTCTGCTCGCATTCGCGCTACCGGTGGTCGGAATGGTTCAATTCCGGATGCTGCCCGCGCAAAACGAGAAGACCTTCGTAGTCGCGATCGACGAACCGATCGGTACCGATATCGAACGCACGCGCGCCGCTACCCTTGCTGTGGAACGCGCATTGCTCGCCGAGGGCGACGTGCACGACGTCGAGGCGTTCGTCGGGCGTCACTCCGTGCCCGACTTCAACGGCGTGCTGCGCGGATCGCTCTTCCGTGATGCGGCGTGGTATGCCGATCTGCGCGTGAATATCGTGCCGCCGGGCGCGCGCCGCAGTGCAAGCGAGGAAATCGTGCGCGATCTGCGGCCGCGCCTCGCGCTTGCTGCGGCGCCGTTCGCCGCTAGCGTCCGACTCGTCGAAGAGCCGCCGGGCCCGCCGGTGCGCGCGACAATTCTGGGCGTCGTCGAAGGTCCAGATCCCCTCGTGCGCGCAAGAATCGCGCGAGCACTCGCAACGCGGCTACGCGCGGAACCCGGCGTCGTCGACGTCGCTACGAGCGAAAAAACGCAGCCGCAGCGTACGCGCGTACACATCGATCTGCGCCGCGCGGCGCTCAGCGGCGTTACGCCGAGCGTTGCCAGCGATGAAATTGCCGCCGCGTTCGGCGGTCTTGCGGTAACGACGATCCGCGATCCGCAAGCGCGCGATGCGATCCCTGTCGTCTTGCAATATCCAGCCGAGTTTCGAACGTCGTCCTCAGCGCTCGAGCACGCGATGATTCCCAGCACCACGGCGGCGGCAGTGTCCCTAGCTAGCATCGCAACCACCACCCGCGAGTCGACGCCGCCTGCATTGCAGCGTGAAGACGGTATCGACGTCACCTACGCCACGGGCGAAATGGCGGGCCGCAGTTCGACCTACGCCGTGATCGATCAATTGATTGCGCTTGCGCGTTCGCCGCTTACGCCTGCCGGGTATCGCATTCGCTGGGACGGCGAATGGCAGCTCACGCTCGAGGTGTTCCGAGATCTCGGCGCGGCGATGGGCGTTGCAATCGTGCTGATCTACTTCGTGCTCGTCGCGCGCTTCGGTTCGCTGCGCACGCCGCTCGTCATCCTCAGCGCGATTCCGCTCGGCATGCTCGGCGTCTTACCGGGCTTTGCGCTCCTCGCTCCGGCCGGCGTCTACTTTAGCGCTACGGCGATGATCGGCGTGATCGCGCTCTCGGGCATCGTCGTGCGCAATTCGATCGTCCTGATCGAATTCGTCGAAGAACGGGTCGCCGGCGGCGCTGCACTGCGCGCGGCACTCATCGATGCCGGAACGATCCGCGCGCGGCCGATCGTACTGACCGCGGCAGCCGGCATGCTCTCCGCCATCGTCATCGCGGCCGATCCGGTGTGGAGCGGTCTTGCGTGGGCGCTCGTTTTCGGCATGGGCACGAGCGCGATGCTCTCGCTCTTCGTCATTCCGCTACTCTACGCGGGCAAAGCGCCCGCCGTCGTGCCCGTACCCGCACCGCACGAAGCGCTTCGTGCAGAAACCCTAGGAGTCTAACATGGCCTTCGCTCACTTTATGGCCGGCCCGGTCGGCCGCATCATCCGCTTCGCCCTCGGAATCGGACTCATCGCCTTCGGCCTGAGCTTACAGAATGGCGTCGGCATCGGACTTGCGATCTTCGGCATCGTGCCGCTCGTCGCAGGCATCATGAATTGGTGTCCGAGTGGCGTGCTCTTCGGACTGCCGTTGCGAGCGGCCGACGTTCTCAAACGCCGCTAACGTACGTCAATATCCGAGCGGTCCGGCACGGCTCACACGGGCGGAGCCACGCGCGTCTCGGCGGCCGGACTCGCAAGCATTCGTTCGAGATCGGCAAATGCCGCGAGCGAGTCCGATCGAATCGCTCTGATACGTTGCCGCCAGTTCGCTTGCAACGTGATGACCCGATATTCAAACGACAAAGCGTCGCCGACGGCGCGCGTCCACGCGGACGCAAAGAACGCGGCCCGCGGGTCGCCTTCGTGACGTAATGCCTGCGTGAGCTCGATGTACGCGGTCGCATGCGTCGCCAAAACGAGCGATATGGGCGCCGTCACGCGTTTCGATATGCCGCGACGCCGCAGGATCATGTGAATCAAGGCTCGCCCGGTTCGAGCGTTCCCGTCTTCAAATGGATGGATCGTCTCGAATTGCGCGTGTGCGATCGCTGCTTGCCCGATCGCCGAGAGATCATCCCGCTTCGCAAAAATGCAGAGGTCGTGCGTGAGCGCCTCGACTTCTTGCTGCGGCGGCACATGAGCGGCAGAAGGCAGATGATAGGCACTGCCACCGATCCAATTTTGCGTCACGCGAAATGCACCGGCGCGGATTTTGGCACGGCCGCTTGCAAACAATTGCGCGTGGACGGCGAGAAGGGCTTCAATCGCTTCCTTGCCGCAATTGAAGGTTCCGCATACATCGCATCGACGTTGCCGAGTACGTCGCTCCACGGCCACGACCGGCGGATCGCGGCACTCGAAGGGCGATAGAAAAGCGGGATCTACACGACTTCGAAGAGGCCCGCCGCGCCCATGCCGCCGCCGATGCACATCGTCACCACGACGTGTTTTGCTTTGCGGCGTTTGCCTTCGATGAGCGCGTGCATCACCATGCGCGCGCCGCTCACGCCGTACGGGTGGCCGATCGAGATCGCGCCGCCGTTGACGTTGAGGCGTTCGTTGGGAATCCCGAGCGTATCGCGGCAGTACAGCGTCTGCACGGCGAAGGCTTCGTTGAGTTCCCAAAGGCCGATATCATCGATCTTTAGACCGTGGCGTTTGAGGAGTTCCGGTACCGCAAACACCGGACCGATCCCCATTTCGCCCGGGTCGCACCCGACCACGACCAAGCCGCGATAGATGCCGAGCGGGCTGAGGCCGCGCTTTTCAGCGAGTTTGCTATCCATCATCACGACGGCAGCCGCGCCGTCGGAGAGTTGGGATGAATTCCCGGCGGTGATCGTCGAGTTCTTATCGAGCACGCCTTTGAGCGAACTCAGTCCCTCGAGTGTCGTTTCGGGACGGTTCCCTTCGTCTTTCATGAGCGTCACTTGTTCTTCTGTGACGGTGCCGCTCTCTTTGTGATCGACGTACTTCCACGTCGTGAGCGGAACGATCTCCGCATCGAACGCGCCCGCAGCTTGCGCCGCTGCCGTGCGCTGCTGACTCTGGAATGAATACTCGTCCTGCGATTCGCGCGAGACTTTATAGTGTTTGGCAACGTTGTCCGCAGTCTGTAACATCGGCATGAAAACATCGGGCTTGTTGCGCAGAAGCCACTCCTCGGTGAAGCCATTCATATGCAGATCGTTCTGCACCATCGAAACAGACTCGCAGCCACCCGCGACGATCACTTGCGCGCCGTCGGCGATGATGCGACCGGCTGCCGTTGCGATCGCTTGCAAACCCGATGCGCAGTAGCGATTGATCGTGGTGCCGGGGACGCGATCGGGGAAACCGGCGCGGAGCGCGGCGTTTCGACCGAGATTATGCCCGGTTGCGCCCTCGGGCATCCCGACGCCGATGATGACGTCTTCGATCTCCGCCGGATCGACGTGCGCGCGCTCGGCCGCGTGGCGCACCACGTGACCGGCCAGCGTCGCACCGTGTGTTTGATTGAACGCGCCGCGAAACGCACGCCCGATGGGCGTGCGCGCGGCCGAGACGATAACCGCCTCAGGCATGAGCGAACTCCTTGCTGGATGCAGCGATCTTTCCACCGCGCTGCGCGATTTCGGCGAGTAGCGGTGCGACATCCCAACCGAATTCTTTCATCCGTGCGACGACCTTGGCCACGCCGACTTCATCGGCGTACCACATCGGGCCGCCGTGATGCGGCGGGAAGCCATACCCGTAGATGAAGACGATGTCCTCATCGCCCGGACGGAACGAGATGTCTTTCGATAACAGATCGGCGCCGACGTTGGCGAGCGCGTACGTGAGGCGCTCGATGATTTCGGTGTCGGTCACTTCGCGCGGTGCGATGCCGGCTTTCTTAACTTCTTCTTGCACGAGCGCGTCGAGTTCGGGATCGGCGATCGGTTCGCGATTGCCTTTCTCGTACTTGTAGAAACCTTTGCCCGTTTTTTGGCCCCAGCGTTTGGCTTCGTACATGCGATCGATGATGTTCGTGCGTTTCGCACCGAGCGCTTCGGAGCGCTCTTGTTGGATGTGCCAGAACACGTCGACGCCCGAGAGATCGAACGTCGCGAACGGACCCATCGCAAAGCCGAAATTCTTCATCACTTTGTCGATGCGTGAGGGTGAAATGCCCGATTCGAGGAGATACATCGCCTCACGCGAGTAGTCGAAGAACATCCGGTTGCCGATAAACCCGAAAGCGTTGGCCGATACGACTGCGACTTTTTTCAGTGTCTTGCCAAGCTTCACGGCCGTCGCCAGCGTTTGCGGCGAGGTGTCTTTGCCGCGCACGATCTCGAGCAGCTTCATGATATTCGCCGGCGCGAAGAAATGCAGGCCAACGAACTGACCCGGACGCTTCGTGACCGCCGCCATCTCATCGATGTCGAGCGTCGAGGTGTTCGAGGCGAGGATCGCCGAGGGTTTGGCGATCGCGTCGATCTTTGCGAAGACTTCCTTCTTCACGTCCATGTTCTCGAAGACGGCCTCGATGATGAGGTCGGCATCCGCGAGTTCGGCAAAGTCGCTCTCCCACGCAATCGACTGACCGCGCTTCCACGCTTCTTCTTGCGTCATGCGGCCTTTATCGACTTGATATTTGAACATACCGAAGACCATCGTCTTCGAGCGTTCGACAGCCTCATCGCTTGTCTCGATGAGCGTGACGGGAATGTTGGCGTTCGCAAAGGTGATCGCGATGCCGGTCCCCATCGTGCCTGCGCCGACGACGCCGGCTTTTTTGATCTCAAGCGGCTCCGAGGGCGGGGCGCCGGGGATCTTGCTGAGTTCGCGTTCGGCAAAGAAGATGTGGCGCAGCGCAGCCGAGGGCTCCGAGCGAACGAGTTCTTCGAAGAGACGCGCTTCGCGCGCGAGGCCGTGCGCGAAGTCGAGTTCGAGACCCGCAGCGACAGCGTCGATCAGCTTGTGCGCTGCGAAACCGCCGTTGTTTTCCGGCGGGACCATCTTGTGCGCTTGCGCGACAACGAACGGCACGGCGAAGAGGCCCATCCCCTTGATGCCAAGATCGGGTTTGCGGGCCGAGACACGGCGTTTGGGTTCTTTTGCTTTCGCGAGCATCGCGATCGCTGCATCGACGACGTTGCCGGAAACGACTTCATCGAGAATGCCGAGTTCTTTTGCTGCTTCGGCCTTATGCATGTCGCCTTTGAGCATCACCTCGAGGGCTTTTTGCGCACCGATCAGACGCGGTAAGCGCTGCGTGCCGCCCGCACCCGGCAACAAGCCGAGTTTGATTTCGGGCAGGCCGAGTTTGGACTTCTCGGTTGCGATCCGGTAGTCGCAGGTGAGTGCGAGTTCCATGCCGCCACCGAGCGCCAGCCCGTCGATCGCTGCAACGTAGGTTTTGTGGCTGCGTTCGACGGCAGCCATCACGTCGCGCGCGGTCTTCGTGTCGGGGCCGGGTTCGGTCGAAAAATCGTTGATGTCCGCGCCGCCGCTGAAGTTGCCGTTCGCGCCCGCGATGACCACGGCGCGCACGGATGCATCGGCTTCGGCAGCGTCGATCGCCGCGACCAGCTCCGCCGAGGCGGCGAAGCTCATTGCGTTGACCGGAGGGTTGTTCATCGTGATGATGCGGACGCCGTCGCGGTCGTCCGTGCCGAGCAGTGCCATGACTACGCCGTCACCATCACGTTACGATCGAGATCGTACTGCGCTTCGGTCATCGTCATCACGTCTTCCGAACCGTTCACGATCGTGTGCTGGTACCACGAGGCTTGGCTGAGCACGTGATCGACGTAGAACTTCGCCGTGATGATCTTTGCTGCGTAGAACTGATCGGTATCGCCCGCGGCGATTTTCTCCGCGCTGATTTGCGCTGAGCGTGCCATCTGCCAGCCGCCCGCGACGATACCCCAGAGTTTGAGGTAGGGAACCGAACACGCGAATGCCTTGTTGAGATCGCCCATCGCGTTCATGCCGATCCAACTCGAGACTTCGCCGAGCGTGTCGATGGCTTTATTCATCTGGACTTTGATCGCGGCGACGTCTTTGTTCGACTCATCGAGCGTGGCGATCGCCTTCTTCATCTGCTTGATGACCGACGTTGCGGTCGTGCCCATGTCGCGGATGAGTTTACGGCCGACCAGGTCGAGCGCCTGAATACCGGTCGTGCCCTCGTAGATCGAGGTGATGCGCACGTCGCGATATTGCTGCGCGATGCCGGTCTCTTCGATGTAACCCATGCCCCCGAAGACCTGGAGCGCTGTCGAGCAGATTTCTTGTGAGGTCTCGGTGCACCAGCCTTTGACGACCGGGATGATCAGTTCGATAAAGGCCTTGTGCTGCTTGCGCACGGCATCATCGGGGTGCTTGTGCGCCATGTCGAGCGACGCCGCCGCGACGTACGAGAGCGCGCGCATCGCTTCGATTTGCGACTTCATCGACATGAGCATGCGGCGCACGTCGGGGTGACGGATGATCGGAGCGGCTTCTTTTGACTTGCCGGCGACCTCACGACTCTGCACGCGTTCTTTTGCATACGCGAGTGCGCTCTGATACGCACGGTCGGCGATGGCGATCGCTTGAACGCCAGTGGAGAATCGCGCGGCGTTCATCATGATGAACATGTATTCGAGGCCGCGGTTCGGCTCGCCCATGATATACCCGACGGCGCCGCCGTCTTTCTCGCCGTAGTTGAGCGTGCACGTCGGGTTGCCGTTGATACCCATCTTGTGCTCGATGCCCGCGCAGAACACGTCGTTACGTTTGCCGAGCGATCCGTCCGCGTTGACCATCATCTTGGGCACGATGAAAAGCGAGATGCCCTTGGTGCCTTCGGGTGCATCGGGCAGACGCGCGAGCACGAGGTGGATGATGTTCGGCGCCATATCGTGTTCGCCGAACGTGATATAAATTTTCTGGCCGCTGATCTTGTAGTGGTCGCCCTCGGGGATCGCTTTCGTGCGTACCGCCGCGAGGTCAGAGCCGGCTTGCGGCTCGGTCAGGCACATCGTGCCCGTCCAATCGCCCGAGACGAGCTTGTGGATGTACGTATCCTTCTGTTCTTGCGAACCAACGAGTTCGATCGCTTCGATTGCGCCCTGATTGAGCAGCGGGCCGTTCGCAAAACCGACGTTCGCGCCGTTCCACATTTCGAGCGTCGGCCCGAGCAGCAGTTGCGGCAGTCCCTGTCCGCCAAATTCTTCGGAGACGGGCAGACCGATCCAACCGGCTTTGGCAAACTTGTGGTATGCCTCTTTGAAGCCGCTCGGAACCGTGACCTCGCCGTCTTTCCACGTGCAGCCTTCGACGTCGCCCGTGCGATTGATCGGGTCGAGTACTTCGCTTGCGAACGTGGCGGCTTCTTCGAGGATCGAATCGATGACGTCGGGCGTATCGCCGAAGCCCGGCAGTTGCGCGACGGCGTCGAGGCCAGCCAGTTCGCGCAGAACGAATTGCATGTCACGCAGGGGTGCGCGGTAGGTGCTCATGTGGTGTTCTCCTAGCCTGGAAGTTGGGTGGTCGTGCGGCGGCTGGAACCCTGTCGTCGCGCGGTAACGGTACGCGGGGGAGTTGCGGATTCGGCTTTGAGGGCCGAAGCCCCGTAGAGTTCGGTCCGCAACCGGTCGATCGACGCGGCAAGCGTCTCAAGATACGGCAACATGTTGGCTTTGATGCGCTCGAGGCGGTCGCGACCGGCGGTCGTGATTGCGTACATCCGCCGCGAACGCTTGGTCGGATGCTCCCACTCTCCCGTGATGAAGCCGCGCTCTTCGAGGCGGCGCAGGAGGGGATAAATCGTATTCGTGTTCACGGCCACGAGGTCCGAGCATGTCGCTTCGATTCGCTGCATGAGGCCAAAGCCGTGATCGGACCCGCCCTCCAGCATGTGGAGCACGAGCGCTGGGAAGATCGTCTTGCTTTTGGCCGGGCCTTTAAGGACTTCGTCGGCGCGCGCTTTGGTGGTCAGCATGATCAGTAAGACAATGATAGATTTACTATTAGGTGAAATCCTTCTTCAGGCAGACCAGATCGTGTGCGACGCTAAAGGCACTTCGTGTCAACCTCATCGTCGGGCGCGCACAGCACCGACGCCATCACAAGAGGCTCTCGCGGAGCGATTCGGCGTCTCTCGCCCACTTTTTCGCGAATCGAGTGGGGAACGGCCGACGATGTCGGATCGCTGTCATTCAACGGCTTGCAAACGCATATCGACGGCGCAACCGGAACGCCAATCGAGCGATACTCTTCAGCCGGGCGTCCGCTCGTGGGTGGTTAAACATCACCCGAAAGTCGCAAAAAAAATAAATCGATTTGGCCTGTCGAACCATTCGTTTCGATCGACGATCAGCGAATTGCTTGAACGTCTCAAGCACGATCCCAAGCAGAACGCATCGCTCGCGCTGCAGATGCCGTTTTCAACGACGGAGTCGCCTGGCGGGCAGTTTTCATACTCGAGGAAACAAAACGGACCGTGAGAATCATCTCATTCGGTCCGCATGATGGGGCCTACGAGCAAGCACAGCGTCCCTCTGGGGCGACGTTCGCAACGCACAGGTTCGAATTACTTGCTGGTGTTCATCCGATGACTCTTGAGAATAGCGGCCGCCTCAGTTCCGGCGATGTATGCCGCGAATGCTTTCGCCGCCGGGCCATGGCCTGACGCCTTGACCGTCGCGACCATGGTGGGAACCGTAACGAGGTCATCAGCGCCAAGTTTGATCATGGACAGCTTGGCCGGATCGATGTTCGATTCGTAGAGAATCGCGGCATCGGCCGTTCCGCTCTCGACCATGTCCGTTACCTTGGCGGTGTCGGTTTGTTTGCCGACCACGTTCGCGTTGTATTTGGTCGCGAAGTCTTTGCCGTAGTGGACGCTCATCTTTTCGACGACTTGCGCTTCCCATGTCCCGGTCGTCGAGCCGACCGTGCCTTCGGCGATTCTCACGCCCGGTTTCATGAGGTCTTTTGCTTCTTTGATCTTACCGGTCGCCGCTTTATTGACACCGATCGCGGCTCTATTCGTGTAGACGAGCGCGGGCGAATCAAGGCCGCCACCACTTGCGGCGATGGCCGGCACCGCGATGAGCACGACGTCGGCTGCGGCACCGCTGGCGATTTCCTTCGCGATTACGTTGCTGCCAACGTAGGTCGCGCTTATCGTGATATCGGGATGAGACTTTTCATAGGCTGCGATGATTTCGGCGAACGGCGCCTTCGCGTTGGATGCGACCAGCGCAACGAGCGTCGTTTTATCGGCCGCAAAAGCCGTGCCGCAAAGCGCGAAGGCAAGTGCGAGGCCAGCTGCGCCAAGAGGACGGAAGTTCATAATGGGAGTCCTTTTTCGATTCGAGCACGAGATCTCGAGTGATGTGGGGGGATCCACTCTGACCGGACCGGTTTGCATCGGTTCTGACCGAGGACGGAATGCTCTAGGTTGATGAAGTGGTGAGTTCCGGGATATCGACGTAGTGATCGAAGGCGAGGTTTTCGTCGGCGAGCAACGCGCGCGCATCGTGTTCGTTGCTGGAGACTTGGAACGCGGCGACGAGTTCGTTCAGGCTCTCCGCCTGCGAGCGCAGTGAGGACGCGGTTGCGTCGATCTCTTGGATTTGCGCGGCGAGTTCGGCGGTCGACGCCGAGACTTCGTCGGCTTTGGCCGATTGATCGATTGCAGCCGACGCAACTGGACGCAGGATATCCGAGACGTTGTCTGTTGTGGACTGCATCTCGCCGGCACCAGCAGCGTTTTGTTCGACAACGGCGGAAACGCTGCCGACGTTCTGGGTGAGCGTATCGCTCGTTGCGCGCATACGGCGCGCACGCTCCGCGAGATCGTCGGCGACGTCGCGTGTACGGCCGATAGCACCGGCCACGACGGTTAGCGAGCTGGTCGCTTTTCCGGCAAGCGTGCGGCCTTCGGTCATCGCAGCAGTCGACGCGTTCATGGCGCGGGCGACATTGGCAGTTTCGGTTCGGATCGCACTGAGGATCCCGGAGATTTCGCGCGTTGAGACGGCCGAGCGTTCTGCAAGTTTGCGGACTTCGTCGGCGACGACGGCGAAGCCGCGACCGTGTTCGCCCGCCCGCGCCGCTTCGATCGCGGCGTTTAGCGCCAGCAGATTCGTCTGATCGGCGATATCTTCGATTGCATTAAGAATTTCGACGACAGCGTCCGAGCGCGCTTCGAGCGTCTTCATCGCGGCGCTCGCGGCTTCGGACTGTTTCTGCAGCCGCTCCATCGCGTGTTCGGTTTGCGAGACGGCCTCACCGCCGCTCTTGGCCTCGTCATTTGCAGCACGTGCCGCCTCGGAGAGCGTATCGCCAAGACCGACGAGCGAGCGCAGTTCTTCGTTGAGTTCTTGCACCGCGCGTGCCGAGGCAGCGACGGCCGTTGCTTGGGCGATCGAGCCTTGCGCGATTTGCGTCGCGACGCGCGTGAGCTGTTCGAGGGCGTCGCCGCCGCGCTGGCCGCGATCGGCGGTATCGCGTGCCCCGTGCGCGACGCTATACATCGCTTGCGAGATTCCCTCGACGGCGGCGCCGCTGTATCCGGTTGCGGTCGAGACTTCGGTACTCGCGATGAGCACGTTATTCGCCGTGAGGGCGACCGAACCGACGAGATCGCGAAGCTTAAAGGTAGCGGTGCGATATTCGCGTGCCGTGTTGCCGAGTTCGGTTGAAAGACGGTTGTAATTGCCCGCGAGTTCGGCAATCTCGTCCGTTCCGGACATCACGATCGGCTGGGGCTCGAGTTCCAGGTTCGAGCGCAGGTCGCCGTTCGCAAGATCTTTGAAGGCGGAGGCGAGCATCGAAAAGTCATTCTCGACGACCGAACGCAGACCGTCGCTGAGCTTGCGCAGACGGTGCGAGAGCGAGATGCTCAGGAGAATCGCGGAACCGGTACCGACGATGAGCGCGATGATGCCGAGCGAGATGAAGGTGGTGCGCGCGCGATCTTGCTGCGCGACCAGACCCGTGAAAAGATCGTTGAAGAGCGCGGGCGTTCCGATCGATCCGTCATCAACATACGGTCCGACGGCTTGATAGGTGTCGACGAGGCCCTTGAGCTTTTGCACTCCGGTGACCGCACCGGCGTGATTGCCGGCTTGCGCAAGCTTGAGAACCGCGTCGAATTGCGCTTCCATCACGGTGAGCTGCGGCTCGGCCTCATCCGTCCATTTTTTAAAGATAGGATGATTGGCGCCGAATATCTTCAGCGCCGTGAGATCCTCGTCTAGACGCGTGCGCGCACTGTCCATCTCGTCGAGGAATTTTTTGTCGCCCGTCGCTACGAAACCGCGCAGCGCTGACTCGACGAGGACCACTTGCAAGACGGAATCGCGCGTTTCACGCGTGCTCGGGATGGTCTGCATGATGGTCTTGGTTTGAGCGAGCGACTGAACGATCGAGGTTGTCGAGAGAACGGCCTGTGCGACGATCAAGATCACGCACACGCCAAACCCGACGCCCAATTTCGCAGCGATGGGCCAACGCATCTTAGTTCGCAGCCTCGTGACGGTGGGATTTGAAAATCACCGCAGCTTCCGAACTCGCGATGAACTTCGCGAAGTCTTTAGCCGCTGCGGCGTGGGTCGAGGCCTTCACCGAAGCGACGACGGCCGGAACGACCACCTCGTCTTCACCGGTGAGTTTGATCATGATGAGTTTGCTCGGGTCGATGTCGGCTTCGTAGAGGATCGCGGCATCCGCGGAACCGGATTCGACGGCCTCGGCAACCTTGGTCGTATCGGTCTTCTTCGTTGCGACGTTCGCGTCGTATTTCACTTGGAAATCTTTGCCGTAGTGCGCGGTCATTTTCGCGACGGCTTCGGCTTCGAATCCCGCGACGGTCGAGCCCGGCGTTCCCTCGGCAATGTGGACGCCGGGCTTCGCGAGGTCTTTTGCTTCTTTCACTTTCGAGGACGCGGACTTGTTCACGCCGATCGCCGTGCGGTTGCGGTAGACGATGACGGGGTTATCGAGGCCGCCGCCCGCTGCGGAGAGCGTCGGTTGCGCCATCACGACAATATCGGCAGCGGCGCCGTTGGCGATCTGTGCGGCGATAATCTTGCTACCGACGAAGCTCGCCGAGATCGACACATCGGGATGGCTCTTCTCGTACGCTTTGGCGATATCAGTGAACGCGCTCTTCGCGTTTGCTGCTACGAGCGCTACGAGAGTCGTCTTCTCAGCAGCCTGAGCGCCGACACCCGAGGCAATGAGAACAGAGGCAGCGCTCATAACAAGCGCCCCCATTTTACAGGCTTTCACAATTATCGTCCTTACAACGGAGGGGCGCCACCGGTCTGACAACCGCCGACCTCAGAAGAGATATCGGCAGAACTGCCGAGCGCTTGAGTAAATTTCAAACGACGTACCCGTTAAATTTACAATACATACCTTGCGGCACCTAGGCGCGTCGAGAGGTGCGCGGCGATTTCGCGTACGCGGGCAACAGTAGCACCGCGTTTAGGCGACTCGAACTCGACGCTCACGAGGCTGATCGCGATGGCGGCAATCGCTTCCCGACCCGTCGCATCGAAGACCGGGGCGCCAATACAACACATCCCCGCACGCGTCTCTTCTCGGTCCTCAGCATATCCACGCTCGCGCGCCTGCGCCAAATCGCCAAGCAGCTTCCGCGTGGAGGTGATGCTGAGGTCCGTCAGCGCCGGGAGCGTCGGGCCAAAGCGTTCGAGCACAACCGCGTCCGGCATCGTCGCCAGGAGCGCTTTGCCGCTGGCCGTGCACGTCGCCGGGAGCCGCATCCCAATGCGGTAGTTGAGCGAGAGCCCGTGCGAACCGTTGCGGCAGGCGACGTATACGACGTCGCGACCGTCGAGGACAGCAAGGACGACCGTCTCCTCCGGCATCGGCGGGAACGATTCGAAGGATGCCACGAACTCGCTCGTCACATCGGCCTTCGCTAAATACGCGTGGGCGAGATCGACCAGCCGCACACCGAGTTGGTAGGCGCCGTCGGCCCGTCGCGCGAGCAATCCGCCATGAACGAGTGTCGCACAGATGCCCAGCACCGTGCTCTTTGGGAAGCCAACACGCGCAGTCAGCGCCGCAAGCGACATCGATTCGGTCGAGGCAGCAAGCGCATCTAGCACGTCGATCGCGCGCTCGAGGGCGGGGACACTGCCCTTGGGCTTCGTTGTCGTTGACATCATGCCGGTTTTTGCCTAGTGTAAGTGTTCAGAGTGCGGCACGCCGTTCACGGTACTGAACGCATCATCCTTCCCTGGAGGCCCTTTAGTGACGACAACCGCCGCTCCCGCCCTTGTGACAGTCCCTCATTTCATCGGCGGCGAACGCACGGCGGGGACCAGCACGCGACGCGGACCGGTCTTCAATCCGGCAACGGGAGCCGTCACAAAAGAAGTCGCGCTCGCGAATGCGAGCGACGTTGATGCCGCGGTGCAGTCTGCAGCGGCGGCGTTTCCGGCGTGGTCGGCGATGACGCCGCTGCGGCGCGCGCGCGTGATGTTCAAGTATAAGGCGCTGCTCGAAGAACATCTCGACGAGCTCGCGGCGCTGGTCACCGCCGAACATGGCAAGGTCATCTCAGATGCCAAAGGCGAGGTCATTCGCGGCATCGAGGTCGTCGAGTTCGCGTGCGGCATCCCGCATCTGCTCAAAGGCGAGTTTTCCGAGAGCGTCGGCAACGGTATCGATAGCTGGTCGATGCATCAGCCGCTCGGCGTTTGCGCCGGCATCACGCCGTTCAATTTTCCCACGATGGTGCCGATGTGGATGTTCCCCGTTGCGATTGCCTGCGGCAACACGTTCGTCCTCAAACCCTCCGATCGCGATCCCTCGGCGAGCCTACGGTTAGCGGAACTCTTCTACGAAGCGGGGCTCCCCAAAGGCGTGCTCAACGTCATCAACGGCGATAAAGAAGCGGTCGACGCGCTCTTGCATCACCCCCAAGTCTCCGCAGTGAGCTTCGTCGGCTCGACGCCAATCGCAAGATACATCTACGAAACTGCCGCGCACACTGGCAAGCGCGTTCAGGCGCTGGGCGGCGCGAAAAACCACGCGATCGTCCTTCCTGATGCGGACTTGGACATGGCCGTCGAAGGATTGATCGGCGCGGCCTACGGTTCAGCCGGTGAACGCTGCATGGCGATCTCGGTCGCGGTTGCCGTCGGCGACGTCGCCGACACGCTCGTCAAGCGGCTGGCCGAGCGAGCGCGTACGCTTAAAGTCGGCAGCGGCATCGACGATCCGGAGATGGGTCCGCTCGTAACCGGAGCGCACCGCGACAAAGTCCGCGGCTACATCGACCTCGGCGTTACCGAGGGTGCAACGCTCGTCGTCGACGGCCGCTCCTACAGCGTGCCCGGCCATGCCGAGGGTTTCTTCGTCGGCGGCACGCTCTTCGATCACGTCACGGCGTCGATGAAAATTTATCAAGAAGAAATTTTTGGGCCCGTGCTCGTCGTCGTTCGCGTCCCCGATCTCACTGCCGCAATCGACCTCGTCAACGCACATCAATTCGGCAACGGTGTTGCGCTCTTTACCACGAGCGGCGAGTCCGCGCGCGAATTCGCGCACCGGATTCACGTCGGCATGGTCGGGATCAACGTGCCGATCCCCGTGCCCATGGCCTTCCACAGTTTCGGCGGATGGAAGGATTCGATCTTCGGCGATCACGCGGTGCACGGCCCCGACGGCGTGCATTTCTACACGCGCCTCAAGACGGTGACCTCGCGCTGGCCGCGGACGCAGTCCCGCGTGAGTTCGTTTGTGATGCCGACGCACTAAGCGTGCTCGTCTCCGCGATCGGCATCGCCATCGCCGTCGTTCGCGAAGGGACCGTGCTCTTCGGCCGGCGGATCGCCGCACACGGAAACGGACTCTTTCAACTGCCCGGCGGCAAACCCGACGCAGATGAAACATACGTCCAAACGGCGATCCGCGAGGTCTTCGAAGAAACGGGTCTCGTCATCGTGGACCCGGCCGAACTCGCGCGACAAGAGAACGACTTTCCCGAAGTCGGCAAACGCTACACGACGATCTTCCACGGTGCGCGCTCGCCCGCGGGGACACCGGAAAATCGCGAACCCGACAAATGCGAAGGGTGGGCCTGGCATTCGCTCGACGCGCTGCCGGGCGAACTCTTCGCGATCGGGCAACCGACACTAGCAGCGATTCGCGCCTACGTGAAGCGGGCGTGAGCCGGAGGCGCGGACAGCGCTTCGATGCCGAGCACGGAGTGACGACCGAAGCGCTGATCTTCCTCGGCGATCTGGACCCCGATGCGGTCGGGCCGAGCATCGAATTCGCAACGCACTACGAGCCCACGCCGGTCGATGAATTCGAACGATTGCTCGCGCACAGCGCGCTTGCGACCGAACGCGCGACGTTCGTCGATATCGGCTCGGGTATGGGCCGCGTCGCGCTGCTCGCGATGCGTTACCCCTTCAAGCAAATCGTCGGCGTAGAGATCTCACCCGCACTCCACGAAATTGCCGTGGAAAACCTCGCGCGCTACCGCACCAACACACGTGCCTGCAAGGACGTGCGCTTCGTGCGCGCCGATGCAGCCGCGTTCGCGCCGCCAAAAGGCGACCTCGTCGTCTACCTCTACAATCCGTTTCAAGCGCCGATCCTGGCGGCTGTTTTGGAACGGCTTCTGGCCGAGCCTCGCGAGATCGTTATCCTCTATCACACCGCTCTCGAACGCGCGACGATCGATGCGACCGGCGCCTTCGACCTCGTCGCCGATCTGTTCTTCGGCGTCGTCTACCGGCGAAAGGCCGCGGACCGCACCTCCCCGTAAGGCAACGGCGTGTACGCAGTTATCACCGCGGGCGGCCGTGTCGATCCCGCCTTCGCAGCCGCCATCGGCATCGAGGTCAAGGCACTCGCGCCGCTCGGTCAACGACTGCTCATCGACGCCGCAATCGACGCGGCGCGCGCGATCGGCGTCAAGGGCGTTGCCGTCGTCGGCGGCGAGCGCGTGCGCGCGCACTGCGGCAATCGTGTCGACCGCTTCATCGATGCCGCAGAAGACGGTGTCGAAAATATCCGTCGGGCGCTCGCCGCGTTTGAATTCGACCGCCTCGTGTATCTCACGAGCGACCTGCCGTTCATCACCGGGGACGATCTTGCAGCGTTCGTGCACGCATCGGCAGAGGCACAGCTGACGATGCCGCTCGCCGATGCCAAAGCGTACGAGCGCGCCTATCCATTCGCGCCGGTCCACACGATGTCGCTCGGCGGCGAACGTTTCGCGAATGGCAGCGTCTTTGCGATCGACCGAGCGGCGCTCGCGCCGCTCGAAACGCTCGCCGGCGAATTCTTTACCGCACGCAAGAGCCTTCCCAAACTTGCCGTGCTGCTCGGACCGGCACTCGTGCTGCGGTTCCTTACGCGGCAGTTGCGTATTCGCGATATCGAAGGTCGTGCGCGCGCCCTCTTCGGTCTCGATGCGCGCGCGATACGCGGCAGCGCGCCCAGCCTCTGTTACGACATCGACTCGATCGCTGAGTGGAAGTATGCCGAGCAGCTCTGCCGCAATTCCTATGCCTGAGGTTCGTCCGCGGCCCACGCCTCTTGCCGCCTTATGGTTCGGCCTGCAATTCGTCTGGGGTGCACTGCTTGCGGTTTCGCTCCAGTCGCGAAGCGCGGCGCTTGCACCGCAGTCGGCGGTGTGGGCCTACGCGCTGATTGCTGCGATCGGGGCCTTGGTCGCAACGCTGGTGCAGCTCGTCGTCGGCCCGCTCTCGGATCGCAGCCGTGCACGCGCGGGCACACGCGTCGCGTTCTATCGGACCGGCGTCGTGTTGGCGGTTCCAGCGATCGTATGGTTCTATCTCGCGCCCGACTACACGAATCTCGTCGCGGCGTTTTTTCTCGTCCAGTTTGCGATGAACGTCGCGACGGGACCCTATCAGGCCGTCATTCCGGATTACCTCGCGCCCGATGAAGCGGGTGCAGCCTCCTCGCGCATGAGCGTCTTCCAATCGCTTGGCAATGCGGGCGGTTTGCTCGCTGCGGGATTCATCGCCGATCTTCGCGTGGTTGCCGCCGTGCTTGTCGCGATGTTGCTCGGTTCGTATGCGATCACGGCGCGTCACATCGCGCGCTTGCGGCCGCACCCGGTTCGCAGCGTTCGCGTCCGCATCGACGCGCCGTTCCGAACGCTGCTCGCCAGCCGTGGTGCAATCAATCTGGGATTTTACACGCTGCTCGGTTTTTTGTTCTTCTACGTCAAGCAAAGCTTGAACGTTGCCGACGTACGTACGCAGACCGCGCTGCTCTTTCTCACCTTTACACTGTGCGGCGTCGCGGGCGCGCTGATCGCCGCCCGGCCGGCCGACCGTTTCGATAAACGCGGCGTCGTGATCGTTGCCAATGGGCTAGTCGCGATTGCACTCATCACGCTCGCACTCACCGGGTCGCTCGGCGTCGCTTACGTCGCCGCCGCAGTCGCGGGCGCTGCATGGGGAGCTTATTTTACAGCAGACTGGGCGCTTGCGTGCACCCTCCTTCCGCGCAATGCGATGGGTGCCGCAATGGGCGTGTGGAACGTCGCGAGCGCCGCGCCGCAGATCGTCGCCCCGCTCCTCGCCGCACCGCTCGTCGAAAAATTCAACGCGCGCAGCGCCGGTAGCGGACCGCGCGCCGCGATCGTCCTCGCAATCGTCGAATTTACGATTGGGGCCTTATGGCTCTACCGACTTCCACCCGCGGCTGGCGCGGGCGAACGCGCCGCGTGAAGCGAAGCTTGTAAGCCGGAGGTTAACCATGACTGCACGCCGCCCGCTCGCCGCCGCCGGAACGATCCTCGCGCTTATCGCGCTCGGGCCGATCGCGCGCGCGAACAACGATACAGTGCTGACACGCGTGAGGGGCACCGTTGCGATCCAACGCAACGGGACCTCCGGTTTCAAATCGCTTGCGGGATCGCTTGGCGTGCGCGATGAGTCGATCGCGAAAACCGGCAAGAAATCTGCGGCGCTACTCGCTCTTGCCGATTCATCAGAGATCGATCTTGGCGAGATCACGCAAGTGCGCGTGGGTTCGTTCGATCGGGACGCTGAGGTAGCCGGACGTACGATCGCCGTCGACGGCGGCGCAATCAAGTTCACGATCCGTCATCCGGCGGGCGCGCGCGCGAACTACCGCTTCGTGACGCCGACGGCACGGATCGCCGTGCGTGGGACGAGCGGCGTCCTCATCGTCACACCCTCGAAGACCACCCTGATTTGTCTTGATTGCGGATCCGACGATCTGGTCGCAACGCATGACGGGACAGACGAATCTCTCCACACGGGTGAAGTGATGCAGATCGTCGGTCTGCCGGGCTCGCAATCCGTCATCAAACTCCCACTCACAGGCTTCGTCGATCCCGCACTGGTGCAATTCCTCGGCACCACCTACGCGAAGGCCATGGCGCAAGCGATGCCCGCGATCAAGGCGGCGATGAAACCCCGCGCCACACCCAATCCTTGCGCGAGCGGTGCGAGCAACCGCATCTCGAGTGACACCGCAACCGTGACGTTCGATACCGTCCGGACCAAGACGAACTGTAGATAAAAAAAGACGCGCGCCTTGCGGCACGCGTCAGGTTCTGATACGACGTCCTCGCTAGTGCGGCGCGTAGATATCCGTCGCGTAGATCGCCGCAACATTCACGTCCGGCGTCGAAGTTCCGAACGCTTTGTTCATCGTATCGATGAAGATGTTGGCGATCGTTGCGTAGCCGGTGTTCGAGGGGTGGATGCCGTCGAGACTATAGAAACCGCCGCCATACTGGAAATTACAGCACTTGGGCGGATTGATCGGGATCCCGCCCGCCATGTATGCGGTCTTGACGAACCCGTGCACGTCGACGAGCGTTGCACCTGTCGATGATGCGGCCGCGGCGATCGCTGCGTTGTACGCGTCGTTGAGCGCCTGCGTCTGCGCAGCGAGTGCATCGGGGACATAGTCACCCGCCGGTGCGAGTGTAAACGGCTGACCCATTGCGAGTGCCCCGAGGATGTTGGAGAGTCCGGAGATCGTGATGTAGCCGCCGGGTCCGACGCCGTATTGTGTTTGTAGTCCGGCGACAACTTGCGCGGCCGTTCCCGCCGCGACCGCTGCGGGAAGTCCGGCACCGACGAGTCGTTGCGTGATGACCGGGCCGATGAACGGTTGCGGCAAGAATGTCGCCGCAGTCAACACGTCCACGAGGTTGGCGATTGCGACTTTCGATCCGGCGGCGTTGAGCTGTCGAATCATCGACGTCGCATCGGCGCCCATCGACGCAGGATCCGTCGGGATGATGGCACCGCCCGTGAACACGAACTTGAGCAAGTCGTTCGAACCGAGCCACACGGTGGTAATCGTCGGCTTGAGCGCGATTGCCGCCTGGAGTTGCGTGACGTTCGGTCCGAAGTTCGAGAGGATCGGTAATATGTTGTCGGATTCCGGGAAGACGACGCCTGAGAGCGCACCGATCGGTCCGGGCGGCGCCACGCAAGGCGTCGTCGGCTGGATTTGAAAGAGCCCTTCGTGGAACGTTTCCCCGGGGACGGCGACGTCGAACGGCGTCGTACCGGGATTGAGTCGCGTGCTCAGCGCGGTCGATGACGAGAACGCGAGCGCGTTTTGCGACCCGCACCTCGTCGTTATCGACGTGAGTCCGCCGCTCGCGGTCGGCACGAGAATTTGCCCGATGCCCGGCGGCGCGATCAGCGGCAACGGCGAGATCGTCGGATTGCCGGGATCGGCACCCGCGTTCATCTGCGACCACAGCAGCGCCCAGAAACCATGCGGCTGCGTTGCTTGAATGTAGGGGTAGGGCGAACCCGGGATCGGGTTGGGCGCGACGTCGGCACCCATGAGACCCTGCGATTGAACGCCGGCCGTGAGGCTATCGCCGATGCCGACGATGCGGACCGTCGACTGCACGGTCGGCGGTAAAACGCGCGCCGGAGTGGAGGAACCGCCGCCGCTGCAGGCGCCGAGGGAGACCATCGCTGCGAAGGCGGCGAGTGCGCGTGCGCGCTGGATCATCGTTTGCTCCATCATAACGGAATCACCGACGGCGTTCCGATGCCGAATATTAGTTGAACTTGCGAGGATTTGAGACCGCGAATCGTCGGCGCGACTTGGCTTGGCGCGCACGGGAGCTGCTGGCAAGTCAGCGCGGTGATGCCGTTCGGCGCGATGTTCGTCGGTTGACCGGCACTCACGACAGCCTGGAAGAAAGCCGTCTTTCCGACTTTGTGCGAGAAGCCCGTGATGATCGTCGGGATATGCTCGGGAAATACGTCACCGGGCAAATAGTCGATCAGGCGCGAGGGTTCCAAGAAGAATGTCGTGCGATCGTTCGCACGATATTCGAGGTACGCAAGCTCGAAGAGCTGCATGTGATTGCCGGCGGCATTCGCACCGTTGAGATTGACGTTCCACTGCGGCGCGAGCGTGAACGTGCCGAACATTTTTGAGGTCGAGAGAAATGGCAGCGTGAACGCAACGAGTTTGGTCTGTACGGTGCGCAGGCGAACGGTCTGCGGCAGACCGTTCGTTTCGATCAGCGTTTCGTCGCTATGTCCGCCGATCGTTCCGCGGCGTGCGATGTAGCCGGGCGAAACGATCAGCGGCAGCTTTCCGCCGATCAAAAAGAGATTTTGTAAGACGGCCGTGACGATCGAGTTCTTTACGACGACGTCGGTTGGGTTCTGCGAGAGGTCTTGCAGGGCGATGGGGGAGCTGAGGCCTTGCAGATACAGCGGCACGACGCCCTTGTCAAATCCTTCGGGATATTCTTGCAGCTGATAGTAACCGGCTTGGAGACGAATCTTCCGTGAGAAGCCGTAGCCGAACGAGGCATCGACGCCACCGGGCATCTTCGTGTTGTACCCGATGTTGCCGAGCGGATAGGCGATCGAGCCGTCGAGCGTATAACTGAACCCGGTCGGGAGACCCGGCGTTTTGAGCGGTCGCTCCGGCGTACCGACGGGCACCGCCTGTGCGGTCTGCTTCGCCTGCATCGCCTCGCGAATCGCGCGGTTTGCCGGTTGGACGACTTGGGTTCGCATGGACTGGGCATCGATGAGATCGGCTCGCGCGGCGAGCGGACAAAAGACGAGCGTGGCGGCTGCAAGTGCAGCCGACGTTCGACGCAGAATTCTCAAAATGAGACCACCCTTTCGGTGTTAAGCGCTTAGAGTTTCCCGCCGGACGAAAAGAATCTTTTTTCCGCAATCGAATAGGGTTTTCGAATGGCACTCTCAAGCGAAACCTTGGTCACTCTGCTTCGCCGCTCTCTGATCGAGATGCCGCGGACGGCTCTCTTGGAACGCGATGCGGGAGGCGGCTGGGTGGGACTTGGCAATGCCGACATGCTCGCCCGCGTCGAAGCGATCGCCCTTGCGATCCGCGCTCGCGGCGTGGGCCGCGGCGAGCGCGTCGGCTTGATGGCCAGCAACTGTTCCGATTGGATCGTCGTCAATTTCGGCATCCTCTCTGCGGGCTGCGTGACCGTGCCGATCTATACGACGCAAGCGCCGGATCAAATCGAGATGATCCTCGTCGATAGCGATGCCAAGCTGCTCTTTATCGATCGCCCCGAGACGCTCGAGCGTCTGCACGCCGCGGGCCTCGCGTTGCCGCCGGTCGTCGAATTCACCGCGATCGACGGACTCGCAGCATGCGAAGTGCAGGGTATGGCGCTCCGCGCTGCCGAGCCCACGCGCGCCGCGGCGCTGGCCGCCGAGATCGCACCCGCGGACCTCGCGGTGCTCATCTACACCTCGGGCACGACGGGCCGTCCCAAAGGCGTGATGCTCTCGCACTTCAACATCGCATCGAACGCGATCGACTCGTTCGAAACCGTCGCCGACATTATTCTGCCGGGTTCGCAGGTGCTCTCGATGCTGCCGTACGCGCACATTTACGAACACACCAACATCTTCGGCTACTTCTCGCGCGGCGCGAGCATCTACATCACCCACGCGCCCGAACAGTTGCTCGAAGATTTGCGCTCCGTGAAACCGATCTGCACGTTCGCCGTGCCGCGCATCTTCGAGCGCGTGCTCGTCGGCATCAATGCAACCGCAAAGAAAGCCGGCGGACTGCGCGCGAAGCTCGTCCCATGGGCGCTGGGCGTCGGGCGCGACTACATGCGCGCCAAGCACGGCCCGGGATCGAACGGTTCGCTGCTCTCCTTGCAGTACGCACTCGCGCACGCACTCGTGCTCAAGAAAATCCGTCCCATGCTGGGCCTCGATAACTTGATCTTCTTCGGCAGCGGCAGTGCGCCGCTACACGAGGATATCGCCTACACGTTTGCCGGCTGCAATATTTCCATTCTCGAAGGATACGGCCTGAGCGAAGCAGCGCCCGTCGTCACGTGCAACGATCCGCACGATCCGCATATTGGCACTGTTGGCAAAGCGATACCGGGCGTCGAACTCAAACTCGACGTTGACGGCGAACTCCTCGTGCGCGGACCCAACGTCATGCAAGGCTACTATCACGATCCCGAATCGACGAGCACGACGATCGTCGACGGCTGGCTTCACACCGGGGACATCGCGACGATCGACCCCGAGGGCTACGTTAAAATCACCGACCGCAAGAAAGAACTCTTCAAAACGTCGGGCGGCAAGTACATCGCCCCGGCGCGCGTCGAATCGTCAATCCGGCGGTCCGCATTCGTAAGCCAGGTGCTGGTGCTCGGTTCCGGACAGGCACATCCCGCGGCGCTTGTCTCACCGAATTGGCCCGCACTCAAAGCCGAACTCGATCTCGCCGCCGACCTGCCGACCGACGAATGTTCGAAGCTGCCGAGCGTCATCGACTTTCTCACGCGTGAGATGATCGCGCAGACGGCGGACCTTGCAAGTTTCGAGCAGATCCGTTGGGTCGGTGTGCTGCCGCGCGATCTGACCGTCGAGGACGGCGAACTCTCGCCGACGCTCAAAGTCAAACGGCGGGTCGTCGAAGAGCGCTACGCGGCGCTGATCGAGGCGACGTTCGCCGCAGGAGCTCAGCGGTAGTCGGCTTTGCGCCGTTCGTGAAACGCTGCCATCGCCTCGGCGAAGTCTTCGCCGTTCAAGAACGCCGCGTTCCAAACGGCCGTGAACGCGAGGCCGTCGCTGACCGGCCGGTTCTGCGAGGCGTTCATCACGCGCTTGATGCCGCTCGTCGTGAGCGGCGAGTGCGCGGCGATCTCAGTCGCGACCCGCGCAGCGTGAGCGTGTACGTCGCCGGTGATTTCGTTCACCAAGCCGATCGCGTGTGCACGCGCGGCGTCAATCGTCCGGCCGGTAAGCGCGAGTTCACGCGCGTTGCCCTCGCCGACGATCATTGGCAGCCGCTGCAGGCCGCCCAAATCCGCGACGATCGCGAGCTGCACTTCGCGTAGAGAGAACTGCGCGGCGGGCGTCGCGTAACGAATGTCGCACGCCGAGATCAACTCCACGCCCGACCCGATACACCAGCCGTCGATCGCCGCGATCACCGGCATGCGCGCGTTCGCGACGGCGTTAAATGCGTTCTGCATCCCCGCGAGCATGGCGAGAAACCCAACGCGGTCGCGACCGCTGTACGCTTGCCCAGGCTCGAGCCCCGGCTCGGCAAGCATGGATTGCACGTCGAGGCCATAGGAGAAGTGATTGCCGCTGCCTTGCAGCACGACCGCGCGTACGGAGAGGTCGACATCGAGCGCCGCCATAGCCGGTGCAAGCTCGCGCCAGAGCGCAGGCCCCATGGCGTTGCCTTTGCCAGGCCCAAGCAATTCGACCGTCGCGACCGCACCATCACGCTCCACGCTCAGCGCCAGGGAATTTTGTTCCATCAGGCTTACTCCACGGATCACGCTTGTTCCAGAGGTTGCATATGAACGTCGTCAATCGCTCGGCCGACACCGGGACAATCCCCGGTCTCATGATGGATGTCCCGCTCACGATTCGCGGAATCCTCGAACACGCCGTACGCAACCACCCCAAACGCGAGATCGTCTCGCGCGACGGCGCCGGGATGGCACGTTACACGTACCGCGAGTTCGGCGCGCGCGTCGCGCAACTGGCGAACGCCTTGCGCCGCATGGGCATCAAGCCCGGCGACCGCGTCGCGAGTTTCGCTTGGAACACGCACCGGCATCTGGAACTGTACTACGCGGTGCCGTCCATCGGTGCGATCCTGCACACCGCGAACATCCGACTGTTCCCCGATCAGGTCGGCTACGTAATCGAGCATGCCGACGACAAGGTAATCTTCGTCGACGGTTCGCTCGCACCGGCGGTGAAAGCGGCGATCGACGCGCGCCCGGGCCTGGCCGATCGCGGCTATGTAACGATGGGAGAGGCGACCGCCGCGCTACCGAGTGCGCGCGACTACGAAACGTTGCTCGCCGCAGAGAGCACGCAGATCGCGTGGCCCGATCTCGATGAGAACGCGGCGGCGATGTTGTGCTACACCTCGGCGACGACGGGCGATCCCAAGGCGGCACTCTACACGCATCGTTCGACGGTCATCCACGCCCTCGCAACCGGTCTGACCGACACGTTCTCGCTCTCGCAAAAAGATACGGTGCTGCCGATCGTGCCGCAGTTCCATGTCAATGCCTGGGGACTGCCTTTCCTCACGCTGATGATCGGCGCGAAGGTCGTGATGCCGGGCTCGGGGATGGATCACAAGAGCATCATCGACTTGATCGAGGCCGAAGGCGTCACGTTCAGCGCGGGCGTTCCGACGGTGTGGCTCGCGATCCGCGATGCACTGCACGCGCGCGGCAAAGGGCTTGCGACGCTCACGCGTCTCGTCATCGGGGGTTCCGCCGTACCGCCGAAATTGCTCGATGATCTCGAAGATCTCGGTATCCGCGTGATTCACGCGTGGGGCATGACGGAGATGTCGCCGGTCGGCACGGTCTCGTATCTTAAAGGCGAACTCGAATCGCTGCCGATCGAAGATCAGCGCCGCAAGAAACTAAAACAGGGTCCGTTCTCGCCGATCGTGCAGTGGAAAGTGCTCGACGACGACGGTCATGAGGTCGCGCAGGACGGTCATTCACGCGGCGAACTCTGGGTGCGCGGGCCGGCTGTTGCGGCGTCGTACTACCAGAATCCCGAAGCGACCGCCGCGGCGTTCGTTGATGGCTGGTTCAAAACCGGCGACATCGTTACGGTCGATGACGACGGCTACATGGAGATCGTCGATCGCTCCAAGGATCTCGTCAAATCAGGCGGCGAGTGGATCAGTTCCGTCGAGCTCGAGAACACGCTGATGGGGCATCCTTCGGTCAAAGAAGCGTGCGTCTTCGGTGTGCCGCACGCAAAGTGGCTCGAACGCCCAATTGCCGCAGTCGTCAAACGCGAGGGCGCGGACATCGATGAGACGACCTTACGCGATTGGCTCGGCGAAAAAGTCGCGAAGTGGTGGCTGCCCGATCGCATCGTCTTCGTCGATGCGATCCCGCGCACGGGAGTCGGCAAATTCCTCAAACGCGACTTGCGCGAGAAATATCACGACTTACTAACCGCCAAATCTTAACGTCGCTCGCGCACGGCTAAGCGTCGGGTTTGCGCGCGACGAAGACGTTTGCGGCAAGTGCGAGGTCGACGGGGTTGCCGTAGGCGGCGGTACCCGCATCGATGGCCGCTTGGGAGATCGCGTCGAGCCGAGAGGCGTTGCGTGATTCGATTTCCGCGCGCAAGGGCGACCCGTGCGTGAACCCCGGGATAACATCCGCCCACGTCGCGGCTCGGCTGCGCTCGCGAACTTCAACGACGTCGGCTTCGGAAAAACCCGCGGCACGCAAACGTTCGACAATAAGGTCGGGCACGTCGTGGCCGTGCGGCATCCGGCGCATGAAGAGCGGCGGATCTTCGGGAAACGCAGCCTCCACGGTTTCGGACATGAGAAGCGCTGCTTCGTTGTCCTCGATGCTGCGCCAGACGTTGAACACATACCGTCCTCCCGGCCGTAAGACGCGCACGACTTCGCGAAACGACGCCTCCATATCGGGAAAGAACATCACACCGAATTGGCACACGGCAAGGTCGAAGGACGCATCGGCAAACGGCAACGCCATCGCGTCGGCATGCATCCACACAACGTTCCCATGCTCGACGCGCCGCTTGCCGACGGCGATCATTCCAGGGTTGAGATCGGTTGCAACGATTTCGGCCTCGCCGAGCAGCGCAGCGATCGCCTTGGTGGCGATCCCCGTTCCCGCGGCGATTTCCAAAACGCGGGTCGGTCGTAGCGCCGCGACCCGCGTCGCGAGGTCGCGTGCATACGGCTCGAAAAGAAACGGTCCCAAATGTCGATCGTAGAGTTCAGGGACCGAACCGGAAAAGCTCGCGTCGCCCGCGTTCATACCGAACTCCCGCGCGGATACAGGATCATCTGCGTGCAGCGAAAGAGCGCAATGGTCTTGCCGGTCGCTTCTTCCGTTACCACGGAGTCCCACACTTGCGTCGTTCGGCCGCCGTGCACGAGCGAAGCGATACACGCAATTGCGCCTTCGCGGGCGGTGCCCAAGAAGTTGGTCTTGAGTTCGATCGTGGTGAAATTCTCGCCGTCCACAGGAAGACTCGCTAGGCAGCCGTAGCCCGCCGACGTATCCGCAAGAGCGATGACCGTCGCCGCATGGAGGTAGCCGTTGGGCGCCATGATCTCCGGACGAAGCGCGAGCCGCGAAGAGATCCGCCCGCTCTGGACGTCCGTAATTTCGATCCCGATAAGACCCGGCAAATGACCGTTGCCGCGTTCGATGAAATCGGCGATTGTCGGAAGCGTGCGTGGCATCGTCTCCACTTGCCCGCCCCTCAGACGAAGCCCCCTAGCACTGCGTCGGGTCGGTCGACTATTCGGAATCGGGCCGCAGTTTTGCGGTCATGGGATAGCCTTCGATTTCGCGCGGTTCGTCGCATGCGCGATCGACTTCACCGCGAACCGATTCACCGCGCGGCGAGCGCAGTTTCACGATCGCTTTGCCGTTGCCGTTACCAAGATCCAAGATATAGTCGCTCATGCACCAGATATACCCACGCCAACCGGCGTCCCAGCGTGATGCCGCTTACGTTTCAATCACGCCAAGCTTCTTCTTGAGCCAGAAGAAACGGTACTACGTCACATTTTGGCAAGCGAACGGAGAAATGCGATCGGATACGCATACCGGAGGCCCTACAGACCGAGCGGTCCCCGGGAGAGCACGTAAGCGACGGGGCTAGCTGCTGGAATCGACGTTGCCGCAAATGAACGTGGTGTGCGAAAGATAGGCGAAGAGGAGCGGGAACGCAAGACCGCCGGCACCCTTGGCCTCTCCGATGAGGGCCGAACCCCCGCTGCCGATTCCGATAAAGAACGAAATGAGAAAAAAGATGATCGGAAAGAACGATGAGGCCGCCGTGAGTACCCCGGCCCCGATGAGCCGCCCAAGAAAGATGGAGTTAAGCGTTGCCACGGCCGGCTGTAAATCGTTCGAGAGCATGAACGGGATCGGAAAAACGACGGTCCGTCGGATTGGTTTGGTATCGTCGAGGGCCGGCATGGAGCGTACCGCGCGCGTATGTATCATCGCCGTGTGCGCCCTCGCGGTGGGCGCGTGACCGTGATCCGGCAGGGCGCACCGCTCGAGGAGTTCCCCCCGACGATGATCGACCACCTCGAACGCTGGGCCCGCGAGGCCCCGACGCGCGTCTTCTTGGCCGAGCGCGGCGCCGATGGCGCCTGGGCGACCATCGACTATGCAACGATGCTCGTGCGCACGATCCGCATCGCACAGGGCCTGCTCGATGCGGGAGCATCGGCCGAACGGCCCGTCGCGATCGTCTCCGAGAACAGCATCGCGCACGCGCTCGCCCTCTTCGGAGCACAGTATGCGGGCGTACCGGCCGCGCCGATCGCGCCAGCGACCGCCAACGGCGGCGGCGAACGTTACGACGCGTTCCTTGAGGCACTCACGCCGTCGGTCATCATCGGTGCGGACATCAGGCGATACGACGTTGCACCGCAAGCGCGCGCTACACGGGCACGAGCCGCGATCGGTCCCGATACGATTGCGAAGATCATCTTCACCTCAGGCTCCATGGGCGCACCCAAGGGCGTCATCACAACGCAGCGGATGCTCTGCGCGAACCAGCAGAGCATCGTGCAGCTCTGGCCGTTCGCACGCAAGCCGCAGACACTCGTCGATTGGCTTCCCTGGCATCACGTGTACGGCGGCAACAAAGTACTCGGGCTCGCGCTCGCCAGCGGCGGAACACTCTACATCGACGGCGGCAAACCGACGGCCGACGGCTTCGCGATCACCGCGCGCAACTTGCGTGAGATCGCACCGACGGCGTACTTCAGCGTGCCGCGCGGTTACGCGATGCTCGCGAGCGCACTCGAGGATGATGCCGCGCTCGCCGCCTCACTCTTCGCGCGCACGGCGCTGCTCTGCAATGCGGGAGCGGCGCTCGGCGAGCGCGTCGCCGAAACGCTGCGCGAGCGCGCGCGTGCGTTCGGCCGCGACGTTCCGATCCTCTCGTGCTGGGGAACGACCGAGACAGCACCGATGGCGACGGCTCCGGCAAATCTTCTCGAGCTTCGCGGGACGATCGGCGGGGCGGTCCCCGGTGTCACCATCAAACTCGAACCGCAGGACGGACGCAGCGAGTTGCGCGTACGCGGGCCGAGCGTCACGCCGGGATATTGGCGCGACCCCGCGCGTACGGCGGACGCTTTCGATGCCGAGGGCTTCTACTGCAGCGGCGATGCAGCGGCGACGATCGACGACGTCAACGTACGTTTCGAGGGACGCATCGGGGAGAATTTCAAACTCTCGTCCGCAACGTGGGTCAACGTCTCGAACGTCCGCGCGCGCTTTCTCGAAAGCGTCGGGCCGCTCGTCGAGGACGTCGTTCTCAGCGGCGAGGATCGCGAACGTATCGGTGCGCTCGTCTTTCTCGAACCCGCACTTGCCGCGAAACTCGTGCCTCACGAGATCGAGGCGCAGATAAGCGCGGCCCTCGCCGCGTGCGCGGGACCGGACTCCGCATCGATCGCACGCGCGGTCGCGATCGCCGAGTTGCCGCAGTCACCGGCGGAACGCACCGCAAAGGGAACGCTCAACGAACGCGAGGTTCTCGCTCGCCGCAGCGACATCGTCGAACGTCTGCACGCGGCAGATCCCGACGGTGAGGTTATCTGCCGTCCGCTGGGTACACGCTTGAAATGAACGAGAGCGAACGCCCCACCGAAACCGAGGAGCGCGTACAAGAAAACCAAGTTCCGGCGCGAGCCCCGGAGATCAACCCCACGCATGACGACCGCAGTCCGCTGGACGTCGCTTTTCCCGAGCCGAAAACGACGGACCACGAGCACGAAAAGAGCACGCGCCCAGAAGGGTGACCGCTCGGTCGGCGGCAACCAACTCCCGACGGAGGACGACATGGCTGCCACGGATCTCTTTGCGGGAACAGATCGACACGCACTTTACAACGCCGGCGAGCGCATCTTCGGACGCGGTGAAACCGGTTCGCTGATGTATGCGGTGCTTGAAGGCGCGGTGGATATCGTTCTCAAGGGACGCCATATCGAGACGGTCACCGTGGGCGGCGTTTTCGGCGAGATGGCCCTGATCGACGACGAACCGCGCAGCGCTGAAGCCGTCGCGCAAGTGAAGACGCGCGTCGTCGAGATCGATCGCGATTCGTTTCTCGCACTCGTGCAACTCTCACCGGAATTCGCACTCGACGTGATGGGCGATCTCACGCGTCGTCTGCGCCACATGGACGCGCTGGCGCGTACGTTCTGATGCTGCATACCTCGTCTCCCTTTCTTCACGACCGGGCTTACATCGACGGTGCGTGGTCGAACGCCGACTCCGGCGCCACCTACGACGTCCGCAATCCCGCCGACGGTTCGCTGATCGCCTCGGTGCCGCGCATGGGCGCGACAGAAACGCGGCGCGCGATCGAGGCCGCACAGCGCGCATACGGTCCATGGCGCAAGAAAACGGCGAAGGAACGCTCCGTCATCGTGCGCCGCATCGGTGAGCTGATGATGGAATCGCAGGAAGAACTCGCCCTACTCCTCACGCTCGAACAAGGCAAACCGCTCGCCGAAGCGCGCGCGGAGATCGCCTACGCCGCCTCATTCTTCGAGTGGTTTTCTGAAGAGTGCCGTCGCATGTATGGCGACGTCATCCCCGCCCACGCGGCAGATAAGCGCATCGTCGTGCTCAAAGAGCCGATCGGCGTGTGTGCGGGCATCACGCCTTGGAATTTCCCAAGCGCGATGATCGCGCGGAAAGCCGCCCCCGCAATCGCCGCAGGCTGCACGTTCGTGGTGAAGCCCGCCGAACAAACCCCGCTCTCGGCACTCGTGCTCTGCGAGATCGCCGAACGCGCGGGCCTTCCGCCGGGCGTCCTCAGCGTGGTGACGGGCGATGCGGCCGACGCTCCAGAGATCGGTCGCGAACTCACGGAGAACCCCATCGTGCGTGCGGTAAGCTTTACCGGCTCGACGGAAGTCGGCAAAATATTGATGCGCCAGTGCGCCTCGACGGTCAAACGCGTCTCGCTGGAACTCGGCGGCAACGCACCGTTCATCGTTTTTGACGATGCCGATCTCGACGCGGCGGTTGAAGGCGCGATCGCGAGTAAATTTCGTAATGCCGGGCAGACCTGCGTGTGCGCGAATCGGTTTCTCGTGCAGGACGGGATCTACGATGACTTTGCCGAGCGGCTCGTGCGCGCTTCGAGCGCCCTTCCGGTCGGCGACGGGCGCGACCCCGATGCGAAAATCGGGCCGCTCATCGATGCGCCCGCGCTCGCCAAAGTCGAAGAGCATCTACGTGACGCGCGCGAGCGAGGCGCGCGCGTCATCGCCGGCGGCGAACGCGCGAAAATCGGCGGAACGTTCTTCTCGCCGACGGTCGTGCTCGACGTGACCAGCGCGATGCTCATGACGCGTGAGGAAACCTTCGGGCCCGTCGCCGGCCTCCAGCGTTTCGCAACCGAAGATGAGGCAATTGCGCTTGCGAACGACTCGCCCTTTGGCCTTGCCTCGTATGTTTACACGCGCGACAACGCGCGCGTTTGGCGGCTCGCGGAGGGCCTGGAGTCCGGGATCGTCGGCGTCAATACCGGTATCATTTCAACGGAGATCGCGCCTTTCGGTGGCATGAAACAGTCCGGGCTCGGACGCGAAGGGTCTAAATATGGCCTGGACGAGTGGACCGAAACGAAGTACGTCTGTATCGGCGGCGTCTAGACGACCCGTTCGAAGATCGGTCGGCAAAAGATGATGCCTGAAGAAGCTAGTCCACTGCAATCACATCGCAAAACGGGCGTTCATACCCTCGCAAAGAGACGGCCATCGACGGGCGCTACACTCGCCCGATGGAATCCGCTGCCTTCATCACATCGCCAAGTCCCCTTGCCACGCGCACCATCGAATGTACGGTCGCGCGCTTCGGACCGGGCGCTCTTGCCCTCGCGGCTGACGCGGGGATACGCATCGTGGCGCTCGAGTCTGGTGGAGCCTACCGCGATGCCTCGGCAGCATTGCGGCGACTGGGCGCCGGCGTCGACGAATGGCCGGCGCCGCCCGCCGGACTCTTCGTCGTAGAAGAACGCACGATGTACTTGCGGACATGTTCGCCGATGACGATCGCGCACGAGTTCGGGCACGCGCTCGACTGTGCACTGGGCGGCGGAGTGTACCGTAGCACGACCGATTGCGCGATACGTAGCGCCTTCGCTGCCGCGACTGCGTTCGTGACGCCCTACGCCGCTTCGGCGGTCGATGAATACTTCGCCGAAGCGATGCGCGCGTGGGTGGGCGTGAACGACGTCCGTTCGCTGTGGCCACGTGCGACGCGCGAGCGCCTGAGGACACTCGATCCCACGATCGCCGACATCCTCGCGGAGCTCTTCGCAGGCGAGCTCGCCGTACGCGATAGGGAACCACGCACGTGAGGACAAGATTCGAAACGATCACGCGCCTTTGCGCGGCTCTCCGGAGGACAACGTCATGTCATCGCTTCTTTCCCGGCGCTCGTTCGTAGCGGGCCTTTCACTCCTTGCCGCTGCGACCGCCACGGGCGCTCGCGCCGCCGACAAATCCGGCGATATCAACGTGCGCTGGTACGGCGGCGGCGTGTTCGAACTCGCGACGCCGGATGATTCGACGATCGTACTGGTGGATGCGTGGATTTGGAACAACACCGGCTTCACCCGCTTCAAGACGAGCAAGCCTCCGGAGCTCGCCAGCCCCGCCGCCTACATCGCCGCGATGAAGGTGCGTAAACCCAAGTCCATTATCGTCGCGGTCACGCACGACCACGGCGATCACTTCGGCGACTACTTCGAACTGATGAAGGCGCTCGTCGATGCGGGCTTCGATGTCAAGTCCGTCGGTCAGAGCGACTTCATGCGCGCGGGGATCAAAGACAAGTTCACCGCGAACGGGATGGACGAGACGAAAATCGTCCTCAATGGCGGCAACGCGATCAACTTCGGCGGCGTTGCCAGCTATGGCGGCGCGACCTTCCGCGCGGTTCCCGCGGTTCATTCGAACGGTTCGGCGTATCCGCCGATCGGGTTCATCATCGATCTTGGCGGAGTGCGCGTCTACGCCTCAGGCGATACCGATCTTTACGGCGATATGGCGCTTATCGGCAAACGCTATGCGCCCGATCTTGCGATCGTCTGTGCGGGCGGCGGTCCCTTCACGATGGGACCCGAGGATGCGGCGACCGCCGTCGCGATGTCGGGTGCGACGCAAGCGATCCCCGTCCACTACGCGCACAATCCGCTCGTCCACGGACCGGAAGCCGCCGACCAATTCCGCGCCGCAATCGCGCGGGTTGCACCCAGCGTCAAAGTCCTGGCGATCAAACCCGGCGAGACGGCCGCGATCCACCTTACACCACGCGCACGCTCCTAGCGACTCAACTCGCCACGACGCTCATCGCGGCGAGAATTTCGCTCGTCGGCGGCATGCCGCGCTTATAGTACGCGACGCGTCCTTGCATATCGATGCCGACGACCGTGCGATTCGTAATCTTGATCGGTCCGAGTTTGATGAGCGAACCGTAGGCTTCTGATGCCGCAAACCCGCGATCGACGAGCAGGGGCGTCGTGAGCCCGTGCTTTGCGACGAACTTTTTGTGCGACTCAGCGGTTGCGCTGTTCACGCCGAACACCGCTACACCGGCGGCCGCGTACTGCGGAGCATCATCGCGTGCAATACAGAGTTGCTTCGTGCACCCGGGCGTCATATCGCCCGGATAGAAGATCAGCACGAGCGGCCCTTTGCCGCGAAAGTCGCCCAGGGCGACGCGCGTTCCAGCCTGCGTCTCAAGGGAAAAGTCGGGCGCGTCGGAGCCAATCGTAAGCTTCATACACCTCGGTTCGACGCCGCCCGTCCAAATTACGCGTTCAGCGTAAGCGCGTTGACCCGGCCGTTTGCCGGATGCATCGCCGGCTGCTCGTAATTGTTGGCTTTTGCGTAAGCACGTAACGGCACGTTCCGAATCGATCGAGATATGTTTGCAAATGGGGGTCGACAATTGCACGCTTTTTACGCACGTGCCTTGTCATCGGCAGTTTCCAGGCCCGATCCAACGCTTGCTTTCTTACAGCGCCGTTACCGTGACGAGGTCGACGTCGTCACGCGCTGCAACTGCGGCGAATTTCACGATTTCTTGGTAGGTGCGGGGTTTCGCGCGAAGCGCCACGAGCGCCACGCCCGTTCGGCGCGAGATTCCGACCGCCGTGCGCAGCATGAAGGCAGTGTAGGCGGGTTCCTCACGGCTATCGGCGGTTACATCGCGCGTTAGGGCCTTGACACTCGCAGACTTTGCGCTCCGATAAAAAACGGCGGAGGGGTCGGCGAGCGTATCGACGGCAAGCCCGTGGCTGGCCGCTAAGTAGGCTGCTAGAGCTCGTGCACCCGCGCCGTTCTCGGCACCCGTCGTCCCGATAAAGCCCTGTGCACCCCAGCGATGATAGTGCTCCTCGAGCATTGCCCGCGCGTCGTGGTCGCTCGGATCACTCGCTTCGAATGTGACGAGAATCGCTTTGCCGTTTGCTCGTGCGCGATCGACGAGGTCACCCGACGAATCGCTCTTGGGATCGCATGCTATGGTGATCGGAATCGGCGATTCGACAAACGGCATTTCGGCCATCGGCTCGTGGCCGCAATCGAGCAAAACCAGCGCGAGTTTCGAGGTCGCATGGAGATGCGGAGTAAACGGTGGGGCCCAACCGCGCGGACGCGCCGCGACGACATCGCCAAGCGATGTCGACGTCTCGGGATTGGCTAGGTCGAGCGAATGCGGTCCGCTGAGCACGCGCTCGAAGTGCCGCACGACGATTGCATCGGGCACAGGCGCGCGCGCGCTGTGCTTCCCGACCGATGCGCGCCCGATCGAGCGGCCGCCGAGAAATCCGCCGACGACCCCGCCGACGGCGATGACCAGCACGACGACCCAAAACGTATCGATCAGACGCTTCATGCCGCGGAGCGGCGTTCGCTCGATATCGACCAGACGAGCGCGATCAAGAGAAAGTTCGTGAGCAGCGAACTGCCGCCGTACGAGAAGAATGGCAGCGTGATGCCGGTGAGCGGGAAGAGGCGCAACACGCCGCCGACGATGATGAGCACCTGGAAGCCGAGCGTCGAGGCGAGTCCGGTGGCGAGCAATTTCGTGTAGAGATCGGGTTGACGCATCGCAATCGTGAGCGTGCGGCTAACGATGACGAGAAAGGCGATACAGACGACGATCGCGCCGATGGCACCGAGTTCTTCGCTCCACGCCGCATAGCTGTAATCGGTTGCGACCTCGGGGATGAAACCCGGATGTCCGAGCCGGTAGCCCGTGCCGAAGAGACCGCCGGCACCGAGCGAAAAGAGTGCCTGCAGCGGCTGGTACCCCGCGCCGAGCGGGTCGGCGAAGGGATGCTGCCAGACATCGATGCGCGTGTGGATATAGCGGTAGTGCGTCGCGGCCCAGAACGCAACGACACCGAAGACCGCAAAGCAGCCGACGATGAGATCGATGCGGCGGGTCGCGACGTAGAGCATCGCTGCAAACGTGCAGAGCAAGAGCGCGGCCATGCCGAGATCCCGTTCGAATACGAGGATCGCCATCGATGCCCCCCACCCGATGAAGAGCGGCCCGAGGTACTTTGCGTTTGCGCGCAGCGACCAGGGCCGCGTGCGCGCGATGACGTCGGCCGTTTCGGCAAGATACGACGCCATAAACAGCACGACGAGCAACTTGATAACCTCGACCGGTTCGAACTGAACGCTGCCAAAGCGAATCCAGAGTTTGGCGCCGTTAACTTCTTGACCGAAGATTGCGAGCATCACGAAGAGCGCGATCGTTCCGAGAATCCAAATATATTTATACGGTGCGAGAACGCGATATCGGTCGAACGCGGGACCGGCGATCACCGCCAGCACGAGCGAGACCGCAAGCCAGATCTCTTGCTTGTGCGCGAGGTCCACAGAGATGCGCGCGATCGTAAAGAGGCCGAGCGATGCGAGCACGACGGCGATTGCGGGGATCGTATCGTCGCGATCGACGCCGCGCGGACGCAGCAGCATCCAGCCGAACGCGACGAGCGCGAGCAAGACGAGGAGCCAGGTCGGACCGAGGGCGTTTGGCGGGACCAGCGTAAACGCGCCGGCCGCAATCCCAAGCGCGCCGAGCATCGGGGCGCTCGCGCGGAGTCTATGGACCAAAGACGACGTGCGCGATGGCAAATGCGATCAATGCGGCGATGGCGATGAGCGCGAGCGCCAAGATGATATTGCGCGGTGAAAATGGGGTGAAGGCGTTCCCTGCGGCGAGTGGCGCGAGTTCGGAGAGTTGACGTCCCACGATGAGCGTCCCACCTTCACCCGCGCTGCGCATCTTGCGCATCGTGAGTAAGCGCGATACGACGTCGCTTGCGCTATCGTTGCCGCCCAGCGCGTACGCGATTTCATCGCCGCTGATATGCCGGTGGACGCCGTCGGTGCAGAGTACGAGCGAATCGCCCACCAGTAAACGAACGTGCAAGACGCTTGCTTCGAGCGTGGATTGCGTGCCAAGTGTGCGCGTGAGCAGCGATCCGTACTTCGCTTCGGTCGGCGTCGCCGTGCGAGTCGAGGACCAACCGTCGCCGGCGAGCGAGTCGTCGTCGGTCAGCAACGTGAGGCCGCCCTCACGCGCGAGATAAGCGCGCGATTCACCCACGTGTCCGACGATTGCATGGTCGCCCGTCACGAGCACGGCGGTCAGCGAAGTGCCGCCTGCGACGTAATCGTCATGACTTCCGGTTTGCGCGTAGACGCGCGCGTTGGCAACAGAAAATGCAGCACTGAGTGCGGCCCGCAGACTTGCGGGGTCCGACCCGCGCACGCGTCGTTTGAGTGACTCGCGCAACAACTGCAGCGCGACGCTGCCGATCCCGGTACCGCGCACGATTCCAAATCCGTCGGCGACTGCAAGCAGTGCAATCCCGGGCGCGATCACATCAGAACAGTGCGCATCGGAACTCGTCCGCTGCCACATTCCAGGTTGTGAACCGATCGCTATGTCCATGCGCCCACTCCACGAAAGATCAGGGTCGCCGGTCCGACCTTCACCTCGTCGTCAACGCGAAGTTTCGCGTTCTCGACACGTTCCCCGTTGAGCTCGGTACCGTTCCGGCTTCCTAAGTCTTCGACATAAACACCGTCATCCCGCATCTCAAGGCGGGCATGCAAGCGGCTCACCCGGTCGTCTTCGATCTGCAGGTCTGCCCCGGCGGCCCGACCGACCAGCACGCGGCGACCGTAGCGGTAGGTTTTGATCGTGCGCCCATCATCGACCGTCAGCTCGATCCCCGTCGGAATATCGACGTCCAGGGCTTCTTCGGGCGGGTCACCGCGGTCGGGCCGCACGAGCGTTACGAAACCCAGGACCGCCATCGCGAGCACGAACGAGGCCAGCCGCAGATCAACCATGGGTGACCTCGACCCGCAACACCACATCGCCGACGCCGATCTCATCGCCCGCGGAAAGTGTCCGCCGACCCACGCGTTCGCCATTGACGAAGGTGCCGTTCGTCGACCCCGTGTCCTCGACTGCGAAGCTCCCGCGGTCAGTTACGATCTTCGCGTGAAAGCGGGAAACGCGGACGTTCTGAACGACGATCCCGCATTCAGCGGCGCGACCGATCGTGAGGCCGTCGGCGAGCACGACGCCTTCGACGATCAGCTTGGTCGGGGTTTCATCGACGAGGGCCTCGATTGCGACCGACCCCGCAACGATACGCGTGTCTTCGGCGAGGATCGCACGTGGTCTCTCTGTCCCCGACATCGCATCGGCGAGGAGCGCGCTCCAGCGCGTTTCCAGAAACGCGCGATCGGCAGCAAAACGTTCGTAGTCCAGCGGGTTGACGCGCACGACGAACGTGTCGCTGGGCGTACTCTGCATCGTTGCGATGAGTTTGCGCCCGACTTGCGCGGGTTCGAGCGCCGAAGGGAACACGCGGGCGAACGCGGCTTCAACGAGGCGCGCACACGTCAGCTCGATCCGCGCGAAGACGTTCACGTCCGCGTGAGTGTTGCGATGTAAAATCCATCGCGACCGTCGATCCCCGGCGGCACGAGCACGTCGCCGGCCGGTGTGAGAAATGCCGCGTAGCGCTGCGGTGCCGTCGTGCGCGCGAACTGCGGGTTTGCCCCAAGAAACCCTTCGACGACGCCGTCGCCTTCGCGAGCATCCGTCGAGCAGACCGCATATACGAGCGTCCCGCCGACGCGTAGACGCTTCGAACCCGCGTCGAGAATCGCACGCTGAAGCGGCGCAAGACGCGCGCCGTCGTCCGAGGCTTTGCGCCAGCGCGCTTCGGGTTGACGCCCGAGGATGCCCAGGCCCGAGCACGGTGCGTCGACCAAGACCCGATCCATGTCGTCGGCGCCGCGCGGGATGGTGGCATCCGCACATTCGAGCGTGACCGAGGCAAAGCCATGCTCCGCAAGGCGTTTGCGGTCGAGATCGACCTTGCGTTCGTCGTTGTCGATCGCTTCGAGGCTTCCGGTATCGCCGGTCCGGGCCACGATTTGCAGCGTTTTGTTACCGCGACCGCTGCACAGCTCGAGAATGCGTTCGTTTGGCTGCGGATCGAGCAAATCGACCGGCATGCACGCGCTCTCGGCTTGCAGATTCCAGCGCCCGTTCGCGCGTTCGGCCAAGCCCGAACTCGCATGGCCATCGGCGATGACGATCGCATCGCACACCAGCGGCGATGGATGCGCGACGATGCCGTCCGCGGCAAGTTCGCTCACGATCGCCGCGCGGTCGAGTTTTGGATCGACGCGCAGGCCCGCAGGAGCCGGGGCGTTGATGCCCGCGAGGATACCCTCGAGGCGCTCGTCGCCGAAGCGCGCGCGCCAGTGCGCGACGATCCAATTCGGCAACGAGTAGCGCGTGCCCAAATACTCATCGTCCGTCTCGAACGAACCGCGATGGACCGGAACTGGAACGGCTTCGGCGACGCGCCGCAAAACGGCGTTCGTCAAACCCGCGGTGCCCTTATGACCGTAGCGTTTCGCCAAGCCCACGGATTCCGAAACCGCAGCGTACACCTCGACACCGTTCATCAAATCGAGCTGATACGCGCCCAGGCGCAGCACTTCGACGATCGTCGGCGGCATCGATTTCACGCGTTCGCCGATAAATGGTTCGAGAATGAAATCGAGGCGGCGGCGCATTTTAATCGAGCCGTACGCCAGCTCCGTTGCAAATGCGCGGTCGCGATGGTCGAGTTCGGCCGTGCGACTTCGATAGTCGAGCGCGTCGTGCGCTCCGCGCGGATGTTCTCCAAAGACGTCACGCACGACGTTTAGCGCGACCTCACGCGAAGAGACTTTGCGATCTGCCGTCCGTTCTTTGAACGCGGGCGTATTGGCTTTGGCAACGAACGCGGGCTTCGGACCGGCGGCGGATGCGGGTTTACGGCGGCCTTTGAGGGCCGGCTTGCTATTGGTTTTCATGATTTGTGTGCGGCGAGAAACGAGCGCGCAAAGTCGCGTCCGCTCATCTCGTTCCGACTGGGCGGCACGATCCGATCGATCGCAACCGCGCCGTCGCCCGTGCGTACCAGCGCCTCGGATCCGGCAAAAAAGAGCGTCCCGGGCGGCGCGCTGCGCTCGGCTTCGGGACACGGTACTGCGTGCACCGTGACGAATTTCGCGATCGTCGCTGCGTCGAGCGCCCCACGCGCGCCGGGTTTTGGCGCGAGCGAGCGGACGAGGTCGACGACGTGCTTGGAATCGCGCGACCAGTCGATGAGCGTATCGCCTTTGCCGATCGGGCGCGTGAGCGTTGCGGCAATTTCGTCCTCGGTAACACCGAGCGCGTTTTGCGGCGTGCGCGTAAGCGTTCCGGCTTCGAGTTCGTCGATCGCTCGAATCAAGAGTTCGGCGCCGCGCTTGGCAAGCCGGTCGTGCAAGGTCCCATACGTTTCGGCAACGCCCAGCGGCGTTCGTTCTTGCACGAGGATGTCGCCCGTATCCATGCCCGCATCCATCACGATGATCGTCGTTCCGGTTTCCGTGCGACCGTCGCGAATTGTTGACTGAAGCGGCGTCGCACCGCGGTAGAGCGGCAAGAGACTGGGGTGCACGTTGAACGCACCGAGCGGGGCAAGATCGAGGATCGCCTCCGGTAAGATTTTCCCGTAGGAGGCGACGACGAAAAGCTCGGCCTCGAACGCGCTTATCTCACCGATCGCCGCACGCAGCTTTTCCGGCGTTAGGGCCGGGATTCCGAGCGTCTCGGCCGCATCGCGAACCGGCGTCGGCGCGAGCTTCTGTCCGCGCTTCGCCGGACGATCGGGCTGAGTAACGACGGCCATCAGCTCGGTGCGAACGTCGAGTGCGCGCAAGATCGGGACGGCAAACTCGCTCGTTCCGAAGAGGACCGTTCTCAGAGCGAAAGCGCGACTTCGTCGGCGATGCGCGCTACACCAGCGGCCTCGGCTTCGACGGCCGCGGCCTCGGCTTGTTCTTCTTCGGTGACGGCAGGGCGGACGTTCTGCGCTTTATCGGTGTAAAGAATGCCGTCGAGATGATCCATCTCGTGCTGCAGGCAGCGCGCGAAGAGTCCGGTGCCTTCGAGTTCGATCTTTTTCCCGTCACGATCGATGCCGCAGCACACGACGCGCTCGAAGCGTTTCACATCGCCGACATAGCCGGGGACGGAGAGGCAACCTTCGATCGATTCGATCTCGCCTTCGGTCACGGTGAACTTCGGATTGATCATGACGAACGGACCGTGCGCTTCTTCGTCATCCTGAAGGTCGATCGTGAAAATGCGCTTGGAGACGTTGACCTGCGGGGCGGCAAGACCGATGCCCGGCGCTTCGTACATCGTCTCGTACATGTCATCGATCAGCTGCTGGAAGAGGGGGTCATGCAGTTCGTCGAGGGACACTTTTTTGGCGACTTTGCGGAGCGTGGGATGGTTATCGGTCAGGATCGCGCGGAGGTAGGCCATGCTCCCATTATACCCCCGCCCGCCAAGTGGCGGTTGCGTTCAACCTACCGGTCGGTTGGCAGCAACTTGCCGCGGGCTCCTGCTCCGTCAATCGTCGAATTCAACGAGCTAGTCGAGCCCGCAGAACCGCTCGTCGGGCATAGCGCTACAATATGAAGTTTGAGAGGTCGCTATTGCCGGCGATCGTTTCGAGTTTTTCGCGGACGTAGGCGCCGTCGATCGTGACGGGGCCCGATTTCTCCGGGGCCTCGTAGCCGACTTCGTCCAGTAGCCGCTCGAGCACCGTGTGCAGGCGCCGGGCGCCGATGTTTTCCGTTTGCTCGTTCACTTGCATCGCGATGCGTGCGATTTCGACGATCGCATCGGGGGTGATTTCGAGTTGGACGTTTTCAGTTGAGAGCAGCGCTTTGTACTGCGTGATGAGCGCATTCTTGGGTTGCGTGAGGATCGTTTCGAAATCCGCGGCGGTGAGAGAATCGAGCTCCACGCGAATCGGGAAGCGGCCTTGAAGTTCGGGGATGAGATCCGAGGGTTTGCTGACGTGAAACGCGCCCGCTGCGATGAAGAGCACGTGATCCGTTTTGAGCACGCCGTATTTCGTGGTGACAGTCGACCCTTCGACGATCGGCAGAATGTCGCGCTGCACGCCTTCGCGTGAAACGTCGGCGCCTTGCGAACCGCGGCCCGCTACTTTATCGAGTTCGTCGATAAAAATGATCCCGTTTTCGCCCGCGCGGCGGAGCGCCTCGCGTTTGACCGCATCCATGTCGATGAGTTTGTTCTCTTCTTCCGCCGCGAAGATACGGCGGGCTTCGGTGACCGTGACGCGCTTCTTCGATTTCTTCTTCGGCAAGAGGCCGCCAAGCATCTCGCTCATATCGTTGCCCCCGCCCATGCTTTGGTCGCCGCCCATCATGCCGATCGGTAGCGTTGCCTGTTCTTCGATTTCGATTTCGACTAAACGTACGTCATAGAAGCCGCGCAGAATATCGCTGCGCGCTTCATCGCGCACGCGCGTCACCTCATCGTTATGTGGCGGCGGCGCTTGCGGAGGCGGCGGCGGTTGCGGGTTCACGTTGCCGAATTGGCCGCCGAAGATCGAGCCGAGTTGCGCAAACGGATTACTCGGCTGCTGCTGCGAGGGCGGGCGCGTTTCGGGATGAAGCAAATCGATGACGCGCTCGACTGCCGCGCGGTCCGCTGCCTCCACAACATCCAAACGACGTTCGTCCGTCACCATACGTACCGCGGCTTCAGCAAGATCGCGCACCATGGATTCGACATCGCGGCCGACGTAGCCGACCTCGGTATATTTCGTCGCCTCGACTTTGATGAAGGGCGCACCCGCAAGCGCGGCAAGACGCCGCGCGATCTCCGTTTTGCCGACGCCGGTCGGTCCGATCATCAGGATGTTCTTTGGGATGATGTCTTCGCGCATCTCGGGCGGGAGCGCGTCGCGACGGTAGCGATTGCGCAGGGCGATCGCGACGGCGCGCTTGGCCTTATGCTGGCCGACGATATAGCGATCGAGTTCGGCGACGATCTCGCGCGGCGTCTTGGCCGCGATCGGAGCGATGGCAGTCATCCCGCGACCTCCACGGTAATGTCGGTATTGGTGTAAATGCAGATACCGGCCGCGATTTCGAGCGACGCGCGGGCGATGGCCTCGGCATCGAGCGACGAATTGCGCAGAAGCGCTTGCGCAGCGGCTTGAGCGTATGGTCCGCCGCTGCCGATCGCAGCGATGCCCTCATCGGGTTCGATTACATCGCCCGTCCCAGAGAGCACGAAGAGATGCTCGGGCGTGCCGACGATCAGCAGTGCTTCGAGTCGACGCAGCGCGCGGTCTTGGCGCCAGTCGTTGGCGAGTTCCACCGAGGCCCGCACGATGTTGCCCTTGTACTCGCTGAGCTTGCCTTCGAATTTCTCGAGCAGGGTGATGCCGTCGGCCGCCGACCCTGCAAAGCCCACGATCACGCTGCCGTTCGCGATCTTGCGAACTTTGCGGGCGCTGTGCTTCATGATGGTTTTGTCGAGCGTGACTTGTCCGTCGCCCGCCATAGCCAGTTTGCCGTCTTTTCGCACGGCGACGATCGTGGTTGACCGAATTCGCATATCGCCTTTGGTATGCGCGTCGGTTCGGAAAGTTTCTTCTATCGAACCCCGGCGAGCGTCCGATCGCAGCCGAGCTTTCCGGCGAACTCATCGATCCGCTGAAGCGCGCGCGTAGCAAGCAAGCCGCGCTTCTCCATCTTCGCAAGTTTGATCGGGCGCCCATTACCGTTGAGACGCAGTTCGACCTCGGGCGGGCTGAAGTACGACCAGGTGACGTTCGCGGGCTGGAAGTCATCCGTAACGGTGTTCTGGACGTGCGCGACCACCGCACCGAGCGCCGTATCTTCGGGAACGGGGATCGGCGGCAGGCCGAGCAACTCGCGCGCGGCCGCGTTGCCGGCGATCATGCCGCAGGCGGCCGCTTCGACGTACCCTTCGGCGCCGGTGATTTGTCCGGCAAAATAGATACGCGGATGGGAGCGCAGGCGCAAGGTCGCATCGAGAGCACGCGGGCTATCGATGAACGTGTTGCGGTGCATGACGCCCAGGCGAACCCACTCGGCATTCGCCATCCCCGGCAATTTGTTGAACGCTTCTTTTTGCGCGGGCCACGTCAGACGCGTTTGGAAACCGACGAGATTCATGGCGGTACCAGTCGCGTTTTCGTTGCGCAGCTGAACGACGGCATACGGCGTCTTGCCGGTATCGGGGTGACGTAAGCCGACGGGTTTGAGCGGACCAAAACGCATCGCGTCTTCGCCGCGCTCGGCCATCTCTTCGATCGGCAGGCAGCCCTCGAAGAACGGCACTTTGCCGGCGGCGACGTCGTGTTCGAAGGCTTTGGGTTCGTGCTTGGGCAGCGTGCGCAAGTCGTGCACGAACTGCAGATACTGTTCTTTGTCGAGCGGGATGTTGAGGTAATCGTCGCCGGCGCCTTTATCGTAACGCGACTTGCGGTACATCTGGGTGAGGTCGAGCGACTCGGTCGCGACAATGGGCGCGGCAGCATCGTAGTAGTGCAGCCGCTCGGAACCCACCAATGCATCGATCGCCGCTGAGAGCGTATCCGATGGCAGCGGACCACACGCAATGATGACCGTGCCCTCGGCGGGGATGGCGTTCACTTCTTCGCGGTGCAGCGTGATGTTGGGATGCGCGGTGAGGCGCTCTTCGACGAGCGCGCCGAAGCGCTCGCGATCGACCGCAAGCGCGCCGCCGGCGGGCACGGCGGTCTCGCGTGCCGAGGTGACGATGAGCGAATCGAGCCGCACGAGTTCTTCTTTGAGCAATCCGACGGCGTTCTCGAGCGCTGCGCCGCGCATAGAGTTGGAACACACGAGTTCCGCGAGCATGTCGGTTTGATGCGCCGGCCCGCGTTTGCGCGGGCGCATCTCGAAGAGATCCACCGTGACACCGGCCTGCGCGGCTTGCCACGCGGCTTCGCAGCCCGCAAGTCCGCCGCCGATAACCGTGAGCGTTTTAAGCTTCAACGGCTTCGCGTTCCCGTTCTTCTTCAATATCGTCCGACGATTCGGCATCAGGGTTCGCCGCCCCAAGCGACGTGAGATCGTGTTCCTTATCGGCCTTGCATTCCAAGGTCACGACGCCGCCGCGCTTGGTCTTTGCGGTGACGTACGAGCCGCAGATCGGGCACGGTTCGGGGATGACGCGATCCCACGAGACGAAGTCGCACTTGGGATAGTTCGCACAGCCGTAAAAAATGCGGCCTTTGCGCGACTTGCGCTCGACGACCATGCCCTGATCTTTGGGACACTTGGCGCCCGTGTCTTTGAGGATCGGGCGCGTCGTCTTGCACTCGGGATAGCCCGTGCACGAGATGAACTTGCCGAAGCGTCCGGTCTTGATGACCATCGGCCGCTCGCAGTTCGGGCAGATGTCGTCGGTCGGCTCGTCGCGCATCTCGACTTTGGGCAGCTTCTCTTCGGCTGAGTCGAGTTTGATTTTGAACGTCGAATAGAAGTCGCGCAACACGCCGACCCAGTCTTCGTTGCCCTCGGCGACGCGGTCGAGTTTGTCTTCCATCGATGCGGTGAACGTGGTGTCCACGATGTCGGAAAAGTGCTCGACGAGCAGGTCGTTGACGGCAAAACCGATTTCGGTCGGATGGAAGCGGCGGTCGATCTGTTCGACATAACCGCGCGCTTGAACGGTCTCGACGATCGCCGAGTACGTTGAGGGGCGGCCGATCCGATTCTCTTCGAGCGCCTTGACGAGCGAGGCTTCCGAGAACCGAGGCGGCGGTTCGGTGAAATGCTGTTTAGGATCGAGCGACGTGCGTTCGAGCACCTCGTCTTGCTTCATCGCGGGCAGAATCGGACGCGCCTTGGGCGCCGCTTTGCCGTTGGTTGCCGCGATGGTATCGCCGGACTCCGGCTTTTCGTCGTCCTTGCCCTCTTCATATACTGCGGTGAAACCGGCGAATTTCATCACGCTGCCGGTCGCACGGAAGCCGTAGGACTTTGCGGCGATGTCGACCGTCGTCTGATCGAAAATGGCCGCTGCCATTTGCGATGCGACGAAGCGCTCCCAGATCAATTGATACAGGCGCAGATCGTCGCGCTTGAGGATTTTGGCCATCTTCTCCGGCGTGCGGGTCACGTCGGTCGGACGAATCGCTTCGTGCGCATCTTGCGCGCCTTCACGCAACTTGTGCGTGCGGGGACCGCCGTAGAACGCCTCACCGAAGGTTTGATCGATGAACGCGCGGGCCGCGTCTTTGGCCGAATCACTGATGCGCGGCGAGTCGGTACGCATGTAGGTAATGAGACCTTGCGTGCCGTCCGCTCCGCCCAGATCCAAGCCTTCGTAGAGTGCTTGCGCGACTTGCATCGTCTTGCGGACGCGGAACTTCAGCTTGCGCGAGGCTTCTTGCTGGAGGGTCGAGGTGGTGAACGGCACAGCCGGATTGCGCTTCTGCTCGCGCGTCTTGATGCCGCTCACGGCATAGGCGGCGCCCTCGAGATCGGCGACGATCTTCGCGGCCTGATCGCCGTTAGTAACTTCGGCTTTCGTGCCGGCGATCGCGACGAGTTCGGCGGTAAACGGCGGCGGGTTGCCGACCGAGGCGAGTTTCGCGGTGATCGACCAGTACTCGCGCGGGACGAACGCTTTGATCTCGCGCTCGCGGTCGACGATGATCTTCACTGCAACCGACTGGACGCGTCCGGCGGAGAGTCCGCCGCGGACCTTGGCCCAGAGCAGCGGCGAGATTTTGTAACCGACGAGGCGGTCCAAAATGCGGCGAGCCTGCTGCGCGTTCACGCGCGGCATATCGATCTCGTGCGGGTCTTTGAGCGCCGCGAGGACGGCGTCTTTGGTGATCTCGTGCAGCTCGATGCGCTTGGCATTCGGGAGTTTGAGCAACTCCGCAAGGTGCCACGCGATCGCTTCGCCTTCGCGATCGGGATCGGAGGCAAGGTACACTTCGCTTGCGCCTTTGACGGCCGCCTTGAGCTCTTTGATGATGTCGCCCTTACCTTTAATGGTGAGGTACTTCGGCGCGAAATCGTGATCGACGTCGACGCCGAGCGTGCTCTTTGGGAGATCGCGGACGTGACCGACCGATGCCTTGACCACGTAACGCGGCGGCAAGAATTTCTTGATGGTTTTGGCTTTCGTCGGCGACTCGACGATGATTAACGGCTTTCCGGCTGCCACGTGACTCCCTCGATTAGTAAACGGACTCAGTATACGCCGGGAGTCAAGTGGGTGTCACGAAACGCCAGCCACGCGAACCCGTCCAAAGTGCGATAAGTTGCAAAATAATTGGATGCAGTGTACGATGCAATAAATTGTGTCTCTCATTATGAGACGATGCATACGCCTTTCGATATCGTCTGTGCATAGACGGGGAGAACGAAATGGACACCGACATGATGGATCCCATGGGCGATTCAACCGCTTCGGCAGCGCCCAAAAAAGCAACGCGCAAGAAGTCCTCGCGCAAGAAATCGACCGCCAAGAAGACGGCCGGACGCAAGAAAACCGGAGCCAAGAAAACGGCCGGACGCAAGAAAGCCGGAGCCAAGAAAACGGCCGGACGTAAGAAAGCGGGAGCCAAGAAAACCGCTGGACGCAAGAAAGCCGGAGCCAAGAAAACGGCCGGACGTAAGAAAGTGGGAGCCAAGAAAACCGCTGGACGCAAGAAAGCCGGAGCCAAGAAAACGGCCGGACGTAAGAAAGCGGGAGCCAAGAAAACCGCTGGACGCAAGAAAGCCGGAGCCAAGAAAACGGCCGGTCGCAAGAAGGCCGGAGCCAAGAAAACTGCCGGTCGCAAGAAGACCGCAGTGAAGAAAACCGCCGGACGTAAAAAGGCCGGCGCTCGGAAAAAGACCTCGCGCAAGAAGTAGTTCGAGCGCCTAGAGAAAGAGCGTGATCCTCGCGGATCACGCTCTTTTTTTGTTACGAGAGGACGGCCGGGCCGGCGGTGAGATCCGGTGCTTTGCCGCCGTTTTGCTCGACCCAGTGACACGCCGCCTGATGCCCGCGTTCGTATTCGATGAACTCGGGGATCTCGGTCTTGCAGCGGTCAAACGCCACGGGACAGCGCGTGTGAAAGCGGCAGCCCGACGGCGGGTTGACCGGCGAGGGGATGTCGCCGCTGAGGATGATGCGTTTGCGGCGGCCTTCGATTGCGGGATTAGGGATCGGAATCGCCGAGAGCAGCGCCTGGGTGTAGGGGTGCAAGGGGTTGGCGTAGAGCTGATTGCGATCGGCGATCTCGACGATCTTGCCGACGTACATGACCGCGATGCGGTTCGAGATATGGCGCACGACCGAGAGATCGTGGGCGATAAAGAGATACGTGAGCCCGAGCTTTTGCTGCAGATCTTGCAGCAGGTTGATGACCTGGGCCTGGATCGAGACGTCGAGTGCCGAGACCGGCTCGTCGCAGACGATGAACTTCGGATCGACCGCAAGCGCGCGGGCGATACCGATGCGCTGGCGCTGGCCGCCGGAAAACTCGTGTGGGTAGCGGTTGGCGTGGTATGGCTGAAGCCCGACGATCCGCAATAATTCTTGTGCGCGCGCCTCAGCGGCTTTGCCCGTTGCGATCTTATGGATGCCGAGCGGTTCGCGAATGATGTCGCCGACGGTCATGCGCGGGTTGAGCGATGCATACGGATCCTGGAAGATGATCTGCATCTCTTTGCGCAACGACCGCAATTCCGTGCCGCCCATCGCACCGACGTTGCGGCCTTCGAAGACGACGTCGCCTTTGGTGGCGGGGGTGAGCCGGAGAATGACGCGTCCGACGGTGGTCTTCCCCGAGCCGGACTCGCCGACGAGGCCGAGCGTCTCGCCGCTTTTGATGCCGAAGGAAATACCGTCGATCGCTTTGACGTCGCCGACGTGGCGCGATAAAATGCCGGCGTTGATCGGGAAATATTTGTAGAGGCCGCGGACGGAGATCAGGTCGCCCGTCGCCGGCACGATGCTCTCGGGCGGGCTTGCAAACTGCGTCATCGTGCGGCGATCTCACTCCCCGCGATGCGGGGACGGTTCTCGGCGGGGCGCGTCTTCTGGCCCTCGGCGCGCTCGTCGTAGAGGAAGCAGCGCGCCTGATGACCACCGCCGAAATCGTAGAGCGGGACTTGCTCGTCGCAGATCGGCATCTTGTACTTGCAGCGCGGGGCAAACGAACAGCCCGGCGGCATCCGCAAGAGGTTGGGCGGCTGGCCTTCGATCGGGATTAGCTTTTGGCTGACGTCCGAATCCATGCGCGGCAGCGATTCGAGCAGCCCGATCGTATACGGGTGCTTGGGCTCGTTGAAGATCTGGTCGGCCGACCCGAATTCGACCATGTTGCCCGCGTACATCACGAGCACGTTCTTGCACGTTTCGGCAACGACGCCGAGATCGTGCGTGATGAGGATGATCGCCGAACCGAGCCGCGTCTGCATCTCGTTCATCAACTCGATGATCTGGGCTTGAATCGTCACGTCGAGCGCCGTCGTGGGCTCGTCGGCGATGAGGAGGCTAGGATCGCACGAGAGCGCCATCGCGATCATGACGCGCTGGCGCATGCCGCCGGAGAACTGGTGCGGGTAGTCTTTGATGCGCTTCTCGGGGCTCGGAATACGCACGAGCTTGAGCATGTCGACCGCGCGATCCCATGAGTCTTTTTTGCTCAGCTTCAAGTGCAGTTGCGTCGCCTCTGCGATTTGTTCGCCTACGGTGAGCACCGGGTTGAGCGAGGTCATCGGATCTTGAAAGATCATCGCGATATCGTGACCGCGGATCTTGCGCATCGCAGGCTCGCTCTTCTCAAGCAAATTCTCGCCTTTGAAAAGGACCGTCCCCGCTTCGATTTTACCCGGCGGCTGCGGAATGAGGCGCATGATCGAGAGCGCGTTGACCGATTTGCCCGAGCCCGATTCACCGACGATGCCGAGCGTCGATCCCGCATCGACGGAATACGAGAGCCCATCGACGGCACGCACGATGCCGTCGTCGGTCTTGAATGAAGTCTTGAGCCCGGTGACTTGAAGCAGCGGTTGATCGGGCACGCGCGGTTAGATGCCCGAAATGCTAATGAGCGTTGCGAAGATCACGAATGTGATCGCGATGACGGTCGTGACGCGCTGGATCTGGCCTTCGAATCCGAGCCGCCCTTTATATGCCGAATCGACTCGGCCGCCGAGCGTCCCGGTGAGGCCCTCGTTCTTGGTCGTCTGAATCGCAAGGAGAAACACGAGCAGAATCGCCGAGATGACGAAGATTCCGGCGAACGTGTGGGTGAGCCAGGCGGCATGATCGGCGAGCCACGACTTCGGAACGAAGGTGTAGTTGAAGTTCCGAAGCGCGGAGGGAAGCGGAAGGGTTGTCGCCTTCGCAGCCGGCGCCGTAGCAGCGGAAACCGGTAACGCCGCAGCGAGCAGCAGGGTGATCACGGTGAGAGTGGCTCCTTAGAAAGAAGGGGTTGTATCACGCTCCCCACCAGGCGTCCACGGACGTACGGATCTAGGACGTGATGGGTAAGGCGACTTCGATCGCTGCGATGCGAGCGGCCAGGTTGTCGGCCGAGAGGCCGACGAGGGCACGCTGCTTAGCTTGGGTGCTTTGATGAACGAGGATGTTGGGGACGCCGATTCGCTCGACACGGACCCCAAGGCCACGGTCGACAACGAATTCGACAACCGCCGAGCCATAGCCGCCCGCAAGCGAATGTTCCTCTAACGTGATGAACCGGTCGTGCGTCTCGGCCAGCTCCAGGATCAGCGATTCATCGAGGGGCTTCGCAAAGCGAGCGTTCACGATTGTCGGCTTGGGCCCGCCCGCAGATGCGATTTGGTCGTACGCATCGAGCGCAATATCGACCGTGGTGCCGTACGCAAAGACCGCCACGCGCTCCCCGCGGCGAAGCACCTCGGAGCGGCCCTGCACGATCGGAGCGATCGGCTCGTCGTGACGGCCGCTGGTCGTGCCGCGCGGGTACCGGATGCCGACCGGCGTGCCGAGGCTCAGCGCGTGCTCGAGCATCGGTGCGAGTTCGTATTCGTTGCGCGGCGCCATCAACGTCATGTTGGGCAGCGTGCGCATGTAGGCGATATCGTAGAGCCCCATGTGCGTCGGGCCGTCGTCGCCAACGAAGCCCGCACGATCGATCGCGAAGATCACCGGCAAATTCTGCACGCAGACGTCGTGAACGACTTGATCGTAGGCGCGCTGCAAGAAGGTCGAGTAGATCGCGCAAACGGGTTTGAATCCGCTTGCAGCCATGCCCGCGGCAAAACACACCGCGTGCGCTTCGGCGATGCCGACATCGAAGTACCGGTCGGGGAATCGTTTCGCAAATTTCGCAAGCCCCGTACCGTCGGGCATGGCAGCGGTAATGCCGACGATCTTGGAATCTTTTTCAGCAGCAGCCATCAGCGCATCGGCGAAAAACGCCGGGAACGCGGGGCGCGACTCGGGCTTCTTCTCGATCTTTCCGTTCTCGATTTGGAACGCGCCCAGGCCGTGAAACGTGCGCGCGTCGAGCTCGGCGGGTTCGAAGCCTTTGCCTTTTTTCGTGTTGACGTGCAAGAGCACGGGTCCATTGATTTTACGCGCGTTCGATAGCACGTCGACGAGCGTATCGTAGTCATGCCCGTCGATCGGACCGATGTAGCGGAAGCCCATTTCCTCGAAGATCACGGCCGCTTTAGAGTCGGGCGTCACGAATTTCATCGCTGCAACTTCCGCCGAGGAGAGCGCTTTGCGCGCCGTTTTGCCGAGCGGCACCGCGCCGAGGACGTCTTTTGTTTTCTCACGCGCGAACGTGAAGAGCGGCTTGGAACGGAGCACCGAGAGATACGAGGCGATCGAGCCGACGTTCGGCGCAATCGACATCTCGTTATCGTTAAGAATGACGATGAAGTTGGTTTTCAGGGCGCCGGCGTTATTGAGCGCTTCGTAGGCCAGGCCGCCGGTGAGTGCGCCGTCACCGATAACCGCGACGATCGTCGAGTGTTCTTTCCGCAAATCGCGCGCAAGCGCCATCCCCAGCGCCGCCGAGACCGACGTCGATGCGTGTCCGGCGCCGAAGACGTCGTATTCGGATTCCGTGCGCATCGTGAAGCCGGAAAGCCCGCCGGCTTGGCGGATCGTGTTAAAGCGCTCGCGCCGTCCGGTCAGCAGCTTGTGCACGTAGCACTGATGGCTGACGTCCCAAACGATCTTGTCTGCCGGAAGGTCGAGCACGCGGTGCAAGGCCAGGGTAAGTTCGACGACGCCGAGATTGGGAGCCAGGTGGCCGCCGTTGGTCGAGCAGACCGCGACGAGTGTCTCGCGGATCTCTGCTGCCAGGGTATCGATCTCAGCGCGATTGAGCGCGCGGACGTCGGCGGGCGAGTTGATGCGTTCCAGAACCATAGTAAAGGATTAGACGACGCCCAGCCGTAGACCCGGGTGGTGCAGCAGCGCCCCATGCCACCGACAAAGCTCCGACCGGCGCCCATCCGCTTCCGGGCGCGCGTCTGGACGGATGTAGCACGCATCTTCTCGACGATTTGCAATCCGTTTCTAACGGCGCTCTCCCTCTTCGTTATCTTAGCCTATCAAACGACCGCAACGCCGCTAGCCTTCTGGCTCCAGGTGTTGCAGAGTACACTCTTTACCTCGATCGCCCCGATGCTCGCGATTTTCTGGATGTACGCGACCGGCCGTATCAGCGATCTCGACATGTCGATCCGCGAAGAGCGCTCGAAAGTCTTTGGCATTTTCGTCGTGTTCTACGTGCTCGGCACGATCGAACTCTACGTCACGCATGCGCCAAAAATCGTCATCGCAACGATGGCCGGATACGCGCTGAGCTCGGTGCTCGTCCAGGCGATCACGCAGTACTGGAAGATTTCCACGCACGCACTCGGCGTGACCGCACCGATCGTCGTGCTGATCGCCGTCTTCAGTTGGCTGCCGCTGCCGCTCCTGATTTTGATTCCGGTCGTCGGCTGGGCGCGCGTCTATTTGCACGCGCACACGATCTTGCAGGTCATCGCCGGAACCGTGCTCGGGGGCACGTCGACCTGGCTGCTCTTACGGCTCTTCGGTTTGCCTTAGGCGCTCAGGGCGCGCGCTCGACGGCGAAAGAGCAGCGTGGAATCGCCCCGGAACGTCGTGAGGTGTGAGTCACCGAAACCGCACTTTTCGGCGACGCGAATCGAGTCGGCGTTCGCCGCATTGATGATGCAGACGACCTGCGGGTCGGCGAGGTTTGCATCGCTCCATGCGAGCGCCGCGCTGACCGCTTCCGTTGCGTAACCGCGTCCGAAAAACGCTGATCCGAGCACCCAACCGATTTCGGGGATCCCGACGATCGAGGGTTCCATCACGCGCCGGTGATCGCCGAATCCAACTTCGCCGATATACTGCCCGCTCGCCGCGTCCTCGACGATCCAGTACCCGTACCCGATCAGCGACCACATCCCGGCGTAACGCTGTAAGCGCCCCCACGTCTCGTCGCCCGTCGACGCACGCCCGGTGATATATCGCGTAACGAGCGGATCGCTCCAGAGTGCTAGGCAATCGTCGAAATCATCAGCGCGGACCGCGCGCATCTTCAAGCGCTCGGTGGTAAGCACGGGCGCGTGCATACTATACGGCGAGGCTTTCTGCCGCCGCGACGGTAGCGTGTGGATCGTCCATCCACGCGCGCACGTTGGCTTCGAACGCGCGCACATCGCCGTTTGTGAAGTAGCGCGTCGTCGCGTTGCCGCGCGTCGCGCACAGGGCCGCGGTGGCGTGCGCTTGCGCCAGCGCCGGATCGACGATCGCCGTCGACGATGGAAGCAACGCGCGAAAATGCTCGGCGAGCAGCGGATAATGCGTGCACCCGAGGATCACCGCATCGACCGGCCCGGCGATGTGCGCGACGACGTCGGCGACGGCGGCGCGCGCCTGCAGGGAGGCGGCAAGGCCGCCCTCGACGAGCGGGACGAGCAGCGGGGCGGCGATCTCTTGCACGGTGATGGTGGGGGCGTGGAGCGCGATCTTTCGCGCGTAGGCACCGCTGCGCACCGTCGCTTGCGTGGCAATCACGGCGACGCGTCCGTGCGCGGTTGCGGCGATCGCGCGTGCGCAGTTGTCGATGAGGTCGAGCGCCCGCGTGCGCGTAATCGGCCAGCCGTATTTTCCGCCGATCGCGCACGACGTATTGCACGCCATCACGATGCCGCCAATCGGGAAGCGTTCGAGAAACGCGAGATTTTCGCCGAGCAGATGCAAGAGATCGGCATCCGTGCGCTCCCCGTACGGAACGTGGGCCTGGTCGGCGAAATACACGATGTCTTCGTCCGGCGCGAGCGCCCGCACGGCTTTGAGAACGGTCAGACCGCCGAGCCCCGAATCGAAGAGCCCCAGCACTACCGTTCGCCTGCCATCGACGCGCTGGCGGGCTGCGTGCGCGTATAATCGCGCACGCCATTCGCGATGCCTTGCGCGACGTGCTGCAAAAAATCCGGCGAACGCATGAGCGCGGCGTCGCTTGAGTTGGAGATGAATCCGGTTTCGACGAGGATTGCGGGCATCGTGGTCTTTCGCGTGACGTACAGCCGACCGGCGCGGGCACCATCGTCTTTGGTTCCGAGGAGCGGCATGAGATCGCGCTGCACCGCGTCGGCGAGCGGCTTATCGATGGCCTTCGTGTAGAACGTCATCGTCCCGTTGAGGTCGCTGCGGGTGAAGCTGTTGATGTGCACGCTGATAAAGAGCCGCGCGTTCTGGAGGTTCGCAACGTCGACTCGCGCCTGGAGTTCTTCGGCATCGGCGGCATTCGCGCGAGCCACGTCGACATCGGTCGTGCGCGTCATCTTCACCGTCCATCCTTGCGCGACGAGCAGCGCCCGGAGCCGGAGTGCGATGTCAAGCGTGAGATTCTTTTCAATCAACCCGTTGCCGAGTGCGCCGCTATCGCTGCCGCCATGGCCGGGATCGATCACGATGAGTTTGGAACCGTTCGGCGGCGCGGCGTATTTCCAAGGCGCGCCCGATCCGAGGGGCGTCGGATACGCCGATGCACCGGGCGCGAGTGTCTCGCCCGGATACGGCGTTCCGAAACCGCCTGCGGGCACAACCGGCGGCGCGCCGATCGCACCGCTTCCGACGCGCATACCGTCGGTGGCGGTACTGCCGTCGACGGCAAGCGAAAGTCCACCGTCCAGCGGCACGATTTCGACGCGCCGTTCGCCTTTGAGCGTTAGCGCGACGCGCACGATCGGAATCGGCGTGGTCGCAACTTGACGCGCCCGAACCGCATCGACCGCCGCGACGTTCGGCCGCTCGTCGCGTCCCGAACCGCTGAGCAACGCGTTCTTGAAATCTATGTACCAGCGATTATCGGACAGCCGATGCCACTCGTACGAGACCGGACCGCTCGCGCTAACGCGGACGCTCACGCCATCACCGAGCGGATCGACCCCGACGTCGGTGATGTACACGGGTGATGCCGACGCCTGCGTACCGCTTCCGCCGGCGATAGCCTCCGGCGGAAGCGTCGCTACTGGCGCGGTGTTTCCGCTCGGCGCGTAGGTCGCGACCGCGAGCGGCGCGGGTGAGGGCGTCGCGGCGGTGCGCGGCGCTTTCATCGGCAGCGCTTGCGCGACGGCGGGCTGCGTGATGCCCGGCGTGAACCACTCGGGAATCGCGCCGCCGAGCGCCGTTCCCGACGGACCGAACGCAAGCGCCAATTCGTTGCTCGAGGGTGCGGTCGCAAGCCCGTGCGCGACGCCCGCGGGGCCTTCAATCGTCACGGTCGTCGTCGGATTTTTCGGATTGCCGCTCACCAGCACGTCGACTTCGTTCACCGCACCGCTGCTCAAACGCCGCGTCTGCGGAAGCGTGGACGCAACGCCGGAAAATGCAATCGTCAGGCGTTCGGGCGACTCGGCGATCTTCGTGTATTTGAGCGGAATCGCGGCTCGGAACGTCAGCGTCGTGCGCTTCGCCTCGGTCCGCACGTCGAGGCCACCAAGCTGCGGCTGCAAGACCGTCTCACTGCCGATCTTCACGGGCTCGACATAGAGGGCACGGGCGAGCGCCAAAAATGGCACGTAGAGTTCGTTTGCCTCGAGATACGGCGCGAACGGGGCACGTGTCGTTACGCCGCCGCCGGAGATCTGCGCATCGCCGAGCGTCAGCGTAATGGTGCGTCGATCGGCCGTCGTTACGATCACGTAGTTTTGTCCCGGTGCAAAGGCGAGAGTGGCGCCGAGTTTTCCGAGAAACCGCTCGAAACCGCCGTCGTGGACGGCGACGGCGACGTCCCCTTTGACCTCGATCGAGCGTTCGAGGATCAACTTCGTTCCAACGAACCAGAAGGCGCTCGCTTCTTGGGCGCGCAGCGGCACCGGCGCGCAGAGCACGACGAGCGTCAGCGCGAGAAACGCGCTACCAGCTCGAGCGCGAAAGCGGCTCATCAAGCTCAAAGTGGCCTCCGGGTAGCGTTGCGACTTTGGCTCCGCCGATCGTGATGCGAACGGATTTGATATTCGGCAGAGCGGTCAGGGTCCAAACCAGCGACTTGAATTCACCGTCTTCGGCAAAGCCGCCAGCGGCCGATGAATCGATCTCTTTTGAGATATCGACATGAATCGTCGAACCCTCAACGTCCACGGCGTTGACGTGCGTTCCCGTCGGGAAACGAATCGCATCGACGCCCGGGGCGGGCCCGGCAAGGACTTGGGTCGCGGTGTAAAACGCAACGCTCTTGAGATCGCGAGCGGAGCCGAGGCTCACGCGCCACGGCACCTCGGTCTGGCCGTCGAGCTTGGTATAGTAAACCGTTACCGTATCGCCGGCGGCGGGACGTTGATTGAACCACCACCATGCCCCGTAGGCCGCGGCCGCAAAGAGTGCGACAAAGATGAGGGTTCGCAGCGATCTCACGGACGTATAAGTTCGGAGAAACGGAGAAAACCGCCTGTGGCCGTGCGTGGCGGAGGGAGGCGTGCGCGCGCGTCCTAACCGCAAGCCATGATACGTCGCATCGTTTCGATTGTGCTTGGCTGCGCGTTTGCCGTTGTGGTCCCCGCTGTCGCGCTAGCGCGCGTTACCGGGTTTACCGTGACCTCACGGACCGATCTGCTCGGTGGAACACCCTTCGCCGCCGGGCCCTACGAAAAGATCATAGGAACGGCGACGTTTGCCGACGACCCAAGCGACGAGCACGACAAAGGCATCGTGGATCTCGCGCTCGCGCCGCGCGATGCGAATGGCCGCGTCGTCTCGCGTGCGGACGTCTATATTCTCGCACCAAAAACGATCGAGAACGGCAACGGTAACGCACTGCTCGAGGTCAACAATCGCGGCGGCAAGGGGATGCTTCGCTTCTTCAACCACGCGAAAGGGTCGCCCGACCCGACGACCGCGCAAGAGTTCGGCGACAAGTTCTTGCTCGATGCGGGTTACACGCTGGTGTGGGTCGGGTGGCAATGGGACGTGCCGCTACAACCGGGCAACATGCGGCTCTACGCTCCGGTCGCAACCGACCATGGTAAACCCATCTTGGGACTCATGCGTTCGGACTTCACGACGACCAAGCCCATCGCCGAACAGACGCTCTCCTATCGCGATCACATCCCGTATCCGGTTGCCGATGAGAACGACCCGGCGAACGTGCTCACGATACGCGACGGCATCGCGGAGCCGCGCACGATCGTCCCGCACAGTGCCTGGCATCTGAACGCCGACCGCACCGCGATCGTCAGCACGTTCGTTCCCGGACACATTTACGAATTCGTGTATCGCGCGAAAGACCCGGTCGTCGATGGTTTGGGGATTACCGCGGTACGCGATTTTATTTCATACCTTAAATACGATCCGGCAGCGATCGAGCACGTGCAACGCGCGTACGGCTTCGGCATCTCGCAGAGCGGACGGTTCCTGCGCGACATGCTTTACGAAGGATTCAACACCGATGAGGCGAGCCGGATGGTCTTCGACGGTGTGCTCGCACACGTCGGCGGTGCTGGTCGCGGCGCGTTCAATCTCCGTTTCGGTCAGCCCTCACGTGACGGCCCGAGCTTCTCGTCATTCTTTTATCCCATCGACCTCTTTCCGTTCACCGACGTCGATGAGACCGATCCGCTCACCAACGCCGTCGATGGTTTACTCACGCATACGCACGTCGACAAAACGCCCGTTAAAGTGATGTTCACCCACACATCGTGCGAGTATTACGGTCGTGCCGCATCGCTGATGCACACCTCAACGGACGGCTTGCGTGACATCGAACCCGGCCCGAATGCGCGCATCTATTTCTTCTCCGGCGGTATGCACTACGTGCCGGCACTCGGTTCGCGCGACGCGCTCGCCCAAGAGCTGCAGACGACCAGCGACGACACCTACGCGATGAAGGCGCTGCTCGTCGATCTCGATCAGTGGGTGCGTAACGGCACCGCGCCGCCGCCGAGCAGCGTCCCGAAGATCGCCGATGGCACGCTCGTGCCGCTCGAAAAAATTGCGTGGCCCGCTATTCCGGGCTTCCCGCACACGCCAAGCTACCACCGAGTCTGGCGCATGAACTTTGGCGCGCAATTCGCGCAAGGCATCGATACGACCGAGCCGCCGATCCTCGGCCGGCAATATCCGGTTCTCCTACCGCAAGTCGATAGCGACGGCACGGACCTCGGCGGCATTCGGATGCCGGAGGGTGCGTTGCCGATCGCCACATTCACCGGCTGGAATCAGCGCATAGCGGGCATCGGATTTCCCGATGAAAACGTGGATTTCGTCGGTTCGATGGTGCCCTTCGCGAAGACCGCGGCGGAACGCAAAGCCTCGGGCGATCCGCGCCTCTCGCTCGAGGAACGCTATCCGACGAAAGCCGCATACATGGCACGATACGAAAACTACGTGCGGGGACTCGCCTCGCAACGACTTTTACTCGATACGGACATCCCCATCGAACTCAGGCGTGGCGAGCAGTTTTGGGATTTCGCCAGCAAACCGCGTTAGGAGCAAAGCGGCGGCGCGGCGAACGCGTCGGTCGATGAAACAGCAGTATACGGCACTCGTCGCCGAGACGTCCGACGGCCCGGCGCCGAAACTCGAATTTAAGCAACTCGACAAACGTGCACCGGAAGCGGGCGAAGTGCTCGTACGCGTGCATGCCGCCGCGCTCAATTACAAAGACGGTCTCGCCCTCACCGGACGCGGGAAAATTCTGCGCAAGTCGCCGATGGTGCCGGGCGTTGAGTTCTCCGGGACGATCGAAGAATCAAACGATCCCGCGTGGCCCGTCGGCAAAGACGTGATGGCGCTGGGCTGGGGCATCGGCGAACGCTTCGACGGCGGCTATGCGCAATACGCGTACGCAAAAACGGAGTGGCTCGAAGCGCGCCCCGACGCGTTCTCCGCAGAAGATGCGATGGCATTCGGTATTCCCGGCATAACGGCGATGTCGGCGATCACGCGATTGCGCGAAAATCACTTGCCCGATCGCGCGACGGTGATCGTCACGGGAGCGGGAGGCGGCGTCGGCGGTATTGCGATCTTGCTTCTGAAGCAATTCGGCTACCATCCCGTGGCCATGAGCGGTCGACCGGAACTCGAGGACTACTTCAAGTCGCTCGGCGCCGAGAGCGTCGTCTCGCGCGAGACGATTCTTGCCGCGACCAAGCCGCTCGAAAAAGAAACGTGGGATGGCGCGATCGACAACGTCGGCGGCGACGTGCTCGCCAAGCTTCTGCCGCAGATGAAATACGGCGCGAGCGTTGCCCTCATCGGCAATGCCGCGGGCGTCAATTTTTCATCGACGGTGTTCCCGTTCATCTTGCGCGGTGTCAACCTCTTGGGCATCGAGAGCGTGAACCTCTCGATGGCCAAACGCGCGAATATCTGGTTGGAAGCGATGCGCTTCCCCTTTGCCAAGATGCATGACTTCGTCGAGAAAGTCGCACTCGCCGATGTCGAGGCAGCGGCGCACCGAATTGTGGACGGCAAGACGCGCGGGCGCGTGGTGGTCACGATCGCCTAGTCCCAATTCGCAACAGCGACAGAAGTCGCAGCGGCTGCTTGCTAGGCGCGGAGCGGGTCGGGTCCGAATTTCGAAACCTATGAGCACATACCAGGCCCCCATCCGCGACATGCACTTTGCGCTGACGGAGCTCGCGGACGTCGCCTCGATCGCAGCGCTGCCGGGTTTCGAAGACACGGCGGACGTCGTCGATGCGATCCTCGAGGAAGCCGGCAACTTTGCCGCCGAGGTGCTCGATCCGCTCAATGCCCCCGGCGATCGCGTCGGCGCGAAATGGGCCGATGGCAACGTAACGACGGCGCCCGGCTTCAAGCAAGCGTATAAGCAGTTCGCGCAAGCGGGCTGGGTCGGCTTACCGTTTCCAGCCGACCACGGCGGCCAGGGTCTGCCGCAAGTGCTCTCAGCGGCCGTGACCGAGATGTGGAACGCATCGAACATGGCCTTCGCGCTCTGTCCGCTGCTCAACCAGGGCGCGATCGAAGCGCTGCTGCTCTGCGGCACGGACGAACAAAAGAAAACGTATGTGCCCAAACTCGTCTCGGGCGAGTGGACCGGTACGATGGTGCTCACCGAGCCGCAAGCCGGTTCCGATCTGGCCGCCGTGCGCACGCGCGCGGCGCCCGAAGGCGATCACTACAAACTGTTCGGTCAGAAAATTTACATCACGTACGGCGAACACGACTACACGGAGAACATCGTGCACCTCGTCCTCGCGCGCACGCCTGATGCGCCAGCGGGTGTGAAGGGCATCTCGCTCTTCGTCGTGCCGAAGTTCCTCATCAATGCCGACGGCACGCTTGGCGCGCGTAACGACGTCCAGTGCGCTTCGCTCGAACACAAGCTCGGCATCCATTCGAGTCCGACCGCTACGCTCAACTACGGCGAAGCGGGCGGCGCGATCGGCTATCTGATCGGTGAAGAGAACCGCGGCCTCGAATACATGTTCATCATGATGAACCTCGCCCGCTTCTCGATCGGCGTGCAGGGCATCGGCGTTGCCGACCGCGCGTATCAGCACGCCCTCGATTATGCCAAAGAACGCACGCAGAGCAAGGACCTCGCGGTAAAAGATCCGACGCCGGTGACGATCATCCATCACCCCGACGTGCGCCGTCTGCTCATGACATCGAAAGCACATATCGAAGCGATGCGCGCGCTCGCACTTGTCCTCGCATCGGCGATGGATCACGCCCACGCGAATCCCGATGCGGCGGTTCGCGCCGAGCGCGCAGCGTTTGTCGAGCTGATGACGCCCGTCGTCAAAGGCTGGAGCACGGAAAACTCAATCGAAATAACCAGCAACGCGCTACAAGTCTTCGGCGGCATGGGCTTCGTGGAAGAAACGGGCGCCGCGCAGTACTACCGCGACGCCCGCATCACGACGATCTACGAGGGCACGACGGCCATCCAGGCAAACGCCCTCGTCGGCCGCGCGCTCCTGCGGGACAAGACTGGCACGGTCGCCTCGATCACCGCATCGATGCGTTCGACGGCGGCCGAACTCGCGACGAGCGCCGATGTTAACGTGAAGGCGATCCACCCGCACTTCATCTCGGCGATCGACGCGCTCGATGCCGCATCGAAGCACTTGATCGCAACCGCTCCAACGGCAATCAAGGACGCCTTCGCTGGCTCAGTCCCCTATCTGATGCTTTGGGGAACGGTCGCAGGCGGCTGGCAAATGGCTCGCGCAGCGATTGCCGCAAGCAAAAACACAAACGACGAGTTCAACGCAGCGAAAATCGTGACCTCACGCTACTACGCCGAACACATCCTCACACGCGCTTACCACCTCCGAGCCGAAATCATCGAAGGTGGCGCAACGGTGAATGCACTCGATGAATCGGCATTCGACCTCGATCGGAAGCGCGCCGTCCTCGCCTAGCCAGGTCGGCGAGACGCACGATGCGACGGGTGCTCGCGCGGCCAAAACAACCCTCGCCGTTCTCATCAACTACAACGATCTTGGGAGCCAGGCAACAGAACGCGGCGCCTATAGCGAGGCCCTCGCTGATTACACGCAAGCAATAAAGCACAGCCCGCAGCTTCCTGAGCCGCTCTACAATCGGGCGCTCACCTACGGGCGGCTTCACCGAGAACGCGACGCTCTGCAAGATGCGCTCGCATCGGTGAAAATCGATCCGCTCTTCGCCGATGGCTTTGCACTAAGCGCGCGTCTCTCATGCTCGGGCGAAAAGCGGAAGCGGCTAGTCTCCTATCCGCAAATCCGACGATTATCTCTCCATATCGAGAGCGCATCCGAGGAGACCTCGAGCTGCTCGCGGGGAATTGCAGCGCAGCTGAATCGCACTATGCATGGGCAACCGCGCAGCCCCAGCAAGACACACCCGCAAAACGCGACGACAACTTCTTTACCTGGAGAAATTTCGGCGTCGCAAACCTCTGCTCTCGACACCCACAGATGGCAATCGGCGCTCTCGACCGCGCGCTCGCCATCAAACCATCCGATCCGCTTGCCCTACGCTATCGAGCTGAGGCACGCCGCGTGACCGGAGACCTCCTCGGTTCAATAACTGATGCAACCCGATCCCTCGCGCTAGACCCTACAAATGCAAAGCTCCTAATGATGCTCGGTGTTGACGAGTATCGCCGTGGAGCACACAACCTTGGAGCAGCACATTACCGACGTGGATGCGCCCTGCTTTCTACAGACGATCTCCCAAATCAACAAATGTGTCAGCAACAATTGTCCAAGATGAGATAAGTCCAAGACCGCCCCAGCATCATTACCCGGTGCCGTCGTCGAAACGTTAAACGATGAGCGCTCTGTGCGCCGAGTAGCGTCAGGGTGGAGCGGCGGCGCTCGCGAAGCGGTCGTCGTAGGCGGCGAGCCCGAATGGCGGCCGGTACATGTGGAGACAGTTCGTGCCGGTAAACGGCGTGCAGACGGTAACGGCGCGATTCATTTTGGGCGGTAAGTGGCCGCGCCGGCCGAGCGCCGTTTTCACGGTATAACGCAGCCGGTCGAACCAGCCGTCGAGGCGCGGCGTGCGCATGAACGTTTGCGAGGTAACACGCAAATACGCGGCTTTAAGCAACCCGTTGAGCGCAGATACCTTTGGGACGAAGATGCCGAACGCGCGATCGGACAAATCGATCTGCGCTATTTGCGCGCGCAAGCCGCTGGTGACGTCGCCTTCAAAGACCACGATCGTCCGGTCGTGACAGTGCCGGCGGATCTGTGCGAAGGTGTAAAACGGATGGACGAGATGGTAGTACACGCGCAGACACAAGATGAGAACGTTTCGCCAGCCGGAGCGAGGTCGTAGACCGATGCGTCGAGTTTCGTCTCGACGCGCGAGCCGAGCAGTTCACGCGCGAGGAGCAGACCGCGGCTCACGGCCCAATTCTTGGGTTTGATCGTCGGTGGCGAGAACGCTGCGCGCGCCGCGCCGCTCGGCATCGCAGCTCCAGTAGCCGATCTCGAGCACCGACTGTCCGGTGAAGTCGATCCGGTCGAGCGCGTGCGCGAACGAGCGCCAAATCGTGCGATGAAAGGCGACGTCGGGTGCGTCCGCGCGCGCCCGCGAACCGGTAGGAAAATCGAACTCGTGATGCCAGCGGATTGCATCGATGCGGCACTGATCGCCAGAAGGCTCGCTCACGTCGATTTTGAGACCGCGAGCAGCGCGAGGTTGACCAGATTGAACACGGCGTGCGTGATCATCGACGCGGTCTGCGAACCGCTGCAATATCTTTGTTCGCTCGCGGCGCCGTTGCAAAGTCGGTCGTCGCACCCGCCAAAGTTCCTCGATTGGGTCCGGGCTCGCCATCGGCGTTGCGTGCTTGATCGGTGCGATCGCCGTGCGCTCACTCGTCGCGATCGCGCACGGGACGTTCGTCCCGAGTCCTGCGTAGCAGAGTAGGCGTGCCCGCCTAGATTGCGCGGGTACTGAATCCTATGAAACGATCTTTGGACTCCTTGACGGTTGGAGCGATGCTCGCCGCAATGGCTGCCGCTCGTACTGAAAAACAACTGGTTCCGCCGGGCATCGAACCCGTGACCGTCCCGCTTCCAACGGTTGCCGCAGTGGGAGAAACCACGCCGCCGAACCCTTGAATACGGCTGAAAGAAGGTTCGTCGCCATTCGCGAAAGCTTCGACCGCTAAACCTTACTCGGCAGCAGTGCCCGAACCGCCTTGGTCGGGGCCGATCCACACCGTTTGAATGTTCGTGAACTCGCGAATCCCGAACCACGAGAGTTCGCGTCCGTAGCCGCTGTGCTTGACGCCCCCAAACGGTAAGCGCGGATCGCTTGCCGTTATCCCGTTGATGAACACGCCGCCCGACTCCAGTCGTGTGGCGATTGTTTTTGCGCGATCCAGATCGCGCGTCCAAAGATTGCCACCGAGGCCGTAGCGCGAATCGTTTGCCAGCTTGACGGCATCGTCGGCGTTCTTCGCGCGGACGACGGCGGCGGCCGGGCCGAACGTCTCTTCATCGAACATCGGCATGCCGGGTGTCACATTTAGCACGATCGTCGGTTCGAAGTAGAAACCCTCGCGTTTGGCTTCGCGCCCGCCAAGTGCGAGGCGGCCGCCGCGGGTTACCGTTTCTTTGACTAGTCCGGCGAGCGTTTCGCGCAGATCGTGACGCGCCATCGGACCCATCGTCGTCGTGCGTTCGTGCGGATCGCCGATCACGAGTTTCTTCGCCTCCGCGACGAATCGCTCGCTAAACGCATCGTAGACCGCATCCTCGACGATGAAGCGCTTGGCCGCGATACAACTCTGGCCGCTGTTCTGAAAGCGAGATTTCACGGCCATCTTGGCGGCCGCGTCGAGATCGGCATCGGCGAGGACGATGAACGCATCGGAACCGCCGAGTTCGAGGACCGTCTTCTTCAAATTGCGACCAGCCGCACCGGCGACGCAGACCCCGGTCTGTTCGCTGCCCGTGAGCGTTACCGCAGCGATCCGGGGATCGTCGATCATCTTCTCGACTTCTTTCCCGGGGACGATTACCGAGGCGAACGTCCCTTCCGGAAATCCCGCCTCGCGCAACACGCGCTCGATTTCGAGCGACGAGCGCGTCACGTTGGACGCGTGCTTGAGCACGCCGACGTTTCCCGCCATCAGGGCAGGCGCCGCAAACCGGAAGACTTGCCAGAACGGATAGTTCCACGGCATCACGGCGAGCACGGGCCCGAGCGGACGGTATGCAACGTAACTTTCGGTCGCATTCGACTTCACCGTTTCATCGGCGAGAAAATCGGGCGCGTGGTCGGCGTAAAAGTCACACGCCTTGGCGCACTTGTCGATCTCCGCTTCCGCCTCCACGATCGGCTTGCCCATCTCGCGTGCGATCACGCCCGCAAGTTCGGTCTTTCGATCGCGCAGACGTTGGGCTGCGGACCGCAGTGTCGTCGCCCGCCGGTCGAACGATGTCGTGCGCCAATCGGCAAACGCCGTGCGGGCACGTTCGAGCGTTGCTTCGAGTCGAATCGCGGGAAACGGTTCGAACGTTTCGAGAGGTGTTCCAGTCGACGGATCGGTCGTCGTAATCGTGGCCATCAGCTACCTTTTCCCCGCTGACCGAAACCGCAAACGACCGTCTTTAACCGATCGGAGAGCGATAAACCTGGAGGAACGAACGCAGCGCGCCTTTGAGCCGCTCGCCATCACGCTTTCGGTCAATGGAGAAAGCCACATACTTGCGATCGAGCCGCGGGTAACGCTGCTCGACGCGCTTCGCGAGCACTCGCCCTGACCGGCACAAAAAAAGGCTGAGATCAAGGGACGTGCGGCGCGTGCACGGTCCTCGCCGATGGTCGACGCGTGAATTCGTGCCTTACCCTTGCCGTGATGGTCGAGGGACGCGCGATCACCACCCATCGAGGGACTCGCGACCGGCGAGGAACTGCACCCGATGAAAGCGGCCTTTCTCAAACACGACGGCTTTCAGTGCGGGTTCTGTACGCCCGGTCAAATCGTCTCCGCCGTCGCCTTGCTCGCCGAGGGTCGTCCAACCGATCCGGCGGCGGTCCGCGAATGGATGAGCGGCAATCTCTGCCGCGGCGGTGCGTACTGTAACATCGTCGATGCGGTCCGCGACGTCGCGGAAGGCGCGCGATGAACGCTGGTGCTCGACGCCGCGCACGCGCAGTACATCGACGGCGGCACGAATCTTTTGGACCTGATGAAAGACGACGTCGAAACGCCGGAGCTGATCATCCATATCTCGCGCCTCTCGTATTCGGCGACGTCGCGGTCGCATCGCGTTTCCCGATCGTCGCTGAGGCGCTGCTCGCCGGGGCGTCGCCACAACTGCGCAACATGGCAACGATCGGCGGCAACATTCTGTAGCGCACGCGCTGTGCGTATTTTCGCGACGGCACTGGGCGGCGTGACTCGGATGCACGGCGTCATCGGTACGAGCGATGGTTGTATCGCAACGAATCCCTCCAATCTTGCCGTCGCGCTCACGGCTGTCGATGCGGTCCTCCACGTCCAAGGGCGTGCCGGCGCGGAACGCGCGATTCCCATCGCTGATTTCTACGAGCTTCCCGGAACGACGCCGTGGCGCGAGAACGTACTCGAGCCGGGCGACCTCATCATTGCAGTCGAGATTCCGGCGAGCGCCGTCGCGGCGGAATCCGCAATCGACGGCATGCGCGGCTTGGGCGAGAACGCCTTCAAAATCGAACTCGCACAGCGAGCCGTCGTTCGTGCACTGCAGATGGTGGCGGGCACGTCGACCCGGATTTGGGCGAAGTGCGCGTGGCGCGTTTCACGGGGGCATTTGCCTGCGGGCGGATTCTCAATGCAAAGACGGCCCGTAGCCAGTTCCTCGGCGGCATAACTTGGGGCATCGGCATGGCGCTCACCGAGCACACGCGCCTGGACGAACGCACCGGCCGGATCATGACGGCGAATCTCGGCGACTATCTGATTCCCGTGCATGCCGATGTGCCGCACATCGAGACGATCTTCGTCCCCGAGGACGATTCGCTGGTCAACGAAGCGGGCGTGAAAGGCATCGGCGAAATCGGTCTCGTCAGCGTCGCAGCGGCGATCTGCCGATCACCCTGGATAAGCTGCTCTAGGCCGTCGCTTCTGCGCGTGCGGCACCACGCGTGACGCGAATGGCAACGATCATGGCAACGAACAACAAGGCTGCGGCGACAAACCACGCCGCGCCCGGGAGATGCGCGTCGCGATACCGTCCGACGCTTTGCGAATAAACGAAAGTAAAGAACGCGGGACCCGCAAGCGAGGCGATTCCGCGTAAACTGCCGAGCGCGCCCTGCAGTTCGCCTTGCTCGTTTGCATCGACACGGCGCGACATCATCGCCTGCGCTGCCGATGCGGAAATGCCCCACAGCATGAGAATCGGCGTCCCGAGGTTGAGGACCAAGCCCGTCGGTGCAAGACCGTACACGATCATACCCGCGGCGCCAAAAAACAATCCGCCATAGAGCGCGAGCCGCTCGCCGAATCGATCGACCGCCGGTTTGATCAGCACCGCTTGTGTGAGCACGGAAAAGATGCCGACGAGTGCGAGCGAGAGTCCGATCGCGCGCTCGTCCCACGCGTACCGTCCGATGACGTAGAGTACGAAGATACTCGGTAAAGCCGCGCCCGCGAGCACGGATAGAAACGACACCGACGCGAGTCCGAAGAGTTCGTGGTGCGAGCGCAACATCTTGAGCGAGCCGACGGGATTCGCACGGCTCCACGCAAACGCGCGACGCAGCGCCGGCGGAAGCGATTCCGGCAGCACGAAAAAGCCGTACACGCCGTTGAGCAAACTGAGTCCCGCCGCAAACCAAAACGGATAATGCGGATCGACCGCACCGAGTAGCCCACCGACGGCGGGACCGATGATGAAACCGATACCAAACGCCGCGCCAAGCAAACCGAAGCCGGCAGCGCGCTTTTCCGGCGGCGCAACATCGGCGACATAGGCATACGCCGTCGTCGCGCTCGCCGAGGTGATGCCGGAGAGCACGCGGCCGACGAAGAGCCACGCCAGGTTCGGCGCCAAGGCCATGATGATGTAGTCCACGCCAAGGCCAATGTTCGAGAGAATGATGACCGGCCGGCGTCCGAAGCGGTCGGAGAGCGCACCCAAAATCGGCGACATCAGGAACTGCATGAGCGCAAAGACGGTACCGAAGATGCCGAAGATGACGCCGGCTTGCGCGTTGTCGCCACCGACAAAATTGATGACGAGCTTCGGGAAAACGGGTGCGATCACGCCGAAGGCGAGCATGTCGAGCGTCACCGTAGCAAAGATAAACGCAAAAGCGCCTTTGCGCGGGACGACGACTGGCTGCATACAGCAAGATTCGCGCGCGGGCAATCGACCCTCCTCGGCAGAAGGCCGCGACCATGACGGTCACGCGAACGCTTCTGCACCTCATCCGCCACGGGGACGCGATCCCACCCGAAGACGCCGCAATTAGCACCGCCGGCTACGAAGATCTTCCGCTCTCGGAAAAAGGCAGCGCACAGGCCTTCGCGCTCGCGCGGCGGCTCAAAGGGGGACCCTCGCGACCCGATGCGATTTATGCGAGCCCCACGCTACGGGCCAAGCAAACCGCCGACACAATCGCTTGCGCCGTCAATCTCGAGGTGAAAACTGACGATCGGCTGCGCGAAATTTTTCTCGGCATCGAGCCGGCGGCGAGCATGCCGCCGCAAGAACGTGGCGCGGCCGTGCGCGCGCGGCTTGAAGAACTCGCCGCAATTGCCATCCGCGATGGATCGTGGGCCGCGGTCCCCGGCTGCGAACCCGGCATCGCGGTGCGAGCGCGCATGCGCGAGGCGATCGACGAAATCATCGCGCGCCACCCGGGCGAGAGCATCGCGCTCGTCTCACACGCCGGTTCGATCAACGCATACCTGGCCGAAATCCTTGGGCTGCAACGCGATTTCTCGTTTCCCGTCGGCAACACATCGCTGAGTACCGTGCGCTATGCCGACCATCCGCCGATGGTCGTGCGCGTGAACGACACCGCGCACCTCGAAGTCCACACCCACGTTTGAGGGCCTGCTAACCCGGCCTCGACACGAAAAGAGCGAGGCGATAGTCGTCTGGTCGAAAAGCTTTCGCTCGCCTGAGGCCATCGTACCAGAGCCCAGCTTCGGAGCGGTAACAGATTCTCGGTGATTAATATGGCCCGGCCGGGGAATGACTCATGCGATGACGACGCACGATATTCCCAAGCGCCGACTCGGTCGTACAAACGAGTCCGTTTCCATGGTTGGACTCGGCGGTTTTCATATCGGCAAACCCGACATTTCCGATCGCGATGCAATCAAACTCATCCATAGCGCGATCGATCGCGGCATCACGTTTCTCGATAACTCGTGGGACTACAACAGCGGCAGCAGCGAACTGCGGATGGGCCGCGCCCTTCAGGTCAAAGGCTATCGCAGCAAGGTCTTTCTGATGTCCAAGATCGACGGCCGGACCAAAGCGGCGTTCAACGAGCAATTCGAAGAGACGCTGCATCGGCTGATCGTCGATCAAGTCGACCTCATCCAGTTTCACGAAAATATCCACGACGACGACGCGGATCGCATCTTCGCACCCGGCGGTGCATTCGAGGCGGCGCTAGCGGCGAAGGCGGCGGGAAAAACGCGCTTCATCGGTTTCACCGGCCATAAGTCGCCCAAACTCCACCTTCATATGATCGAGACGGCAGCAAAACACGACTTCATCTTCGACACGGTGCAGATGCCGCTCAACGTCATGGATGCGCACTACGAGAGCTTCGAGAAGCACGTCCTTCCCGTTGCGCTGGAACGCGACATGGGGATCATCGGCATGAAGACCTTCGGCGATCGTGCGATCCTCGATACGAATGCGTTATCGCCGATCGAGATGCTGCACTACTGCTTCAATTTACCGACGAGCGTCGTCGTGACCGGCATCGACAAACCGGAGATTCTCGATCAAGCAATCGAGGCGGCGGCCTCGTTCAAACCGCTCGACGCAAGGCTCGTCGCCGCGCTCCTCGAAAAAACGCGCGACCTTGCGAAGAGCGGCAAGAGCGAACTCTACAAAACCACGCACTTTTTCGATAGCACGGTGCAGAACCCGAGTTGGCTCGGCTAAGCGCCGAGTCGCACTTACGCGGGGACGAGCGCGACGCCCGCACCGATCGCACGCAGCTTCGCGTAGGCGATATCGCGATTCATCGGTGCCATGCCGCAGTTGGTGGAGGCGATGATCCGCTCGCGCGGCACGAACTGTGCCGCAAGATCGAGCGTCGCACGGACGTCCTCGGCGGTCTCGATCGTATCGCTGGCGACGTCGATCACGCCGACCGCGACGTCTTTATTTTTCAAGCCGCCGAGAACGTGCGCGGGCACGTGCGAGCCGGCGAGCTCGATCGCGATTTCATCCGCCGAACTGCGCGAGAGAAACGGGAAAATATGCGCGTACTGATCCCACTCTGCGCCGAGTTCTGCTTTCCACTTCACGTTGGCCTCGATGCCGTAGCCGTAACAGACGTGCACGGCTTTGCGAACGTCGATGCCATCGAACGCCATGTCGACCGCATCGATGCCCCACTGATCGACTTCATCGAAAAACACGTTGAAGGCGGGCTCGTCGAGCTGAATCACGTCGACACCCGCATCGACTAAATCGCGAATCTCTTGATTGAGCACGCGCGCGAACGCGAACGCCGCTACTTTGCGGTCTTTGTAGAATCCGTCGTAGAGCGTATCGACGATCGTCATCGGCCCGGGCAGCGTGAACTTGAGCGCCCGCTTGGTGAACGAGCGTGCCGCCTGCACTTCATCGAGATGGACGGGGCGCGTCCGGCGGATTTCACCCACGATCGAGGGACAGTCAGCTTCGTAGCGATCGTTGCGGATGCCGCGCCGAACTTTCTTCTCGTTGTCGATCCCCTCCAGCGCCTCGAGGAACCCGTGGACGAAGTGGACTCGTGACTGCTCGCCGTCGGTGACGCAATCGATACCGGCGGCCTCTTGCTCGGCGATCGCGACCCGGGTCGCATCGTGCTTTGCCTCGCGTAAGTCGGGACCGCTCAGCCTCCACGTGGGCCACAGTTTTTCGGTCTCCGCCAGCCACGCGGGTTTTGGCAGACTGCCTGCAATCGAGCTTCGATAACGCATGGTGGGCGCTTGACGCAAGTCCTTGGCCCGTCCTGCGCGATTGCACAATGCGCCTTCGCTCGATTTAGGAGTGCGGCAGGCTTACGTAGAGCGATCCGAGCGGCGAGAGCTGACCCGATGCGCCAAGCGTGCTATCGAAATGAGGGTCGGGTGCGACGCGACCGGTGAACCACGCATAGCGAAAGACGTCGCTCCGCGTCTCACACGTCTTTACCATATCGGTCATTTGCGCTTCTTGTTTTGCTAACGTATCGATCTGGGCGCCATCGGTCTGCGCGTGCCAATTTGCAAATTCGGTCACCCAGAATGGCTTGCCGTATTTCATCAATCGGTCAAGCTGAACGCCCAACCCGTAGTCGTACCAGTGAAACGCAAGGTAGTCGATTTGGGGATCGTGGTTTCCGTTCGCCGCACGATACGCCGCATAGAATGTATCGAGCCAAGCGATCGGATCTTCGTAACCCGGCATCGTACCCCAGGTGATCGCCGGCCCGACGATCTTCACCCCGGCCGTGCGCGCGACGGCTTCATACCGAGGCCAGAGCGAAGCGGCTTGTTGCGGAGTGAGGTACGATTGACCCGCGACGTTCGGCTCGTTGAGAACCAGCAAATATTTTTCAGACGGATTCGCGCTAAGAGACTGGGCTATTGCCGTTGCATCAAACCGATCATTCCACAACATGGGAACGTATTCGAGACCGTAACGCGATGATGCATCGGTGGAGATCCCCGCGTTCGGAGCTGAGGCCCAGTTGTACCACCAGCTGACGCCGGGCGCGAAAGCACCGAGATCGCTCGTCGAGGCAATATCGTAAGCAATTCCGCGTTTCGTGCTTCGAATCGCCGGCGGCGCCGGGGTTGCGGATGCAGCGGGCAACGGCGTTGCGCTTGTCGAGACGGCGGGCGTGGGAGCCGGTGTCGGCGTTGGTGCAGCCGTCGGGTGTGATACACCGACCGCCAAATCGGAAGCGACGGTAGGACCGCTTCCCGAACCGCCGCTACAGGTAACGAGCGCCAGACAAGTTGTTACTACGGACAACAACACACCGAAAAACCGCACTTAACGGATACCGGTAACTACGTTCCCGTTTTGGTGCAGGACCAGACGTTTCACCGCCCCTGAGGCATCGCGCTCGAAATCAACCGTCGCGTTGACGACGCGGTAGTAAAAGTGGTCCTTGCTCGTTGCGAACACCGGATATGCGGACTGACCGGTCAGCATGATCGCGATACCTGCGGCGGTGCGCGTCACGGTGAACGACGCGCCCGCTCCGGCAATCACATAGGTGCCGGGGTAACGATCGAGGACCGCGGGCTCGAGCACGACATCGGGTGAAGGCGTGGCCGGCGGCGCGCTTGCCATCGGCGAAGCACCGACCCGTTGCAGCCGATCGACTTCCGGTCCCTGTGTCGTCGTAATCCCGTTCACGTTGCCGGCAGCGTCGCGCATGAATGCAAGGCTCGCATCGACGACATGGTAGCGAAAATGGTCCGGCGCATCCGGGAAGATTCGCGCGGCGCCCTGACCGTCGAGTTGCGCGACGAGATGATCGTCGACTCGTCGAATATGATAGAGTGTCGGATGGTCGCGATCGCCGTAATCGCCGACGTATTCATCGAGTTTTTGCGTCGAGAGCACGATCGTCTCGCTCGAGTGCGCGGGCTCCAATTGCTCCCGCGGATCCGCCAGATGCCGCGCGAGGTCGGCAACCGGATTGCCGCCGCTTGCGAGGACGACGACCCCGATTTGACGGTCGGCAGAAACGGCGACGGCCGAGTGAAATCCGGACGTATCGCCGCCGTGTTCGATCACGCCCGTTGAATCATCCGTCCACCAAACAAGACCGATATGGTGGCCGGGAAATGTCGACCGTGGTTCCTCCGCGTAGCGGCAGACCGCGGCGAGCGGACCCGTTCCCATCGCACAACGCACGTACTTGAGCATGTCACCCACGGTCGAGGCAATCGCCCCGGCCGGCGCGATGCCGTCGAACGTCCAGGCTTTGGCCGGATCACCATCAATCGTCATGCCGGACGCCAGCTGCGGGTCAACAAGATGCGGGGTCATCACGATCGATTCGGTCATTCCAAGCGGCGCGAAGACGCGGCGCTGCAACAGCGTCGCATAGGTCACATGCTCGTGATAGGCGAGCGCATCGCCGAGCAAACCGACGCCGAAATTCGAATACTCAAAAGTTTCACCCGGGTCGCGCGGCAAGGTGTAGCCACGTAAAAACGTCAGCATTTGCGCGAGCGGGTAGTCGGCATATGGATCGTCGCCATCGACCGACTTGATGTTATCGGGCATACGCGGCAAACCCGAATGTTGCGTTGCAAGCGTGAGGAGCGTAATCAACTTGCCGTTCCGCTCCGGGACGATCGAACCCGGCGGCAAATCGCTTGCGACCGGATCGGTTAAACGCACGCGATGATCCAGCGTCATCGAGGCAAGGATGGTCGCCGTGAAAGTCTTCGTGACGGACCCGATTTCGAAACGCGTATGGGCGTCGAGCGGGCGTGAGGCCCCCGAGCTTCCCGATCGGAGCACGCTCACCCGTCCACCCTCGATGATGCCCACGACGATCGCCGTCCCCGGCGTAGCCGCCACGCGCTGGTCGAGGACGCGCTGCAAGGCTGGTCCACGAAGCGAGGTACTTTCCAGCGCGCTCACAGTCGAGGAATTCGCGATCATCGAGCCCGTCGTGAGGACGAACGAAACCGCAAACGCCGTGAAAATCGAGACCCGCACTTTTTTCATACTAAGGTTGGGTCAGCATGGATGATTCGAATTCCTTGCGAGGAACTTTTGAACGCGCGGGGGCCGGCTACCCGGTCGAACCGCGCAGTAAAACAGAAGCCCCGTGCTTTCGCACGAGGCATTCCGAGAGGTGGCTCCGGTTTCTTGAACAGCGATTCCAGTTTTATAAGTGGATGACTCTGCGAATTGCGCCGCGATGTTCCTCGGCGATTGGGTGAAGTATACCGCGTCCGGTGTTCGTCCCTCGAGAGCCGCATGCGGCCGAGAGCTGTTATAAAACGCTACGTATTTCCCGATGCCGGATTTCGCGGCCGAGGTGTCATCGTGGGCATGCAGATAGACTTCCTCGTACATGAGCGATCGCCAGAAGCGCTCGATCATGACGTTGTCGCGCCAGCAGCCTTTGCCGTCCATACTCAACGCGATACCGTACTTCTCACAAATAACTTGCACGAAGTCGATTGAAGCGAACTGCACGCCTTGGTCCTCGACACCTAATAGTTTCGCTATCTTCGCAAGTGACCAGTGCACAAACGATCGTCTTCGGGCAAAGTGAAAAACCAAGAGCAGGAATCAAAAAGGACCGTACGAACACGCCGCTCGTGACTTGAAAGCGGGTGTTATGAGAAGATCGTCATATAAATGGTTCCGAGTTGCGTTACTCTGGACTGCCGTCTTTGTGGCTTTGTGTTCGGAACCGTCACGGGCTAAAGGCATGCAGGTGGCGCAAAAATCTGTAAGCGGAACTTTATTAAGCGTCTCTGTTCGAACGGGCGGCTTCCGCGTCCCGACAAGTAGCGGTTTTCTTTTGTGGAACGAAAGCGATGCGCGAGTTATAGCAAGCGCATCGCTTCATGGAGTAATCCGACGGACTTGGGCAATCCCGACTTTTGGTGCTCCAATTGGAAAATCGATGCGACTGGTTTCGTACGACACAAAGTCGCAGTTTCTAGGCAAGCCAGATGTGCTTACTGCGAAATATGTGTGGCGCCCAATTGAGATTGGCAGCGCAGGTCACACTACTATCCAAGACTTTTCGATCCCGTTTGGACAAGGGCTCGACGATAAAACGTACGTTGTCTTCTTGAGACTGACTGTATCGAAAGATGTGGCTTTCGTTTCATTTAGGCATCCGAATAAGCCTGGATTGGACATTGCAACAAGTCGTTAGCCGAAGTGATTCGGAAGATGAGGGCCCTATGTGTCTATGATGGGTGAAGCCAGCTGAGCCGGGAAAATCACCTAGGGGCAAGTAAGGGATCCCGATGTCTTCCGAACCTGAATCCGGTGTTCGAGAGAAGCACCGACGCTTTACCGCCGACGATAAGGCGCGGATTTTAAGCGAGTACGAATTGGCCAGCTCGCCAATCGACCGTGCAACGGTTCTGCGCGCAAACGGGGTGTACAGCTCGCTCATTAGCAATTGGCTAAAGCAACGTACAGATGGCGTCGCACCGAAACGCGGTCGCCCGCCGAATCCCGAATCGCTCGAAAATCGACGACTACACGAAGAGATTGCACGTCTTAAACGGCGGCTCGATAAACCAGAACGAACGGTTGTCGCGCTGGGAAAAGTGCACGAGCTCTTGCAGTTGATCGCAAGCGAGAGCGAGCCGGAGGAACCGCGATCGAAGTCGCAGTGAACGAACTTGCGATGACGGTTGGTGAACGCGCGGCATGCGCCGCGCTTGGCATCTCGCATTCCACGCGAATGCGCCGACGTCGTGAACCAGCTAGGCCGGTGCAGCGACAATACGCATCGCTTCGACGCCTGAGCGAGGCTGAGCGGCAATCAATTCTTGATGTCGTGCATATCGAACGATTTGCTGATTTCTCGGTGCGTCAGATATACGCCACATTACTCGATGAGGGATTGTATCTCGGATCGATTTCAAGCTTCTACCGCATTTTACGCCTTGCGGGCGAAACCAAAGAACGGCGGGCACTTGCAACACATCCGGCGCGTGTCAAACCCGAGCTAGTCGCACCGGCCGTTGGGCGAGTTTGGTGTTGGGATATTACAAAGCTGCTCGGTCCGCAGAAGTGGACTTACTTTCAACTTTACGTTATCGTCGACGTCTACAGGCGCTACGTGGTGGGCTGGCGACTCGAGCACCGCGAAGATGCCGTGCTGGCCGAAGAACTCTTTGCCGACACGATTGAACGGGAACGGGTCGACACCACGATGCTTACGGTACACGCTGATAGTGGGCCCGCGATGAAATCCAAGACGCTCAACCAACTCTTCATGGATCTTGGCAATCTCGCGATCGCATTCCCGGCCGCACGTCTCAAACGATAACCCGTTCATCGAAGCGCTCTTCAAGACGCTCAAATATAGCGCGCCCTATCCTGGATATTTCGGACACATCGAGCAAGCACGAGACTTCTGTCGACGATTCTTTATTTGGTACAACAACGAACATCGACATAGTGGGATCGCTCTCCACACGCCGGCCGACGTTCACCACGCGCGCGTCGAAGAGCGCCGCCTTGCGCGGCAAACCGTTCTGAGCGCAGCCTACAAAGCCCACCCCGAGCGATTCGTTAACGGCGCCCCCGCAGCGCAGACCATCAATCCCATCGTCTACATCAACCCGCCAGAACTATCAAACGCAGCTTAATCTCAACGCCCCGGTATCAAAGCCATTGACACATTCCGGGCTGCGCGCGAAAGCCATATCCGCGAAAATCGCCGTGCTGGGTGACCATGCATCCGTGGCAGTTGGATTCACTTTCATGCTAGCTAAAGATAGCGTCTTCGTCCCAACGGCGATCCGTCCCACTAGCTCATTTTTCGGTGCGTTCGACATCTTGCTGGCACTGCCCCCGCGCGGATACCGTTAGGCCGCGACGCGCTAGAATCCGTAGTCCATAATTTTCGATACGAGAGCGACCTGTTTGTCGGTCACGCCGTATTCTAGATTAACGGGGGACCGAGATTTGGCCAACGAATCTTAGTGACGTGCTCCAAATATGGAACGATTTAGGTGCCGTTGGACTCGCCAGTGCAACAGTCTCGATAATCGCGATCTGCCGCGCGGCCTTTGCATTTCGCAAAAAACATTGGACCGAGGCAGCGCTGGACTTGTTTGTGGCCGCACTCGGCGCTTGGGTCGTATTCGCCAACACTCAGCAACGAATTAACACACACGCCGAGATCGCGACTCTTCAATCGCAAATTGCGGCGATGCCGAAAGCGAACGTCCCGCGGCATCTGACGGGCGTCTTACGCTCGAAACTTCAGGACGCGGCGGCAAATAACAAAGCAGATATCAATGTGTTCCTGACGGCCAATGGGCACGACGCCGACTCGGCACAGTACGTTGACGAGATTGGAGCGGCGCTTAGTACTGGCGGAATGAAAGTTGGGGGCACGAGCCTCTTCGGAGTAATGCCGCTTGCGCCACTGGCAGTAACCTACAATGGGTTGACAAAATTTCGTGCTTTTATCGACGCCCTGCAGGATGCACTGGGCCCTTTTCCTGAGCAGGCGGATTCATCGGTCCCCACGGGCCTCGTAAAAATTTGGGTTAATGCGCAGACAGCGTCCCCGCCACTGCCGTAGCCTAATGCGGGCGAAAACGGCAAGATAGAGCCAGCGCTCTTGGGTCCGGATGTAGGTGATATCGCCGGCCCAAACGCGATTCGGAAACGCAATCACTTCGGGGGCGAACGTTTGTTCCAACATGTTCTCCGCGATTTGCTTACAATGATTGGAATTCGTTGTCACGGGAAAAGCCCGGCACCGTTTGCCGCGCAACCTAGCAGGTCGCATGATTCGAAACACCCGCTTGCGACCGCAACGCTCGCCGATCTCTCGCAAGTTCGCCATGATCGGTCGCGACCCGTAGCGCTTCTTGCTCGCCTCATGAAACTCGAGAATGTGATGCCGCAGCTTTGCCTCGCGAGCGCCATGCGCGCTGATCGGACGCTTGCGCCAGGCGTAGAAACCGGCCTTCGACACCATAAGAACACGGCACATCGTG
>JANLVI010000029.1:0-3043 GCA_031363915.1 Vulcanimicrobiota bacterium
TTGTTACACACCGCTAAAAGGAACATGAACTCGCATCTGGACCGCGCGACGGCTCAATAAAGTTACGGACCTCGAAGGTGTCGCGACTCTGGAGTATCCGGCACTCGACGCGACCTCACCTCGACTGCGATGCGGTAAAACCACTAGGGCTGGCGACATGTTCGGGATGAAAGGCATCGCCGACCAAGCCGCAAAGCTCGACGATGCGTTTTCCGTTCCTTCGGCGAGACCGCGCATTTTGCAAAACCGAGCTGCAAAAACACGTTTGCTCTCGGTATATGTCGTCGATCAAAGCAAACCGCTCGCATCGCCTGCAGCGATCGAGTTGTGGAGCTACGAACTCCGCGTCACTTACCCTCAAACGGCAACTGGTGCGAGGTCAGCCGCAATCGTGCGGGCGGTAATCTTCGCCGACATCATAACGGCCGGCGTTCCACCACCCGGCTGCGTGTTTGCGCCGACGAGGTAAAGCCCCGCGACGTCCTCGCTTCGATTGTGCGGCCGAAAGAACGCGCTTTGCGAGAAGATCGGTTCCAATCCAAACGCATTGCCGAGCCGACTGTTGAGCGTCGATTCAAAGTAGTCGGGCGTTACGAAACTCTGCACGGTCAGGCGCTCGCGTAATCCCGGGATGTGACCGCGTTCGTCGAGAAACGCAATAACGCGGTCGACCAGTCGCGGGCCCTCAACGTTCCAATCGATCCCGCTGGCGTTATGCGGCACGGGGACGAGCGTATAGGCTGCGTGGTGGCCGGCAGGTGCGAGCGACGGATCGGTAAGCGTCGGAACGTGGAGGTATTGCGAAAAGTCCGCCCCGAGAACGTGGCGGTCGAAAATCTCGCGCAACAGCTCGGCGTAGCGCGGGCCGAAAATGACGTTATGGTGGCGCAACTTTGAATCGCGTTCGGGATCGGCCCGGAAACCGAAGTACAGCACCAAAACCGACATCGACTGTTTGGCGATCTTCAGCTTCAGATTCCGATTGATCGGCCGAAAAACGTCATCGATGAGACGGTACGTTCCCGCATAGTCGCCGTTTGAGATCACGCGGTCGGCTTCGAACGTCTCACCGCTTTGCAACGTCACGCCGCGCACGCGTGATTTGCCGTCGATGCGCGCGACGTCGATCTTGGCGACCTCGCTCGAGTAGCGAATCGTTCCGCCGAGTTCTTCGTACTTGCGGACGAGACCGGCGACGAGCGCACCAGTGCCGCCGAGCGCGTAGTGCACGCCCCAGGTTTTCTCAACGAAGTGAATCATCGCGTAGATCGCCGGGACCCGGAGCGGATTTCCACCGACGAGAAGCGACTCGAAACTAAAGATCGCGCGGAGCTTATCGCTCTTCATGAACGATGAGACGAAGCGATAGAGTGGTTGAATTGCGCCCAGCTTAAAGAGGTCGGGCACGATGCCGAGCATCTTGGTCAATTGGCCAAAATAGGTGTAACCAAGATCGAGGAAACCGCGTCGGAAGATCGCTTCGGCAGCGGTGTGAAAGCGCTCGTAGCCGGCAAGGTCGGCGGGCGCGATCGCGGCGACTTGCTCGAGCGTGTGCTTCGGGTCGCCGTCGTAATCGAAAATCGTGCCGTCGTCGAAGACGATGCGGTAGAATGGATCGAGCGGAACGATTTTCACGTATTCACTCGTGCGCGGACCGCCGCTGGTCCCGTGCGTAATCCGTTCGCCGCGTCGGACGTCAGCCGGGAAGTCGGGGACGTCGAGGTTCGGCTTACCACGTTCGAGGGAGAAAAGCTCCTCGATAAAATGCGGAACCGTCAGCACCGTCGGCCCCATATCGAATGTATAGCCATCGATGCGACGCACCGCCGCTCGACCTCCGGGGCCGTCGAGTTTCTCGACGATGATCGTCCGAAGCCCCAAGCTTTGTAAGCGGATGCCGAGTGCGATTCCACCGATGCCCGAACCGATGACGATCGCATCGAAATGTGAAGTTCTCTGTACCACGTGATTTCAGACGCCCAAACCGGTCATCGCGTCCCAGGCAACGGCCTCATTATAACCCCAACATAAGCGTTTCGCCCACTTCGTCCAGATCGATTCGGCAGCAGACCAGGTCGAAAGGTGAGCCAAGACGACGGCGGGTTCGCCACGAGCCAAGCGTCGGCAACGGGCGGCCGCACAACAGACTCGGAATCACGCTGGGAAGCAGCTTGCAATGTTTCGACGACATCACGGTGACTTCGAGAACTCCGAGTAACAGCTAGGTTGGAAGACGCACGACCTCGGAGAGTCCGGCGAATTGAGCGTCGGTGTTATCGCCTTATCCCGAGAAGTGCGTCGAGAGAACGACGCGCGTTCGACTAAAGGCGCCCGCTCGAAATGCTTCATCTCCCGACGCGATCGCATCAAAAGTACAATTCAAGCTGCGGCCGGTTTCTTTCTCCCTAGCAGACGATGATATGACGCGGTGTCAAGGCACTAAACGCTCTACGATCGCAATCCGCAGACGTTCGTACCGAATATCTTCGATGCGAAGCCAGCCAACTATCGCGCTGCCGCCGTCTTGCTCCCGACCGTTCGCTGAGCATGAATGTGCCCTTCCAACCGTAAGAATCTCACGAACCAGCCGCAGCTCGCTAAAAGCTCGAAGCGCGACGGCGCCGTCGTCAAAAAATCCTTGGTGTAGCGCGTGCTTTTTGCGGTAAACGAAACGACTGGCATAGTGAGCAAGCTAGTTGGCAGTGCAACCAGTTTAAGGACGTTCGATGAGCAAATTTGCGGTGGATAAGACCTTTACCGAGACGCACGACATGACGGGGACCTGTCCGTTTGGCGGCGATCGAGTCGGCGGTGCATTCGGCACCCCGCCCACACTGGAAAACTGGTATCCCGATCGCCTGCGTGTCGAACTCCTCCATCAGAATGGCTTGGCCGCAGATCCCCTCGGCGCCAACTTCGATTATGCAGCTGCGTTTGCGAAGCTGGATTTCGATGCGCTCAAGCGAGACATCAAAGCGTTCTTGACGACGTCGGTCGCGTGGTGGCCGTCGGACTATCACAACTACGGTCCACAAATGATCCG
>JANLVI010000036.1:0-1857 GCA_031363915.1 Vulcanimicrobiota bacterium
CGCCCAGCCCCTTGTAGCGCTGGATGCCGGCGTCCTTGGGCAGCCGCCATCCCTGCCCCTGCCCCGCCAGGAGCAACGCGTCACGTTCACGGTCGGAGTAGGCGTACTGGTGTGTGTGGTTGCTCCACTTGAGCCGGAACAGCGGCGGCTGCGCGAGGTAGACGTAGCCAGCCTCGATCAGCGGGCGCATGAACCGGAACAACAACGTGAGCAGCAGCGTGCGGATGTGCAGACCGTCCACGTCGGCGTCGGCCATCAGGACAATCTTGTGATAGCGGGCCTTGGTCAGGTCGAAGTCCTCACCAATGCCGGTGCCGAAGCCTGAGATGAGGGCCTGCACCTCATTGTTGGCCAGCACCTTGTCGATCCGGGCCTTCTCGACGTTGAGGATCTTGCCGCGGATCGGCAGGATCGCCTGGTTGTGCGGGTTGCGGCCACGAACCGCCGAACCGCCCGCCGAGTCACCCTCGCCGATGAAGACCTCGCTGATGGCGGGGTCGTTGCTCTGGCAGTCCCTCAGCTTGCCGGGCAGACCGCCGGACTCGAGCAGGCCCTTGCGCCGAGTGGCCTCACGCGCCTTGCGGGCCGCCATCCGGGCCGCCGAGGCCTGGACCGACTTGCGGACGATGTCGCGCCCCTCGTTCGGGTGGCCGCTGAGCCAGTGGCCGAACTGGTCGGTCATGGCCCGCTGGACGAAGCCCTTGACCTCGGAGTTGCCCAGCTTGGTCTTGGTCTGGCCCTCGAACTGCGGCTCGGCCAGCTTGACCGAGACAACCGCGGTCAGGCCCTCGCGGATGTCGTCACCGGTGAGGTTCTCGTCCTTCTCCTTGAGCAGCTTCTGACCTCGGGCGAAGTCGTTGACCAGCTTGGTCATCGCAGCGCGGAAGCCCTCTTCGTGGGTGCCACCCTCGTGGGTGTTGATCGTGTTGGCATAGGTGTGGACCGACTCGGAGTAGGCGCTGGTCCACTGCATCGCGACCTCGAGGGACATCTTGCGCACGGTGTCCTCGAGCTCGAAGGAGATGACCTCGGGATGGACCGGCTCAGACCGCTTGGACCCGACCAGGTGCTTGACGTAGTCCACAAGGCCGTCGTCATAGCGGTACGAGACCGTCCGGGCCTTGACCGGCTTGGCGTCCTCGCCGTCGTGCTCGAGCTCCTCGGTGACTTCAGTGTCCTCGGCCGCCACTGCCGCCTCGATGGCCTCGACCGCCCGCGGGCGCTCGTAGGTCAACGTGATGGTCAGGCCTTTGTTCAGGAACGCCATCTGCTGGAAGCGGGCGCGCAGCGTCTCGTACTCGTAGGTCGTGCTCTCGAAGATGTCGGGGCTGGCCCAGAAGGTGACGGTGGTGCCGGTCGCCTCACTGTCCTCGTCCCTGGACAGCTCGGCCGCAGGCACACCCTCGAGGAAGGTCTGACGGAACACACTGCCGCGCTGCCTCACCTCGACGTTGACCTTGTCCGAGAGTGCGTTGACCACGGAGATGCCGACGCCGTGCAGGCCACCGGAGACGGTGTAGCCGCCACCACCGAACTTACCGCCGGCGTGCTGCTGGGTCAGGACGACCTCGACGGCCGGTTTGCCCTCGCCGGCCATGATCCCGGTGGGGATGCCTCGGCCGTTGTCCACCACCTTGACCCCGCCGTCGGGCTGCAGGGTGACCTCGATGTGGTCGGCGTAGCCAGCCAGCGCCTCATCGACCGAGTTGTCCACAACCTCCCAGACCAGGTGGTGCAGGCCGCGCTCACCGGTGGACCCGATGTACATGCCGGGGCGCTTGCGCACCGCCTCGAGGCCCTCGAGCACGGTGATGGAGGACGCGCTGTACTCCGCCGCCTCGGGCGCCGGGCTCGCCT
>JANLVI010000004.1:0-12176 GCA_031363915.1 Vulcanimicrobiota bacterium
CCGGGTTTTGGGCTTACTGCCCAATCTTCCCGGCCGTGCTTCCGCGGTTTAGCTGCGAGCACGACATCGCTTCCAGCGCGAGCGTCGGCGGTTCATCTTCCCAACGCTGATGCGGTGTTGTCCTGATCTGTACGCACGGGAAACAAAAACGCCACGCATCGCTGCGTGGCGTTTTCGATTCCGGGTGAAGCGAAATTACTTGATTTCGACTTTCGCGCCGGCTTCTTCGATTTTGGTTTTGATCTGCGTGGCTTCGTCTTTGGTGATGCCCGTTTTGATCGCCTTGGGAGCGGATTCGACGAACGCCTTCGCTTCGGTCAGACCGAGCGAGGTGACTTCGCGAACGGCCTTGATGACCTTGATCTTCTCGGCGCCGATTTCGGTGAGAACCACGTCGAATTCGGTCTGCTCGGCTGCCGGTGCAGCCGCGCCGCCGCCGCCGGCGGGAGCCGCAGCAGCGGCCGGAGCAGCGGCGCTGACGCCGTACTTCTCTTCGAGGGTCTTGACGAGGTCGGCGAGTTCGAGGACGGTGAGTTTATCGATTTGATCGATGAGTTCGGCAACGGCCATGATACGAGTCTCCTAGATTTATGCTGCGACTTCCGCGGCAGCTTTTTGCTCGCGGATCGCATTGAGTGCGCGGACGAGGCCGCTTTGATTGCCGGACAGCACGTACACGAGGCCGAACAACGGACTCTTGAGCGAACCGACGAGTTTGGCGAGCAGCTCGATTTTCGGCGGGAGCGCGGCAAGCGCGTTGACCTGCTTCGTATCGACGAGCACGCCGTCGATCCAAGCTGCTTTGATCTTCACCGCTGCGTTGGCATCGGCGAATGTTTTGAGGGCTTTGGCAGGCGCGACGGGATCTTCGCCTGCGAACACGACGCCGATCGGACCGGCGAGCGTCGATTCGAGTGCTTTGGCGAGTTCGTCGCCGGCAGCAATCGAGAAGAGCGTGTTCTTGACGACGGAATACGTCGTCCCGTCTTTGCGCAGTTCCGTGCGCAGCTTCGTGATGTCTTCGACGGTCAGCCCGGCGTAGTTCGTGAAGAACAAGTTCTTCGAACCGGCCAGCTTCGCGCGGAGTTCATCGATCGTCGCTTGTTTTTTGGCGGTGGGCATCGACTCTCTCGTTTCTGATATGAAAAACGCCTCCGCAAACGTGCGAGGCGCGAGAGTCATCCGGTTGCCTGTTGAGAGGAACACCGGGGGAGTCGACGCATCCTCGATAGGTGCCGGATTATTCCGAACATTAACCGCCGTGAGGCGGACCTACGGTCATTGGAGCCAACGGTAATTAAATCACAGAGACAGGCTGGCGGTCAAGCGTGACCACCATGGATGCGATGCGCGCGGAGCGCTGCGAGGCCGGCCTGTGGGCCGCCTACGCTCGCAATATCGCGACGAGCGCGGATACGCAGGACACTGGGGCGATCGCGGTTGCCGGCGGCTTTGCCATTTGCCTTCAGGGTACGTTTCTCGAATACGCCATCGGGATCGGAGCCGTGCGACGGCTCGATGAGACGGATTTGGGGGCGGTGGAGGCGTTCTACACTCGTCGCGGGCTCCTGGCGCGGGTCGAGCTTCACGAAGACGTCGCGACCCGCGACGCCCGCTTACTCGAGTCTGCCGGGTATCGGCCCGAATTGACCTTGGAGGTCTACGAGGCCGAGATCGGTCCGATCGATGTCACGCCTCCGGCTGGCCTGACGGTCGAGAAAACGGAGAACCGGGTCGACTGGGCCGAGGTCCTCGTCGAGGCAAGTGAGGGGACGGACCGCGCTCGTATCACGCGCTCGGTCCAGGTCAACGCCCACGCGGCCGTTCTGTACGCCGTCTCTGCCGACGGTCAAATGGTGGGCGGCGGGGCGGTCTCGACGTTTGAGGATGGCGCGCTACTTTTCAGCGGCGGCGTGCTCCCTGCGTTCCGTTCGCGCGGCGCACACCAAGCGCTGATCAGCTCGCGTCTTGCGTATGCTCGCTCGCGCGGCAGTAGTTTTGCCGTCTTGAAAACGACCCCGGATTCTCCCGCCGCGGCAAGCGCACTCGCGTGCGGCTTCGTACGCACGCACACGCGCATTCGCATGCGCAAAGCGTGATCGCAGCGATTCCCCCACTCGCCCGCGTGATGGCGGCCAAACTCGCCGCGCATTTGGATGTTCCGCGCGACGCCGAATCGCTCTCTGCAGCGTTCACGCCGGCAATCGCCGCGATGGATGTGGCGGATCGCGTGTACCGTGAATCGATCGAGACGATCCTCGAAGCGGCTCCCGCGCGCGCGGTTCTCGAAACGATGGCCGCCTATCGACATCAGGTCGGCCTCATTCGCGATGCGGCCGCAACGGAAATTCGCGCACTCTTCGAACGCGCCGGAAGAACGTACGGCGATTACGATCCGCTCGATCCGTACACACCATCGACGAGCGGTCTCGCTCACGTCGATGGCGTGCGCGTTGCCGACCTCGGGGATCGTGCGCGAGCCGACGTCGCGCGCTTGCGCGGCGAAGCAAACGCGCGCATCGCACCCCATATCGGCGCGAACGGCGCTGGGATCGTCGCAGAAAAGAAACGCCGCATGACGGCGTTCAAAGGCGCCCTTCATGCCGTCGTCGTGCCGATCGTCGGCGGCAGCGCACAAGCGGTCTCACCGGTCATCGACGACCTTGCCGCGCTCGCCGACGGATTTTACTGAAGCATGACGCTGCACAGCGTCGGTTTGAGTGAAAATGATGTGGTCGACGCCGTGGCAACTTTCTTAACACAGCAAAAGTGGTCGGTGACCCAAGCGCTTCGAACGACGGAACAAGGCGTCGATCTGATCGCAAAGCGCGGCCTTTCCGGACAGTCGCACTCACCGCGCGCGCATCGAAGCGGTTCGATACGCGCTGGAGCAGCTCGGCATATCAGCGTTTCTCGTCGGTCCGGATTTGACCGTCGAGCAACTCTTTTAACCAAACCAAAGGGATGTTTCGGGTGAGAATTTTGTATCCGGTATCCCAAATACTTGACGGGACTCCGCGACGCCGATACCGTTAGCGTATGGCGTCCCAATCGAAGCAGGCAAACCAGCTCGGCGGCCTTCGCGGTCGGGTCGAGCGCCCGCGTTCGCTACGGGATCAGGTCTACGATCGGCTCCGCTCGGCGATCTTCTCTGGTGACCTTGCCGCGGGCGCCCCGATCATTGAGGCGGAGATCGCAGCGACCCTCGGTGCGAGTCGCACGCCGGTACGTGAAGCACTCCGCCGACTCGAATCCGAGGGCATGCTCGAACCACGCGGTGCGCGCGGCAGCATCGTGCGCGAACTCAAGCGCGATGAGGTCGAATGCATCTTCGAGATTCGCGAAGCGCTCGAAGCGCTGGCCGCGCGGCGGGCGGCTCGTCGGATGAGCGCAAAAGATGCACGCGGCCTCGAAAGCCTCATCGCGCAAATGCGCGTGCACGCGGCCGATGCGGGCGAAATGGAACGCCTGGATACCGAGTTTCACGATCGCATTCTTGCGCTTGCCGACGGCACCCGTCTCAAACGGATGCTCGGCGATTTACGCGCAGACATCTTGCCGTGGCGCTTCATCGCACTTGCGACGCTCGATCGGCGCACCGCAACGGTCGACGAACATTCCGCAATGCTCGCTGCGATGCGCGGTAAAAACGAAGACGAGATCGCTCTTGCAACGACCGCGCACATTCACAATACCAAGTCCGCGGTCCTCGCGACCGACGCGCAGACCTAAGCCTTCGCGGGTTCTTTTGCTTGCGCCACTTCGTGCGCAGCGAGCATTTCAAGAGCGCGCACCATCGCCGAATGATCCCAGCCGGCGCCGCCGTTTGCGACGCAGGCATTGAAGAGTTCTTGAGCGGTTGCCGTATTCGGCAGCGAAACGCCGATCGCACGCGCGCTTTGGAGCGCGAGGTTGAGATCTTTTTGATGCAACGCGATGCGGAAACCGGGATCGAACGTGCGATCGATCATGCGCTGACCGTGCACTTCGAGGATACGTGAGGCGGCAAACCCACCCATGAGCGCGGCGCGTACTTTGTTCGGATCGGCGCCCGATTTCGATGCGAAGAGTAGCGCTTCGCCGACTGCCTCGATATTGAGCGCTACGATGATTTGGTTCGCGACCTTCGTCGTTTGACCGTCGCCGTTAGCGCCGATGAGTGTGATGTTTTTGCCCATCAGTTCGAAGAGCGGTTTGACTTTGTCGAACGCCTCTTCCGGACCGCCGACCATGATCGTGAGCGATGCCGCTTTCGCACCGACTTCGCCGCCGGAGACAGGCGCATCGAAGTAGAGGCAACCAAGATCGTTGATTTTCTTGGCGAAGCTTTTGGTCTCGGTCGGTGAGATCGAGCTCATGTCGATGACGATCTTGCCCGGGGTGAGCCCTTCGGCAACGCCGTCTGCACCGAAGAGCACCGCTGCAACGTCGGGCGTGTCCGGCAACATCGTGATGATGATGTCGCTCTTTTGGGCGACGTCTTTGCTCGATGCGCATACGACACCGCCAGCGGCGATGAGATCTTGCGGCACGTGCGATCGCGTGTGCAGAAAGAGCTTGTGACCGGCGGCCTGCAGATGGGCCGCCATCGGCTTGCCCATGATCCCAAGTCCGATAAATCCAATATTCAAAACGAAGCGCTCCTAGACGCTGGTTGGTGCGGCGATACCGTAAGACTTCGCCCAACCCAAGCCTTCTCCAGTTCCACTCGCCGGAATGTATTCGCAACCGATCCAGCCCGCATAGCCCGCAGCATCGAGCACGTCGAAGACGAACGGGTAGTTGATCTCACCGCTGCCGGGTTCGTGGCGCCCGGGGTTGTCGGCGAGCTGCACGTGTCCGATGCGCGCGACGTTCGCGCGAATCGTTGCCGCAAGTTCGCCTTCCATGCGCTGCATGTGATAGATGTCGTACTGGAACGCGAGGTTTAGCGAAGCGACCGCGTCGATCGTTCGGAATGCGTGATCGGAGCGTGAGAGAAAGAATCCCGGCACGTCGTACGTATTGATCGCCTCGATCACCAGGAGGATGCCCGCGCGTTCGAGTTCGCCCGACGCGTATTTGAGATTCGCAACGAACGTAGACTGCGCGGATTCGACGCTGAGGGACTCAGGGCGTTTGCCGGCCAGGCAGTTGATTCGTTTGCAATCGAGCGCCTTGGCGTACCCGATTGCCGTCACAACGCCGCTGCGGAACTCTTCCTCGCGACCGGGGATGCACGCGATACCGCGCTCGTTTGCGGCCCAATCACCGGCGGGAAGATTGAAGAGCACTTGTTCGAGTTTACCAGCGCGCAGTCGCGATGCGATTTCTTCGGCTTCGAACGCGTACGGAAAGAGAAACTCGACGCCGCGAAATCCGGCGGCAGCGGCGGCGGGGATCCGGTCGAGCATCTCGAGTTCCGTGAAGAGCATCGAAAGGTTGGCGGCAAATTTCGGCATCGGCGTCCTTAGATGAGCTGGGGTTCGCGCGCGGGCAGATCGACGATGTCTTCGTACTCGTTGATCTTGTCGATCTCGGCACCCATCGCGATATTGGTGATCCGTTCGGTAATCACTTCGACGATCACCGGCACGCGCAGGCGCTCGCACTCCATTTTCGCCCACGAAATCGCATCCGCGATTTTTTCTGGATCGAAGACGCGCACGGCACGGCAGCCCATCGCTTCGGCAGCTTTGATGTGGTCGACCCCGTAGGCCCCAATCTCGGGTGCGTTGATGTTCTCAAAACTTAGCGAGACTTCGTAGTCCATCTTGTAGGGCATCGACGCCTGACGGATGAGACCGAGATACGCATTGTTGAGCAAGATCATGACGAAGGGGATCTTGTACTGCGCGGCAACGGCAAGCTCTTCGATCAGGAATTGTAGCGAATAGTCGCCGACGATACCTACCACGTTCTTGCCGGGATTGGCAAGCTTGGCACCCGTGCACGCGGAGACTTCCCAGCCGAGCGGTCCCGCTTGTCCGCAGATGATGTAGTTGCGCGGTTTATTGATCTTCTGCAGTTGACCCGAGAGAATCTGGTAGAGTCCGATCGCCGTAACGAACTGCGTGTCGTCGTCAAACGCCGCGTTGACTTCGGCGAAGACGCGCTGCGGCTTGACGGGCGTCTCGGAATAATCCGTACGGCGGAGCATCGTGCGTTTGCGTTCTCGGACGCTTGCAACCCACGCCTCGCGACTCGGGACCGTCCCCTGCAGCTTGCGCTTGCACACTTCGGCGACGAGCGCGTCCAACGCAAGGCCCGCGTCGGCAACGATCCCAAGTTCGGGACTGAACACGCGGCCGATCTGCGTCGGGTCGATGTCGATGTGGACGAACGTCTTCCCCTTCGTGTAGACATCGACGCTCCCGGTATGGCGATTCGCCCAGCGATTGCCAATTCCAAGAGCGAAATCACTTGCGAGAAACGTTGCGTTGCCGTAGCGGTGCTGTGTCTGCAGCCCGACCATACCCGCGTTAAGTTCGTGATCGTCGGGGATCGTTCCCCAACCCATGAGCGTTGGAATCACGGGCGTCTGCGTGAGTTCGGCAAGTTCGATCAACTGCGCGCTCGCCTCAGCGTTGATGATGCCGCCACCTGCGACGATCACGGGACGTTCGGCGGCAAAGAGCATGTCGACGGCGCGCTCGATCGCCTTCGCACCGGGACGCGGTCGATCGACCGCGAGCGGTTCGTCGCACTCGGGATCGTAGTTGATGATTTCGCGCTGTACGTCGATCGGCAGATCGATATGCACGGGACCCGGTCGACCGGTGCGCATCAGTTGAAACGCTTTGCGGAACACGAAGGGTACTTGTGCGCCCTCCATCACGGTCACGGACCACTTCGTCACCGGCGCGACGATCGCGGCGATATCGACGGCCTGGAAATCTTCTTTGTGTAGCTTTGCACGCGGCGCTTGCCCCGTGATGCAGAGGATCGGAATACTATCGGCCATCGCCGAGTAGAGCCCGGTCACCATATTCGTGCCCGCCGGGCCCGACGTCCCGATATTCACACCGATGCGCCCCGCGCGGGCTCGTGAGTAGCCCTCCGCCGCGTGCGTGCCGCCTTCTTCATGTCTCACCAAAACGTGGCGAATCGCCCCATCGGTCTGCAACGCCTGGTAGAGCGGCAAAATGGCCGCCCCCGGCACTCCAAAGACCAAATCCACGCCTTCGCTGCGCATCACGTGAACCGCGGCCTCGATCGCTGTCATCTTCGCCATAAGAAGAACGCCCCCATCAAGAGTGGATACGGTATACCGTATGCCGTACGCCTAGCCTACCAACGGCGCGGACTACCGTCAACCGACTTCCGCCAAACAAAAAAGCGCCGACTTTCGTCGACGCTCTCGTGCTTGGACCGATTGCGGCGTTATGCCGTACCGGCGGTAACCTTCACGCGATTCGGATCGACTTTGACGCCCGGGCCCATCGTACTCGTGAGCGTGATAGAGCGCAGGTAGGTGCCTTTGGCCGCCGAGGGTTTCGCGCGGATGATCGCATCGAGCAGCGTTGCGACGTTCTCGGCAAGCTCATTTTCGCCGAAGCTTCCCTTGCCGACGATCGTATGCACGATCCCGCTCTTATCCAGACGATACTCGACTTTACCGGCCTTGATGTCGCGGATCGCGTTGCCGATGTTCGGCGTGACCGTGCCGGACTTCGGGTTCGGCATCTTTTGCGCGAGGATTCGACCGAGGGCCGAGCCGACGGCACCCATCATGTCGGGTGTCGCGACAACGACGTCGAAGTCGGCAAAGCCGCCTTTAACTCGTTCGATCAGATCGGCGTCACCGACAATGTCGGCGCCCGCGGCTTCGGCTTCCTTGGCTTTGTCGCCCTTGGCGAACGCGAGGACGCGAACCACGCGGCCGGTGCCGTGCGGAAGATTCACGGTACCGCGAACGTTTTGATCCGACTTCTTTGGGTCGACGCCCAGGCGGACGTGAATCTCGATCGTTTCGTTGAATTTGGCGTTGCAGTTCTTCTTCACGAGCGCCGTTGCTTCAACGGCGTCGTAGAGTTTTTCGCGGTCGTAGTCTGCTGCAAGCTTGGTGAACCGTTTGCCGTGTGATTGTGCCATTAGACGACATCCACTCCCATCGAACGTGCGGTTCCGGCGATGATGCGCACGGCCATATCGACGTCGTTTGCATTGAGATCGGCCATCTTCGTGGTGGCGATTTCTTTGAGTTGCGCGTGCGTGATCTTGCCGACCTTATTGCGGTTGGGTTCTTTCGAGCCGCTCTCGATGCCGAGGGCGCGCTTGATCAAGAACGATGCCGGCGGCGTTTTCGTGACGAACGTAAACGTACGATCTTCGAATACCGTGATCTCAACGGGGATGATCATCCCGGCTTGGCTCTGCGTGCGTTCGTTGTACTGCTTGCAGAAATCCATGATGTTGAGCGAGTACGGTCCGAGGGCCGGGCCGACCGGAGGTGCCGGCGTCGCTTTGCCGGCGTTGAGGGCAAGGCCGATCTTGCCCACGACTTTTTTAGCCATGATTGGTTCCTTTCGCGTCAAACGGCCCACGGGCCATCACGCTCCCCCGCCAGGTCCGGTTCGCGCGCAGGGGTCAGCACGCGACGGGGCGGCCGGAGGCCACCAACATCGTATTCTACCATAACCGACACGCGGCAAGCAATGGCGGCTCACGTGTAAGGAAGCGTCCAGGCTCGGCTAGCGCACAGAAGTCGCTAACCGGGGCGCTGCGACTGGCCTTCGCGGGTGATCACGCGTAGGCGGTGCGTCGGGATCGCCCGCGTGAGCAGTTCCACCGTTGTGAATATTTCATCCAAGACGACCCGGTGACTGGCCGTCGCGGGAAGCGCAAATCCGCGCACGCGCAATCCCGCCTGCGCGATGTGATCGAGCTTCTGCATCATCGTGACGGTTTTCTCGCTTGCGGCACGGCTTTCGCGGCGAGACTCCTCGAGTAAGCGCAAGTTCACGAGATAGTCAGCGTATGCATCACGGCGTATATTGTACGCCACGCGAACTTCGTCGATGCTTTTGCGCACATCGCCGATGCGTTCGCGAATGAGGCTGTCGAAGCGTGCTTGGCGCGCGAGGATGATCTTGCGCTCTTCGATCAGAGCGTCGTTGCGGCGGCGTGGATCGAGTTGCTTTTGGCGCGCTTTTTCAATCCCCAACCGATCGCCGATCGTGTAGTCCGTTTCCATCTCGGTTTCGCGACGAATCTTTTCTTGCAGCGATTTCATCTCGTCGTTGAAGCCTTGTACTTTTTCGACGTACTGCAGCGCGCGTCGCTTGGTCTCGATGAACTCGCGGTGCGCGACTTCGGCGGCGCGAATGTTCGCGAGTGCTTCGCGGATCGCGTCGATCCACGAGCCGTCGCTCGTAGGGATCGTGGCATTCTCGCCCTCTTCGAAATCGATGACCAGGCTGAGGCCTAATTTGGCCTTGACCTTGAACTCGACTTTGGGTTCGCCGACGTTCACCTTGACGTGAGCGAACGCGCCGGTCAAGCCCAGTAGCGGCTCGGCCTCGGCATGGCTCGTAACGAACGCGGCCAGGTGCTCGTGCGTCTCGAGAACCACAAGACCCACATCGACTTCGGGGAAGCCGCGCTGGTAAACGACGATGCCGTCATAGTGCTCGTTTGCCTGGTGGCGCACCATTCCGACGTCATCATATCCCCGGTGCCAAACGACGCTCCAGAGTCCTTGGTGTACGTCGCGTGTCGAGACTTGCCGTTCTGCTAGCATAGCGAGGACGGTCTGAACCCCCGACGAGCTGCGGCTCGTTTCCATCTCTATTCAAGGTTATCGGCCAAAAGAGAAAAAGCCCGAGCGCGAGCGCACGGGCTTCCCAAAAATTTCTCCGGGCTCGCGTTTTGAGGACGAACGGCTTTCGCCGGGACACCGACGAACTTCGCTGCATGGCATGGGAAGCGGTCGCAGCGATCGGCAGTTTTGGCCAATTCATCGTCGTTTTAGCAGCGGCGTTCTTCGGCTACTCGCAGCTCAAGCAGTTGCGACGGCAGAACGAACTTCAAGCGACGATCCCCTATTTCGCATATACGCGGACCGAGGGATTTCACGCGGGATTCAAGATCGTGCGCTCGATCATTTTGGAGGGAAGCGACGACGCCGGCTTGCGCGCTCAGATCATTGCGGGCGATCTTGACGATCCGAGGATCCTGGCACTGCTCAATCTTGCGAGTTTCTTCAACGAACTTGGGGTGCTCGTTCAAGAGGAGATGATCGACGGAAACACGATTCTGCCGTTCTTTCGGGGCCAAATCATTTCCACGTGGGAGCTGTTCGCGCCCTTCGTCATCGCGCGCCGTCAGAAGCCGGGAATGGCCGGAATATTTGCGCATTTCGAAGCGCTTGCCGTCCGGGCGCAGCACACCTCTGACGACGATCGATTCGCGCGGGCACGGCGCCTGTTACCGCCCCGGATGCGAGCGGCGTTTGACGCGAGTACCGCGCGCACGCGCAAAACACAATAAAAAAACCCCGGCACATCGGCCGGGGTTTTTCGGTCTGTTTAGACCTTTTCGATCTGGTAGAACTCGAGTTCGACGGGGGTCTCGCGGCCGAAGATCGAGATGAGCGCGCGGACTTTTTCTTTTTCCGGCTGGATCTCATCGACGATCCCGGTGAAGTCGAAGAACGGTCCTGAGGTGACTTTGACCCGATCGCCTTTGGCAAAGTCGATCTTGAGCTTGGGCGTCTCGATGCCCATCTGTTTGAGAATCGTTTTGACTTCTTTGTCTTGCAAGGGGACGGGCTTCTCACCCGAGCCGGGGGAGCCGACGAAACCGGTCACACCCGAGGTGTTGCGCACGACGTACCACGATGCGTCGTCCATATCCATCTCGACGAGCACATAGCCCGGAAAGACTTTCTTGGGCGTGATCTTGCGCTTGCCGTCTTTGAATTCGACTTCGTCTTCCATCGGTACGAGCACGCGGAAGATCTTGTCGGTCATCGCCATCGAATGGATACGGCGCTCGAGATTGGCTTTCACCTTGTTCTCGTAGCCCGAGTACGTGTGAATCACGTACCATTTTTTTCGGTCGGCATTTTTTGAGGCGGCGGTCGGCGGCGCTAGAGCCGGGGCGAGCGGAGGGACCGTTTCTTCATTTTCCATGGATACCTTAGTGGCGAAGCAGCCCGAAGAGTTTCTCGAAGATCCAGTCCACGCCAAAGGTGTAGAAGCCGACGGCGACCACCAGCACGATCGTGAGGATCGTTGCCGAAACCCACTCATCGCGCGTCGGCCACGTCACGCGCTTCATCTCCGAGACGATGCCTTGCACGAACTCTTGCGTGCGCATGGCGCTAGCCTGACGCTGCTGCGCCGTGGCTTTGACCGGTGCAGGACGCTTCGCGGGTGCGCCGTTCTTCGGAGGGACGATCGTACGTTTCATAGCTGATTCCCGACTAGAAAGATTTGGCAGGGCGGACAGGACTCGAACCTGCAACAACTGGTTTTGGAGACCAGGACTCTACCAATTGAGCTACCACCCTACGGTGCGGCCGGGCCGCACGCTTTTCGGATGACCTTGGGTCTCTCGATTGTACCCGAAAAATCGGGGACGCGAGCAGAAGCTACTTGGTTTCGCGGTGCGGTTTATGGCTCCGGCAGAAACGGCAGTACTTCGCAAGTTCTAGACGCTCGGTGTTCGCCTGTTTATTTTTTTGCGTGTTATAATTACGGCGTTTGCACTCGGTGCAAGCCATTGTAACCATGACGCGGTTCTCTTTTTTCGCCATTTTTGTTCCTAAGACGTCCGGGGCCGCCGACAGCCGAACATGAAAGAAACGGACACACGGTCCGTTCGGCACCCCATCTTAGCACAGGACGCCCGGGGTGTAAACTCAAACCCCGGCCCTCGTGAGCGGAGTAAGCTGGGCAGCGGCCCTATCGGTCGGGATCGGGGGCGGCCTCGGCTCGATCGCCCGATACCTGGTTGGGGTGTGGGTGCTCGGGCGGCTCCCCTACCCGCTTCCCCTCGGAACCCTCATCGTGAACGTGTTGGGATCGTTCCTGATCGGACTCATCGCCGAGCTGGCCGTTCTCAAAGCCTTCGGGGTCACCTCGGAGATCCGCATGTTCCTTGTCGTGGGGGTCCTCGGCGGCTTCACAACGTTTTCGAGTCTCGCCCTCGAAATGACGGTCCTCGTGCGCGGATCCGAATGGTGGTGGGCT
>JANLVI010000039.1:0-114818 GCA_031363915.1 Vulcanimicrobiota bacterium
TCCATAAATCGCGCCGAGCGAGAGATCGATCACGGGGCTGCTCGGATCGCGTCCGCCGAAGTGACGGTAGGGATCGCCAAGCGAGAGCTTCGTGCCGCGAATGCCCTGTGGCGGAACCGCGCGGATAACGGCAATCGGGAAACCCGATTTCCCGTTCGTCTCGACGGCAAGATAGCGTGCGCCACCGGCGGCGCTTAGATCCGCCTGGATTTCATCGGGCATCAGCACCTTCACGAGTGCATCGGCGACGGCGGTCGAACGACCGGCCGTGTTGATCGCATATTCATGAATCGAACGCGCGAGCGTCGGATCGTCGTACGGATTGCTCCGGTTACTGGTGTCGTGATTGCGAAACGCTTCGGTCGCTTCTTTGACGGCCGGACGCGCGAGGCGCTCGACTTGCGTCCACGTTCCACCATCGTCGGCGGCGGGGCCGGTCTTCGTGTTGTAGTTAGCGATCATCGCGGTGAGCGCAGCGATCGGACTTTGCGGCGATGCGTCGGCATTCTCGGTACGAAGCGACGTCGTCGCCCAGAGATTGATACGGCCGAGATTGCCGCCGTTGTCGGCAAGCATCGTGCGCGGCATTTCGATGACGATCGAGAGGACGTTGAAGCCCGCGAGAAAGTCGACGCCGTTCTGATTGAAACACGTCGCGCTGCTAGGCGGCGGGTTGGGTTGATTCTGCCAATTCCGATCGGGTTGCAGTTTGAAAAACTGCCCGAGGTCGAAATAGAACGGGTCTTCGCGGGGACCGACAAACGCGGTTACGCCATTGCCCAGATCCGTCACTTTGTTATAGGGAATCGACGATGTCTTCTTCACGATCGTCGAGAGCGTGCCGGTGCGGTTCGGATAGGCCGGACCGTACATCACGACTTGTTGGTTTGCACCAACGCCGCTCGGCTTGAATTGAATGACTTGATCTTCAACGCCGGCGTCGCCGTGCGCGATCTTGAACTGATAGAGCACGCCGGGATCGAAATACGTGCTCGGGCCTTGGCCGCCGACGATCAGCGGCCAGACGTCCATCGCAAGGACGACCTTGGTTGGATCGGATGCCGGGAAAACGAAAACATCGGTGATGTCGGCTCCCGGACGGCTCACCGTGAGCGGTGAATCTTGATGATCCGACGCGCGTGAACCCGTTATCGTGTAGGTGACCAGCGCCAGGACCATCGCACATGCGACGAGTCCCGCGAGGGCCACGGTGAAAAATTTCCGCAAGCCGACTCTCCTGAAAGCGTGTAAACTAAGAGGCGGGTTACCCCGCACGTTCCAGATGAAACCCAAATGAGAGAAAATAAAAGAACGCCCGCTCATATCCGTGAGCGGGCGTTCTTTGTTGCTCGCTAGCCGCGAGCGACCGAGCGGCTTAACGCTTGAGCGCGATGACCGTTTGGAGATCGGAGTCCGCCGTCGTGATGCTGCGCGAGTTCGCTTCAAACGAACGCTGCGCGAGAATCAGTTTGGTGAACTCATCGGCGATCGAGACGTTCGATTGTTCGAGCGAACCCGAGACGATCGCGCCAAAGCGGCCGTTTGCTGCCGTACCGACTTGTGCGAGTCCCGAGTTTGCCGTCGCGGAGAACTGGCTCGAGCCTTCACGATGCAGACCCTGTTCGTTCTGGAACGTCGCAAGCGCGACGCGTCCGAGCGTCTGCTGTTGGCCGTTCGAGAACGCACCTTGAATCGTGCCGTCTTGGCCGATGTTGATGTTGGAGAGCGTCCCCTGCGGGTAACCGTTTTGCGAGAGGACGTTCGGCGGGTTCGACGCGCCCGAGAGAGATGTCACATTCGAGAAGTCAAGACCGATCGGTCCGCCTGCCGTCGTGATCGCAGTCGCGTTGTTGCCAAACTGCCAGTTGCCAACGGTGATTTGGTTACCGTCGGCGATTTTTGCGAGTGCGTTGGAACGATGACCCGCACCGGCGGCAAGACCGGCGTTGGGCTGACCGTTACCGGCGGTCGTGTTGATGAACTGCCCGTTGGCATCGAAGAACACATAGCCGTTGTTTTGCGTGATGGTCGACGTGTCGGTCGGGCTGACCGTGTACTGCCATTCGGTCGCGGCCGTGACGGCCACGCCCGCGGCGTTGACGACGGTGGCCGGAAGATTTTGGTGATTCGTCGTCGAGCCGGTGACGGCCGGGATGAAGGCGACGTTCACGAGATGCGCGTTGCCGAGCGAATCGTACAGCGTCGTTGAGATGGTCGTCGTCGTCGCGCCGACGCCGGCGTTCGATGCAGCGATGATGTACTGCGTCTGATCGAGATTACCGCCGAAGGCGACGTCGAAGACTTTGTCGCCCGTCGGGCCGTTCTGCGTGCCAAAGCCCGTACCGACCGCGGCTGACTTGAGGCCGAGCGGAATCTGGAGCGACTGCGGAACGCCGGTTCCGGTGATCGTGCCGTTGGCGCTCGCCTGATACCCTTGTACCGCAAGACCGGAGCTCGGATCGTAGAGCAGGCCGTCTTGGTTGAGCGAGAAGGCGCCGTTGCGCGTGTAGGTCGGGATGCCGCTGCCGTCTTTGTTGCGGAGCACGAAGAACCCGTCGCCGTTGATCGCGAGGTCCGTGTTGACGCCCGTGGTGTTCAGGCCGCCCTGTTGGAACTGCGTGGCGATCGAACCGACTTTGACGCCGAGTCCGATGTCCTGGCCGTTTACGCCGCCGCGCGTTTGCGTCGAGGCAGACGCGAACGACTGGGTCTGATACAAGAGATCCTGGAAGTTGACGGTCTGGCCCTTGAAGCCAGTCGTACCGACGTTAGCAATGTTATTCGAGATGACGTCGATCTGCGTCTGATACGACTCAAGACCGGTAACCCCGATAAACAACGAATCAAAAGACATTCGTTGACCCTTTCGTTGCTGAACATTTCCGCGACGCGTCCATCAGTCGGCGCCGCAGGTGAGAGCCCCTCGCAACAAGGTCCACTCTCATGCGTGTGTGTTTGCGTTATCGAATGATCGCAGCGGAATCAATATTCGTAAAGACGTTTTCTTTCATCGAATCTTGATCGACGGCCGTGATGACGACTCGATTTTTGATCGAGACTACCATGCCGACATCGCCCATCATGAAGAGGCTCTGCTTCGCACCTTTGGCCGCTGCTTTGTCGGCCATCGAGTTCATCTTCTCCACGTCTTGCGGCGTGAGGGTGATGTTGCGCGATTGGAGTCGCTGCATGGCGTGCGCGCTGAATTTGAGCGGTTCGCCTTGGAGCGGTTCCGATTGCCGTAGAACGTCGCGGAACGACGCTCCGCCAGCCGGCGGAACGGTGAACGGAACGCCGACCGGACGTCCAACCGAAACGGTCGACGGCGGGATCTGCGGTCCGGTGATTTTGGGATCCAACGGCTACTTGATACCGACGATTTGCCCTGTGGAGAACTGATACGCGGTACCTTTGGCATCCGCGAACGGCTTGCCGTTGGTATCGTTGAGCGTGAACTGCGGTTGGCCGTTCACGACGGCAATCGTACCGACGGTTCCCGTGACGATCGAGCTGTTGCCGGTACCATCAACCGATGAAACCGTGACAGTTTTGCCGAGCAGCGTCGATGCTTGGAGGACCGAGAAGTTCGATTGGAAGGTCTGGAACGAGTTTTTCAGATCGGTCGTGGCTTGCGTAGCTTGGAACTGCGCGAGCTGGGCGATCGACTGGGTATCGTCCAGGGGCTTGAGCGGATCCTGATTCTTGAGCTGCGTGGTTAGCAGTTTCAAAAATGCATCCTGGCCCAATTGACTTTGGAGCGTCGACGTGCCGTTGCTCGTCGGCGAACTCTGATTGATCAGGTTGTCGATCGGTAACCCGTTCGAGCCTGTTATGGGTACTGGCATGGATGGATGCTCCTAAACGAGAGCGTTGAGATGTCCAAGCTGCACACTTGCCGATTCAGGCGGTGCGAAACTCGGGGTCGCAGCGATCGCCAAGTCACCCTCGGTGTTCGATTCATCGAACGTCGAGTCGACCGAACCGCGCGATGCGGGCGGCTGCTGCTGCTGTTGTTGGGCGAATCCCGCGAATCCGCCGTTTGAGACGTCGACGTTGAAGCCCGTGAGCTTCAGGCCGGCGCTATCGAGCGAACGCGCGAGTTGGGCTTGGTTTGCGACGAGCGTGTCACGCACGTCGGCGTTCGCGGCGACCAAGGTCGCATTGACGTTGCCGTTGTTGATGACCAGCTTGATGTTGACATCACCCAGATGCTCGGGGACCAGACGCAGGCGCACTTCGGAGTTACTGACACCACCGAGGTTGCGAACGGAGAGGCCTTTGAGCACTTGCTCGACGACGGCGTAACGGTCCGCGTTCTGTGGCGTGTACGCCGGGCCAAAGAGCGACGCATCGAAGGCGAGCGGCGCGGGGCCGTTCGAACTCGCGATGCCGATGGTCTGGGGAGGCGCGAGCGGCCCGCTCGTTGCCGCACTCGTTGCATTAGCTGCATCGAGCGTTGCAAGGAAGTCGGTCGCGGCGCTGATGGTGGTCGGCAGCCCGCTCTTCGCGGAATCGTCGGCCTCGGCAACTGCCGCAGCGAACGCCGTGAGGAACGCGTGGAGATTTCCACCGGTGCTTCCGCCGCCGGATGTCGAGGATTGCGCGTTTGCGGAATCAATCGACGGCGCGACGTTAATCGCACGCGTGAGGATGCGGCCGAGCGACGTATCGCCGTTCGTGCCGGTTTTTCGATCGCTGCTCGCGACGGTACGACCGTCGTTTGCAAACAGCGCCGCGATCGGTGCTGCGAGCGATTCGGGATTCACACTCGGCGCGATCGCCGGTGCGGGTTTGGTGTTGAGCGCCGACGCGGAATCGAGTTGGCCGCTAGGCACGGGTGCGCCACCTAGCGGTTTGGTCGCTCCTGTTGGCGCCGACGATCCAGCCGATGCGGCGTCTGCCGAAGCGGACGATCCGTTCTTGTTGGTCGGCGGGGCGATGAGCTGCGCTTGCATGCTCGGAGTCAGCGTTGCCCCGAGGGCAACGGCGGCGGCGTTCAAGATCGAATCGACAGAAAGAGCAAGAGAGCCAGGCGCTCGCGCCTCACTCGGTTCGTTCGTATCTGCCGGGGCTAGGTCGACTTTCGCTTTCGCGTCCAAGTCAGGTCCTAGGAATCGATTCGGCTGCCCCGTTTGCGATGCTATCGTCGCGGCGATCTCGGCGAGTTGCCGGAACCGGTGAGCGAGCGCTAGCGCTCCATTTCCATCCGCGCTTGGCGGTGCTTTGCCCGGTGGGCTCAGCGCTGCGGCGAAGACCTTTTGGAGTTGCCCGAGCGAGTCGGCTGCTCCGCCCCGACCGTTTGCCACCGAGGTTGCAAGCGATTTTGAGAGCGAGGCGACGATGTCTTCGAGCGATTCACCGTTCTGTAAGCGCGCGGCGATCTGCGCGGCCAGCTTGGCTTCGAGCGGATCGCTCGGAGTCGGCGTAGACGTGCCGGTCTTTCCCGCGGACAACTGGGAAACGACCGGCGCGAGATTCGCGATACTCGTAGACAGTTGGGCTTGGAAGAGGCCGGGGATCGGTGCTTTTCCCAGGGGTGAGGGGGTCGGGATGCCCGTATCGAGGGGCGCACTTATCGAGAAAAGTTGGGGTAATAACTGCATTTTTCACCTCCTCTCGTGTTCAGATGAGGGCAAGCAAGATAGCAAGACGATGCCATCTCTCGATGCGCCTAACTTCATATTCGGCATTGATAGGCCCAGACCTTAGTCAGCCGCGAAGCTATCCTCATCCTCAGCGGTCGGGTCCGGGTCGTCGTGCCGGGCTGGGTCGTTTATTTTTTGTTACTGCGGGCGCTTTGTATTTATCTGGACGGGCGGTCCGCTGAGAGTCGGGCCGCTACTGCTGCCGGGAGCGCCGCGAGAATCTCGCCGACTTGGTCGGGCGTCATTTTGTTGAAGATGCGCACGACGTAGTCTTCGGGCAGGCGCTGGACGATTGCGGCGGCTTTGTCCGCTTCCATGCCGCCCCAGTATGCGGCGACCCGGCCCACGTCGTCGGGCTGCGGTGCGGTTTGGCCGGTCGCTCCGCCGAGGGTTGATGCCGAGGCTGCACCGGCTACGGGCGCAGCTCTTGCGATCGTCGGGGCCGGGGTCGCCGGCGATGGGGCGTTTTGAATTCGCTTCAGTGTATCTTGAAGAGCGCCGATCTTTGAGTCGCGCTCGGCAACTGTTTTGCGGTCGCCTTCGAGACGATCGTTAAGACTCTTGATCTCGCGGTTGCGGTCGGCGATGACTTGATTTTGGTACGCGAAGCTGAACGGACGGCCGAGTTGCGCGATGTTACTCCAGAGCGGAGCAAGTGGGCCATCGACGATGGCCTTGTGCGAGGGCGGCCAGATCAGGGCGACGGCGAGCGCCACGATTGCAATGACCGGAAGCAACAGCGGCCGCAGATTAGTTTTTCGCCCGCGACGACGGGTGACGATCATGCGGATTCTCCTCGCTGCAGGATCACGCGCCCGAAGGCGCGGGCATTGGCGTCGTCGAGTTCACGCTGTTCGATGAGCGCCATTTCGGAGTCGTAGGTGGCGCGGCGACGAATTTTCAAGGTCTCGATGACTTTCTTTTCTTTCGATGCGTGCAGAAGTGCTTGTTGGGCGACGAGGCATTCGTCGGCGCACGCGGCGATGCGCTCGCGCTGCTCGTGCTGCGCTCGAACCAGAAATTCCAAATGTGCGTACGTCGTGCGCATCGTTTCTACGTCGAGTGTGCCATGATGTTCCACCAGATCCATACGGAGCATTTCGTATTCGTCTTGGAGCGCTCGCAGCCGCGCTTCGGCTTTGGCGTGGGCACGCTGCGCTTCGGCGTAGACGCGCTGACGTTCTTGGGCGTTGCGCGTGCGCATGTCGAGTACCGGTTCGAGACCGAAGCGGAAGCGTTTCATTACGCGATCCTCGCGAGCGCCGCGACGGCATCATCGAAGCTCGATTGCTCGAAAATGCCTTGGCGCAGATAGTTGCGGATCGCATCGATGCGGCCGATCGCAAGATCGACTTTGGGATTCGAGCCCGCGACATATGCCCCAATGTTGATCAGATCTTCTGCTTCTTTGTACGTCGCCATCAGATCGCGCACGTTCGAAGCCGATTTGAGATGTGCGTCGGTGACGACGTCGGGCATCACGCGGCTGACGCTGGCGAGTACGTCGATTGCGGGATATTGGTTCGCTGCGGCGAGCGCGCGCGAGAGGACGATGTGGCCGTCGAGAATCGACCGCACGGCGTCCGCGACCGGCTCGTTGAGATCGTCGCCGTCGACGAGAACCGTATAGAGCGCGGTAATCGTTCCCTTTGCCGAGGTCCCCGCGCGTTCCAGCAGTTTCGGCAAGAGGGCGAAAACAGAAGGCGTGTAACCGCGCGTCGTCGTCGGTTCGCCGATTGCAAGACCCACTTCGCGCTGCGCCATCGCAAAGCGCGTCACGCTATCCATCATGAACATGACATCGAGGCCTTGTTCGCGGAAGAATTCCGCGATGCGCGTCGCGACGAACGCCGCCTTGATACGCACGAGTGCGGGCTGGTCGCTTGTGGCAACGACCACTACCGAGCGGCGCAGGCCGTCTGGGCCCAGGTCGCGCTCGATGAAGTCGCGGACTTCTTTGCCGCGTTCGCCGACGAGAGCGATCACGTTGACGTCAGCCGAGGTGTTGCGTGCGATCATGCCGAGCACCGTCGATTTACCGACGCCGGACCCGGAGAAGATACCGACGCGCTGACCTTTGCCGCACGAGAGCAAACCGTCGATCGCGCGCACGCCCATGCTCAAAGGTTCGGTGATGCGGCGACGCGTGAGCGGACTCGGCGGCGAGCCGGAGACTTCGGCGCGCTCGGCGTGTGCGATTGGGCCGAGGCCGTCGATCGGACGGCCGATGCCGTCGAGCACGCGGCCGAGCAATCCGTTGGAAAGACCGATTTCGAGCGGCTTGCCGAGCGCCACGACTTCGCTGCCCGCACCGATACCGCCAAGATCGCCCAGCGGCATCATGAGCACTTTGTTATCGCGGAAACCGACGACTTCGGCGAGTACGGGATCGGTGTTGCGGCGATACAGAATCGAGCACGTCTCGCCGATCGACATGTTCGGACCGAGCGATTCGATCACCACGCCGATGACTTGACGGACTTTGCCGTTTTGGCGAATCAGATCGACCGTCTTCAGCTCGGCAAGATAGGATTCGGCCGAGAACGGTTTTTGCGGTATGATTTCGAGGAGTTCGGCCACGATCAGCTCGCGCGCGCGGCGCTGCCGTAGAGTCCGGGTTCATCGACCGACGTGAGCACGACGTCGTCCTCGATGTGCAGGACGCGTTTTGCTTCCGTGATCTGCGTTTGAATCTTCGCATCGATCGTACCGGCTTCGGTTTCCACGACCACGCCGCCGCGATCGACGCGCTGGTCTTCGATGATGCGCATGCTCTTCACATCGCCCAGTGCCAACACGTCATCGCGATGTCCGCGCATGCCTTCGAGATCGGCCGGGTTGACGCGCACCGTGATCGACTCGCGATCGACCAAGCGCGCGATTGCGGCTTTGGCCATCTCGACGACGACGCCGCGGTCGAGTGCGATCTGCTGGTGCAGCACGCGTTCGGCGATTCCCATCGCGAGCCGCACGATCTCGGGTTCGGCTGCGCTGATGATTTTGTGCCGCTCGACGCCAGCCATGTCGACCAGACCCCGCATCGTCTCGAGCATCTCGCTCATCTCGCGGTTGGCTGCGTCGGCACCGACCGCATAGCCGTCCTTGCGTCCATCGGTGCGTGCTTGATCGTGCATTAGGGAAACGCGGATCGCGGCATCCTCGACGAGCGCCCGCGCGCGGTCGCGCGCATCACCGAGGAGGGATTCAGCGCGCGCCATGGCGTCGTCGATCAATCCATCAGCCGCCACGCGAACGGCGGCGGTATCGAGCGTCGGCTCGGCAACCGGTTCTTCAGGAAGAAACGAACCGAACGTATCGCCCGCATCGTCGATTCCCACCGAGTTGGAGTCGTCAACATGACCGTTGCTTGGCGGCGAGATTTCCGGAACACCAACGGTGTAGCGCTCGCTCGATATGCGAGAGCCTTTGACGACTCGACCCATGCTAGACTAACCGCTCGTCTTTACCGCCGCGCGCGATGACGATTTGACCGTTCTCTTCGAGCGTACGGATGACATCGACGATCGCTTGCTGCGACTTACCGACATCTCGCATGCGCGTCGGTCCGAGGATCTCGATCTCTTCTTTTAGCGTGCCCGCGGCGCGCTGCGACATGTTTTTGAACACGCGCGCGAGCAGATCGTCGTTCGCGGTTTTGAGGGCGAGCGCGAGATCCTTGCCTTCGATCTCTTTGAGCACGCGTTGGATCGCGCGGTCGTCGAGATTGATGATGTCCTCGAAGACGAAGAGCAGGTTCTTGACTTCGTTTGCGATGACGGGATCGCGTTTGGCGAGGCCCTCGAGAATATTGCGCTCCGTCTCGCGATCGACGAATCCCATGACCTGGGCGAGCGACTGCACGCCGCCGGCCTTGGTGAAATCCGATCCCGTGACGAGCAAGCGGCGTCCGAGCAGTTCGTCCAGTTGTTCGAGAATTTCCGGAGCCGTCTTCTGCAAAATCGCAATACGCATTGCGACTTCCGCCTGCAGTTCGGGCTCGAGTGCCGAGAGCACCGCACCCGCTTGGTCGGCGGTCATATACACGAGGATGAGCGCGATCGTTTGCGGGTGCTCGTCTTGGATGAACTCGAGCAATTGTGCGGGTTCGGTCTTCTTGACGAGTTCGAGCGGATTGCCGTGTTTGAGCGCGGCGAAGAGCCGGTTCGTCATGTCGTCGGCTTGGCCGGCGCCGAACGAACGCTCTAAAATTTCCTTGGCATACTCGATGCCGCCCTCGTTGATATACTTGAGAGCGATCGCGCGTTGGTACGCTTCCGTGATGACGGCGTCACGCTTTTCGATTGGAACCGTCGAGATCTTCGCGATCTCGAGAACGATGCGCTCGACCTCGTCTTGGCGCAAGAACTTGAAGATCGTCGATGAGATCTCCAAGCCCAGCGTGATCATCAGGATCGCCGCCTTCTCCGGTCCCGCCATCTCGATGAGGGCGGGCGAGGAGAACACGTCGTCTCGATACGCATTCGATTGGGCCTGGCCGAGTTGAACGATCGGACCGTCAGAAATCAAAGCGTGACCCCGAGTAAAAGCGCGTCGTGCAGTATTGTCTGTAATCGCATCGGTTTATTACTCCGCTAACCAGAGCTTGACTAACTTTGCGATGCTGTCTGGATTTTCTTGAGCGACGGTAGTGACGTACTCGATCATCTGTTCGCGCGTCAGATCGGCAGCGGAGCGAATCGGCGCGGCGATACCCGGCGCGCCGTCGAGCATCGGATGCTCTTCGAAGGACGGAAGCTCGTCGGTGAGCATCGAGTCGAACGACGGCATGTCGGTCGAAGGTTCGAAAGCGTTCGCGGCACCGCCGCGACGACGGTAGGCGAGGAATCCGGCGCCGGCGCCGACCAGCAGCAGCACGAGGGCTGCGGCGATGAGACCGGGGACCGGGATGCCGAAGATCGTCGTTGTCGTACCGCGACCGTTGAGGGCGTTCGGCGGCGGGGCGAACGGAATTGCTTCGACCGAGACGAGATCGCCCCGCGCGGTATCGATACCGGCGGCGGCTGCGACGACGTTGCGGATCTTCGCGACATCGGCGGCGGCGACGGTGTACGTCGCTTGGCCGTTCTGAGTGGCCGTTGCCGTCGGGACGTCGACGAGCACCGCAACGCTCGTACGCGTGACTTTGCCCGGCGCATCGATGTGCTTGCGGTTTTCTTCGGTGATCTCGAAGTTGACGGTGTTCTTCGATTTGTTGTAACGCCCGTTTTGCTGCGCGCCGGCGACGCCTTGATACGTCGGCACGGAGTTGGTGGTCGTCGCCGGGATGCCTTGCGCGGCGATGCGCGGCGGCGTCGTGCCGTTGTACGATTCGCGTTCATTTTGTTGCGAACGCACGGTGCCTTGTGGCGCGTAGCTCTTCGTTTCGGTTTGGTTCGCATCAAAGTTCATGTCGGTGCTCACGCGAACTGCGGAGCGTTTCGAACCGATCGACGCGTCGAGCAGACCTTGGATATTTTGTTGCAGATTCGACTCGTAACGTTGCTTTGCGACGAGCTGATCCTGCGTCATTTTGAGGGCGCTTGCCTGGGAGACGAGCGCGTCGCTACCGGGCGCGGCAGATGGCGTGAGGATGTTGCCGTCGGCGTTGACGATCGTGACGTTTTCGGGCTTGAGACCTTCGACTGCGCCTGCAACGAGCTGCGTGATCCCGCGAACTTCCTCGGGGGTCAGCGACATGCCGGGTCTCATCTTGACCGATACGGAGGCCGTCGTCGGTTGTTGTGTCGTCGAGTAGAGCGAGTTCTCCGGTGATGCGATGTGCACGCGCGCCGTTTCGACTTGCGTGAGGCCGCCGATGGTACGCTGCAGTTCGCCTTCGTTGGCGCGCGTTTTGGCGATCTTCTCTTGGAAATCGGTCATGCCGAGGTTCGTGCGATCGAACAGCTCGTAGCCCGTGCCGCCGCCTTTGACGACGCCGGCTCCAGCGAGCGCGACGCGCTCTTCGGCGACTTTTTCCGCCGGGATAGAAATCGTACTTCCCGAGTCACCGCTAGTCGTGCGATACGGGATATTGGCATCTTTGAGTTTGGCGATCACGCCGGACGCGTCGTCGGCTGCGAGGTTCGCGAAGAGCACCTGATAATCAGGCGGCCGGAAGGCATTGAACGTGGCGAAGCCACCTGCACCGATAAGCACGGCAAGAAGACCGATTGCTAAAATTCGGTTCGTACGGTTCTGTGCTGCCCACAGAACCTGGACTTGTTCTGTCAATCCGCTCAGGGTCGAGGTAAAGCGATCCAAATGCCACCTTTCGCACGAAGTCTAAACGCGACGTTTCGTGCGTGGGGTCGGCCGGCCGTGGCCTTCGAGTGCTACCGGACATCCATGTCCGGGGTTCTTTGATGTTATCGGCTGGGCGTTACAACTTCCTTAAGGCTGAAGTCGTTCCGGGGCGGTTGAGCGCGGGCTCACGTGGCGAACGCCGACCGTTCCGGCCCGACGGAAACGGCCGAAACCGGGACCCCGATTGCTTCGCCAAGCAACCGGACATAGGCTTGCGCATTTGCCGGAAGTTCGCGAATGTGACGTATGCCTCGAATATCTTCCTGCCAGCCGGGAAGCGTTTCCATGTCGAGCTCGAGCGGATGGTCATCGACTCCGCCAAGACCGATGGAGACGCCGCCACGCTTGTAGCCGCGGACGATCTTGAGTTCCTCGAATCCGGAGAGTACGTCGAGCTTCGTGATCACAACTTCGGAGAGGCCGTTGACCTGCGCCGCGTACCGCCCGGCGACCGCATCGAACCAGCCACACCGGCGCGGCCGACCCGTAACGACGCCGAATTCTTTTCCGGCGACGCGTAGGCGTTCGCCGTTGGCGTCGTGGAGTTCGCTTGGAAACGGTCCGCCGCCGACCCGGGTGCAATAGGCTTTCGCGATACCGATTGTCTTACGCACGGCCGTCGGTCCGATGCCGAGGCCGATGCATGCACCGCCCGCGATCGTATGCGAACTCGTCACGTACGGGTACGTCCCGAAACCTACATCGAGCAGGGTTCCTTGAGCGCCTTCGGCCAGAATCGATTCTCCGCGCGCGAGCGCATCATGAATGTAGGCGACGCCGTCCACAACGTGCGGCCCGAGCGTCTTCGCAAACGCGAGCGCCTCGCCGATCAAATCTTCTTCTCGCGGCAGGGCCTCGGCACCGTAGAACAGCGGCGCGCGCGCCATGAGGGCCGTGCGAACTTTGTTCGCGAGCGCTTCGGGCCGCGCGAGATCGCCGAACGTGATCCCGAGGCGGCCAGCTTTGTCGACGTACGTCGGGCCGATTCCGCGCCCCGTCGTGCCGATCTTCGCAGCGCCACGCTGGGCCTCGGAGAGCCGGTCGAGGGTTGCGTGATACGGGAAGACGATGTGGGCCCGATCGGAGATCGAAATGCGGGACGTGTCGATCCCGAGCGCCTGGAGTTTGTTCAGTTCTTCGGTGATACCGGTGAGACTGACCACCGCGCCGCTGCCGATGAAGAGCTTCGTCTTGGGTTGGAGGACGCCTGAGGGCACGATGCGTAACGCGAGTTTTTGCTCGCCGACTTCGATCGAGTGCCCCGCATTATCGCCGCCGCCAAAGCGCGCGACGACGTCGTAGTCTTTTGCATACAGGTCGACGACTCGGCCTTTGCCCTCATCGCCCCACTGAATTCCGACCATGACGTCGACGGCTTGCGCCACGTTCAGTCGCCCCGGAATTCGAGATCGGAGGTCGTACCGGTCGGGAGCGGCGTGACGCCGCCAAACGTTGTCATGACGTACTCGCTAAAGAGGGCATTTGGCCAACCAAAATCGAGGCGCGTGAATTTCAGCGGATCGTCGGGGTTGAATGCTTCGTGTAAGAGGTGGTCGCCGGGGTCGGAGGCGAGCAGTTGTGCGAGCACGTCCTTGCGCTCCGCATCGCTCGTCGATGTCATGCCCTGCATGATGAGCGCGAGCGGCCACACCCAGCCGTCACTCGTGTGCTGGCTGCCGATGCCGCGCGCAAACTTGCCGACGTAGTACGTCGGATTATCTTTCGAGAGTAAGAATTTGCGCGTATTCTTATAGACCAGGCTCGAGGCTTTGGTGTAGCCGATGTAGGGCGCCGAGAGCAGCGAGGGGATGTTGGCATCGTCGGCGATCACCGCATTGCCGAGTCCGTCGACTTCGTAGGCATACACGTAACCATAATTGGGCGTGAACACCTCGCCGAACGTTTGAATACCGGTCTGCACTTCATCTCGCAGGCCGCTCGCACGATGCGACTTCACCAGATTGTGGTAAACGTCGCGTTCGATTTCTTCGAGATCGCCGAGCGCGACGACGGCCATCATTTCCGAGGGAATCAAAAAATTATACTTACACGCATCGTCGGAGGGCCGAAAGCCGCTCCAGATCATGCCCGTGTATTTAACCGAATTGCCGCGCTGACCGTTCGGCAATTCTTTGTGCGAGTATTTGGAATTTTTCGCATGATCCTGCTCGCGCTCCATCGTCTCGAGTGCGCGATCGAGGCCGAGCGAAAAATCGCCGGTGAAAATCGAGGCATCACCGGTCTGCTTCCAATACGTCCATGCGAGTTCGATTGGATAAGCGAGCGAATCAAGCTCGAATTTCTGTTCCCACACGCGATAGTCGATCGTAAATGCATTTGCGTATGGATCGACCTGCAGGTACTTGCCTTCGCGCGCGATGATCCCGCGCAGCAAGCTTGCCACGGCGATGTCGCTTTTCGCAAAAAACAGATACGGCCGCACTTGGGCACTCGCATCGCGCAGCCACTCCGCCGGAATGTCGCCCGTTTTGACGTACGCGGTGCCGTCGGGTGCGATCGTCGCTTGACGGCTCGTGTTGAGCAGCGCCGCACGATACATCGCCTGCAAATTCGGATTCGTATTTTGATACGAGGCGGCAGCTTTTGCGATCGTTTCGAGTTCGACCGCCGAGGCAGCATTCGGAAGAGCGAGCAATGCTATGGCTAGCGACAAAGCAAGAACTCGCGCGATGATAGAGCGCATCGAAATTCTTCTTTTATCGCCGGGCGGACGTTGTCCTAGTCCCGAGGCCATTCTTTGCACACCATCAGATTCGGCGACTCGCGATAGCGGCCGCGGTGATCTAAGCCATAACCGACCACGAAGTCATCGGGAATCACGAAACCGCGAAATGCAATCGGCGTTAGCGCGAGCCGGCGTTGCGGCCGGTCCAGCAGCGTCGCGACGGCGAGGGAGGCTGGACGCCGTGCCCCGAGCGTCGCGCGCACGAACGCGAGCGTCATCCCCGTATCGACCACATCCTCAACGATGATGCAGTCGCGACCTTCGATCGGCCGCGAGAGGTCGCTCGTTATGCGAACGGCTTGCGTTCCTTGCTCGCGGTCGAGCGCGTACGAGGAAATTCCCAGAAAATCGAATTCCGCGGGAATCCGGATTGCGCGCGCAAGGTCGGCAAGAAAGATCACCGACGAGGTAAGCACACCGATCAAAAGCGGATTGCGTCCGACGTAGGCGGCATCGATCTCCGCGCCGAGTTCGGCGACGCGTATACGCAGGGTCTCGGCATCGATATACACGCTCGTCCGGAGACTCATGTGCGCGGATCCGTACCGAAGCGCGCGAAGAGCCGTGCGACATCGCGCCGGCCGAAGAGTTTGATGTTCACGAACGGGTAGCGTTCTTGCAAGCGTCGCAACTTCCGGTTTTTCTTCGTCGCAAGTTCTGTTTTCATTGTGGTTAATTCAACGTAAAGATCGTTATCGGTAAGATAAAAATCCGGCGTGAACCACTCGATGGGATCGCCCGACTCATCCCAGCCGATGGCAAAGCGGCGCGGTTCGTAAGCGAAACGAACGCGATAGTAGTCGAGCAGCCGCGCGAACTCTGCCTCACTCGCATGCGCGAACCGCGCTTTAGTCGTACGCCGCTTCTCCCAGCGCTGTTTGCGCGTGGACGCGCAAGGTTCGATAGATGAGCGAGGTGGGGAATCCCAATCGTTCGAGCGCGCGCGCGGCGGACGGATAGCTCAGCGAGGCTTTGGTGCGCACGAGCTTTTCATACGCCGCCGCAATGCGCGTATCTTGGTCGTGCGTTGCAATGCCTACGGCGTGTGCGGCCGATTCGCGATCGATTCCGCGCTTAACGAGGTCGGCGATCAGCCGCGCATCGCCGACGGCCTTCCGCGCGCCTTCGACGTAGAGTGAGGCGTAGAGTTTGTCGTCGAGATAGCCAAAACGTTTGCACGCCGCGACCGCATCCGCGATCGCGGCGTCATCGTAGCCTTTGCGTTCGAGCTTGGTCCAGAGCTGCGACTCCGTAAGGCGCCGGATCGCTAAAATCCGCAGCGCCGACGCACGCGCCTTGTTAGTCGTCGGCGCCGACCGCCGCACCGACCGGTGTTGCATGACCGTTCGTTGAGTTCGCAGCTTTGAGCGCGGTACGGATCTTGTCTTCGATCTCCGTCGCAAGGTCGGTGTGTTCTTCGAGATAGACTTTCGCGTTTTCGCGGCCTTGCCCGATCCGCGTCTCACCGTACGTCCACCAGGAACCGCTCTTGCCGACGATGTTACGTTCGAGCGCGACGTCGAGGATCGAGCCCATTTTCGAGATACCGCGACCGTAGGTGATATCGAACTCTGCTTGGCGGAACGGCGGAGCGACTTTGTTCTTGACGACTTTCACACGCGTGCGCGTGCCGACGACGTCGGTGCCGATCTTGATCTGTTCGAGTTTGCGCACGTCCAAACGCACCGATGCGTAGAACTTGAGCGCGCGGCCGCCCGAGGTGGTCTCGGGGCTGCCGAACATCACACCGACTTTTTCACGCAACTGGTTGATGAAGATCATCACGCATTTGGAGCGCGAGATCGCGGCCGTGAGTTTGCGCAGTGCCTGCGACATCAAGCGTGCCTGCAGTCCGACGTGCGTATCGCCCATGTCGCCTTCGAGTTCGGCTTTGGTGACGAGTGCGGCGACCGAGTCGAGCACCACCACGTCGACGGCATTCGAGCGCACGAGCATCTCGGCGATGTCGAGCGCCTGTTCGCCGGTATCCGGTTGCGAGACGAGCAGATGATCGAGATCGACCCCGAGCGCCGTAGCGTACGTGGGATCGAGCGCGTGCTCGACGTCGATGAAGGCGGCGGTGCCGCCGGCTTTTTGCGCTTCGGCGATTACATGGAGCGCCAGTGTCGTCTTACCCGAGGATTCCGGACCGTAGATTTCGACCACGCGACCGCGCGGCAATCCGCCGACGCCAAGTGCAAGGTCGAGTGCGATGGAGCCGGTCGAGACGACGTCGTACGCCATCCGTTCTTGCAGCTCGCCCATTTTCATGATCGAGCCTTTGCCAAACTGCCGCTCGATTTGAGCGAGGGCGTTTGCGAGGGCTACCGAGCGTTCGTCTTGCGCCATATCAGCTAATAATCTCCGTTTGCTTTGCAAGTAATCTGTGAGACGATGGTACGGTTCATGAGTGCCAACGCTGTGGCACTATGTCGACGCGGGAACGCGCTCGAAGAGCGCATCGGTGAACTGGGCGGGGTCGAACGGTTGGAGCGCATCGGCGGATTCGCCAAGGCCGATGAACTTGATCGGCACGATCAGGTGGTCCACAATCGCGACGAGCACGCCGCCTTTGGCGGTCGAGTCGAGTTTGGTGACAACGATGCCCGAGAGCTTCGTTGCCTCATGAAAGAGCTTGGCTTGCGATATCGCATTTTGTCCCGTGGTGCCGTCGACGACGAGCAGCGTTTCTTGCGGGGGTGCGCCCGTCTCGCGCTCGATGATGCGGCGCATCTTCTTTAACTCTTCCATCAAATTCGTTTTGGTCTGGAGCCGGCCGGCCGTATCGACCAACACGACATCGACGCCGCGTGCCTTGGCTGCCGCCATCCCGTCGAACACTACGGACGAGGGATCGGCGCCTTCGCGGCCGCGTACGAACTCCGCGCCGCTACGCTGCGCCCAAATCTCGAGTTGCTCGGCGGCTGCGGCACGAAACGTATCCGCCGCAACGACCATCACGCGTTTGCCTTCGCTCCGCAAGAGGGTGGCGAGCTTGCCGATCGTCGTCGTCTTACCGCTGCCGTTAACGCCCACAACAAGCACGACGCTCGGCTTGGGGCCGACGATCAGCCCGGAATTCGGGAGCGTGAGGAAGCGCTGGACATCTTTTTTAAAGCGCGCGATCGCCTGATCGGAGCGACCCCAGAGCTCTTGGCGATGGACGACTTTGAGCCCGGCGATAATCTTCTCTGCAGTCGGCACGCCGAAGTCGGCGGCGATGAGGATCTCTTCGAGTTCGTCGTAGAATTCGCGATCGAGCGGTTTGCGGGCGAGCGCCAATTCTTCGACCGCCGCGAGTGACTCGCGGGATCGGGTGAGGCTCGAACGGAGTTTAGCAAACCAGCTCATCAGATTCCCATCATATCGTGGCAAACGCCAGAGCGTCCACAAGATATGGTGTTACCTGATACCCGGATCGAACTCCTGTTCGACTAGCCCGCTACGCCCGGGCCGCCTCGGCATCGACGGCGTAAACGAAGGCCAGCACTTCGGCGACGACCGCGTAGAGTTCGCGCGGGATCGCCGCGCCGACATCGAGCCGGGCCAGCGCTTCGACGAGCCCCGCGTCTTCGTGCACCTGGATACCGTGCTTTTTGGCAATCGCCACGATCTCATCGGCGACCATCCCGCGGCCCATGGCAACCAGTTCCGGCGGCTCGGAGCCGAGCGGATCGTAGTGCAACGCAGCCGCGGCGCTCCGCGGGACGGCTTTGCGCGTGTCGTAGAATTTCTCGTTGCTCACGCGATCGTATCCACGTCGGGCTCGGCTTCGCTTGCCTGGCCGCTGCCCGCAATCTCAAGTGGAGCGATCTTGGGTGCCTGCGCGCTGCTCGCAATCGTCGACGGCGCGGCGCGGCGCGGCGCGACGCCCGATTCGATCGAGGTGACGTTGTAGCGTAGCGACTCCAATCGGTTCTTCAATCGCGCGAGTGCGCCGCCGAAGGTCTGCGCGGCAAGCTCCGCCTCGGTATGGACGCCGACGTTCACCGCGCGTCCGACCGTCCGCAAATCGATCGTCACCGTTCCTAAGTGTTTGGTCGTGAGGATGAACGCGATGTGGAAGTTGTCGCCGTCGATCGCCTGTGTCGGATCGTCGTGACGTTTGCGGTCGATCGTCACGCGCGCTTGCGCATCGGGATGAACGAGCGGGAGCGGAATCGTGAACGTGACTTGTTGCGGGATTTGCGCGAGCGTATTCGCGACGTCGAGTTGCACGCCCGTAAGCGCGGTAAGGGCGGTTTGGATCGCCGCCGTCGGCGCCGCCTCAGTGCCCGCCGTGGGCGTGATGAGCAGTGCCTGCAACGTCGTCTTTAGATCGTGATCGAGGGCGGCTGCAGCGATGAGCGTTTGCGCGGCGGCCAGCGGCGCCGGCGTGGCGGCGGCAGGCAAAGCCGGTGCGCCCGACGCCCTCGCCATTGCAGTGTCGTTTGATGCGGACGCCGGAAGAGCGGTGGCGGGCGGCGGTTCGGCATGCGCGGCGTACGATTGCAGCAACGTTGCGAGTTTTGTTTCGGCACCGTCGACGACATGCGAGACGTACGCCGCGATTTGCGCGGCCAGCGTCGGCGACTGCGGGTCGAGTCGGTTCACAAAACCGACGATCGTGCGCAGCGTCGCAACGCGCGGATCGCTCCGCCCGTCGGGAAGCGCGCGTTCGAGCGCCGCCAGGGCCGCGGGTACGCGATGCGGTGACTGGAGCGCGAGCGTCGCGGATGCAAGATTGGTTTGCGTCACGGGAACGCGAAGTGCGCGCAGCAGCACGCTTGGATCGCGAAACGCGTCCGCCCTCACGGGCGGCGCAGCGGGTTTTGCGAGGGTCGACGTTGCCGTCGCGGCTTGCGCTGCTTGCGTGCCGGTAGCCGATGACGTGCCGCGCGGAACGGCACGAATCGTATCCGGCACGGTGGTGTCGCCACGCGTGCGGATCGGGACCGCATTTTCGATTGGCCTGCGGCCTTGGAGCGGCGCGTGCGGCGAGATAGTCGAGAAGCGCGCGTTGACCGAAGCGACTCCCTGACCGATGGGTTTGGGGGAACCCGGGGTGATGCGGGCCGGTTCGCTCGCCGCCGTTCCCGATTGGCGGATGAAGGGGGGCGCGACGAATCCGCTCGGGCGGATCGGCGGCGGCGCGCCGAAGCGCGCGGTCAGGGGCGGAACCGGCGTTGGGCGAGGCGGCGGAATCGCTGGCGCCCCAGCCGCTCGCAGCGCGGCGAGGCGCGCTTCGAGCGGCTGGGGCGGCGCAAGCTTCGCAGCCAGAGCCGCATCGACCGCGAGCCGACCGGCGCTTCGCGCGACGACCGGCGCCGACTCTTCGCCCAAGGCAACAATCGAATTCGCCGCGCTCGTCGCAATCGCGGACGCGGGCGGCGGCGACCCGGCGAGGGGAGGCGGTTCAGCGCTAGCCGCAGCGGCGCGGATCACCGAGGCAGCGACGAACACCGAAACCGGAGGCGCAATCGGCGGCAGATCGTCCGCGGCGGGAAGTGCGGCAACGTACGACGCGGCGGCAGAGCCTGAGGGGGCAAGCGTCGGCGGCGTCGGGCTATCCTGCTGCGGAATACCCGGCGTCGGGGCGGCGGTTTCGCCTTCGGGGGCGGGCACGACGCGTAGATCGATATGGCCGTCCGTGAAGCCCGTGACCTCAACGAAAATTTGATCGCCGGGCTTGAGGTCCGGCGGAAGCGAGGCCGCGACACGCTTGCCCACGATCAAGAGCAGGTCGGTCAGACCGTTACTTTTGAGAACCGTGGCGCGCGCGGTGTTACCGACGTCGAGCAACCCTGTAAGCGCTTGGGCGTCCGCGGCCAGCGCCGCGATCTCAACATCAACGGCGGCGGCGACTTGCGCGGCGAGATTCGCGCCGCCAAGCGCCTCGAGTCCGGCCACCGCTAGGCCGAAAAGTCGATGATGTGCTCGGCCTCGCCGTCGCCGGCCGCTTCATGAACGACTTCATCGAAGGGCTCACCGGGTTGACGAGGACGCTTCTTGCGCTCCGGAAGGCCTTGCTGCTCGCGGTCCGGGCGCTCGTTCACGCGGTTGCCGCCGGCGTTACCGGTATCCCCGATGCGCTCTTGGCGCTCTTGAACGGCCGCCACAAAAGACGCCTGAGCATTTAACTGCGCGGCGTGGGGCGCTTCTTCGGCCTTCGCGTTGATCGAAGCCGTTTGGGTCGCTTGATAGATCGACGCTTGAATATCAGCCGGGCGGATCGACATCCTTGCCTCCTACGGCGCGCCCACTCCGGATTCGGGCGTCTTGCGCAAGTATTTCTGCTTCACGTTGGGATCGCCCTCACGATAGCCTAAATCTGCGGTCAAATTTCTCAATTTGGCCCGGAGATGGATTACCGCTTGAGCGTGGATTTGCGAGACACGAGATTCCGAGACGTTGAGCGCGCTCTTGATTTCCTTGAGGGTGAGGCCCTCGAAATAGTAGAGCGAGATGACGGTACGTTCTTGGGCCGGGAGTTCGTCGACGGCACGGACCAGCGCAGCTTTAATCTCGCGCGTCTCGACCGCGCTTGTGACGTCGTTTTCGCTGTCGCGCAGCGTGTCGAGGAGCGGGATCTCGTAGCCCTTTTCGTTCGGGAGAAATTCCTCGAGCGAGAGGACGGATGTCCCTCGAATCTTCTGCATGAGCGTGTCGAGCTCTTTCGGCGTTAGGCCCATTCGCTCGGCCACTTCATCTTCGGTTGCAGCACGCCCGAGCTGGACTTCGAGCTCCTGGTAGACGCGTTCGAGTTCGCGCGCACGCTGGCGCACGGCACGCGGGACCCAGTCGAGGGCCCGCAGCGCATCGAGGATCGCGCCGTTGATACGGGTGATCGCGTACGTCTCGAATTTGACCCCGCGGTCGTCGTCGTACTTCTCGATCGCATCGATCAGCCCGAGAATGCCGTCGTTGATCAAGTCGTTGATCTCGACGTTGGGCGGGAGATTAATGGAAATACGCCCGGCGACGTACTTCACCAGGTGAAGATACTTGTGGACGATTTCTTCACGAGTTAACTCGTAACCGCTGATAACGTAGCGGTTCGTTTCACGCGGCAGCTTCACGGATGGGAACTCGTTCGTCCGCGCCACCCGGTCCACCTAGACGATGGGCGCCGCCGTGCCCGTCAATTCGCAAAGAGTTCGCGCGACTTCGCCGAGAGGAACCACCCGGTCGACGAGTCCGGCGACCGCGGCGGCGCGCGGCATACCGTAAACAACCGAGCTTGCCTCGTCTTGTCCCACGACAAATCCGCCGGCGTCTTTGAGGACGCGCAACCCCTCCACGCCATCGTGCCCCATACCGGTGAGGATCACGCCGAGCGCCGCCGCACCGTACGTCTCGCCGACCGATGCGGCCATGACGTCGACGCTTGGGACGTGGAGCGATTTTAGAACGTCGGGTGCGATGACGATCTCGACGCCGGCGGCGGTACGCCGCAGACGCAGCTGCTGTCCGGCCGGCGCGATATACGCCGTTCCACCGCGTAAGATCGTGCCAGCTTGCGCCTCGACGACCGTGATTTGACTGGCGCTGTTGAGCCGCTCGGAGAGTGGGCGCGTAAACCCCGGCGGCATGTGCTGCACGATGACGATCGGAATCGGAAACTCTTTGGGAAGTTTCGGAATGATTTGCGAGAGCGCAACGGGTCCGCCGGTCGAAGTGCCGAGCGCGACACATTCGAATTTTGCGGTGCGCTGAGCGAAGGACCGCGGCGGCGCGAGCGGCGTCTGCGCGAACGGCGCCGGCGCGCTCGAGGTTAGCGGCCGCGCGATCGTGCCGCCGCGATTGGCACGTAAGTACGCGCTGCGCGTGCCGAAGTGGCGAATCTTCTCGACGAGTTCACGCTGCACTTTGAGGATGTCGATGAACGCCGAATCGGGTTTGGGAATGAAGTCGACGGCACCGAATTCAAGCGCCTGAAGCGTTGTCTCCGCGCCCTCGCGCGTGAGCGAACTGATCATGATGATCGGCGGTCCACCGCGGCTCGCGAGCGTACGTGCGGCTTCGAGTCCCCCCATACCGGGCATCTCGACGTCCATCGTAATGACGTCGGGCTTGAGAAGCGCCGCTTTCTCGACGCCTTCTTCACCGCTCGTTGCGGTCGCGATCACTTTGAGATCGGGCTCCTTCTCGCACATCTTTTGGATGGCGCGGCGCATGAACGCTGAATCGTCGACGACGAGAACGTGGATTTCGACGCTCACGCACGTACGCTCGCGGGGGCGATCGCACGCACGCGGTAGACGATCGTCTCGGGCTGCACGATCGGTTCGAACACGTCGGTTAGATGGAAGAGCGATTCGGCGTGACCCAAGAACAGATACCCTCCGGGACGCAGCGCCTTGGCAAACGCTTCGACGACGCGCTTCTGCGTTGGTTTATCAAAATAAATCAGCACGTTGCGACAGAAGATCGCATCGAGCGGACCTTGCGCCGCGATCGCGTTTGCATCCATCAAGTTGAGCGTGGAGAACGCGACCATCTTGCGGATACGCTCGTGTAAAAGAAACCCTTCACCCATCGGGCTGAAGAACTTTTGAACCATCGCCGGTTCCGTCGCCCGAAACGAGAGCGCGCGATAAAAGCCTTTTTGGCAGAGGTCGAGGACGCGTTGCGAGATGTCCGTCGCGACGATCGAGATGTGATTCTCGGCGATGCGCCCGCTCTCGAGCAGGGTCATCGCAAGCGAATACGGCTCTTCACCTGAGGAACACGCCGCCGACCACAACTTGAGGCGCGGCGAATGCGCCTGGAGTTCGGTGAGGATGTCACCGGCGAGCGACCGCAACTGCGCGCGTTCGCGAAAGAAATATGTCTCGTTATTGGAGAGGACAGAAGCGAGTTCGAACCATTCCGTGTCGCGCTGCGGACTCGATTGGAGAAACTGCACGTAGGCGCCGTAGCCGTCGAGCCCGCGTTTGACGAGGCGTGTCTGCAAGCGCGAGAGCAACAAAAACTGTTTGGCATCGTCGTAATAGATACCGAAGCGCGCGCGGATCAGGTCGCGGATCGCGCGGAAGTCTTCAACCGTAATTTCGAAGGACACGGGCTATGAATATCGGATGCGGGGATTCGCCGCGGCGTAGAGCAGATCGACGACCGTATTGACGAGCACGAAAACTGCGGCGAAAAGCAGCATGCAGCCGTTTATTAGCGGCATGTCGCGATTGGAGATCGCATCGAACGTCAGCCGTCCCACTCCGGGCCAAGCGAAAATCGATTCCGTGAGGACGGCGCCGCCGAGCAAGAGACCCATCTGCAGTCCAACGATCGTGATGATCGGGACGAGCGCGTTGCGCAGTGCGTGGCGAAAGATCACCACGTTCTCCGCCAGTCCCTTGGCGCGTGCGGTCCGGATGTAGTCGCTGGCGAGAACGTCGAGCATTCCACTGCGCGTAATTTTTGCAATGATGGCAAGTGGGATCGTCCCGAGCGTAAGCGCAGGGAGAACGAGGTGCCACAGAGCGTCAGCTGCAGCCCGACCGTTGCCGGCCAAAAGCGAGTCGAGTACCACCAAATGAGTCTTCGGCGGAATAACGTACGCAAGTGAGATGCGGCCGCTGATCGGAAAGAGGTTGAGCCCGACATGGGTCGGCAGGACCGCGAGCAGGTACACGAGCATCCAGCCGAGCCAAAAGACCGGGATCGATACGCCGAGTAGGACGAAGCTCATCGTGAGTGCGTCAGCCGCGCTCCGATGTCGCACGGCGGCAAAAACACCGGCCGGAACGCCGAAAAACACCGCGACAACTAGCGCGCCGAGCGTGAGTTCGAGGGTCGCGGGAAAGTAAGCCGAAAGTTTGGTAAGCACGGGTTGCGCGTCGACGACCGAGCGGCCCAGATCCCCGTGCAGGACGGCGATCAGATACGCGCCGAGCTGCACGTAAAGCGGCTTATCGAGTCCGAGTTCTTGCTTGAGGGCCGCGACTTCGAGGGCGCTTGCGTGTTCGCCGAGGCGAATCACGGCCGGGTCGCCGGGGATCGCATGCATGAACAAAAAGCTGGCAACCGTGATCGTCGCGAGCACCGCCAGCAACCGAATCACGCGGTCGACCAGAAATCGGATCATCGTGCCCCTTAGGACGCGCGCAAGGCCGCAAACGAAAACCGCGCGGCCTGAGCGTACAGATACATCCACTGAGCGGCTGTGAAATCATTCCGGTCGTGCTGTAAAAGCTCTGCAAAGCGCGGGGTCGTCTCCAACTGACGAAAGAGGACGTCGAAGCGCGCGGGCTTGCGTTCGAGAAACGCCATAAGCTTCTGCCGATGGCGCAGACGGCCGTAAAACGCTTTCTTCGTCGCGGCAACATAGTGCGGCGTCGGGTCGCCGCCGCCGCGAACGCGGGCGACGGCTGCGGCCGCATAGCGTCCGGTCGTCGCCGCTTCGTGAATTCCCTCGCCGGTCGTCGCATCGACGAGACCCGCCGCCGTGCCGGCGACCAGCAGCCCGCCCACGCCGATCGTCGGACGCGGGAGTCCGCCGTAGAGTAAGTTGCCCTCATCGCGCGTCGTATACCGAATCCCCGGGAACAGCCGCGCCTGCACGGTCGGCAAGAACGCATCAAGTTCTGCACGCAACTCCGCGCCGCCGATTTTTCCTTGGATGCCAAGGCCGATCGAGAGATGATCGCGCTTGGGAAACATCCAGGCGATCACCGGGCGTCCGCCTTCCGTCGCGTAATAATGCATCTCGAGCGTGCGATATGTTTGGGCGATTGCGGGCTGCTCGGGATACACCCGATACTGAAAACACGTGATCAGGCCCGCGTTCCAGGCGGGATAGGCGAAGCGAGAATCCACCGGATCGAGCCGGGCGCTCGAACCTTGCGCGAGCAGGACGTGACGCGCGCGCACCTTCTTGCGCGTATCCTCTTTCTGGTCGGCGTATTCGACAACGAAGCCGCCCGCTTCGCGCTCGAGCGAGCGAAAGAGACTGTTCGTGCGAATATCCGCGCCTTCGTGCCGGGCGAGCATCGCGATCGTGCCGTCGAGTTCCTCACGCGTGGTCGTATGCGCCGGACCGACATCGAAGGCGTACGTCCCGCGTTTGGTCGAGAGCGTGATCGTCGGCGGATCGAGATGCACGATCGAACGCGGCAGATCGAAGTCGCCGCAAAATCCGGGGCGCAATCCCGCCGCGCAAACGCGCTTCTCCCCGACGACGGAGTCGCGCTCGAGGACGAGCGTCTGCACGCCCGCACGTGCCGCTTCGCGCGCCGCCGTCCCGCCGGCGGGGCCGCATCCAACGATCAAAAGCTCGGTCGATTCCATGGCGACGACATTCGCGCAGCCGCACATCGTCCCTTACGGAGCGGCGATGGCGCAGGACAGATTTTCCGGGGGGACCAACCGTTACGACAAAAAGTTCCGGAACTCTGTTCCAAAATTTTTCTGCTTAGTTGCCCATTTTTAAGGATACGTGTGGATTCGAATCTAGCGATCGACCTCGGCCTCGGGGCCGGAGTCCTTGCCATTCTGTATGGCATCTACCTCATTTTCTGGGTACTCCGGCAGCCGGCTGGGAACGAGCGCATGCAAGAAATCGCGCGCGCGATCCAAGAGGGCGCGATGGCCTTCCTCAAACGGCAATATACGACCGTGGCGATCGTCGCGGCGATTCTCGCGATCGTCATCGGGATCGCACCCGCGCCGCTGGGTTGGGAAGCCGCCGTCGGCTTCGTGATCGGTGCCGTCCTCTCTGGCGCGGCCGGCTTCATCGGCATGATCGTCTCGGTGCGCGCTAACGTGCGCACGGCCGAGGCCGCGCGCGGCGGTCTGGCACCCGCGCTCAACCTCGCCTTCAAAGGAGGCGCGGTCACCGGGTTGCTCGTCGTCGGCTTGGGACTCTTTGCCGTCAGCGGCTACTATGCGATCACGATGCAGATCAACGCATCGCACGCATCGCCCGAATCCGAGTCGCTTGCGGCGATGATCGGTCTTGCATTCGGTTGTTCGCTCATTTCGGTCTTCGCGCGACTCGGCGGCGGTATCTTCACGAAGGCCGCTGACGTCGGCGCCGATCTCGTCGGCAAAGTCGAAGCCGGCATTCCCGAGGACGATCCGCGCAACCCTGCCGTCATCGCCGACAACGTCGGCGACAACGTCGGCGACTGTGCCGGTATGGCGGCCGACTTGTTCGAGACGTACGTCGTCACGACGATCGCCGCGATGCTGCTCGGTCATCTGGTACTCGGCAAGTTTGCCGGTGCCGTCACGTTCCCGCTCATTCTTGGCGCGGTGTCGATCGTCGCCTCGATCATCGGTACGTTCTTCGTGCGCATGGGAAACAACGCACGCGGGTCGATCATGAACGCGCTCTATGCCGGTCTCATCGGCGCGGGCGTGCTCTCAGCCATCGCGTTCTACTTCGTCACGAAACAAGAATTTCTCACCGATGCAACGCTCGCAAGCGGACAAGTCATCAGCGCGTGGGGCGTGTTCGTCTGCTCGCTCGTCGGACTCTTTGTAACGGGCTTGCTCACATACATCACCGAGTACTACACCGGGACGCAGTTCGCACCGGTGAAGAATATCGCGAAAGCCTCGCTCACCGGCCATGCAACGAACATGATCGCGGGCCTGGCCGTCTCGATGCAGTCGACGGCCTTGCCGGCGATCGTCATCGTGGTCGGGATCCTGGTGTCGTTCTCGTTTGCCGGACTCTACGGCGTCGGCATCGCAGTCATGTCGATGCTCTCGATGGCCGGGATCATCGTTGCGATCGACTCCTTCGGACCGATCACGGACAACGCCGGCGGCATCGCCGAAATGGCCGAGATGCCAAAAGAAGTGCGCGATGTGACCGATCCGCTCGATGCGGTTGGCAACACGACCAAAGCCGTCACCAAAGGCTATGCGATCGGCTCGGCCGGTCTTGCCGCCGTCGTGCTCTTCGCGTCGTTCGTGCAAGAGCTCAGCGACAAGTGCAAGAGCGATACGACGCTGGGCTGTTCGACGAATCCCATCACGTTCGGCATCGACAATCCGTACGTGCTCACGGGTCTGCTCGTCGGCGGATTGCTGCCCTATCTCTTCGCTTCGCTCTCGATGGAATCGGTCGGGCGCGCGGCGGGTTCCGTGGTCGAAGAAGTTCGCCGTCAGTTCCGTGAGATGCCGGGCATCATGACCGGAACGCAGAAGCCCGACTACGGCACCACGGTCGACATCGTCACGCGTGCGGCACTCAAAGAAATGGTGCTGCCGGCAATGATCCCGCTCGGTGTTCCGGTCCTCGTCGTCGTACTCTCACTCGTGCACGTGCTCAACGGAAACAGCGCCGCACAAATGATGGGCGGCATCCTCGTGGGATCCATCGTGACCGGACTCTTCGTTGCCATCTCGATGACCAGCGGCGGCGGCGCGTGGGACAACGCCAAGAAATACATCGAAGACGGCCATCACGGCGGCAAAGGCTCCCTCGCGCACGCGGCGGCCGTTACCGGCGATACCGTCGGCGATCCGTACAAAGATACCGCGGGTCCCGCGATCAACCCGATGATCAAAGTGCTCAACATCGTGGCACTCTTACTCGTCGGGTTTCTCGTCCACTAGGCGCAAAGCCGAGCAGAAAGAGCAGGCGTGCCGCAGGCACGACCTGCTCTTTCTTTCTTATCACAAAAGTTACAAAATCGTTTCAACGACGAAGCTTTACCATTTGGCTACACTCCCCGATGGGGTCTCGCCCCCCGGCTGCAGTATCGTGCGAATGATGGCGGCTCATTCCGTCCCCGTTCCGTACGACTTCGGGCTCGTCGTTCTTTCGATCGCGATCGCTATCGCGGCTTCGTATGCATTTCTCGACCTGGCCGCGCGCGGCTACGCGAGCTCCGCGCGCATGCGCTGGCTTTGGATCGGATTCGGTTCGCTCGCACTTGGGTCGGGCGTCTGGACCACACACTTCATGGCGATGAGCGCATATCGCATGCCCGTCACGGTTCACTACGACCCGACACTGGTCGTAACGTCGTGTATCGCGGCGATCGCTGCGACCGCGATCGCACTCTCGATTACCGGGAGAACCAACGGGGATTGGATCTCGCTTGCGGGCGCGAGCGCCATCGTCGGCGGCGGCGTCGTCGCCATGCACGAGATGGGCATGGCCGCGATGCAAGTCGGCGGTATCGGGTCTGATTCTCTCTGGTTTCTCGGCGCTGCGGCGATCGCTGCGAGCGGCGCGACGTGCGGCGCCCTCGCCCTGTCGTTCCGCGTACGCGCGGAGCGCGGACTTCGGGGCCACGCGATCCGCTCGGCCGCCGCACTGCTCATGGGGACGGCGATCGTTGGTTTGCACTACGTCGCGATACGCGCGATCGACGTTTCGAGTATGGATGCCAGCAACGCATCATCCGATATCGCACTGCCTGCGATGATCGGCGTCGTTTCGCTCGCGCTCGTTCTGGTCGTCCTCGGTGTTTTGTTCGTCGATCGCCGACGGCAGCTAGTCGCGGATCGCGTCCGCCCGCTCGAACGTCCCCGCGAAAACACCCGCGGCGTTGCGGAAACCCTACAGTACGCATTGCTGCCGCGCACCGTTCCGATCGTGGACGGCGTGAAGATCTCGACGGCATACCTTCCCGGATCCAGAGGCGATGAAATCGGTGGTGATTGGTTCGATGCCTTCTTGCTCGATAGCGGTCGGATCGGGCTCTCGATCGGCGATGTGAGCGGGCGCGGAATCGGCGCCGTCGTAACGATGAATCTCGTCCGCCAGTCACTGCGTGCCGCCGCGTATGAAGATCCCGACCCCGCATCCGTGCTCTTCCGTGCGAATCGTCTCTTAGTACGCTCGGAGACGCCGACCATGGTTACGGCTCTCTTCGGCGTACTCGATCCAACGACGCTCGAGTTCCGCTACGCATCGGCCGGACATCCGCTTCCACTCGTCAGCGGCAATTCAGGATCGGTCCGAACGCTCGAGGGCAATGGCGTTCCGCTGGGCATCTTCGATGACTACGAGCCGACGACCGAGATCGCGCTGATCGATGCGGGAGCGATCCTCGTTCTCTACACCGACGGTTTCATCGAATTCTCGCGCGATGTCATCGCCGGAGCCGAGCGCCTCCACCGGGCGATCGAAATCGCACACGCACAGCTAATCGACGACATCGCGCGTGCGATTTACGAAACGGTTCTCACCGAACACGAACGCAGCGACGATGCCGCGATCATGACGATTAAGCTCGCACAGACGATCGGTCCCTTCAAAATCGCGCTTCCCGCCGTCGGCCCGAGCGCCGCCGCAGCGCGGAACGCTCTGCGTCGTTACATCGATGGGGTTCCGCTCGCCGCAGAGCGGCGATTCGACCTCCTCCAATGCGCGGGCGAAGCGATCGGCAATGCGATCGAGCACGCATATATCGACTCTCGCGCCGGCGAATTTCGCGTTCACGCACGGACGGTCGACGGTGTCGTCATCATCGAGGTCGACGACGACGGGAAATGGCGCGATGCGCGAAAAAACGAGCGCGGCCGCGGCATCCCGCTCATGCGTTCGCTCATGGACGGCGTCGAAATCAGCCAGAGCAGCGTGGGGACGCGCATCCAGCTGACGCTCTCGCTACGTCGGCGCGCGACGCCGGTCTAAACGGGGATCGGCGCGCGTGCGAGCGTCGGCAGCGTAATCGTAAACGTGCTCCCAACCCCTTCGCGACTAGCGACCGAGATCGCCCCACCGTGTAATTCCACGAGCATCTTACTCAGGTACAATCCGAAGCCGGTGCCTTTGATTTTAGCCTGACGCGCGTTTGAGCCGCGTGCGAAACGATCGAATATCCGATCGATTTCCGCGGCCGGGATACCGATGCCGCTATCGATAACGTCGATTGCGACGCTCGCCGCTCCGTGCGTGATCCGGATCGCGATCGGGTCGTTCCCCGGTGAGTATTTGATGGCGTTACTCAAGAGATTATCGAAGACTTGGCGCAAGCGCCGCGGATCGCCCAGCACCGTTGCACCTTCACCTTCGATCTTCACGGCGCGCTGTTTTCCGACGTCGCTTGCGGCATCGATCAGCAGATCTTTGACGTCGATTTGCGTGCGTTCCAGCGTCACCTCGTTGCGTTCGAGCTGTGCCATCGTGAGGGTATCCGAGGCAAGCGCCGTCAGCCGCCAGGCGGCGGCAGCGATCGAATCGGCGGTGTCGCCGATATCTTCGGGTTTGATGAGGCCCTCTTTGAGCAGTTCGGCGAAGCCGATGATGCTGGTGAGCGGGCTGCGGAAATCGTGCGCCAGCATCGCGATGAGATCGCTCTTGAGTTTGTCGAGCTCGGCGACGCGCAACTGGCGGTCGTGAACCTCGGCGAACAGGCGCGCGTTGTACGCGGCGAGGCGGAGATTCGCTGCGAAGAGCTCGAGAGCCGAAATCTCCATCGAGCGAAAACGGCCCGGATGTTCGGCGATCATCGCAACCGCAGGCGAACCCCCGTAGGCATCGATAGCCATGGCGATGACCGATTCATCTTGCGAGGCGATTACCTGCGATGAGACCATCGCCGTGCCGACCAAGTCACGCTTTTCTTCGGGGAGATGTGCGACGTCGTCGAGCGTCAGAAGGCGTACCGGGACGCCGAGCATCTGCGCTGCGCTCTGACGAAAGCGCGCGAGGAGACCGTCGATTTCCAGCGTCTCCGAGAGCGCGCGTGCCCCCGCCACCACGAGCGAGAGATTGGCGTTTTCGCGCCGGAGCACGCGCTGTTGCTGTTCGATCCGGCGTTCCATCGGATCGAGCACGATGAAGAGCAAGATTCCAAGCGCTGCAAGAAGCGCGACGAACGTCGCAAGTTCGTTGATCTGCAAACGCTGCTGGCGCTCGTCGCCGTCGGCGACGTAAGCGCTGACGACGCGATCCAGATCGAACAAGATCGAGGCTTGGTGTTCGAGGATGTACATCAGATCCGGGTCGCCTGGCCTCAAGCTTTCGTCGGGCACAGCCGCGAGCGCGCGCGCGTGGGCGAGGTATGCGCGCTCGTTTGCGATGACGTTCGTCGGCGGCGCTGAGAGCAAGGCGCGCACCGCCGCCGGCGGCCAAGCCGGCGGATTGAGCGCAGGATTGCCGTCGGCGAGCTGAGCGGCTTGATATTCCATCTGCGCGACCGCATCGAGCAGCGCCCCGCGCCGCTTGGTACGGCTCTCCGGATCGTTCGTCGCAACGATGCGCTGAGCGAAGAACGCGATGCGCTGATCCCACATGCGCTGGCGTCCCGCGACGTTGATCGTCGTCGCGACGCGCTTACCGTCGCCGATCAGTCGCGAGAGAAGCGCGAATTGAACGAGTGCGATAAGCGCGATGACACCGAGCGCAAGCGTATAGCGTGCGCGCATCTAGCGGCCCTCGAGCACCGCTGCGACCGCGTCGCGACGCAAGGGTCGATGGAAAAAATAGCCTTGCCCGAACGAGCAGCGCAGAGCGCGAAGCGACTGCGATTGGCCGGCGGTTTCGACGCCCTCGGCAACGCACGCTGCTCCGTACGACGCCGCTAGTTCGACGAGCATGCGCACGATCGGTTCACTTGCGAGTTCTTCGCCCGGTCCGGCGACGAAGGAGCGGTCGATTTTGATCGCATTGACGGTGAACTGCTGAAGGTAGCGTAGTGAGGAGTAGCCGGTACCGAAATCATCGATACACAAACGCACGCCGGTAGCCCGAAGCCGCTCGAGAGCGTTCGTTGCAAGCGAGCCGCTCCGCATGATCGCGGTCTCGGTAATTTCGAGCGTCAGTTCGTGCGGGCGAAGTTGAAAGCGGCGCACGAGGTCGAGCACGTAGGCATCGATATCCGGTTGCAAAATTTCCTGGACGGCCAGATTCACGCTCAAGCCGAGGCCCGGCACGATGCGCTGCCACTGCGCGAGCGCCTCGCAACTGCGCTCGAGGACGAAACGGCCGATTTTAGAAACGAGCCCCACTTCTTCGGCAACCGGAATGAATTCGAGCGGCGCGAGTCCCTTGCCGTTATCGTATCCAGGCCAGCGCACCAGCGCTTCGAGACCGACGATTTTTCCGCTTGCTAGCGCGACGATCGGCTGGAAATCCACGTCGAAAGCGGCTTCGTGGATCGCAGCGCGCAGATCGCTGACCAAGCCCAAACGCTGTGCGGCACGCGTGTGCATCTGCGAATCGAAGAAGGCGTGACGCGCACGACCCAGCGCTTTGGCATGATACATCGCCGTGTCGGCGTCGCGCAGCACGGCTTCCATCTCGTGGTAGCTTTCTTCGACCATCGCGATTCCGATCGAGGCGGTCGTGTAGACGACGCGCCCATCGATCTCGATTGGATCGACCAGCGCCGCGTGAACGGCATCGGCAAGCGCTTCGACCTCGCCTGATCCCGCACGCTCGCGGACGAGGATTGCAAATTCGTCGCCGCCGAATCGCGCGACGACGTCCATATCGCCCACCGTCGCGCGCAGCCGCTGCGCGATCGTCACTAAAAGCGCGTCGCCCGCGGCGTGACCCAAACTATCGTTTACCGACTTGAACTCGTCGAGGTCGACGAAGAACACTGCGGACTGCACGTCGGCGCAACGCTTCCCCAGCGAATCCTTGAGCAACGCAGCAAAAAACGTTCGGTTCGGCAGTCGCGTCAGCGCGTCGTGCGTCGCCTCGTAGCGTAACTTGGCTTGACTTGCTTCGAGTAGCCGGCCGCGTTCGATCTCCGCAGCGTGAGCACGTGCGTTTGCGAGCGCGAGACCGAGCAAGTTGACGAAGAGTTGGACCGAGCGCATCGTTTCGCCGCTCGGCACGTTGCCGTCGAGCGGCCCGTCAACGGAGATGTAGCCCAGCATCTCGCCACTGCGATCGGGCAACACGAAGAGGAGGGCGTCGTTTTCGTGCCAGCGGTTAGGCCCTTCGCGCGCTGCATCCATCGGCAGGTCGCCCGTGTAGATGGCGAGATCCCAACGGAAAGCTCGTTCCGTCGGAATGTAGTAGCAGTCAGGATGGACTTGAAACGAGGGGTCGAGGACTTCGAGAATATCGGCGCGACGAACGATCTCGTGCTGGCGTTCGGCGGCGATTTCGGCGGAATAGCCGAGCATTACGCGCCGCGAGAGGTCGCCTCCGGTCGCGTCCGCCGCCACGATCGTGACGTACCCGAAGCCATAAAGATCGCGGACCCCGCGCGCGATGGACTCAAGCGCCGGACTGAGTTCGGTTTCTTGGAGAATATCGCGCGTGATCTCCAAGACGCGCTGAATCGGCGTTGTTTCCGATTGCGCCAGTAAAGGATTGATCACACGTGTTCTATCGGCAGTTTCCCAAGAAAATCCCGGGTCCGCCGTCAACATGGTCATGGTGCCACCCAGGTGGCATTGCGGTCGCGTACGGTGCGAGCATGAGAGATAACTTGCTTTGCCCGGATTGCGGCGCGACCCATGGCGAACCGCTCGACGCCCGCCTCGGTTCCAGCGTCCCGTGCGCCGATTGTACCCTGCGCGCGGAGATCGATTTGGACGCAGCGGAGTTCACGATAATCCGCGTCGCCGCCTAAAATGTAAGCCCCGGGCCCTTCTGAGTCCGGCCGAGAATAATCGGCGAATGCTCTCCGTTATGTCGTTCAATGCCAACGGGATCCGCGCTGCAGCCCGCAAAGGCTTCTTCACCTATTTGGCCGACCGAGCACCCGATATCGTCTGCATGCAAGAGACGAAGGCGCAAGAGCATCAGGTCCCGCCCGAAGCGATCGACCTCGACCGCTACCCATACTATGGATTCTTTGACGCGCAGAAAAAAGGCTACAGCGGCGTCGCGATCTACGCGCGTCACAAGCCCATCGCGATCCTGCGCGGACTTAGCATGGACGACATGGACGCCGAAGGGCGTTTCATCCGTTTTGACTTCGAGTCGTTCAGCGTCGCATCGCTCTATATCCCATCGGGAACGACCGGTCCCACGCGCCAAGCGGTGAAGTACGGCTTCCTCGAACGCTTTCTTACCAACTTGAGTGTGATGCGGGCCGAGGGCCGACCCATCATTCTCTGCGGCGACTTCAACATCGCGCACCGCGAGATCGACGTCTTCGATCCCAAAGCCAACCTCCGCACGACCGGCTTTCTACCCGACGAACGCGCGTGGTTCGACCAAGTGATCGACCGCCTCGGCTGGGTCGATGCGTTTCGCGTCGTCAATAGTGACCCAAAGCAGTTTACGTGGTGGTCGAACTGGCCGCAGGCCTACGAGCGTAATCTCGGCTGGCGCATCGACTATCAACTGGTCACCCCGGACCTCGCATCGACCGTCCGCGACGCGCACATCGAGCGCGACGAGCGCTTCTCCGATCACGCGCCGTTAACGATCACGTACGACATTTAACGCCGCAAGTTTACCTGAGGCTAAACGCGGGTGCGGCTTTCGCCCCGACGCACGAGGAGACGCCCATGACTGCTACCCGCAAGAAAACAAGCACGGCCAAAAAAAAGACGACACGCAAGAAGACGCTTGCGAAGAAAACCGAGGCACGCAAGGAATCGACACGCAAGTATTCGCCGGCCACCAGTGACACCGTCGCGACCGAACTCCACGAAATGAAGGCCGGCAAGCTGCGCAGCGGACGATCCGGCAAGAAAGTGACCAGCCGTAAACAGGCGATTGCCATTGGCCTCAGCGAGGCGCGGCGCGCTGGCAAGAAAGCTCCACCGGCTCCCAAACGCAAAAGCTAGCGCTACTGCGGTCCCTCGACCAGACGGACAAAGGCGTTCGGACGCACGAATGCGGCGAAGGCATCACGCAACGAGGTGGGGGTCGTCGCTAGGTAGCTTTCTGCTGCCGCACGATCTTCATCGAGCGCCCGTCCGGCCTGTGCGCGCCGCAAGTACGCTTGCGCGATCGCGCTGACGCCCCCGCCATCGACGATGTTGCGGCGCACGACCGACGCTTTGGCAAGCGAGAGTTCGAACGGACTTACGGGATCGGTTGCAAGCGAATTGATGTCGTTCTGCACGATCGACTCCGCACGTGCCAAGTTCTCGGGTGCGCAGGCAAAGCTGATCTCCATCCGTGCGCGCGTTTTACCGACGCTTAGTGCGGAATTGACGAAATACACAAGACCCGTTTGCTGACGCAGATCGCGGAAGAGCCGGCTCTGTTGCGGGCCGCCGACGCCGCCGCCGAAGATCGTGTTGCCGAGATCCAGCGCGTAGTAGCGCGGGTCACCGCGTGTCACCCCGAGCAGCTGCGAGAGCGTGACGAAGTCTTGGCGTAGTGACGGCGGCTGCACGCCGACGCTGGCTGCGGCATTGAGCGGGATCGGCGGTGGAATGAGGGCCGGCGCCGGACCGCTCGCGCTCCACTTGCCGAAGGCGCGCTCGACCACAGCGCGCGCGCGCTCCGGTGTGATGTCACCTGCGACGACGATGGTCGTGAGGTCCGGCCGAAAGGCTTTGGCGTAATACTCGCGCGCATCAGCAAGTCTCAGGCGCTCGATCCCGCGGGGCGAGGGGTCGCGCAACTCCGGATCGCTTGCGGGCAAGAGTTTTTCGCGCAATTTCCGTTCGCCGACGACATGCGAGCCGTTTTGCGCCGACTGGATTTGCTGTGCGGTCAGGTCACGCGCGATCGCAAAAGATTTCTCATCGAAGCGCGGATTGAGTTCGTTCTCGGCGAGCAGGTTTACGGCCGCCTCGTACGTCGTCGACGTCGACTCGACGGCAAACGATGCACCTCCGGTTTCACTCGCGCCGATGTCGTCGAGTAAGCGCTGATAGCTCGTGCGGTCGTGTTCGGCGCTGCCGTATCCGAACAGCGCTTCGAGGACGCCCGCGACGCCTTCTTTTCCGAGCGGTTCTTCGAGACCCGGATTGGTTTGCACGCCGCCGAACACGAACACCGTGTGCGCGACGTTCGTAGGCCGGACGATTAAACGCAGACCGTTTGCCAACTTCACGTCGGTCGGCGGAACCGCCGGCGGCGGCGCACTGATATTTGAGATGAGCGGCTGGGCCCAACTCGGCAGCGCGGTCGTGGGCGGGCGCTGCGGGAGCGGTGCTTCTTTGCTTTGACCCCCGGTCGAAGGCGGTTCGGATGACCCGCTAAGCGACGGGCGCAGAGCACCGATGATCGCGTGCGATGCGACAAAATACTTCTTCGCAATCCGGTTGACGTCGGCCAGGGTCACGTTTCGCAAGAGTTCTTGCTCGTGCTGGATCGAGGTTTCATTGTCGACCGCGATCACATCCGACCAGTCGGAGGCAAGTTCGGTGATCGAATTACGGCTCAGCTCTTGATCGGCGATCACGCGCCGCTTCGTCGTCTCGAAGAGTTCGCGCGGAACGCCGCGTGCCGCGTAATTGCCGAGGATCGATTCGAGCCGTGCGACGGCGCGGTCGGGATCGCTGCCGGGGCCGAGCGCCGCGACGGCAAACCCGAGTTGTGCGTCGGGTAGGAGCGGCGTCGATTGGAATCCACTGAAAATCGCCTCGCCGCCTGCTGCGAGCGCGCGCAGATCGCCGCGTTCGCTATTGATCACGGCCTGCAACACGAAGGACGAAATAAAGTCGGGATCGCGCACGCCCGGCAGACGGTACCCGACCGCTGCAAGCGGATAGGTCAGCGAAGTTGCCCGGCGCAGTTCGATGCGGTGCGCTTTTTCGAAGACGGCCTTGGGATGCTCCGGCACGTTTTTACGCGGAATCGTCTCGAAACGCGCTTTGACCTCCGCGAGCGTCGCTTGCGGATCGACGTCCCCGACGATCACGAGCACGGCGTTGTTCGGTGCGTACCACCGGTCGTGAAAAGCTTTGAGTTCGGGGCCGGTGAGTTTATCGAACGACGCTTTCGTGCCGACGCCGTCGTGCGCGTACGCAGTGCCGGCGAACGCCCGTTCTTGCGCCGCACGAAAGAAATCGGCGCCCGGCGTGTTCTCGTCGCTCGAGACTTCCTGTTCGATTGCGCCGCGTTCGTCGGCCCACTGATCTTGCGCATCGAGCACGCCGCCCATACGGTCGGATTCGATTCGCAGCACGGCATCGAGCGTCGATGCCGGAATGGTAAACTGATATGAGGTGACCGTCGGTCGCGTGAACGCATTGAAGCTGCCGCCGAGCGCCGTCGCAATCGTGCTCAATTGGTCGGTGGAGAGATCCCGGGTGCCGCGGTACATCATATGTTCCTGCGCGTGCGCGAGACCGGGGAAGCGCGGATCGTCGTCGCGCGAGCCGACCAGGTACGTGACTTCGGTCGACACGGCCGGTGCGATCGCATCGCGTACGATCACGACACGCAATCCGTTCGCAAGCGTGGCCTTGAGCGCGCCTTCCGAATCTTTCGCGGTCGGGGCGATGCCCAGCAAGAGTGCGCTCGAGATGAGAACGGCTAAAAATCGCATAGCTCGACGCGGTTCGCGTCGGCGCAAAGGCATTACTGCACTTCGCTTGCTCCGGCACCCGCTGCAACGCGATACGTTACCAGCGTCCGCCCCGAAAGCCGTTTGTACGCATCGCCCAGTTGTTTTGCGACGCGCGCGACGCTTCGTTCGCGGATCAACGCAACCATGATGCTCGCACCGGCCATCCGGGCGCCGTACACGCCGTCGAGTTCGAGCGCGCGTCCGACGAGCGCGTCGATCTCGGGCGTGCCGATTTCGTAGTCGTCGCGAAGGGAACGATGCGACTCTGCCATCAGCGTCCCGATTCGCGCCGGTTCGGCCGCACGCAAGGCGTCTGCTGCCTCGCGCACACGCACGTTCTCACCTAGTACGTAGCGCACGCGACGACGCAACACATCGGGCAAGATGATCCCCACGCGCGCGAACGTCAGGCCGTCAAGATCCCGGAGGGATACCAGTCCCGGCAATTCGCGCCGCAGAATCAACACCGCATCTTCACACTCGCGACGCCGGTCGTTCGCCGTGGCATGGGTCGCGTCGACGTGTTTGAGCACGCCGTCAAAAACGACGACGACGGCATCGCCGAGTTTCCAGCGGATCGGTTCGAATTCAAAAAGGCGCGCGTCGATGAGGACGGCGTGTTCGGCGAGCGCTGCCATACAAATCAAATGATCCGTGATGCCGCTGCGAAATCCGGCGAAGGCGTGATTGGCGCGCTGACCGATCTGCGCGGCTTCCCATTTCGAGAGATCCAGGCCCGCTGCGGCCGCAAGCGCAAGTGCACTGGCCATTTCGACGGCCGCCGACGATCCGAGGCCAGCGTGCGCGGCGATCGTCGTCTCGATCGTGAGATCCGCCCCGCGCAACCGCTTGCGGTCATCGAGGATCCGGGCAATCCCCTCGATGTCGGCGTGACCGGCTTGCGGGTCGGGCTCCGCGTCCAGGTCAATCTCGCGCACGAAATCCGGACCGCTCGCGGTCACGATTCGATCGGACCGCGGACGCATCGTGACGGTGGCGTCGCGATCGATCCCGATCGCCAGGGCGTAACCGTCGTTGTAATCCGTATGGTCGCCCATCAGCGTCACGCGCCCCGGCGCACGAAAAAGACGCGATTTTGCCGCCGCCTTCACCATGCACGAGAGACTACGCCAGAGGCAAGAAAGCTCCGGTGCGCGCGACTAGCCGAGCCGCAGAGGCAATCGGCGCGTTCGCGTGTGATGGCAAGCGAGCAGCGGAACCTTTGACCCCGGGTCCTTGCAGCGCAAAGCCGTTCCCTCACCCAGCGCGAAGAAAAAAGTATGGGAGCGGGATTCGATCGATGCATGAACCAAACGTTCACTCGTATGAAGATCGCCGGGATCGCCTTGACCACGCTCGCGCTTGTGGCATGCGGTAGCAGCGGCGGCGAGGTTACGTCTTCATCGCCGACGTCGGCAAAACTCGGCAACTCCCGTGCGAACGTCAGCATGACGCTGACGATTCCGCGTAAAGGCACGGCAGCCGCGAAGCGCGTTCCCTTGTTCGTCTCGAGTGGAACGCAGTCGGCGAAGATCGTGGAAGACGGCAGTACGGCCGCCGAGGTCAATCTTCTCCCCGGCGGTTCAAACTGTACGTCGACGGGCGCCGGGTTAGCCTGCAGCATTGTGTTCTCGTCTGCGGCGGGTTCGCACGCGTTTGCCGTCCAGCTCTACAGTGGGCCGATCGTGGGCGGTCACGTCAGCGGCAGTGCGCTTTCGGCTGCTTCGGCGTTTTCATCGACGATTACGGCCGGCGTCTCGAACGCCACCATACCACTTGTTCTCGGCGGTATTCCGGCGACCGTCGACGTCGCCGCACCAGCCTTACTTGCCGACGTGACGAACACAGCGCCGCTGATCTTAACGGCATACGATGCATCGGGCGCCGTCATCATCGGTCCGGGCAATTACGTCGATGTCAACGGAGCGAATACGCCTCTTACGATCGGGTTGCGAATCGTCAATCCGGAAATCACGCTCACCAACGGGACTTCGGGTTCCTCGATCGCAGTGGCAAGTCCGACGGATTCGCCCACGATCACACTCGCTTCGCCCGCCGACGTCCTCGGCATTCCGTTCTCCGCAACCATCTCTGGCTCGTCCGTCGCCGCCCATTCGACGCAAAGCGTCGTGCCCGTGGGCGGAACGATCACGCCCGTTGTCGATGGCACTACCGGTGCCCTGACGGGTTCGGACTTCGATGATGAGAATCAACTCGATCTTGCCGTTACATCCGGACTGCCGCCCGGTGCGGCGTTTGTTATCGCCGGCGGCACGCAGAGCGGAACGTCCGCCGTCGGGTATTACGATGCATCGACGCATTTGATGACGACGTGCTCGTACAGCACGCCGGGAACATTCGACTATGCAACGACGGTCACGACGGTGACCAACGGCATCGTGTGGGGCTATGCGGCAAATTCGTTCGTGACCGGACCGCCGTGGGGGCTTCTTTACCTCAAGCCGAGCGACTTCTCGGCATGTCCGGCTATTCCGACGCGCGTCTTCTGGAACGTCACGGGGGGGCCGAGCGGCGTCGGGCTTCCCAGGAGTTTGGTGTACGACCCCGTCGCGCAGAACATCGTCGGATTCACCGATTCTGCGCTAGGCACGGCACCGGAAATCGTAACGCAGGGGTTTAGCGGCGGATCATTCTCGGGAACCGTGCAGTCCGTTGCGCCGCTCCCGACCGGCGCCGCCTCTCTCGTAACGGCGACGAACGGTACTCACTATTTCTTCAATTCGGCGTTGGCCATCCCCACTATATCCGGCACCGGTGGAATTTCCCCCAATGTTCTAACACCGAGTACGGCAATCTCGTTGACCGCCGGCTCCGACGGAAATCTCTATTACCTTCGACCTTTCCTCAGCGTGTTTGCGGTTACGAAGATAAACTTGACTTTAGCTACGGAGGCGGATTTCGGATCGCTTATCCCGCCGAATCCGTCGACCGGAAAGCGCAACCTCGCCTTCGGTCCCGATGACAACGTGTACGTGGGATCCTCGAACGGCCACATCTACCAGGTCAGCAGTAGCGGTCCGACGACCGACCTCAATGTTACAACGATCACCGGCACGGTCAGTTCGCTGAACTTCGTCGCCAGTTCACGCGGGTATGTGTATACCATCGACCTCTTTAACGGGTACGTTTACCGCATCCACAAATAAGCGAGAAGCGTGCTGTGCTGGCGTAGCGAATCCCAGGGCTATGAATCAGCCGACCGAAACGCCTACCCCGGCCGCAATCCCCGCTACCGCCGCTCACGATAACGGCACACCCCCCGCACTGCTCGACTTCATGGTCACCCAGTGGGACCTAACGAAGACGGCGGTCGCGCCGATGCCCGAGGCGGCGCGCTTTCGTACGCGACGCGCGGAGCTCTCACGTCGATTCCCGGGTGACGTACTCGTCATTCCGACGGGCCACGAGAAAACGCGCGCCAACGATACCGCCTATCGCTTTCGGCCCGGCACGGACTTCTATTATCTGACGGGTAATCTCGAAGCCGATTGCGTGCTCGTGCTGTTCCCGGAGGGGAGAACGCACCGCGCGGTCGCCTTCGTCGAACCCAATCCCGGCAAGACCGATGCGACCTTCTACACCGATCGCGTCAAAGGGGAACTCTGGGTCGGCCCGCGTCTGGGGGTTCCCGAGAGCGCGATCCGTTTCGGCCTTGAAGCCCGCGCGCTCGACACGCTGCACGACGAGGTCGCGACGGCACACGCGAAGGCGCCGCTGCGGACACTGCGCGGGATCGATCCGGAACTCGAAGCGAAACTCCCGGCCGCGACAGCAGACGACGTGGTCCTCGCCGCAGCGCTCTCGGAGATGCGTCTGATCAAAGATGACTACGAAATCGGCGAACTGCAAAAAGCGATCGATTCGACGAAGAATGGATTCGATGACGTGCTCGCCTCGCTTGCCAAAGCGAAGACCGAACGCTACGTCGAGGGCGTGTTCAATTTGCGCGCTCGCGTCGAAGGCAACGACGTCGGCTATAATACGATCGCAGCGTCCGGCCGCCACGCGTGCACGCTGCACTGGACGGCAAACGACGGCGACCTCCACGCAAACGATCTGCTTCTCTTGGATGCAGGCGTCGAAGCGCACACGCTCTACACCGCCGACGTTACGCGGACGGTTCCGCTCGGCGGCACGTTCACAAAAGAACAGCGCGAAATCTACGAGATCGTCCTCGAAGCGCAAAACGCCGGCTTTGCGAAATGCAAACCGGGCGAGGACTTCATGGCACCCAACGTCGCCGCGATGAACGTAATCGCGCACGGTCTCGAACGTCTGGGCATCTTACCGATGTCGGCCGAGGAAGCGCTGCGCGAACAAAATCAATTCTACAAACGCTACTCGCTGCACAACGTCAGCCACATGCTCGGCATCGACGTACACGACTGCGCCCAGGCCCGCGCCGAGACATACAAGTTCGGCAAGCTCGAAGCCGGAATGGTGCTCACCGTGGAGCCGGGGGTCTATCTTCAGCCCGACGATCTGACCGTACCCGAGCGCTATCGCGGCATCGGCGTGCGCATCGAAGACGACGTGCTCATCACCTCCGGTGGCTATCGCAATTTGAGTGCCGCGTTGCCGCGCGACGTCGACGCTGTCGAAGCCTGGGTTCAAGACGCCCGTCGCTAAACGCCAACCGGTATAAAAAAAGGCCGCGACGCATGTCGCGGCCTTTTTTATTTACCGCTGAGGCTTAGTGATATGCGGCGAGTTTGACAGTCGTCGCGCCGAGCGCCTGGGCAAGGTCGTAGTGGGCTTGGTTTGCGATGCGGTGGTAGTTGCCGTCCGCTTCGGTGCCGAACTTCGTGTCGATGTCGTCCATGACGGATTCGTGGATCGCATGCGTCACGAGATGGTCGAGTTGCACGCCTTCATAGTACGTTCCGTTAACGAGGCCGAGCTTCACGACGCGCACGGCAACTGCCTTACCGTGAACCATGGGTTTGGGGAATTTGACGCCGGCGGCGAGCGCCTTCTTCACGGCATCGTTGACGGCAAAGTTCTGCACGGTAACGAACGAGCCGACTTTGGCCGCGCCGTACTGCTTGGTGAGTTTCGCAACTTCGGCTTTGGTGGTCGCTGCGCCGACGAGGCTCGTCAGAGCTGCCACGAGCGAGAAATGGCCCGGTGCGCCGCCTGCGGTGACGAGGGAAATTGCGCCCTGAAGATCCGGTGCGCCGGTGTAGTCTTTGCCGTCTCCGCCCATCAGGCCGGCCGGCATGCCGTGGTCGGGCGTTCCGCCCATCGTGCTTTTCATCGAACCGCTCATCTTCGAGCCCTTCATTGAATCGCTCTTCATCGAGTCGCTCGCCATCGGCATCGGGCTCGACATGGGGGCCGTCGTGGCGGTGGGCATCGTCTGCGCGCCTGCGCCGATGCTCGTCACCATGAACGCCGCGGCGGCGAACATCGGGATGATTGCATTTTTAAGAATCATTGAATTACTCCAAACAAAGTACGGTCCGAACACCCAAACGGTGTCGCTTCGCTAACGCATCTTACCCGCATGCTGGATGCATAGACACCGGACAAGCATGCCAAACGACTAGCGGCGCAGGGACTAAAGTCCCTGGCGCCGCCGGGAGACCGCTTACATTGGCTCCGTTTGGTATCAGTCCATTAATTTACGGATAAAATAGACCCACTCGAGAGCGTTGGTATTCGAGCGTTCTTTGAGATTGGCGCCGGCGCCATGACCGCCCTCGATCACTTCATAGAAGAGATACGGGTCGCCCAGGTCCGAGAGTTTTGCGGCAAATTTGCGCGCGTGCTGCGGGCCGACACGATCGTCTTTGGTCGTCGTCCAGATGAACGGTTCTGGATATTTCACGCCCGATTTCAGATTGTTGTACGGCGAGATCGATGCGAGAAACGTGCGTTCATCGGGTTTGGTGACAGTGCCGTATTCGCCGACCCACGATGCTCCCGCCGCGATTTTCTCAAAGCGCAACATGTCGAGGAGCGGCACTTGGATGTCGACGGCGTTGTAAAGTTCGGGATGCTGGGTGAACTCGACACCCATGAGCAAGCCGCCGTTCGATCCGCCCTGGATGCCGAGGCGACGGGGGCTTGTTATCTTGCGCGAGATCAGGTCTTGCGCAACCGCGGAGAAATCATCGTAGATGACTTGGCGCTTCGTTTTCAACCCGGCTTCGTGCCACGCAGGCCCAAACTCACCGCCGCCGCGAATATTGGCGAGCACGTAGGTACCGCCGCGTTCGAGCCAGAGCTTGCCGTCGATCGCCGAGTAATTCGGCGTCAGCGAGACCTCGAAACCGCCGTACGCGTAGAGTACGGTCGGGTTGGAACCGTCGAGCTTCATCATCTTCGGATGCACGATAAAGTACGGAATGTGCGTGCCGTCTTTGGAGATCGCCTCGAGCTGTTCGACGACCTCATTTGCGGCGTTGAAGCGTGGGGTCGATGCTTTGACTTGCGCGATCGCACCGCTCGCAGAGTTGGTGATATAGAGCGTTGCAGGCGAAAGGAAGCTATCGACGGAGAGAAACGCGCGTTCGTCGCGCTGGCTTGCCGAAACAATTCCAATCGAGGCATTATCAGGGAACGGAAGCGCACGATGCGTCCATCCGTCTTTGGCGGTGGGTGTATAGACGAACGCGCGGCCCTTGACGTTTTCGTAGGTCACGACGAGCAAATGCGATTTGGTCGGCGAGACTTGTTCGAGCGATTCGCGTTTTCCGGGGGCGTACACAAGGGTCGGCTTGATATGCTCGGGATCGGCGACGATCGCCGCCAGGTCCGCTGCGACGAGCGACCCTTGGGCGAACGTTGCGCCGTCCACGGTCCAATCTTGCGCGAGTCGGAAGAGCATACGTCCGGCGATCAGGCCGCTCGGTCGGACTTTTTCCGGCACGTTCAATTTGCGCGTGCCTTGCGGTGTCACCAGACGGTACTCCGAGGTGAAAAACGATGTCCCGCGATCGATCAGCGTGACGCTGTGTCCTTGCCCGTCGTCGATTGTTTGCGGTCCGACGCTCACGTCGGCGGGGATGCCGCGAAAGACTTCGGTTGCATCCGCGAGCGGCTGGCCGCGCTTGATGCGCTTGACCACATAGGCATATCCCGACGCTGTCATCTCACCTTTGGTCCACTCGCGCGAGACGAGCAAAGTGTTGTCGGATTCCCATGCGGCATTCTGCTTCCCGTGCGGCAAAGTGAAGCCGCCGACAACGAACCGCTTCGTCGTCAGATCGAATTCGCGAATCGTCGTCGCGTCTTCGCCGCCGTCGGAGAGATCGATCAGGCAGCGCGTTTCACTCGGCCGCCGACACTCCACGCCTTCCCACACCCAATTCGCATTCTCGCTCTTTGCAAGAGCGTCGAGGTCGAGGACCGTCGTCCAGGTGGGCGCGATTTTGCCGTAATTTGCAAGCGACGTTTTGCGCCAAATACCGCGAACGTGCGTTGCATCTTGCCAGAAATTGAAGACGTCGTTGCCGATGAACTGCGGATAGGCGATGCGGTCCTTGGCCTGATTGATTTTTAGTGCATCGGCGGCTAGGCCGGCGAAGCGCGGATCCTTTTCGAGGACGCCGACGGTCTTAGCGTTCTCCGCCTTGACCCAGTCCATCGAACGCTTGGAGCTAACGTCTTCGAGGTATTCATTAGGGTCGGTCGCGACCGCGGGTACGGGACTCGGCGAGACTTGTGCCGAGGCGTGCGAGGCAAAGACGAGAACGAGGGCCGCAACGAACGCGGCGATTCTGATACGCATCGAGCGAAATTAGGCCCGTCCGCCAGGCGAACCTGGCGCGCGTATCCTTCAAGACTGAGTTTTGACTTGCGCTGCGAAGCGAGGCCTATGAAGATTCCGTCTTGCCTCACGGCCATGGCTGCATTCGCACTGCTCGCAATACCGACCGGAGTGCAGGCGGACACGACGAGTACCGCACTCGGTTCGCTTGCGTATCGCTCGATCGGGCCTGCGATCTCCGGCGGACGAACGACGGCGGTCGCCGGCAGCGATCGCGACCCCAGCGTGTATTACGCGGGCGGCGCGAACGGCGGCGTTTGGAAGAGCATCGATGGCGGGGTTTCGTGGCATCCCGTCTTCGACCGCCAACCGACGGCGGCGATCGGTGCGATCGCCGTCTCGCCGCTCGATCCGAACGACGTGTGGGTGGGCACGGGTGAAGCCTATCCGCGCAACGACGTCGAGGAAGGTGATGGCCTCTGGCATTCCCGCGACGGCGGAAAATCGTGGACGCACGCGGGACTCGACGACGCCGGTTCGATCGCGACGATCTCGATCGATCCGCGCGATCCCAAGAACGTTGCGGTCGGCGTCCTCGGACACGTCTTCCGCGATGGAACCACGCGCGGCGTTTACGTCACGCACGACGGCAAATCATTCACGCGTACGCTCTACATCGGTCCGGCAAGCGGCATCTCCGATCTCACGCGCGTCCCCGATCGCCCGGCGACGCTTTTTGCAGGTGTCTGGCAATTCCGGCGCGAGCCCTGGAAGATGACGAGCGGCGGTCCCAGCGGCGGCCTCTATCGCTCCGACGACAACGGCACAACGTGGCAAAAAGTCAGCGGTCACGGCTTCGCAAGCGGACTCACCGGACGTATCGGCGTGACTGCAGGAAAGAATGGTCGCGTGTATGCCATCGTGCAATCGCGGCAGGGCGATATCTGGCGCTCGGATGATACCGGCCGCACGTGGCGCGTGATGCCGCACGATCCGTACGTTGGTGCGCGCTCCTTCTACTTCACGCGTCTCTACGTCGATCCGGCGGATCACGATCGCCTCATCAGTGTCTCGCTCATTCTTTCGATGAGTACGAACGGCGCGCGATCGTTTCACAAAATCGCAACGAACGCCGGATGGGACTACCACGCGACGTGGTGGTCCTCAAACGGTCGACGGATTATTTTCGGCAGCGACGAGGGTGTCACGCTTTCGGCCAACGGCGGGGGCGCGTGGTCGCAGCCGTACGCGCTTCCCTTCGCGCAGCCGTATCACGTCGGCTTCGAAAATGCGGCGCCGTCGTACCGCGTGTGCACGGGACTGCAAGATAACTCGACCTGGTGCGGCCCGGCGACCGCCGACAACGGCCTGGGCGTCCTCAACCGCGATTGGTACACGGTCGGCCCGGGCGATGGCATGTATGCGCTCTTCGATCCGCTCGATCCGCATTTCATCTGGTCGACCTCGACCAATAACGATCCGGGACAAGTATACGTTTTCGACGAGCGCACAAAACAGACGCGCGACATCTCGCCGGATTCGGAGATCGACAGCCGGCTGCTCGCGACGAAAGCGCATCGCATGAACTGGGATTCGCCGCTCGCGTTTACCGCCGACGGCAAAGCTCTCGTCGGCGGCGAGGTCGTGTTTCAATCGAGCGACCGCGGCGCACACTGGACCGCGATCAGCCCCGACCTCACGCGGAACGAGAAAGCACACCAGCAAATCTCCGGCGGTCCGATCGGCGATGACGTCTCGGGCGCGGAAAACTACGACACGATCCTGCGCATCGCACCCTCGAAGGTCGATCTCAAACTGATCTGGGTTGGAACGGACGATGGCCTGATTCAACTCACGCGCGATTCGGGAGCGACTTGGTCGAATGTGACATCGCCGCTCTTCCCGCGCAACGGACGCGTCTACACGATCGATCCCGGCAACGGGGATGCGGGCGTGGCATACGCCGCGATCGACAACCATATGCTCGGCGACGATCGGCCGCATCTGTTCCGCACGGGCGACTACGGCGCTTCGTGGACTTCGATCGTCGGCGATTTACCGCCCGACCTTTTCACGCGCGCGATTCGCGAAGATCTCAAGAACGCAAACGTGCTCTATGCGGGTACGCGACGCGGCGTCTTCGTCTCATTCGATCGCGGTACGCGCTGGCATCCGCTCCGGCTCAACATGCCTGCGACGGCCATCTACGATTTACAGATCGTTCCGCAAACGAACGACCTGCTCGTCGCGGCGCACGGGCGCGGCATTTGGGTTCTCGACGATCTGCGGCCGCTGCAAGAATTCGCAACAACGCAGACGGCGACCTTAGCACTCTTCACACCGACCGTCGCGTACCGGATGTTCCAATATTCGCCGGTCAATGCGTTCACGGATGGATCGCTCCCCGATGGCGATTTTGTCGGCGCGAATCGCAGATTCGGCGCCATCCTCAGCTACTACGTAGCACGTCCCGCAAAGACGATCGCGCTGACGATCACGGATTCGACGGGCGCGATTGTCAAACACATCGCCGGTAAAGCGCTCACCTCGCACGCCGGGATGAACCGCCTGGCTTGGGATCTCGCAGAAGATGGCCCGACGCCGTGGACATCGACGTTCGAGCAAAACAAAGGCCCGAAAACCGGAGCCGAAGTCGTGCCCGGCACGTATAAGGCGCATCTCCTCGTCGACGGCGTGACGCGCGAGACGACGATTGCGGTCAAGCTCGATCCGCGCGATACGTCATCCGCAACCGAGGTCCAAGCCCGTCACGACGACCTCACCGAGATCAATGGCGAACTGAGCGACGTCGATGCGATGCTCAATGCGATCGACCTTCGTTTGAAGAATGCCCAGCCCGCGGATGCAGCGACGCTTCGCGCGTTGCGTGCGCGGTTGACCGTCGATCCGCACAACATCGAGGATCTCAAAACCACCGCGCAAGTCCGCGAAGGTTTGCTCGACCTGCTCGGCCGTATCGGTGCCACGTCGTTCCAATCGGCGACCGAATCGCAACGGACCGAGGGTCTTCGCCTCCGTCGCCTCTACGAGGGCGTCGCGGCCGACGGCCGTTCCCTAGGCCTCCTCGCCGCGCCAAAAGCGCCCGGATCGAGCGTATTCGAGAGACAAAGATAGACCGTATTCTCTCTCGGCATGTTCGACAGACGATATCCGCCGCCGGGTGGCGGACGCGCGAAGATTCGCGAGATCGTCGATCGCGCTCGTCGCCGACGAGACAACGTCTCCAGGGGCATGAATCCCGAATCGCGCAGAGACGGTTATGAAGCAACGTCTGCGTTCACTCGCTGTCCTTTTCTCCGTGAGCCTGAGCCTCGGCTCGATTACTGCCGCATCGTCGGCCGCACCGCACCTCTTCGGAGTGGACGACTGGGCGGCGCTTCGTTCGGCAGATCCGCACGCCGTCGCTCCCGACGGCCGCACGATACTCTACGAAGTGACGCACGGTCAGCCAAAGAGCGCCGACACGCACGAATGGTGGACGATCGCGGCAGACGGAACGCAGGCGCGAAAGCTCAAGCTTCCCAAGCACTTCCACCCTTCCGGTTTTACCAAGAGCGCAAGCGAGCTCTACGGTTCGCTTACGATCAAAGACGTCGACCAACTGGCAACGTGGACCATCGGCACGAAACGCGCGCACGCAATTACGCGGCTTGCGGACAGCATCGGCGCGACAATTCTCTCACCCGACGGTTCGCGATACGCGCTCGTCGGCGATCCGCAGCCGGTCGACCCGCTCGACAAAGTGCGTACGGTCATACAGAACGACCGTAGCGCCCTCTACGTCGTCAACGCCGACGGCTCGCACGGCGCGTGGTGGTGCGCCGGGCACAACGATGTCGCCGGCTTTGCGTGGTCGCCCGACGGCGCGAAGATCGCGCTGTTGCAGCAATCACCCAAACTCGGTCATCACCGCGTGACCGGCGCGATCGATATTTGCACGGCAACGAGCACGCAGCACGTCGCTTCGATCGACACGGCCGTTGCGAACGAAATTCCGTATCCCGGCGCGGGCATTGCGTGGACCGACGGCGATAAGACGCTCGCGTTTCTCTCGACGACGACCGACGTGATCACACCCGACCACATTTGGACGGTGCCCACCGCTGGTGGCACGCCCGTCGATCGCACGCCGACGATCCAGAATTCAATCGAGGCGTTGCGCGGCGACGCGCGGGGGCATGTTTGGGTGACGGTCGCCGCGGGCGTGCAAACCAACGTCGTGGAGTTCAAGAACGGCGGCATGGGTGCACCGTTTGCAAACGGCGGCGTCGTCGGCATGCCCGCGACACCCGAGTTACGCTCCGCGCCATCCATCCTGGTCTTTCCGGTGAGCGATCCCACGCACACGAGTAACGTTGCGGTCGTGCGTAACGGTGCGCTCGTGAAGATCACCCACGAATCCGATGCGGCGCTTGCGAACGTTGCGCTCGGCCGCGTCGAGCGTCATCGTTGGACGAGCGAAGACGGAACCAACCTCGAAGCGATCGTGACGTACCCCGCAAATTGGAACGGGAAGCCTGGCAAATTTCTCGTGCTGCCGCACGGCGGCCCCGAGGCCAACGACACGCTCCATATCGACGCACTCGCACGCATCATCGCGGGCCACGGATACGTCGTGATGCAGCCCGAATATCGAGGCTCGACCGGCTACGGAAGCGCACATATGCAAGCGATCTACCAGCACTTCGGTGATACGGCGTATCACGACGTCGATTCCGCCACGACCGAAGCCGTGGCACGAGGCTGGGCCGATCCGCAGAAACTCGCGATATTCGGGTGGAGCGCAGGCGGCTTCATGACCTCGTGGACGGTCACCCAGACCAGTCGCTACAAGGCCGCAATCGAAGGTGCGGGCATCACCGAGTGGTTGAGCTTCATCATGTCATCGGACGTGCAGCAAACCGACTACGACGCAAGCGAACTCTCCGCGGGTCCCGAGCCGTTTCTCAAATACTCTGCCGTCATGTTTTCGAAGAACGTCACGACGCCGCTGCTCATCTTACACGGTGCCGCCGACGTGCGCGTGCCGACGTATCAAGGTCGCGAATTCTTCGTGCTCCTCAAAGAAGAGGGCAAGACGGTCCGCATGGTCACCTACCCCGGCTCGCCGCACTTCCCGCGTCTCTGGGAACAGCGCAAGAACGTCTTCACCGAAGTCCTGAACTGGCTCGACCGCTACAATCCCTAGCGGTCGGCAAGCGTTAAGCCGGGGGGATTTCTTCGAGATCCTCGGCCAAAACCGTGCGGATCGATGCGACGAGCGCCTTGACGCCGCCCGTGCCTTCGGCTTCGGCAAATTGATCGGTGAGCATGTCGTGCGTGCCGCGCACCGATCCCACGAACTCACGTAAGATCTGCAACTCGGCCCCCGCGTTGCCCAGAAGTTTTTCGATGCTCTCGGCGACATCGGGCAGGCCGCCCTTACGCACCATATCGAGAAGCTCTTGAACGTGCAAATCCCCATGAACGTCGTAGCGCGGGCGCTCTCCGTGATTATCTTCCATAGCCTCTTCTTCCGCCGGAACGCGCAAGTCAACCCGCTCCGGTGAAAGCGGCGACGCACAACGGCATAGGCGACTTTGTTTCGTTCGCTGATGTCGTGAGGTGATCTATGTAGCGGATGCTTCGATCCGGTATCCGCATGATTCCGCGACGAAAGTGAGCGTCGGATTGATCCAGAAGTTCCGAGAAGCTTACCGCCTTGTTGCCGCGGATGGATGGTTTGAGGTTCGCCAGACGGGATCGCATAAGGTACTCCGCCACCCAGCGAAGCCGGGGACGCTTACCAGGGCAGGATAGCCCGGGAAAGACGTGCCGCCGGGGACATGGAACAGTTGGAGAGACGCTTGACGAAGTCCGCGATCTGGCTGCCGGTTCGATTGCGCTGCACATCGAGGTGCTGCGGGAATACGGCGATCCGGTTCCAGAACCGAAGCTCGTTGAGTTCGTCGAACTGCGGTTACCGGCAGATTCGGTCGATCCACTCCGAGCGGCTCAAAATTAGACAGACGTCGCGCGTCGTCAATTAAAAAAACGCCCTCCTCGAAATAAGACGGGCGTTTCTCAAATGTGCCGAGGACCAGAATCGAACTGGTGACACCAGGTTTTTCAGACCTGTGCTCTACCGACTGAGCTACCTCGGCGCGACCGAATCGTATTATACGCCGGAATGGTCAGTCCTGCGATGACTTTAGCGCTCGTTTTTCTTCCAGGGGAGCAGTTGCCGCTCCAGCAGATCGAGGCCCACGGAGAGGACGAGCCCGAGGAGCGAGACTGCGACCAGGGCCGCGTAGAGGCGCTCGATATCGAGCAGTTGCTCCGCGTTAACGATCGTGAAGCCCAAGCCAACTTTGGTGAAATTGAATTCCGCTGCTATCGCAAGGACGATCGCGATGCCACTCGAGAGCTTGACGCCCGCAAAGATGTTGGGCAGCGCGCCCGGCAAAAGCACGCGGAAATAGAACGACATCGGGCGGATGCGATACGCTCGCGCGACATCGAGATAGATGCGGTCGATTTGGCGCACACCCGCTTCGGTGTTGATCGTCATCAAGAAGAACGTGCCGAATGCGATTACCGCCCACTTTGCCGCATCGCCCGTTCCGTAGATGAAATAAAACAGCGGCAACACGGCGATCTTCGGAATCGGATAGAGCAAGGCGACGACCGGCGTGAAATACGCGCGCACCCACTTGTTCATGCCCATCGCAAGCCCGAGCATCGTGCCCGGAATTCCGCCGATGAGAAAACCGATAACGATGCGTTGGATCGTCGCCCAGGTGCTGGCCGCAAGATCGCCCGATTGCGCGTACTGAACGAACGAGACAAGAATCGCCGAAGGCGCGGGAAAGAGCGCCTGATTGAGCAGACGCGACGATACGGCGATCTGCCACAGCAAGATCAGTGAGAGCGGCGCGGCAATGTAGATCACCCAGCGCACGACGGGCTTGATCAACGCAGCAGCTCCCACAGTTGCACGACATATTCGCCGAAACGCGGATCGCCGCGCATCGCAACGGCGTCGCGAGGCCGCGGGAAGTCGATCGGAACGATCGCCTTGATCTTTCCCGGCTGGCGCGAGAGCACGACGACACGGTCCGACAGCGTTACCGCCTCTTCGATCCCGTGCGTGACGAACACGACGGTCTTGCGGCTTTTCTCCCAGAGCGCCATCAGCTCGCCCGCAAGCCCGACGCGCGTTTGCTCGTCGAGCGAACCGAACGGTTCATCCATAAACAAAATCGGCGGATCGACGGCAAACGCGCGCGCCACGGCAACGCGCTGCTTCATGCCACCGGAGAGCTCGTGCGGGTACGCACGCGCAAACTGCGACAGCCCGACGAGCGCAAGCTGTGCATCCACACGCGCATTCACTTCTTCGCGCCCAACGGCAAGTGAGTCGAAGGCGAAGGCCACGTTCTCGCGCACGCGCATCCACGGGAAGAGCGACTGCTCCTGAAAGACCACGGCACTCGGCAGTTGTGCGCGCGTGCCTCCGGCGGTGCCGAAGACGAGCTCACCGCCGGTGGGTTTATCCAGCTCCGCCATGATCCGCAGCAAGGTGCTCTTGCCGCAGCCGCTCGGGCCGATTACCGAGACGAATTCCCCATCCTCGATGGCAAGGCTGATATCGTCGAGCGCGAGCGTGCCGCTACCGTAGCGTTTGGAGAGGTTGCGCACCGCGATCGAGGCCACGACGGGATCCCTTCGGATAAGAGAACGCCGGCCCTCGGAAGAGGACCGGCGTAGTCGCACAATGGCGACGTTGATGGGGCTCGAACCCACGACCTCCGCCGTGACAGGGCGGCGCTCTAACCAACTGAGCTACAACGTCAGAACGATCGATGGTGGGCACGGTTGGGATTGAACCAACGACCCCCCGCGTGTGAAGCGGATGCTCTCCCACTGAGCTACGCGCCCTAATTCGATCAAGCGAACTACGGGATTATATACCGCTCTCTTCTCCCCTGTCCACCTTTTGGCGCCGGATGTGGGTAGGAGTTTCTTCGAACTCCCCTTTCCCCTCACCGGAGACCTGCGCTTGGACGTCCAGATCATCGAACCCGTCGAGGCCGCGAAGGCTGTCGGCCTGCGCTACATCAGCGACGCTGCGCCCGGCATCCGGCGTGTGAAACGCGGAGCGCACTTCGCCTTCGTCGCGCCCAGCGGTAAGCCGATCCGCAATGAGGCGGAGATCGAACGGATCCGCACGCTTGCGATCCCACCCGCATATACCGACGTCTGGATCTCACCCGATCCCAAAGGGCATTTGCAAGCAACCGGACGCGATGCGCGCGGACGCAAGCAGTATCGCTACCACCGCCTCTGGCGCGAAGTACGCGACGAGAATAAGTTCGAACGCATGGTCGCATTCGCTAATGCCTTGCCCGCGATTCGCGCGCAGGTCGAGCGCGATATGGCCCTCCCTGAATTGCCGCGCGACAAGGTACTAGCGGCGCTCGTGAGTCTCTTGGAAGCCACGCTCATCCGCGTCGGCAATGACGCGTACGCCAAAGACAACGATTCGTACGGACTGACGACCCTCGAGAACCGCCACGTCAACGTCAAAGGCGAGACGCTGCGCTTTCACTTCCGCGGCAAGAGCGGTGTCGAGCACACCGTCGCGCTCAAAGACAAGCGTCTCGCGAAAATCGTCAAGCGCGTGCGCGAGCTTCCGGGCCAAGAACTCTTTCAATACATCGCCGAGGATGATGCGCGCATGCCCGTGCATTCGCAAGACGTCAATGAGTATATCGAACGCATCGCGGGCGCGCATTTCACCGCGAAAGACTTCCGAACGTGGGAGGGCACGATGTACTGCGCACTCTCACTTGCAGCGAACGACGCCGCTGAAACACTCGCCGACCGTAAGCGCAACCTCGTCGAGGCGATCGCGGCGGTAGCCAAGCGCCTCGGCAATACGCCCGCGGTTTGCAAGAAAAGTTACATCCATCCCGGCGTGATCGATGCGTATCTGGAATCGGGGGCGCTCCAACTCGTCGAGCGCAAGGTGCGCAAGAAAATCGCGCAAACGCATGCCCTGTCCACCGATGAGGCGAAAGTGGTCACGTTTATCGAGAAGCTGATCGCGCGAAACGAAGACGCGCATCTCAAATCACTGTTGGAAAAATCCGTCCGTCGTGCGAAGAAGCGACCGTCCAAGGCCTAATTCAACCAGGCGGCACTCGTGCTCGAAGGTCCGCAGATTCTCGACGTTCCAGCGATGCAGGTCGCGCTGATCCACGTGCACGTCCCGAGCGGCCGCGTCGAGCCGGGCATCCTTCCCGGCGGCACGATCGCGCGGCATGTATCTCGGACCGTACGAAGGCCTCTACCATGCGTGGCGCGAGTTCGACGACTGGATCGCGGCGCCGGGCCGCATTCCCTACGACGATCTGTGGGAAGTCTACTCGACCGATCCCGCGCACGTCCCCGGTCCCGTCGACTACCGCACGCAGCTCAATCGCCGCCTGCGCTAGTTACGCGGTCGGCGTCGGCAGCTTCGATGCAAAGCCGATTGTGTTTCCACCGGGCTCGCGAACCGAAATCTCGTGCATCCCGTACCACGTCTTGCGCAGCGGCACGACGACATCGAGACCTTCGAGCACTGAGACGACCTGTTCGACATCGTCGATCTCGATATAGAGCGTGGTGTTGGAGAGGTTCACGCTCTCGAACGGGAGGTTGAGATCTTCGGCGACGCTTGCGCGCGTTTGAATCATGATCTCGACCGGACCGAGTTCGACTTGGGCGAAGCCGATGGTTTCTCCGTGCGGCACCTCCATAAGCACCGGCCAACCGAGGCGTTTGTGAAAGAAGTCGCGCGTCGGCTCGACGCGGTCTACGATGAGGACGGGCGTACAGCGCTTGGGATGGTACATGTGTGCTCCTTACAAGAGGTCATCGAGGTGGAGCGGAACGTCGGCGTCGCGCCATGCCGTCTCGAACGCCACGCGCGCCGCGGCGGCATCCGACCGCTGGTCTAAGGCATCGAGAGCTGCGGCAAGGCCAAAGAGCGAGCGTGGGTTGCCACCGTTATGTTTGAGGTCGACTTCGAAGGTTCGCTTTGCATCCGCCGCGCGCCCCGCTTTGAGATAGAGCGCGCCGAGCGATTCGCGAATCGGATAGTAGAACTTCGGAGGCTCATCGTACCCGACCGCGTCCTGTTGCTTGACCCCGTCTTCGAGATGAGCGATTGCGGCGGGCACGTCGCCGCTTGCGCGCGCGATCGCCGCGTCGATGAGCGCGCGCTCGATCCGGCCGCGATCGTCGTTCGCATAGGGTTCGAAGGCGAGACGCGCCGCACGCGCCGCGGAAATCTTTCCCGTTGCGGCAAGCGCCAGCGCGCGGGCATACGCATGAATTTGCGACGTCGGTTTGACACTTGTGGCGAGGATCTGCGACCAGCGATGAAACCGAAGATTCGTTTCGATCGCCGCCGTGTCGCCGGCGTCGAACTCGTCGCTGTGCGCAGTTGCAAGCGACTCTTTAAGACGCCCGGCCATGAGTTCCGCCGCAAACTTCATCGCCACATCGTGATAGACGTAACCACCGTGTTTGGGATCGTGCGGTCCGGTCTTCCACGCCGCAAAGTGCGCGAGCGCATCGTCGTTGCTTGCGATCGCCTTCGCGTATTGGCCGTCGTGCAGATAAATGTGCGAGGGCATGTGAACGAGATGCTCGCCTGCCGGTTCGAACTTCATCGCCGCCAGGCGATTGGCGGCGGGAAGCGCAGCATCGTACTGTGGCGATGCTTCCATCACGTGAATGTAGAGGTGATTGGCAAGGATATGCTCTGGATCGCGAGCGAGCACGCTCTCGAGAGTCGCCTGAATCTTCTTCTCATCCCCCGTCGGCTTGCCGCTGGGATCCCACAGATCCCACGGCTGCAGATCCATCAGGCTCTCGGCGTAGAGTGCGGCGGCATCGAGGTCGTCCGGATAGCCTGCGACGAGATCGCGCATCGCGTCCGAATAGCGATGCTGCGATCGGTCGATGTCACCTTTACTTTTCGCTCGATAGCGTTCTTCGAGCGCCGCGATATATGCGCGTTCCTCCGGCGAGGCCGTCGGGGCAAGTTCTTTCGCGCGTTCGAGCGCCGCGCGCGCGCTTCGCGCACCCGCAAGATCGTAGCCCTCGTTGATATTCGGACCGTACGCGAGGGCGATCCCCCACTGAGCCATAGCGGACTGCGGATCGGCCTTCGCCGCATCGCGAAAACGCATGACCGCGTCTTGCGGATCGAATGCATACATCAGTGTCAGCGCTTCATCGAAGAGGCGCTGCGCATCCGCACTCGTCGAGGAGATCGGGTGGTGCGCCCGAGCGAAGGATCCCTCGATCGCCGGGACGGCCGGGCCGAGCGCGAGCAACACGCCGATAACCAAAGCGATCATCTTACCCCAGGTTCAGCAAGAGCGGTGCGAGCACGCGATTCGAACCGGGCACGTTCGAAATGAGCGCAGCGAAAGCATCGATTCTCCGTGGATTTCCGATTGTCCGGTGGGCCCACGATTCGATCCGTAACCGCGCGCCGACGCTAAATCGCATGCGCCGTTCGTGTGCGCGCAGCGAGCGCGCGCGCACGTCGCTGCGTTCGAGCGCATCGATCGCCGCGCGCGCCGCGCTCGTTCCGCTCTGGAGTGCATGATGGATACCGGAGCCCGAGAGCGGGCTCACGAGCGATCCCGCATCGCCGGCGAGCAGAACGCCGTCGGCGACGAGCGGCGTCCCGCGCCAGCCGAATGCTAGCGGCCACGCGCGCCGTTCTCCGACCGTAGCGTTTGCAAAAAAGCGCGCCGCGGGCGATGTTGCTGCCGAAAGAAAGCGTTCGAAGGCCGCGTGCAACTGGTCCGCTCCGGGTTCGTCGCGCACGAAGCCCAGCCCGACGTTTGCCGCACCGCCCGCAAGCGGGAAAATCCAGGCATAGCCTTCGCCTTCGGGTAGGACGAAGAAGTGCATCTCGCCGTTCATCTCGGCGACATTCTCAACATAGGCGCGGACGGCGATCCCCGCATCGCGCGGAGCGGCGCGCGGAACGCCGCAGGCGCGCGCGACCAACGATCCCCAACCGTCAGCGCCGATGACGAGCGGCGCGTGCAGATCTCCCGTATCCGTCGAAACTCCAGCGACGCAAGCTCCATCGCGCAGCAGTGCGGTCACGCGCGCCCGCACGAAGTGCGCGCCGCACGCCTGCGCTTCACGAAGAAGTTCGAGATCGAAGTCCACCCGCGGCACTACACGTGCTTCGTACACGTTCGGATCGACGGTCGCACCGGCGCTCGCTTGTGTGGGCGTGTAGAGGCGCGCGCCGCGCAGTGCGGGATAGGCCGCAAACCGCTCGCTCGTAATCCCGATCGCGCGCAGTGCGCCGAGTGCCCACGTTCCAAGCAGGTCGCCGCAGGCCTTATCGCGCGGAAAGTCCGATTTGTCCACGAGCGCAACCCGGAGACCCGCGCGTGCGGCGACGATCGCGGCAGCCGAACCCGCGGGTCCCGCGCCCACGACAATCGTATCGTATGCCACGCTTATTTGAGCAGATCGGCGAGCGGCTTGCGGTCGGCCGCATGACCCAGACGTGACAGGCCGAACGCATCTTCGAGCGTCGCGAGCAGCGAATAATGGTCCGCATGCAGACTGCTCGTGCGCGGGCCTTTGACGCGCGGAGTAATCACGATCATTGGGGTTCGTCCGCCGCCCGTACCTCCGCAGCATCCGACGGTCGTATCGCCCTCGTCCCACACAAGGAAGATCGCACTCTTTTTCGTGTAGCTTGGAGAGGCCATAATCGTTTGGACGAGTGCGACTGCGGTGTCATCACCGACATGACGGTACGCGCTCACCTCGGGGCACGCGCGCGTCCCGTGCATATCGTGGCACTGATCGGGGACGAGCCAAATCATTCGCGGCGCGAGCTGTGGATCGGCGAGCATCACCGTGAGCCCGGCGTTCGAAGGCATCGGCGCGATTTTCGCAAGGCGCATCGGACTCGTCACGATCGACTTAAAATAGAGAAACGGATTGTGTTTCTGCGCGTACGCCCCCGCATCGATGCCCTCGACCGGATAGCGAGAACCGAGGTAGCCGGATTGCGGCATGCCCTGCTCGAGCACCGTCCAGGAGACACCGGCGTCTTCGAGCTGGTCGATGATGGTGGGTGCATCGACTTGATGACAACCGGTTGCGGCGCCCGGCGAAAAGCAGCTCGCCGCGTCATTGGTCACGCCAAACGTGTCGCCGCCGATCATCGAGAGGTAATTCGGCAGACTCGGATGCGTCGTGCCGTAGTACTCCGTATCGACCCCGTACTGCTTGGCAAGCTTGGTACTGCCGGGCGCCGCCGTCGCCGGACCGACGATATCTGCGAAATCCGCGTTCTCCATGATAATAACGAAAGCACGGTCGAGCTTGACCGGCTCTGCGGCCGCTGCCGGAACGGCAAGCGCGCACAAGGCGACGACGAGGAAGCGCAGGGTTTTCACGAGGGAGGGCTCCTTTTCTGCCGGTGGAAACTTTGACGCACGCGTGGTGCCTGTGGTAAACTTCGGTGTCCCCGTCGGACGCGCGGGCGCGTAGCTCAGGGGGAGAGCGCTACATTGACACTGTAGAGGTCATAGGTTCGAAACCTATCGTGCCCACCATGTTCCCACCGGCTCGCGAGTAATCGCGGGCCGTTTGCATGCATGCATGCCGAGGCATTGCATCCGTAAACGCTAAAATGGACCGAGTGATTTCCGATATGTCGACCACGATTGAAGCCCTGCGGCACACCGCCGCCCACGTCCTCGCGTATGCCGTACAGGATCTCTTTCCCGAGGCCAAGCCCACGATTGGGCCGGCGATCGAGACCGGCTTTTATTACGACTTCGGCCGCGAGACGCCGTTTACGCCCGAGGATCTCGAAAAACTCGAGAAGCGCATGCGCGAAATCGTTGCGGCGAACTACGAGATGACGGGCGAGCAAGTGACGCGTGAAGTCGCGCTCGAACGCTTCAAAGACAACGAATTCAAAGCGGAGATCGCGCGCGAGATTCCCGAGGGCGATCCGATATCGCTCTACACGATCGGCAAATTTACCGATCTCTGCCGCGGCGGCCACGCTCACACAACCGGCGAAATCAAAGCCCTCAAACTCATGAGCGTTGCGGGTGCGTACTGGCGCGGCGACGAGCACAAGCCGATGCTGCAGCGCATCTACGGCACGGCGTTCCCGACGCAGCAAGAACTCGATGAGTATCTCGCGTTTCTCGAAGAAGCCGCCAAACGCGATCATCGCAAGCTCGGCACGGAACTCGGCCTGTATTCCGTTGAGGAAGACGCCGGCGGGGGCCTCGTGTTCTGGCACCCCAAAGGCGCGCTGGTGCGTGGCATCGTCGAAGACTTTATTCGCGAGGGTCTACGCGAGCGCGGCTATCTCCCGGTCATCACGCCGCATATCGTGCACGAGAAACTCTACGAAACCTCGGGACATCTCGAGAATTTCGCGCACGGCATGTTCGGACCGATCGAAGTCGAGGGTCAGCGTTTCCGCCTCAAACCGATGAACTGTCCCGGGCATATCCTCATCTATCGCAGCGAGGGCCACTCGTACCGCGATCTTCCGCTGCGCTTCTCGGAATTCGGCACGGTCTACCGGTTCGAGCGCAGCGGCACGCTGCACGGGCTCACACGCGTGCGCGGCTTCACGCAAGACGACGCCCATCTCTTCTGCACGCCCGAACAGCTGCAAGGCGAGTTCGAGTCGACGCTCGATGAGGCGCTGCGCCTGATGAAGGCGTTCCAGTTCGATGACTTCGAGTACTTTCTCTCGACGCGCGAGCATCGCGAACCAACGGACGAAATCGCCGAAGCCGCGATCCGTCAGGCGCTCGAATCGCGTAACATTCCCTACAAACTCGACGCGGGCGGCGGCGCGTTCTACGGCCCCAAACTCGACATCAACCTGCACGACGCCATCGGCCGCAAATGGCAACTCGGCACGGTGCAAGTGGACTTCATCTTGCCCGAGCGCTTCGATTTGAAGTATCGCGCAAGCGACGGTGCCGATCATCGTCCCGTCATGATCCACCGCGCCCTCGCCGGTTCGATGGAACGCTTCTTCGGCGTCCTCATCGAGCATTTCGGCGGCAACTTCCCCGCCTGGCTCGCGCCCACGCAAGCCGTCATCGCACCAATCTCCGAGCACCAGCTCGACTACGCATACGGCGTGCGCGACGAACTCCGCAAGCAAGGCTTCCGCATCGACGTCGATCCCTCGAACGAGAAGCTCGGCTACAAAATCCGCCACTGGAAAACGCAGAAACTGCCCTACATCCTCGTCGTCGGGAAAACGGAAGCGGCCGATGGCCTCGTAAGCGTCAATCAGCGCGGCGTGGAAGCGAAACGCGAACCGATCACCGTCTCTGCCTTCGCCGAAGAACTTCGCGCGGCAATCGAGGCTCGCGCCTAGAGGCCGCGCGGCCAGCGCTTTCTGAAGCTTGGCCGAAACCTTACGCGCGTAGGCGGTGCATCGCGAGACTCGACCGCGAAGAAGCTGGAATGCAGTTGCGGCACCTCGTCCTCGCCGCGCTCGGCGCGCTGGCGCTCTCGACGTGCGGAGGCAGCCAAACCGGCGGGTCGACCTCGACCGCAACCCCTCTCGTCGTCGTTGCCGCATCGATCCCGATTCCGCACACGTTTGCAGCCGTGCTGCAGAACGTCGGCGAGAACGGGCCGGGCGATAGCGCCCGCATCGATGCACTCGCGGCATCACCCTACGATGCAATCCTTATCGACGAAATCGGTACGTCGTCGAGCGCCTTCGCATCGACGCAAAATGCGATTATCGCGCGCCTCCATGCAAGCGCCGGTACGACGTTCACGCACAAGACTGTCTACGGCTACGTCAACATCGGCGAGGCCGAATCGTTTCGTTCGTATTGGCAGCCCGCGTGGCAGCCGGGTTCGCCTTCGTTCATTCTGAGCGGAACCGACCCAAATGGTTTCTCCGGCGACTATCCGGTGAATTTTGGAAGTCCGGAATGGCAATCCATCGTCTACGGATCTCATGCGAGTCTGATCGATCGCGCGATCGCCGACGGCTTCGACGGCGTGTATCTCGACTGGGTAACGGGCTACAATTTCGCGCCGGTGCAGGCGCTCGATCCGAACGCGCAATTCACGATGACGACGTTCGTTGCCGCAATCTCCGCCTATGCGAAAGCCAAGCGACCCGGCTTCGTCATCATCGCGCAGAACGCGCCCGAACTCGCCGCCGATCCGCGCTACACGCGAGCCGTCGATGCCGTGCTCCAGGAGGATCTGTTTTACGCCAACTCCGCAACCCAAGCCGGAGACATCGCCCAATCCCCGGCCGTGACCGCGAATCTTTTGCGTGAGTTCTCCGTCCTCGAAGCAGGCGGAAAGACGATTTTCTCGATCGACTACGCCACGACAGCGGCCAACGCCGCGGACGCCTATCGACGTGCCAAGGGCGCCGGCATCGTCGAGTACGTCGGCAATCGCGCTCTGGGAGCGCTCAGTTCCTTTCCGCCGCTTTAGCGGGCACGTCCGCAACGATGTGTCCCGACCAGAACACACGCGTGAGGATGACCGCGACGGCTTGTACGCCGACGACCAGTGCAACCGTCGCGGGCCAACCGCCCTGCATCCACGTCACCGCGGGCACGATCGCGCCGAGTCCGCCCCCCGCGTAGTAGACCATGATGTAGAGCGACGCTGCCGTCGAGCGTTGGGCGCCCGCGATTCGCCCCACGTATCCTTGCGAGGCGGCCTGCGCGACGAACACGCCGGTCGATGTCAGGGCTAAGCCGAGGACGACGATCCAAAGAACGTGGACGAGCGTAAAAACGATCCCGCAGGCGCTCGCGACCATCGCGAGCGTGAGCGTGAACCGATTGCCGCAGCGGTCGATCAAACGGCCGGAGATCGGTGCCGCGATCGCACCGGCCAGATACACGAAAAATACGTTGCCGAGCGCCACCGTCGAGAGGCCGAACGGTACGTCGGCAAGATAGAACGTCGCATACGTGAACGTCGCCGTCAACGTGAAGAGAATCGTCCCGCCGACAAGGTAGGTCGCGACCATTTCAGGGCGGCGTACGAACCCGCCGATCGCCGCGAGCGATTCGCGCAACGATGCGGATGGACGGAATTTCGTCGCGCGCGGGAGTGCCGCGAAAACGACGAGTGCGCCCGCCAGATTGAGGAAACCGAGCGCGACGAACGCCGTCTGCCAATTCGCTACTGGCGTGATCACGGCGGTGAGATACCGTCCGAGAAAACCGCCGAACACGTTGCCGCCGATGTACGCACCAACGGCTTGGCCCGCGACCGCGACCGGAAATTCTTCGGCGATATACGCAAGCGTCACGGCAAAAACACCCGGCATCAGGAGCCCTTGCGCGAACCGCCAGGCTACGAGCGTCGGGAGCATCGTTGCGCTCGCCGTACCGAAAGTGATGAGGGCGAGAATGAGGATCGAGGTCACGATGATTCGCTTGCGCCCGACCCGGTCGGCAAGCGGTCCGATGAACGGGGCGGCGAGCGCGCAGGCGAAGATCGGCGCCGAGATCGTCGCGCCCACGGCGGCCTCGCTTGCGTGAAAGAGCGTACGGAATTCCGGTAGGAGGGGCTGCGTGGCATACATGTCCAGGAAGGCTGTGCCGCCGCAGAACGCAAGCGCCACGTAGCGGAGGATCACGTCTGCTGTTTTCACCTACGCCGGGTGATGGAAGAGTGAGCTCTCCAGCAAACCGTTGAGAATAAACTGAATCGAAAGCGCCGCAAGGATGATGCCGAGCAGCCGAGTGACGACGTGAACGCCGGTCGTGCCGATGACGCGTAGCACGAGCGTCGCCCCGCGCATACAGAGCCATGTGACGAGCAGCGCGACGGTAAACGCAACGACGACGATTGCGATGCGCGTCGGATCGAGGTGCGTGAGGTTGACGAGCAGCAACACCGTTGCGATCGTACCGGGCCCGGCGATCATCGGAACGGCGAGCGGAAAGACGGCGGGGTTATCACTATGCGCGGCCTCGCGCTCTTCTTCGTCGGTTTGCTTGGTGCCGGTCTTGCGCGCGAAGAGCATGTCGATCGAGATCAGGAAGAGCAGCAGGCCGCCGGCGATCGTAAATGCGGCAAGAGTAATGCCCAGATAGTCGAGCAGCGCGCGTCCCGCGAGTCCCATCACGATAATCACGCCGGCGGAGATTAGGATTGCGCGATCGACGACGGCGTTCCGCGCGCGTGGCGTGGCATCGGCCGTCACGGCAAGCACGAGCGGGATCATGCCCACGGGATCGATGATGGTGAACGCCGTGGCGAAAGCTGTCGCGGCAAAGTGCAGATCGATCATTCGGTCCCTTCCCGCACGTGCGGCGAAATCGCCTCTCGCGGTTCGCTCAGCTGCGCTGCTCGCGCGGGCAGTAATACAAGGTCCGCGCCGCGACGAGGGCACGCTCGACGGTCGCGCCGCAACGGCGGCACGCTTCGCCCGTTCGGTGATAAACATAAAACGAATCGCCGCGCGAGACGCGGCCGCTCGCGCGCGGACGATCCGCGGGATCTGTCGTCACGATGCGTCCGGCGCGGACGCCCGCACGCATGAGCTTAGCGAGATCCGCCCAAGCGGCATCGAACACGGTGCGGTCGAGCGACGTGCCCGGAGCGAACGGATCGATCGCGTGGCGATAGAGAATCTCCGCGCGGTAGATGTTACCGATCCCGGCGATGACCGATTGATCCATGAATAATTGCGCGAGCGACACGCGACTCTTGGCGATCCGCGCGTACGCGCGATCGGGGTCGGCATCCGGACGCAGCGGATCGGGACCGAGCCGCCGCAAAATCGCATCGCGCTCTTCGGGAGCGATAACGTCGCAGGCGGCGGGTCCGCGCAGGTCGAGCCAGACGGTCTTGGTCTCCATCCGCATCCGGAGCGCACCGACGGGCTCGGGGGCCGGCTCCTGACCGCTGCGAACCCTGCCGTACAACCCCAAGTGCACGTGCAAGAACAGCTCGTCGCCAAAATCGTAAAACAGGTGCTTGCCGTGCGCGTCGATCCCGGCCAGCCGCCGTCCGTCGAGCAACGCCGCGCTATCTGCAAAGCGCTCCATGATCGTTGAGATGCGCACCTTTTTCCCGACGAAGAGCGGACGTTGATCGCGGGCAAGGCGGTGGATCGTGTGACCTTCAGGCATCAGTTTGTAAGGACGCCGCAACGCTCGGCGACGCTCCCGCGGTTACACGATCCGTGCTGCTACTTGGAATCGAAACCTCGTGCGATGACACCGCGACCGCCGTCGTGCAAGACGGCGCGCGCGTGCTCTCGAGCGTCTCGACCAATCAGGATGAATTCCACGCAAAGTACGGCGGGATCGTTCCGGAGATCGCAAGCCGTCAGCACGTCGCCTTACTCTCCGCGGCGATCGAAGATGCGTTGCAGCGTGCGGATACGCCGCTTGCCGGGATCGACGGGATCGCGGTCACGGTGGGCCCGGGACTCATCGGCAGCCTCGTCGTGGGCGTTGCCGCAGCGAAGGCCCTCGCGTTTGCTACCGGCAAGCCACTCTACGCGGTGAACCATTTGCACGGGCACATCTTCGCGCCGTTTCTCGATACCGGCATCGAGCCGACGTATCCGTTTCTCGCACTGCTCGTCTCGGGCGGCCACTCGCAAATCGTCGCCGTCGACGGTCCGCGCGCGATGCGCGTACTTGGCCGGACGCGCGACGACGCCGCGGGTGAGGCGTTCGACAAAACAGCACGATTGCTCGGCCTTCCGTTTCCCGGCGGACCGGCGCTCGATGCGCTCGCGCGCGAGGGCGATGCGAAAGCCATCGCATTTCCGCGCCATCGCCCGGAGAAAGGCACCCTCGACATGTCGTTCTCCGGTGTCAAAACTTCAGCCCGCTATCTGCTCGAAAAGGAACCCGGTCGCGATCGCGCCGACGTTGCCGCATCGTTTCAAGCAGCCGTCGTCGACGTGCTGATGGACAGACTTGCGACCGCCGCGAAGGACGCGCAGTACAGGTGCGCGGTACTCTCCGGCGGCGTCGCGGCAAATTCGGCGTTGCAAACAGCCTTTGCCGCGTGGAGTAAGCAGACCGGCATCCCCGGCTACATCCCCGCGAAGAAGTACTGCACCGACAACGCGGCGATGATCGCAGCAGCAGCCGACCGGCAAGGTGGAAGGCGCGTCGATGCCGCAACCCTCGCCGCCGACCCCAACCTCGCGTTCGTCTAGCGCTCGAGCGTCCACGCGCGGATCGCCGCTGCAACCGCGCGATGTTCGAGCGGATGGAGAGCGTTTGCGAGCGCTTCTTCTTTGACGTTATTGGAGACCGCGTACGGAATGCGCGTGATCGGTTCGCCGCGATCCGGTTTGTCGGTTACGCGGTGCACGGTGACGCCCGACCAGCGCACGCCCATCGCCGCCTGATCGCGGATCGCTGTTGCGCCGCGATACACCGGCAACACCGTGCCGTCGGGATACGCGATCGTATCGCTTGAGGTATCGAACGGTAAGAACGCCGGGTGAACGTTGAGCAGCTCGGGGAAGCGCTCCAAAAACGTTTTGTTCAGCAGATGCATCCAACCGAGCGATAGCACGAGTTCCGGGTTGCTCGAAGAAACGGTTTCGAGAAGCTTCTCATCGTAGGCATCGCGCGTTTGACGGACTTTGTCCCACACGAGCGGATGCACGCTTTGAATTTTCGCGCGCTGCGCGCGCACCAGTGCCTGCGCGTCTTTTTTATTCGCGATCACCGAGACGATCTCGATCGGCAGCGAACCATCGCGCACGTGATCGATCACCGCCTGCGCATTCGTACCGTCACCTGAAGCAAGGATCGTCGTGCGATACTTCTTCTGTTCTTCGACTTCGTATTCGTCGACGGTCTCGGCGCCCACGACGCGTTTATAGTACGCGATGAGCCGCTCACCGCCGACGGCGGGGATCAGCGCTTGCGTGTAGCCGACTTGTCGTAGACCGATGAGCGCCGCAGCCAAGAGCAATTCGCCGATGCCGGTTTTGCGATGATCGCGTTTGATACCAAACGGGCCGAAGATGCCGACGCCGTCCACTCCCGCCCGGCGTTTGAGCCAACGAAACGGCAGACCGCGCGCATCGAATGCCGCGAAGCCGACGATTTCATCATGCTGCTCCACGATGAAACACTGCGACTTGCGCGTTTCGCTCGACCACGTACTCGGACCGAAGACGAGGTCGATCCAGGAGAGTACGCGTTCGTTCGGCCGGGGGATTTGCCGCAGGTTGTAGCCGCGTTTCGTCGCCTCGGCGGAGAGTTTGCCGAGTTCGTCGGAGCCGTATTTTTCGCCGGTAATATCGGCGAGCAGATTTTGCACTTACGTGCGAGGCGCGTGGACGACCACAGGCGGTTGCCCTTCGAGACGTTTCTCGACCCAACCGATGACTTTCGCTCCGGGTACGGCAGCTATGGCTTTTTCGGCATCGAGGTTCGGCAGAATTATCGTATACCCCACCCCCATGTTGAACGTACGGTAGCGTTCTTCGTGTCCGAGCTGCCCGCGGCGCACGAGTTCGGTGAAGATCGCGGGCACGTCCCAGCGCTCCGCTTCGAACACGGCTTTGAGACCTTCGGGCAGCGTGCGCGGCACGTTCTCGAGCAGCCCGCCGCCGGTGATGTGGGCCATCGCCTTCACATCGGCGACCGCTTGAATTTTGCGCACGGCCTCGTAATATGAGGGATGCTCTTTGAGCAGCAGATCGGCAAAGGTTGCATCGGCAAAGGGATGCAGATATTCATCTTCGCTAATCAGCTTGCGCGCGAGCGTGTAGCCGTTGGTGTGCAGGCCGACCGACGGCAACCCGACGAACGCATCGCCCACGGCGACGCGTTCGCGATCGGGGACGGCATCGACGTCAACCATCCCGACGATCGTGCCGGCAAGGTCGAAGTCGCCGGGTTGGTAGAGCCCCGGCATTTCGGCCGTCTCTCCGCCCAGCAGCGCCATATTGTGGTCCCGGCATGCGCGATGGACGCCGGCGACCAAATTCGCGGCAACCTGTGGATCGAGCTTTCCGACTGCGAGGTAGTCGAGAAAGAACAGCGGCGTTGCGCTCATCACAAGAATGTCGTTGACACAGTGGTTCACGAGGTCCGCGCCGACCTGATCGTAGCGCTCTAAGGCGGCAGCGATGAGGATCTTCGTCCCAACGCCATCGGCCGAGCCGACAAGGGCCCTCCTCTCATCCCCCGGCAGCCTAAAGAGCCCGCTAAAGCCGCCGATGCCACCAATTTGGTTGGGATGCGTCCAACTCTCCGTAACGGCGCGGTACTTGGCGACCGCTTCGTTCCCCGCGGCGATATCCACGCCCGCGCGCGCGTAAGCATCGGTCATAACAGGGTGCGTCCAAGGCTACGCACGAAACGCTCGTTTTTGGTCATTTTCTAAGCCCACACGTTCCCTCTCCGGAAAGGTTCATCATGCAAGTTCGCATCGCCAGTGATGCGGCGGTAGCGCAAAACGCTGACGCACTCGTCGTCCCAGTCTTCTCCGATGGCAAACTCGATGGAGCAGCCGCCGAAGTCGACGTAGCGCTGGGCGGCGCGATCGCCCACATTCTCTCCAGCGGTGAGAACACGGGCAAGCCCAACGAAGTCACTCTCGTTCACGCCCACACCTCGACATACAAGCGCGCGCTCGTGATCGGTCTCGGCGACCGTGCGAAATTCAAACCGAGCGCGCTTGCGAAATTCGCGGGCACCGCGGTGCGCTTCCTCGGTAAGCGCAACGCGAAACACTTAGCTTTTGCGCTTCCGCAAGAAGCCGGCGTCCACCCGACGCACAGCGCGTCGTTCATCGTAGAAGGCGCACTTGCCGGAACGATCGACACGACAACGTATCGCACGGAAAAAGACAAACCGATCGCGATCGAGTCGATCGTGCTCATCACGGGCTCGCACGACAAAGCGCAACTCGAAGCAGGCGCCAAGCGCGGTGAGATCATCGGCGAGGCCGTCAACGTGGCGCGCTTGATGGCCATCACGCCGGCAAACGACATGACGCCGACGCACCTCGCAAACAAAGCCAAGGATATCGCCGCCGAATCCGGTCTCGAATTCTCGATGCTCGACGAAGAGGCGATGAAGGCCAAGGGTATGGGCTCGCTGCTCGGCGTCTCGCGCGGTTCGGACGAACCCGCAACGATGACCGTCCTCAAATACATGGGCGATCCGAGTTCGAAAGAAATCCTCGCGCTCGTCGGCAAAGGCCTGACGTTCGACAGCGGTGGTATCTCGATCAAATCGGCTGAAAACATGCACGAGATGAAGTACGACATGTGCGGCGGCGCGGGCGTCGTCGGCGCGATGGCAGCGATCGGCAAACTCAAGCCAAAAATCAACGTGATCGGCATCGTCCCCTCAAGCGAAAACTTGCCGGGGCCGCGCGCGATGAAACCGGGCGACGTCCTCACCGCGATGAACGGCAAGACGATTGAGGTCATCAACACCGATGCCGAAGGCCGTCTGATCCTGGCCGACGCCCTTTGCTACGCAGCCGAACTCGGCGCAACGCGCATCATCGATTGCGCGACTCTGACCGGCGCTTGCGTCGTCGCACTCGGCAGCGCGGCTGCGGGCACGATGACCAATAACGATGAGTTCGTGAAGCACTTCCTGGCGACGGTCGCCGACACGGGCGAACGCTACTGGCAGCTTCCGCTCTACGATGAGTTCTCACAAACGGTCAAGAGCGAAATCGCCGACTTGCGTAACTCGACCGGCCGCATGGCGGGCAGCGAAACCGCCGGCGCCTTCTTGCGTGCGTTCGTCAAAGAAGAAACGCCATGGATCCATCTCGATATCGCCGGTACGGCGTATCTCGATTCGGAATCACCGTTCCTTGCCAAAGGGCCGACGGGCGTGCCCGTGCGCGCATTCGTGGCTTACGTGGAAGAGATCGCAAAGAACGGCATGCCGCACAGCAACGGCAAAGTCGCGGCAACCGTCTAGCCGCCGCGTCTCCGGCCGATCCGAAAACGAGGACCGTTCGGGTTCTCGTTTTTTTGTGAGCGGCAGATAGCGGTCGGATAACAATTTGGCGAAAATTGCGCGGAAAACATGGCAGATCGGTGCGGGTGATCCCCTCGCTCCGATCTGGAACTACTGCAGGCGAACGCGAATCATCTCTCCAGGTGCTGCCGGGGAAATCTGAGCGCATCGGGGATCGCACTCTACACCGCACTCACCGGTCACACGACGGCAAGCGCCCAGCGGGCACCATAATAAATGCGGCCCTGGGCGTTTACCATCGGGTTCGATGCGGAACGCGTACTTTATGAACCCAGAAGAACCCGTCATCGACGACCCCGACGCTCCACAGCAGAATCCAATTGACGATGTCGACGATCCGCAAGCGCCGGTGTTACCGACCTCTTACCAGCTCTAGCAGACCGACTAGCGCTCTTCCTAAGGCGGACGGCGAGGCACGGCCCACTAAAAATAACACTGCGTTGCAAGAACGTAATCGTCTGGCGGCCTCGAAGCCAGTTGCCGACATACTCTTCAATCGGCGACATCCGCCAGAGGGTTACCCGTCTTCGTTTTTGCGGCGGCGGAACTCGTTGTCTTTGGTGGCCTCATCGGCGTAGTTCGTCGTCTCGACGTTCTTGCGCGCGACGTCGAGCAGCGGGCTATTTTCCAAATCACCGATCGTGTCGGGATTCAGATACAGACCGCGGTTGATTTCGTTTGGGACGCTCGGACTGTTCGGTTTCTTCTCAGGCATAGAACCTCCACGAAGGAACGTACCCACCAAAAACCATTTTTAAAGCAAATCGCTTCGCGGCGGGAGAGAAGTGCCTGGCGGCGTAGCGTTCCGAAGATGATCGAACGCGGAATTCACGACGTCGGCGGGCTCAACGAGGGCCGGATCGACCGCACGGAACACGACCGGGCATTTTGGGAGCAGCGCGTCGATGCACTCATGATGTTGCTGTCCAATCCCAAGCGCCCCGGCGGCCGCCTCATGACGGTCGACGAACTGCGGCGCGGGGTCGAGTCGCTCGGCCGCGAGGCTTACGATTCGCTCGGCTATTACGAGCGTTGGATCAGTTCGATCACGCAAAACATGCTCGAAAAAGGCATCGTGACGGTCGATGAACTCGGCGAAAAGCTCGCTGAGATCGAAGAGCGCGAGCGTCACGCGTGAGCGAATTCGAACCCGGCAGCCGCGTACGCGTGCGGGGGATGTATCCGCCCGGACATCTCCGCGTCCCCCGCTACGCGCGCGGCAAAACCGGCACGATCGAACGCGTCTGCGGACGCTTCGAAAACCCCGAACGCCTGGCGTACGGGAAGTCGGGCGATCTGCGCACGCTCTATCGCGTGCGCTTCTCGCACAGCGATCTCTTCGATTCCGCGCACGACGGCGATACGATCGACATCGAAATCTACGACCACTGGCTTGAACTCCTATGAGTGACGGACACGCGCATCCGCACGACCACGACGAGCACCCGACCACCTATCACGAGCGCCTCTCGTTCGCGCTCTTCGAATTGCTGGTGGACAAAGGCATCGTCAGCGCAGCCGACGTGCAGACAGAGATCTCCGCGATGGAAGGCCGCACGCCCGAACGCGCCGCACAACTCGTCGCGCACGCTTGGTGCGATCATGCATTCAAAGCACGTCTGCTCGCTGACGGCAGTGTGGCGATGCGCGAATTTGGCATCGACCCGGGCGTGATGCACCTTGTCGTCGTCGAAGACACGCCCGAGGTCCACAACGTCATCGTTTGCACGCTCTGCTCGTGCTACCCGCGCATGCTCCTGGGCGTCCCGCCGGGTTGGTACAAAAGCCGCGCCTACCGCGCCCGCGTCGTTCGCGAACCGCGGGCGGTACTCGCAGAATTCGGATTACACGTTGCGGATAAGGTGACGGTACGCGTGCACGACAGTACGGCCGACATGCGTTACATGGTTTTACCGCTGCGGCCGTCGGGCACGGTGGGTTGGACTGAAAAACAGCTCGCCGCACTCGTCACACGCGATGCAATGATTGGCACCGGGATGGCTCGCTCGTTCGGATGACCCCTCCGCGTGGGAATGGTTTTCTAGCGAGGAACCTTCGGAACGCGCAAACGAAACGACGTCCCCAATATCTTAGTTGAGTAAAGCAAGCTTCGTTTACCGGACTTACCTGCCGAAAACGTGCGGAGAAATTCCCGGACGGCGACCGATGCGGGCGGCTCCGCAAAATTTAAATCGTTGTGGTGAGCGCCGGGCACCATTACAAAGCGCTTCCGCGTGGCTGGCGAGGCGTCTAAGACCTCTCGACCTTGTCCGAGCGGAACGACGTCGTCGAGCTCTCCTTGAATAATGAGCAGCGGGGCAGCCACGGTGTGAATCGCAGCAGCATTATCGAACAGTTGTTTAACGGCCGGTTCCGCTTCGAGCTTCACAAAGCCGCGGACCGACTGGGGAATATAGCGTTCCGAAACCCATTTCGTCATCTCTTGTGAACTCGCAGGAGGGGCTTGTAAAATCAATCCTGCAGTCTTCCGCTCCGCCGCAACATGGATTGCAACTCCCGCTCCGATCGACCAGCCGTATGAGAAGATCGGCGTCGCGGTACTCGGTATTACGTGAGAACGGGTGAAGTCGAATTCCTGTAAGGCTGTCGACTGTAACGCCGCAATATTCACGGAGCCGCCGCTAAATCCATATCCGGGATAATCAAAGCAGATGGCATTTATGTGAAACGTGTCCCGCAACCACGAGAGCCGATACTCTTCGTGAGACATATCGTCGTTGTTTCCATAGAAGAACAAAACGTATGGAGCGCCGCGCCGGTCAGTCTTGTAGAGCCACCCTCGCAGTTGGATGCCGTCTCTGGTCTGAACCGTCAACGTTTCTCGTCGTGGGGCTTCCGCACTCCATGTCTTTAACACGGGAGGATTGGGTGGCCGAAGCACATCTCTCGCATGTATTAAATAGCTAAAAGCTAACAGAAACGCCAGCATTCATTTCCTTGACTTGCGTTAAGCAAGTCCAGTGGCCGAGACGGCCTTGAACGGGATGGCAGGTCAGTTGAGGCCCAACCGTTCAGTCCACGCACGAGGAGCGCCTTCGTGCGGACGTCGCTGCGCATCTCAGATGCTTGGTAGGCGTTCGTTGCCGCTTTCTAACGCGATAGTTTGATTCCGTAGAGCAACGAGCAGACGCACTGTGCAAGCCGGAAGCAAAGGTGAGGTACGGTTACCGGTTTAGGCCGAACGGCGCCCCGGGGTTGCGCCGGCCATCGCCGGTTCTGCGGGGTAGCGGCCGGTGAGACAGCCCAGGCAAAAATCGCCGTTTTCGCGGCCGGTAGCGGAGACGAGGCCATCGAGGGAGAGATAACCGAGCGAATCCGCGCCGACTTTCTCGCAAATCTGCTCGACCGTCAGATTGTGCGCGATCAGTTCTTCGTACGTTGCCATGTCGACCCCGAGGTAGCACGGATGTACGATCGGCGGCGAGGTAATGCGTAGATGCACTTCGCGCGCACCGGCTTCACGCAACAGGCTCACGATGCGCGGTGTGGTGGTCCCACGTACGATCGAATCGTCGACGACGACGACACGCTGGCCGCGCAGATTTTCCACGATCGGATTAAATTTGAGTTGCACGCCTTGGCTGCGCATCTGCTGGTTCGGGCTGATGAAAGTGCGCCCGATATACCGGTTCTTGATCAGACCTTCGACGTACGGCAACCCGCTCTCGGCTGCATAACCGATACCACCCGGAATCGCGCTGTCGGGGACCGCCATCACGACATCGGCGTCGACGGGATGCTCGCGCGCGAGCGCTTTGCCCATCTGGTAGCGCGCCATGTAGATCGAGCGCCCCGAGAGCACCGAGTCCGGCCGCGCAAAATAGATATATTCGAACATACAGAGCGCCGGCGGCTTCACGACTTCCGTACGCTCCGTGCGTAGGCCGTTCTTGTCGATGACGACGATTTCGCCGGCTTCGATTTCGCGCAGATACGTCGCACCGACGGTTGCGAGCGCGCACGATTCGGAGGCGACCATGTAGCCGTCATCTCCGTACGTGCCGATGCAGAGCGGTCGCACGCCCCACGGATCGCGGAATGCGTAAATCGTATCTTTAGTTCCGATCACGACCGAGTACGCGCCCTCGGCGATACGCATCGCTGCTTTGATGCGATCGACCATCGTCTCGCCTTCGGCGAGGGCGATCGTTTTCGAGAGAATCTCCGAATCCGAAGTCGCTTCTAAGTGAATGTCCGGCGGGAGACGTTTGAGCAGTTCTTCGCTGTTGGTGAGGTTGCCGTTGTGCGCGTAGGCAAACTGTCCGATGTCGGTCTCTTCGATGAACGGCTGCGCGTTGCACATGATCGAGGAGCCGCTCGTCGAGTAGCGCGTGTGGCCGACCGAGATAAAGCCATGCATCGTGCCAAGGATATCTTCATCGAAAATGCCGCCGATGAGGCCCATGTCGCGATGGCTCGAAATCCGCTCGCCGTCGGAGACCGCGATTCCGGCGCTCTCCTGGCCGCGGTGTTGAAGCGCATATAGGCCAAAGAACGCTAGCCGCGCCGCGTCCGCTCCAGGTGCGAAGACGCCCGTAACTCCGCATTCTTCGTGGAGGGAGTCGCCAGTGGGCATGGGGGCTTCAGAATCGTACGACCTCGCCATAGTGTAATCTTCAAGAGGCAGGGCGGTGCGTCCCGGTTTCGCACCCCCCGTTTAGCGATCGCGCGAGCGGCCGCCGAAAATCGAGAGCAAAGCGATGAAAATGTTGATCGCGTCCAGGTAAATCGAGACGGCAAGGTCGACGGCGTTTCCGCCGTAACCCGCGCCGGCAGCGCCGCGGATGCGCGCAAAGTCGACTAACGTCAGGAGCGAAAAAACTCCGAGCGTCAGCCACGCGTAGATACCCGGATGCAAGAAATGTGTGAACGCCGAGATTAGCCCGACCACGAGCAGCGCGATGAGTGCCCCAAAGGCGATCCCGGAGAGCCGGCGCCAATCGAAACTGAAGGCGTAGGCGATCGCGCCTAAGATGAGCATACCCAAGCCCGTCGTGGTCGCGGCATCGACGACGATACCGGAACCGTACAGACCCGTGTAGCGCGAGATCATCGGCGCGATGCCGATGCCTTCGAGAAACGTGAACGCGTAAAACAACAGCAGCTGGACTTGCGGATTGCCGCGCGCGCCCGACATCGCAAAGAGCAGCGCGAGGCCGCCAAGGGAGCCCACGATGCCCATAATCGGCGGCACATTTTTGAAGATGTACGCAGCGCATGCGGTGATCAGGAAACCGATCGCCGTGATGCCGAGCACCTGCGCGAGGAGAGAGGGGGCCGCGGCGACGCGGGTACGGTCGGAAGGAGGGCGTTGATACATGGCACTCACTTCTACCCGTGCTCCGGGCTGCAGGTTTCGCGCTTGGGCGGGAAGTGTTAGGCGGGCGCGGGGATGTCGAGCAGCGCGATATCCGAGCGATACGCGAGCTTTACGCCCAGCGGGAACTGGCGTTTGAGTTCTTCGATTGCCGCATACGCCCGCTCGCGGGCGATCCTGTGATCGGGGCCGCGACCGCAGACCGTGAGCACCCGGCCGCCGGATGCATCGACCGTATCGTCCGTGCGCTTGGAGCCGCCCCAGAAGGCAACCGAGCCGTTGGAGAGCGTGAAGTTCGCGGGCATCCCGCCGACGGGCGAACTCGCGCGCGGATAGTCGACCGACGCGAGCGTCACGCCGACGCAGACATCGCTTGCAAACTGCGCCGCATCGATTTCGATCGCCCCGTCCGCCGCGGATTTGAGCAAACGCGCAAAGTCGCCGCCGATACGCGGCATGAGCACTTGCGTTTCGGGGTCGCCGAAGCGCGCGTTGAATTCGATCACGGAGGGGCCGTTTGCCGTCCACATTAGGCCGCAGTACAGAATTCCGATGTACGTTTCGCCTTCGGCAAGCAAACCGCGCAGGGCCGGGGCGATCACGCGCTCGCGCACGATGTCGAGGTAGTCGGGCGGGAATCCGACGGGCGGCGAGTACGCGCCCATGCCGCCCGTGTTCGGCCCGGTATCACCGTCCCCGGCTCGCTTGTAGTCGCACGCCGCGGCAAGCGGAATCATCGCGCGGCCATCCGCGATCGCGAACACGCTGATCTCGCGGCCGATGAGTTTCTCTTCGAGCAGTACGTCGACGCCGCCGCCGGGGACGCGTTTATTTTCGTACCAGTCACGCAAAACGATGCGCGCCGATGCGACGTCGTCGGTGACGACCACGCCTTTGCCCGCCGCGAGCCCGTCCGCTTTGACGACGACGCCCCCGCGCCAATCGTCAAGCACTTTGAGCGCCTGATCGAGCGAATGCACCGCACGCCCGCGCGCGGTCGGAATGCCATGGCGTTCCATGAATCGCTTCGCAAAAATCTTGCTGGATTCAAGCCGCCCACCCGAACGATTCGGACCGAAGACGGCGAAACCAGCCTCGCGCAATTTGTCGCCGACTCCCGCGGCGATCGCCGTTTCCGGACCGAGCACGACGAGGTCGATCTTCTCGGCTTTCGCGCGATCGACGATCTTGCGGCTATCGGTTGCGGCGATCGCCCAGTTCTCACCGCGCGCTGCCGTACCGGCGTTACCGGGCGTCGAGAAAATCGCGTCGCACGATTCGGATTGCGCGAGACGCCACACGAGCGCGTCTTCGCGCGCGCCATTGCCGACGACGAGGATTCTCATTCCCACTCCACCGTTGCCGGGGGTTTCGAGGTGATGTCGTAGGCGATGCGGTTGACGCCCGGCACTTCGTTGACGATCCGCGTCGAGATGCGCTCGAGCAATTCGTGCGGCAGACGCGCCCAATCGGCGGTCATCCCGTCTTCGCTTGTGATCGCGCGAACCGCGACGAGATCCGCATAGGTCCGGCCGTCACCCATGACACCGACCGATTGCAGCGGGGTGAGCACGGCGAAATACTGCCACGGTCGCGGTGTGAGCGTATGCGCGACGGCTTCGATCTCGCTTGTGACGATGTCGTCGGCTTGACGCACCGTTTCGGCGCGCCCCCGGTCGACGGCACCGAGAATACGCACGGCAAGCCCGGGTCCTGGGAACGGCTGACGCGCGACGATCGCGGCCGGTAAGCCGAGTACGGCGCCGGCTTTGCGAACTTCGTCTTTGAAGAGTGTGCGCAGCGGTTCGATCAGCTCGAGTTTCATCGTCTCGGGTAAGCCGCCGACGTTGTGGTGCGACTTGATCTTGTGGCCGGCTTTAGAACCCGGCGTCTTCGATTCGATGACGTCGGGATAGAGCGTACCCTGTACGAGGAATTTTACATCCTCGATCTTGGTCGATTCTTCTTCGAAAATCGCGATAAATTCGTGACCGATTCGGATGCGTTTCTCTTCGGGATCGACGACGCCGGCGAGGCGCTCCATGAAACGATCCGTCGCGTCGACCGCGATCACGTTGAGATGCAAGACGTCACGGAACGCCTCTATCACGTTCTTCGCCTCGTTCTTACGCAAAAGTCCGGTGTCGACGAAGATGCACGTGAGCTGCTGCCCGATCGCCCGCGCGACGAGCGTTGCGGCGACGGCCGAATCCACACCGCCCGAGAGCGCGCAGATCACTTTTGAATCGCCGACTCTCGCCTTGATCTCCGCGATCGAGCGGTCGACGAACGAATCCATCTCCCACGAGCTGTCGATCCCCGCGATCCCGTGAAGAAAATTCTCGATGATCGCGGTGCCGAAGTCGCTGTGTACGACTTCGGGATGGAATTGCACGCCGAAAATCTTGCGGGTCTCATCGCCGATCGCGGCGATGTTGCAGCGCGGCGTGTGCGCAAGCGACGTGAACCCGGCAGGCGGCTTGACGACGGAGTCGCCGTGCGACATCCACACGCGGCTCTGCGCCGGAACATTTTTGAAGAGCGAACTTTGCGGCGCATCGTTTTCGAGTTGCGCCGGGCCGAATTCTGCATGTCCAAGCGGCACGAGTTCGCCGCCGAGATCGCGCGCGATCAGCTGCATGCCATAGCAGATCCCCAGCAGCGGGATACCGCTCTTGAGAATCTGCGGGTCCATGCGGGGCGAATCCGGCCCAAGCGTACTCTCCGGCCCACCCGTAAGGATGATCGCCGCGGGATTGCGCTTCTCGATCTCCGCCCACGACGCGTCGTAAGGGAGGATCTCACTGTAGACGCGCGCTTCGCGCGTGCGGCGAGCGATGAGCTGGCTATATTGTGCCCCGAAGTCTAAAATGACGACGCCGCGGGGCGGGGCGCTAACCTGACCGACCATCGCCCAAAGTTTGGCGCGAACCCCGGATTCGGCCTGTCGCTACGGCCACAGGTCGACGAGCGATAAAGAAAATCCGGGGAGCACGTCCGGGATCGTCACCGTGTCGCCGTCCTCGAATATCTCAAAGGCGCGCCCGGTGCGAAGTATCTCAAATTGGTGCGACCGCGGATCGACGTAGATCGCAACGATCGTCCCCTTCGCCAGAAGTCGCGCGAGCTTCGCTCGGACGTTCATCTCGCGATCAGAACTGGAGCGAATTTCGACGGCGATCTCCGGTGCCCCAGACGCGTACACCTCGGGGAGCGTCGGCATCCGGTCAACGGAGATGAATGCAACATCGGGCGCCAAGAGATCTCCGTCATAACCGTATTCGGGATAGTGACGCTCGAGGAATTCCCGAGCCGTATCCGCCGAGAGCCGCATGGCCTGTCGCTACGGCCAAAGATCGACGAGCGGTAACGAAAATCCGGGTAGCACGTCCGGGATCGTCACGGTCTCGCCGTGCTGGAAAATTTGCGATTCCCGGTCTGCACGAAGAATTTCGAATCGGTGTTCGCGGGGGTCAACGTAGATCGCAACGATCGACCCTTTTGCGAGGAGCAGCTCGAGCTTCGCGCGCACGGCGTACTCCCGATCGGAACTCGACTGAACTTCGACGACGAGCTCGGGCACGCTTCAGCAAAAAACTTCAGGCGACGATGGAAGCCGTTCCCTCGATATAAAAGCGACATCGGGCGCTAAAACATCTCCATTGTCGAATTCGAAACCACCATTCGAATCGGAAACGAATCCCAAGTTACGCGGCAAGATCCCCGCGTTGAGAAAATAAGAAAGACGCGTACAGGTCGTCGTGGAAACGAAATCGTGAGGCGACACCAGAACATATTCGCCGCCACGTATTTCGTAGTCGTATCCGGTATGTGTCTGCTCGAGGAATCGCTGGAGTCGCTGCCCGAAGGAGCGGCGCGCCGCGATGCCACTCGGGGCGGCCAAGATGAACCTGCCGTCGCGGTATCCGTAATCGGGATAGTGCCGATCGAGGAATTCCCGAACCGTGTCCGCAGGGTCGCCCATGGGTGCCTATTCGGCGCTTAGGTGAGAATATCGCTCAGGCGGCCCGCATCCCGGGCCCAACAAACTTCCATCGCGATGCGCTCGCCTACAGCGATGTCACGGCCCCAGCGGTAGGAGGTATACGGCGTGTAGCGCGTGCCCGGCGATCCCGGGATACGCAGGGAGACGTCGTAGCAGACGAATGTTTTGGGCGGACCCGCGATGATGATGCACTGGAGCGCAAACGGCCCGATGATCCCCGGGCCTCCGGCGTCTTGCGTTGCCGCAACAAAGCGTTCCCCCATGTCGAAGGCTTTCTCCAGCATCGATTCGGTCAGCGTTGCGGCGATGTGCCCCGCTTCTTCCAAGCGCACGGGTTCATTTTTGAGTGCCTTAGCCTGCGCGAACGGTAGATTTTTGAGCCCTTCAAGATTTGTTTGGCGGCGCGTGTCCGTCCCGCACAATTCGAGTTCGCCCAGGATCGGTGAGTAAAAGAAATTGAGGTTGATCGAGGGGCCGAGCGCGTACTCCTCGATGATCGCGCCCGCAAGCCCGGTATCGTTGAGGATCCCGTCGTCGAGCAGGCGCTTTGCAATTTTCTTGTACTCTTTGTAAGAACGACACAGAAAAAACGCACGCTCGAATGAAATCTTCGCGTGCGGCGCCTTCACCATGACCAGACGATCGATTTCTTTGGGATCGCTAAACTGCACCGGGAACCGCACGCCCGCGCGCGACAGAAGCGCATACTGATTGTCTGCGACGTCGCGCTCCTCAGCTTTGAGCAGCGTACGACTGCCGAAAAACGGCACGCGCATGCGCGTTTCGATCTCGTCGTATGAATATCGCTGGCGCAGATACACTTCGAACGATCGGTTTGCAAGAAAGATGACGTTGCGCGCAGCGAGTTTAGCTTGTACGTCGTCATCGAGAATATCGGAAAACGCCCCAAGTTCCAGCGTCTCATCAACGCAACCGCGCGAGCGCACGCCTTCGATGCGCTTATAGTGCCGCGCATACGTTTGGTCGCGCCCTTTTTCGGTCACGATCAGATTGCTCAGACCTTGAGCGCGGGCGCCGGCGGCGACTTCGAGCGCCGAGTGGCTGCCGATGGAGCAAAGCGTGAGCTTCGCGAGATCGTACTTCGCGAGCATTTCCGAAACGTTAGGCACGGCGTTCGGCTACGACGAGAGGAGCGAGTGCGCCTGGTCGGTCGTGTTGTACTGGATCGTTAGCAGCGCTTTGAGTTGTGCCGCGGCCGTTTTCGCATCGGGAGAATCGATGCGTGCGATCGTCTTGTAGGCGCTCAGGAGCGTGCGCGGTATCGCGTAGTCGCGGGGATACTGCTTCTGCCAGTCGACGAGTGCCGTCGAGACACGCAAGGCATCCGCCGTCATGCGGTCGCCCCAGCCGACGTCGAGATACTTGCCGATGCGGATGATTTCATTTCCTACACCGATCGGCGAAAGTCGGGCATTGCCGAAGTATTCATCGGCCGGCGCCGTAATAACGAGGCGTGCCTCGTGCGTCATCGCCTGCACGTGACCGATCACGATGGGAATATGTGTGGCGGCGCGGTGCGAGAGGACGGCGTGACCGGCGACGCGCTCTTCATACGAATACCCCGGCGCTTCCGCGACCGCGGACCGAGCAACGGTAAAAAGCTCGCTTCCCGTGCGGCCGGTAACGATGCCGATGGGAAAGAGCGGTTGGCCCGCACGACTCAGTGCAATAGCACGGTAATTCGTATCGTGCGTGAGAGCGTAGGCGCGTAGGTCTGCATCGACCTGCTCGATGAGCGCATCGGGGTCGCGGGGATACTGCACGGCGATTGCCGTGGCGTCGAGGTCCGCATGGCGTGCGAGCGCCTTCGGATCGGCATCGTCCGCGGCGAGTTTCACCAGCAGCGCTTCCGCTTTGGGCGTGCGCGCAGCATCGCCGGATTTGATGACGGCGCTTGCCGCTTCACGCACGTACCACGCGGCCGCGTTCTCATCGAGGAGGGCATCGTAGCGGAGCCCGTCGGCGAGGTCTACCGTCAGCGCCTGAATTTCCGCAGCGTTCGGATCGTCGGGACGACGAAGCGAATAGGCGCGGCCGGCATCGAGCACGGCTGCGAAGTAATCGAGATTGTTTATGTAAGGCCAACCGGCGGCAGCACCCCGGTCGTACACTTTTTTCATTTGGGCGTACAGCGCAAGCGGATCCGTTAGGATCTCCGCACGCGCCGTGCCGACAGTCAAGCCAAGCGCGCATAAAAACGCGAGCGGCCTACACCACGCTGTTATCGTCGAGGACCACATCGAGCGCGTTGCTGAGCAGGGCATTTTTGATTTCGCGGGCGATGCGACGGCCGGTCGACATCGGCTCGCTGTAGTTGAGGTACGAATACGGCGATCCATCGATGAAAAGGTTCGTTCCCGCAACGATGCGCGCCGACACTTCCATGACGTAAAATTGTGCGTCCGGCGTAATGATCGTCTCGATGCAGAACGCACCGAAGAGTCCTTTGGGACCGCAAATATCTTGCGAGACCCGGACCACGTTCTCGCCCATCCGGTACGCCTCGGCGAGCATCGACTCGCGCAAGCTCAGCGGCGAGTTGCCGACCACGACGTAACTTGGGTCGATGTCCATGTGCTCTTGCGCCCGCGAGGGAATGCGCCCGAGCGAATCGACGTTGGTTTCGTAGCGGCGATCCATCGACATGATTTCGAGCTTGCCGGTAAGCGGCGAGTAGAAATAGTGGATGTAAAGCGGTACGCCGATGATGTACTCTTGCAAGATATACTGTTGCTTTGCGAGCAGGCCCGCGCGCTGGTCGAAGTCCTCGGAATTGCGCAGGAACATGTAGCCTTTTCCGCCCTGCGCACCGTAAAGCTTCACGATCACCGGGCGATCGATTTCGGCTCCCGTGTGGAATTGGCGCGGCACGTTCAGACCGGCAGCCGTCAGCCACTGGCGCTGCAACTCGCGGCTCGCTTCCCAATCCAATACCGCCTTGTTGCCGAAGTACGGAATCGTCATGTTCTTGTGCTCTTCGAGCGAGAGATACGCAACGAACGATCCATGCGGCACGATGATGATCTTGCGCTTCTCGAGCTCCGGCACGAGTGACATGAACTCGCTGTACTCTTTGATGGTGATCGTCTCATCGCAGAACGCGAACGAACGATAGAGCGGCTCCGTCTCTTCGTTCGCGATGACGAGCGTCCGAAAGCCCTCGTCATGCGCGCCTTTGAGAATCTGAAGTGCCGAATGCGAGCCGAGCGTCGCGATCGTGTAGAACTGGCCGACGTTGCGGTCAGGCATGCGAAGCGATGGTTGTGGTGCGAGGATCATACTGTGCCCTTTGAAACGCTGGATTGCAAAGCAAGGTCTCGACCGCACGCCCGACGGTCGCTGAATCGGCGGTTTTGCCGTCCGAAAAGAGTCGCCACGCGGTGGCTCGCCGGAGTGACCGGACGCCTTGGAGCGTCCGTCCGGCAACCGTTACCCGCGTGGTAGTCGATTCAGATTCGTCGCGCTCATCGATCCACACTTCTCCCGGCAAGGGATCCGCGCCGAAACGGAGTTCCAACCGATGCTTGTTCGGGTTGAAAATCGTTTCGATCGTGCGGATCGTCGCTTCGAGCTGCGCGAGGTCGAAATCGCCGTCGAATCCGTACAGTTCGGCGCGCTCGATTCGCTCGAGGTCGATCCCCAGATGCCTGAGCGCGACGAGCGTCGTGTAGGCCGTATTATCCGGAATCGTGAGCGAGACGGCAAAGCGCGCGATCATCGCACACCTGCGCCGAGCGCTTGCGCGAGCGCCGAAAAGATCGCCGAGCCGCCCGAGGGTGCGAGCATCGCCTTCGAATCGTTCATCGCCGCAAGCTTCTCCGCGCCGTCGCGATGCTGGAAGACCCATCCGTCGCGTTCGGGATGCGGCATGATTGCAAGCACGTTGCCGCGCGTGTTCACCAAGCCCGCAATGCCGAGTGCCGATCCGTTTGGAACGACCGCCTCACTCGTGATGCCCGCCTCATCGGAGTAGACGAAGGCGATGTGTCCGCCCGCCTCGATCGTCTGCAGTTCGCTCGGACTAGCAACTAAACGGCCATCGCCATGTGAGGCCCACATCGGAATCGGCGCAGCGCCGAGCGCGGCGAGGAACGGCGAACGCGCGCGCTCACCGACCGGACGCGCGTACACGCGAACCGAGCGGAAGCGGCCGCCGTGCGCGTTCGGTGCGAAGGCCGCCGTCGGTCGGCGGATCGGACCCGTCCCGGGTACAAGGCCGGTCTCGAGCAGAATCTGCGCGCCGTTGCAAATGCCGAGTACGAGTTTGCCGTTTTGCGCGCCCTCGATCACGACGTCCATAAGCTTGTCATGCGCGGCAACGGCGCCGGCGCGAATGCGATCTTCATAGGCAAAGCCGCCGGGAAGAATGTATGCAGCGAATCCGCGCACACTTGCGGGATCAGCGCTCCAGTGGACGAGCCGTCCCTCAAGACCAGCGGCTTCAACCGCGCGCAGCGTTTCGTCTTCGCTGTTGGTGCCGGGGAAGACCATCACCGCGACGCTCACGCGATTGCCTCCGCATAGAAATCGCGCAGCGGTGCAGCCCACGTTTCACGCAGTTCGAAGAGATCGAAAGCAAGATCGTTGTAGCGCAGGGTTGCGTCGCCCGTCGTACGAGCGATGAGCGGTGCGAACACGCGATGCCGCGCGGCGAGCCGCGCGAATGCCACAGGGTCGGTCACCTCGACAATGAAGCCGCCGGCCTCGCCGTAGAAGATCGCCTCTTCGCGGGCGTCCGAATCGAAGAACGCGTTCGTGTCGATGCGGAATCCGGCGCGATTGCGATCCAGACTAGCGAAGGCCATCTCACAGAGGGCGGTGATCGCACCGCCGTCGGAGATGTCGTGCGCCGCGAGCACGATACCATCGTCGAAGGCTTCGATCATGAGATCGATCTCGCGCGCGACTTCGTCGTAATCGATCGTCGGCAAATTCGGTGAGGCGAATCCGCAGAGATCGGCGTACACCGAACCACCAAAATTCGGCTGCGGCATGCCGACGAAATGCACGGCAGAACCGCTCCGCTTGATCGAGAACGTTGCAGATTTCGCAATATCGGCGATCGTCCCGACGCACGCGACGATCGGCGAGGGTGCGATCGCGCGCCCGGCTTTTGATTGATTGTAGAGACTGACGTTACCGGAGACGAACGGTGTGCCGAGGCGGCCTGCCGCATACGCGAGCCCGTCGACGGCGGCGACAAACTCGCCGAGGTGTTTGGGATCGGTCGGATCGCCAAAGTTCAAACAGTCCGTCATCCCGACCGGTCGCGCGCCGACTGCCGTAACGTTGCGCGCCGATTCGCAGACGGCGAGTTCGGCTGCGCGCATGGCATCGATCGCGCCGTAGCGCGGATTGCCGTCGACCGAGAGCGCGACGGCAAGCGGAGCACCTGGGATCGGCACGATCACACCCGCGTCGGCCTCGCCCGCCGGAATCGCCGTCGTACCGCGCACGACCGAGTCGAAGCGCGTGTAGATCGGCGCGCGCGAACACACATCGCGGTGCGACAGAATTTTTTCCACCATCGCGCGGTCGAGGCCCGCGACGCGGCGGTCGAGCGTACGCGCATCGAACGTCGCGAAGGGCTCGACGTCGGGCAGCGCGATCGTGTAGGGACGGTTGTAGCGCACTCCGTCGGTGAGAAAACGCGTCGGAACGCGCATGACTTCTTCACCCTGAAAGCGTGCGACGTAGAAAGGTTCCTCGGTTACAACGCCGATGACCGCGGCGCAGGCTCCGCGCGAAATCTCGGGCAGCGAAAACTCTTCGTTGTAAATTCGCAGCAATTCGGGGGTGAACGACGGCGGCACGACCCACGCCAAACGCTCCTGCGTCTCGCCGATTGCGATGACCGCGGGCGGCAAATTCGGCTGCCCCGTCGGCGCTTTGTCGAGATCGATGATCGCGCCGTAGCCGCCCGAGGAGACGAGTTCGAGGGTGCAACCCGCCATGCCGCCGGCACCGAGATCTTTGAAGCCCGCGACGATGCCTTGCGCACGTAAGGACTCGAACACGCGGTACGACGCTCGCATGATGACGTTTTTGAGGAACGGATCGGGGACTTGAACCGCGCCTTTATTCGCTTCGGCATCGTCTTCATCGAGCGTGACCGATGAAAACGACGCACCGCCGAAGCCGCTGCGATCGGTCGCCTTGCCGACAAGCACGATATCCCAGCCGACCGAGTCTCTAGGCGCCTTAGAGTGAATGATCTCGGACTCTTTGATCAGACCCAGTGCGACGACGTTGACGAGCACGTTGTCATCGAAGGACCCATCGATATACACATCGCCGCCGATGTTCGGCACGCCGATCGCGTTGCCGTACGCGGCGATGCCGTCGACCACGCCTTGCGCGACATAACGGCTGTGCGCGTCATCGAGTCGACCGAAGCGCAGCGGGTCGGCGATGGCGATGACTTGCGCGCCCATGCACAACACGTCGCGCACGATGCCGCCGATGCCCGTCGCGGCGCCCTCAAACGGCACGACCTGCGAGGGATGGTTGTGCGATTCGTGCGCGATGACGATGCCGTAGCGTTCGCCCTTCCACTCGCCGAGATGCAAAATGCCCGCATCTTCTGCGGGCCCTTGCATGACGGTCGGACCTTCGGTCGGCAGACGCCGCAGATGATGACGACTCGATTTATACGAGCAATGCTCGCTCCACTGCGCATCGAAGGCATAGAGTTCGGTCTCGCTCGGCAATCGGCCAAGCGTGTTGGCGATGCGGCGAATCTCATCACCCGAGAGCGCGACGCCATAGCGCGAGAGTCCCGCGATATAAGCGTCGATTTCCGTTTCGAAGGACGTCGTGGTCACGTTATGCAAGCGCGCCTTGCGACTGCTGCATCTGGGCCTGCACTTGCGCGTCGGCCTGCATCACAGCCGAACGGACGTTGGCCTGCATGAGCAGCACGCGCCCGAACACCACAGTGTCTTCGAGTCCGAGCGCCTTTGCACACGAAAAACTCAGCATGTCTAAATCCAGATCGCCCGAGATCGCCCGTAGCACGGGATTGGCCGTTGCGTTATCGAGCATCCCCGGCAGGGCCGAGCCCGGACCGCCGACGGCGATGACGACCATGCGCGCGAACGTCGCATCGAGCTGCGATACGAGCTGCAGCGCGTAGCCCGGTGTGCGTTCGACCGAGACGACGTGACGGACGCTCGGCAAACCGAAGTTGCCGATCGCGCGTGCGATCGTACTCGCAAGTTCCGTGTGTTGCGGACCGTCGCAAACGATCGCGACCATGCCCGGCCGCATCTGGGGAAAGGTTCCGACCAGTTCTGCAACCTGTTCGTAAGACGCTTTGATCGCGGCGAGCGCTTCGGGCGTGACGGTTGGGAGATTGCGGTAGGCTTGTTTATCGAGCATCAGATCTTCGCGACCCTGCGGCCACACGCGCCACGAGTCGTTGTCGATCACATCGGCGATCGCGAGCGACCCTCTGCCGTCGCCGCTTGCGATGCGGCCAAACTCGATTTTGAGATCGACGAGCAACGTATCGCGGCGACGCCAAGCGTGCGCGAGAATTTCAAACGTGATGCGCGCGAGTTCGCTCATGGTCGCGATTTCTTGCGGCGTCGCATAATTGCCCGCGACGATCGCGTCCGATTCAATCAGCGGATCGTGGTTCGCGTCGTCCTTGAGAAAGAATTCGATCATGCGCGGCACGAGCAGGGAACCGCGCTGGATGCCGGGCTTGCGTTTGACGAGCGAGCCTGCCGCAACGCCGCGCACGATGACTTCGAGCGGGATCATCTGCGCGCGACGCACGAGCATCTCGTTGTCGTCGTCGTCTTCGCCGCCGCTCAGATAGTGCGTCGGCAGTCCGCAGAGGTTGAGCAAACGAAACACGCGCGCCGTCGTCTTGGCAGCGATGCGTCCCTTGCCTTCGATCACATCTTTACGTGCGCCGTCGCCCGCGGAGATACTGTCCGTCTGCTCGACCACGACGACGTCGGGCTGACCCGGATATTCGTACAGAATCTTGGTCTTGCCCCGAGCAATTTCATGGCCTTTGTTCACGCTGTGGCAGTCTCCACGGCGCCGCGGATTCGGCTTGCCACGCGGCGCGCACGAATCGCGGCATCGCCGCTATGGGTGAGAGGGTCCAGTTGCGCGCGAATCTCCGCCGGGTCGACGTGCGCGGTAATGCGTTCGTCATCGGCGAGAATGCGCGCGAGGGGATTGGATTCTCCGCGCGCCAACGCTTCGTACGCGGTCATCGCGGATTCGCGAATCACCTCGTGCATTTCCTGACGGTCGGCACCAGCTTTGGCCGCATCCATCATGACGGCTTCCGTGCCCGAGAACGGACCGTAGGTACGCAAGTTTTCGGCGATGCGGCGCTCGTCGACGCGCAGACCCGTCACGATCTTCCGAGCGAGCGAGAGAATTTCATCGGCGCAGAGCAGCGCCTCAGGAAGAATGGTACGGCGGTTCGCACTATCGTCGAGCGTGCGCTCTAGATAATTCGTCGACGAATTCTGCCAGGCGACATCCGCGTATCCGACGAGTAGCCGTGCCAGCGAATCGATGCGCTCCGACATCACCGGGTTTCGTTTGAACGGCATCGCCGAACTGCCGACTTGCTTCTTGCCGAAGGGCTCGAACATTTCGCCAAAACCGGGCGATGAGAGCACGCGCACGTCGGCGGCAAACTTCGAGAGCGATGTGCCGAGGCCCGCGATCGACGAGAGCAGCAGATAATCGAGTTTGCGCGGATACGTTTGCGTTGCCGCATCGCGAGCCGTCAGACCGAAGGCATCGAGCACGTCTTGCTCTTGCATCTCCGCCGTACGGCCGGTGCCGGCGAGCAAACGCATGTAGGACGCCGAAGTGCCGACTGCGCCGCGCACGCCTTTGGCCGTGAGCTGCGTGAGCGTAAAGGCAAGCTGCGCATCGTCGATGAGCAAATCTTGCGCGTAGACTGCCAGACGATAGCCGACGGTCGTCGGTTCGGCGGGCTGCAAGTGCGTGTAGCCCATGCAAATCAAATCCGCGTGCTTGTCGATTTTTTCCGAAAATGCATCGAGCAAGAGGCGCAGCGACTCACGTATCATCGCGGTCGCCGCGCGCATGCGGTACATTTCGACTGTATCTTCGATATCCATCGACGTCGCGCCGAGATGCAGCTTGCCACCGCCGATTTTTGCTTGCGATGCGAAGACGCGAATCTCGGCCATCAGATCGTGGCCGATTTCGTGTTCGATCGCGAGCGCCGCTTCGATATCGATTTCGTCGCGATGCGCTTTAAGATCGGCGACTTCCGCCTCGCTCACGAGTCCGCTTTTCATCTGCGATTCGGCAAGCGCGATCCAAACCGCACGCCAGAGACAGCGACGTTTACGTTCGGAAAAGAGTTCGCGCATCTCCGGGCGACCGTAGCGCCACGAAAATGGCGATGCATATGTTGTTTCGTTCATTATCTTTCATCGTGGGTTCGCGCCCGAAGAATGGCGAGCCTCGTCGCGAAACGTCACCGCAAACAAAAAAAGAGCACCGCGTCGAAACGCGATGCTCTTTTTCTTAGCGACGCTGCGCTTTATTGTTTTGCGTAAACGTAGCCGATGTTGAGCGTCGTAGGACCCGTCGGGAGCGCGGCTCCGTACGTCACGACGGCGTATATCGTCGGGACGATGCCGGTATAGGCACCGGTCGCCGTTGGATTCACGGGATTCGGGAACGCCGGGAAAGTCGGGGGGACGGACTGCTGGGGAACGAATCCGCCGGTCGCCGTGGTCTGGACTTGTCCATAGCTCGGGAGCGGGCCGCAGTTGTAGGTCGCGACCTTATTCGTGAGAATGCCGCAGTTGACACGGACGTCGTAGGCGCTGGCACCGGACCCGCCGACCAGTTCGAGCCCGAGCGATGCGCCGGCGTAGTCCGGTGCGCCGCCGCCCGTGAGCGAGGCGTGGACGACGATCGTGCTCAGAGTGACCGGGGTGGACACCTGCGGCGTCGAGTAATTCACGACGAGACTGGGAGCCGTGGGTCCTTTAAGGAGCGTCGGATTCTGCGAAGCCTGGGTCGCCTGGAACGTGATCGCGTCGGACAACGTCGGCGGTGCCGGGTAGACGAAGGCGCCCGTGCTGTTGCTCGGCGGCAGGTTGGTCGGCGACGGATCCTGCGCGAACGTAGCGGCAGTCGCGACCGAGGTTGCGGCGACGTTGAAGCCGCTGAATGGGGCCGTCGTCGTGAAGAACAGCGCGGTCGGCGCAAGCGTGTTTGCCGGAACAGTCAGCGTCGTATTGACGCCAGTCGGGGTCGTGACGTTGGTCAGTTGCCCGCCGCCGTTGCCGCCTGCGCCGTTCGGGAAGGCGCTCGCCGGGAGGTTATTGCCTCCGGCCCCCCCGGAGCAACCGGCGACGGTCGCGGCGAAAACGCCGAGCGCGGCCAAACGAGTGAGAAGACTGCGCATAAAAGAGAGAGCTCCTTAGACGAGGATCGTGACAAGCGGCATCGCAGGTGTAGCACAAATCCTACCCCGCGTCTCGCCCGAACTTGGTCGCCCAAGAGAGCTTATCCTCTGCGAACGACCTTCGCGGCGATCTCCGCAGTGAGGATTTCCACGATCGTTCGCGGGTCGTCGATGCGCCCGGTCACAACCGCCTCGAAACCACGGACGGCGCTCTCGTAGGCAAAGCGCGCGCGGCGCTCTCCGATTCGTCCCGCGACAGCCCGCAACTTCCCGGCGCGCCAGGCATTGCGACCCTGGATATCACCGCCGCCCGGCCGGGCGAGTTCCCAGATAATCCCAAAATCCGTGGCAAGTGCACTGAGCAGCGGGACCGCTGCGCCGCGCGATTCGTTCGCGAAGAGTTCGAAGGCAAGCGCCAGCGCCTCGGCCGTTTTACCCTCGAGTAAGAGACTGGCGAATTGGTAGGCCTTGGGATCCTCGACCGTGAGGCTCTCGCGCTCGATGTCGGCGAACGTAATCTTCTTCCCGCCCAGCGCCAACTTCTCAAGATCGTTCTTCACCGAACCGAGGTCGGCTTCGCTTGCAGTGAGCTCGGCGATCACGCGGGGCTCCGCGACCGCACCGAGCCGCTCGAGCGTTTCTTTGATGAAGCGCGTGCGCGTCTCGGCGTTCGCCGTCGTATCGATGCGTAACGCCGTGCGCCCGGCAAGTGCACCGAACGGCTCCGGTTTCGTTTTTTTCGTCGGCGCGAGAAGATCTTCAAGGATGAGCGTGTTGCCGGCGGGGACGCTTTGCGCGATTGCCCAGACCTCACGGCGCGGAACGGCGCGCAAATCATGACATCGCCGCACGACGACGACGCGCCGGTCGGCGAGAAACGGCATCGCGTTGATTGCATCGGCGATGCGCGCGGGCGACTCCATCTCCGGTCCAACAAAGATTTCCAAATTGAGATCGCGCATTTCCGGCGCGAGCGCGCGGTCGAGGGCTACGTCGAGGGCATGCTGCGCGAGTTGCGACTCCACGCCCTCGATGATGACGAGTCCGCCGAGTTTTGGTTCTTTATCGATGAACTCGTAGTACTTCACGCGAGGAGCGCTGCGATATTCGGACGCGACGCAAGGTCGGGGACCGCTTCGTCGTAGGGCGGCGAGAGAATGCCGTATTCGGTGATGAAGCCCGCGATCAGGCGACCCGGCGTTACGTCGAAGGCGGGGTTATAGACGGCATCGTCTTTGGTGATGCGCACTTCATCGGGCGAGCGTTCTTCGATCGGAATGTCGTCGCCCGATTCGAGCGAGAAGTCGAACGTCGAGCGCGGCGCCGCGACGTAAAACGGTACGCCGTGATGGGCCGCAACGATGGCAAGTCCGTACGTGCCGATCTTATTTGCCGTGTCGCCGTTACGCGTGATGCGATCCGCGCCGACGACCACAGCCGCGATCGACTTGCGAGCCATCGTGATCGCCGCTGCGCCGTCGACGATCAGCGTTGCGGGAACGCCCGCTTCGCGCAACTCCACCATCGTGAGCCGGGCGCCTTGCAAAAGCGGCCGCGTTTCATCGACGTACACGTGGAGCTTCTTCCCCACGCGATGCGCGGCGATAATCGTGCCGAGCGCCGTCCCCTCGCCGCCGGTGGCGATGGGTCCGGTATTACAGTGCGTGATGACGTTGCCGACTCTCGGGAAGAGGTCGATTGCGGCCGCACCGATGCGCCGATCGATCTCGCGCTGTTCGTCGTGAACGCGCTTCGCTTCATCGAGCAAGTCTGCTAAGGCACCGGAAAGCAATCGATCGACAGCCCACGCAAGATTGACCGCGGTCGGACGAGCTTCGCGAATACGCTGCGCGGCGGCGGCGAATTCATCGCCCGCGTGCAGTTGCGCGGCGAGTGCGACGCCGTACGCGCCGAAAATTCCGATCGCCGGTGCACCGCGCACCGCAAGCGTCCGAATCGCATCGACGACGTCCGCGACGCTCGCCGCACGCTTACGCAGAACGCTCTGAGGCAACGCACGCTGGTCTAAATACCCGACGGCATCGCCGTCCCACCAAACTGCTTCCACGCCGCAAGGCTTCGGCGCGGAGAACCCGGGGCCTTACCCCACGCTATGCGTGAACGGCTTGCACGGCGGTAAAGCACGTCCGGCAGTAGACCGGCTTGTCGCCGCGCGGCCGGAACGGCACCGTCGTCGTCACGCCGCACTGCGCGCAGATCGTCTCGTGCATCTCCCGCTCGCCGCCGTGCGTCTCACCGGGTTTAGCCGATTTGCGCGCGTTGCGACAGTCGCGACATCGCTGCGGCTCGTTCTCGAAGCCTTTTTCCACGTAGAACTGCTGATCGCGAACGGAAAACGTGAAGTTGTTACTGCAGTTCTTACAAACCAGAGTCTTGTCTTCCACCAAAGCCTCCCGGGCTACAGGGATACCAATGGCGCCGGACGCGAGAGCGGCCGCCGTATCGTGGAGTATAGCGACGGCCTCCTCGCTTGGCAAGGAATCGAGGCGAAACTAGCCGCGACCCGCCCGGAAACCGACGCTCGTTTCTTCTTTTTTCTTCGGTGTGAGGACCGCAAGCGTCGCGGTTGCGAGGGCTGCTTCATAACCTTTGTCCATGCGGGCGGGGTCGGCGCGTTCTTCTGCTTGCGCGAGCGTATTGGTGGTGAGCACCCCAAAGCCGACCGGCATCCCCGTCGCGAGTTGGACGTCCATGATGCCGCGGGCACATTCGCCCGCGACGAAGTCAAAGTGCGGTGTATCCCCGCGAATCACGACACCCAGCGCCACGACGCCGTCATATTTACCGCCCGTAAGCAGCTTGCGCGCCGCCAGCGGCAGCTCGAAGCAGCCGGGAACGGCGTACGAATCGATCGCGTCCGCCGCGACGCCGCAGGCGATCAAGCCGCGCGTCGCCCCGTCCTCGAGCCAGTCGGCCAGGTCGTTGTAAAAGCGTGCGCTCACGATCGCAAAACGTTTGCCGGCAGCGTCGGGAAGCTCGGCTGCCGGGGTGTCTTTTTTCATGTCGCCGCCGGGATGGATTCGAGTAAGTGGCCCATCTTGTCGCGCTTGGTCTCCATGTAGAACGCATTGTCGGGCGTAGCGGGCGTTTGAATCGGCACGCGGTCGTTGATGTGCAGACCGAAGCCCTCGAGTCCGGCGATTTTCGTTGGATTATTCGTGAGCAGGCGCATTTCGTGCACGCCTAAATCAACGAGAATTTGCGAGCCGATGCCGTAGTCGCGTTTGTCGGCGGGAAGGCCGAGTGCGACATTCGCTTCGACCGTATCGGCGCCAGCGTCTTGCAACGCGTAGGCGCGCAGTTTGTTGGCAAGGCCGATGCCGCGGCCTTCCTGATGCAAGTAGAGAAACACGCCGCGGCCTTCGCGCGCGATGGAGGCGAGCGCCGCATCGCGCTGCGCCGCGCAGTCGCAGCGAATCGAGTGCAACGCGTCGCCCGTGAGACATTCGGAGTGCACGCGCACGAGAATATCCTTGCCCTCGCCGATCTCGCCCATTACCAGCGCCACGTGCGTCATGCCGTCGACTTTACTTTCATATGCATAGCCGCGGAAATTTCCGTACGTGGTCGGGAGCGCGAATTCGGCGATGCGCGCGACGAGCTTCTCGTGGCGCATGCGGTAGGCGATGAGGTCTTTTACGGTGACGAGTTTGAAGTCGTGTTTCTTCGCGAATTTTTTGAGATTCTCGAGGCGCATCATCGTGCCGTCGTCGTCCATGATCTCGCAGATCACGCCTGCCGGTTTGAGCCCGGCGAGGCGCGCAAGATCGACCGAGGCTTCGGTTTGCCCGGCGCGCACGAGCACGCCGCCGTCGCGCGCACGCAGCGGAAAAGTGTGGCCGGGGCGCAAGAAATCCGCCGGACCGGCCGTCGGATCGACGAGTCGCTGGATCGTCGCCGCCCGGTCGTGCGCGGAGATGCCGGTCGTGACGCGGCCGCGCGCTTCGACCGAAACCGTAAAGGCCGTGCCGAGCGGAGTCGTATTTTCGTGCACCATCGCGCCGATGCGCAACGCATCGAGGCGCTCGCCCAGGAGAGGCACGCAGATCAGGCCGCCGGCTTCTTTGCGCATGAAGTTCACGGCTTCGGGCGTGACCATCTCGGCTGCCATCACGAGATCGCCTTCGTTCTCGCGATCCTCATCATCGAGCACGATGACCATTTTTCCAACTTTGATGTCGGCGATCGCCGACTCGATCGAATCGAGCATGCTCCCCTTTTTTCGTGCGAGCCGCGCGGCCAGATGCGGGAGCGCGGCGGAGAGCCGTTGGGCCGTCCGGTACGAGGGCTCGCGCCGCCCGGACCGCAGGTACGAGATTGCCCCGACGGTCAAACCGCTCCGCCGGGCAAGCTCGCTTGCCGACATCCGGGCTTCACCCATCGCGGCATCCAGCACCGCAGCAAAACTCATCTCCACCCTCTCAGACTACGCCCGGGCCTTAACAGTTGTCAAAGGTCCGCGTAATGACTTTGTCACGGTGAGAGAGTAGTATGTAGAGAGAACCAAGTAAGGGCTCTCCTCGTGATCTTCGCTTCCCGGTTTTCGTGGAAGGGGGCGATTACTAGGAGCGGTTACTTTGCTGGGCCGCTTTTGGAATGGGAGATTCAAGGATGACGAACGCCGGTTTGAAGACTCGGATGTTTTTTCGCGTTGGCACGTGGGGGTTAGCCGTCCTAGCGGCCGCGACCGTCACCGCGTGCGGAGGCGGCGGAGGCGGCGGGTCTTCGAACAACAGCGGAATCCTTCCCACGAATCCGACACCCACCCCGTCGGCCGCGCCGATCGCGACCCCAACGCCGACCCCCGCTCCGGTCGCGACGATCGTGCCGGTCCCGGCCGCCGGCACCGCGGCGCCGATCCCGCCTGTCGGCGGATACAGCGGCACTGTCGCATTTGCCGCTCCAACGATGGGTGCTAGCGCGAATCTCACCATCACCGCGGCATCCGGCCCACTCGGCGGAGCCCCGACGCTCAGCAGCGCCGTTCGGCGCCCGATGGCCCTCAGCGGTGCACCGGGTCTCTTGTACGTCTCGCTCGTCAGCGATGGCACGCTGACGTTTACGGGCTACCCGTCCTTCACGTTTACGTTGCCCGCAACGCTCGTGGTTACGGCCAACCAGCAATTTTATCTCGGGCTCTATTCGAGCGATCAGCCGACGCTCGGCTACACCGGCCCCGTTGCGGCATCGGGCGTTTCTAACGCGAACGGCAAAAACACGATCACGTTCACATCCGCATTTAATTCCGGTTTCACGATTGCCAAAGGCATGACGTACGAATTCGTGGTCTTCACGATTTCGACGACGCTCGCAACGCCGACACCGTCGGCTGCTCCGACTGCGACACCGTTGCCTACCGCGACCCCAACGGCGACCAGCCCGCCGGGCCCGACGACGTACGCGCCGACAATCGGCTATCTCGCTGCGAATCCGTCTGTTTCCAAGTCATTCCTTGGCAAGTTGAGCTCCGCCGCTAACTCGACGATCATCGGTATCGGAACGACGTTTCAGGATACCATGTACTCGTCCAGCCTCGGCACAGCGTCGATCGGCGACAGCGTCAGCGCGGTCGGGGCGCTCGACTTGCGTCGCGCGACGCAATCCGCACCGGCGAATCCGTTCTGGCTCAACAGCGCGTGGTCGCAGCATCCGCAAACGGTTGACTCGTTCATTGAAGATCCAACCGCGATGCGGAGAATGCGCTCCGTCCTGCAACGTGTCAGCGGCCGCGGCATCCAATCCATCCGCTACACGAAAGGCCTACCGACGACCCAAAACGCGACCTATGGAATCTGGGTCCAAAACGGATCGATCAACGGCGGAGCGGGCACCTATACAAAAGTCCCCTCTACGCTGCAGTACGTGAGCGCGCACGGCTACATCTGGATCGACAACACGATAACGAACTTAAGCACCTCACAAATCACGCAGATCGGCGCGGACTTCGACAACTCCTACGCATCAGACGTCGCTCACTATGGGACCTCAAGTTATACCGCAATGGCAGCCGGAAATCAGCAGCAGTATTCGACCTGCGATAGCTCCGGTGCGACGCTAATAGGTGGCCCGACGTCGACGAGTTTCATCGTACCAAGCGATAACATGATTCACGTCGTGGTCATCAACCCAACAAATCTCGGGAGCGGCGTTGGCGGCTACTTCTCATCCCTCAACCACACGCCGCAGGCAATCGCGAATTGCTTCACCGGTATCCCGCAATCAAACGAGTCGGCGATGTTCTTCGTCGGCTATAAACCGGGCGCCAACACAACGTACGCACTCGGTGAAGACTTGGTCCGCGGCACGGCGCACGAATTCCAGCATCTCATCAACTTCGTGCACCATACCGTTCTTCAAGCCGATCCCAGCGACGGAAAGTCCCCGGGACCCGGCGAGGAGTCGTGGGTGAACGAGGGCATGTCGATGCTCTCGCAAGACTTCTCGCTCGTGAAACTCTATCCGACCATCACGAACGACGTCCAAGACGCGCTCTACCACGCGCAAGAATACCTCATGGCGCCGCACAACTTCAGTATCACCGCATTCACCGGGAATGACGTCGCGATGACCTCTATTTCCAAGGTGCAGTACAACTGCAGTGGCTGCTACGGTTCGGAGTACGTGTTCCAGCGCTATATCTACGACCGGTTCGGCGGAGATACGTACCTGAACGCCAGCCTCAACCACACGATGGTCGGGCAGGCAGGCGTCGAAGCGGCCACCAAAGCGACTTTGCCGACGATCCTCGGCGACTTCGGCATCGCGCTTGCCGCGAGCAACCTCAATGTCACGATGGATCCGCGTTGGAACTTCACGCACTTCAACCCGAGTGGGACTTACACGGATCAATTCAATGCTCCGGTTACGCTCTCGGGACCGATGGCGCTCGTATCGCTCAGTCCCACCACGAACGGTCCGCTTTCATCGCAACCGTACCTCGGCACCGTGTTCTTCCTCAACGCCGCTGCTGCTGCGAATACCAACGTGTCACTCACGGACACGGGTGGCACGTTCGGGCTCTCGGTTGGCGTGGTTCAGCGGTAACTAAAACAGAACGATCGGTTTGATGGCGCGGCCGCTGCGTAAATCTGAATACGCGGCGGCAACGTCATCGAGTGCAATCGTGGTTGCGCCGAGCTTGCTCGGCGCAACCCTTTTCTCTTTCAGGTGTTCGAGCGCCGCGAGCGTGTCGTCCGGGCCGCACGAGTAGCTCGCAACGAGCGTGAGATCGCGGAAGTACGCGTCGCTTTGATCGAAGACGTACGGCGTCCCCGGCTCGAACGGCGTGAACTGCACGACCGTACCGCCGGGTGCGCATGCAGCGATCGCGTGATCGAGCGCCGCCGCATTACCCGGACCGCAGATCACGATTTCCGCGCCGCGTCCGTCACTCGCGCCGCGAAGCGAGCTCAGCACCTCTCCGGCGGCATCGAACGTCCGCGCGCCCATGGCCTCGGCGAGTACGCGACGCGAGAGCGCAAAATCGCTTGCGTAGACCGCGTGACCGTGCGCGCGAGCGAGCGCAACGTGCAAGAGCCCCATCACGCCGAGGCCCACCATGTAGAGGGCATCGCCCGGGCGCGGGTGCGCGCGTCGCAGCGACTTCACCACGCACGCGAGCGGCTCGACGAGCGACGCCGCCTGCGCGGGGAGATCGCTTGGAAGCCGCAGCGTATCGCCGAGATTTTCAGGCGGGACGCGAAAGTATTCGGCCATCGCGCCGGGCTCGATTTTGCTCGAGCGCCAGGTCGCACACTGCACGAAATCGCCGCGCTCGCACGACCGGCATGCGAAACACGGTGCGTGATGGTGAACGAACACGCGCTCGCCGACGTGAAACGGCACGCCATCGCGATCGTGCGGCGCCGGATCGCCAAGCGCCACGATCTCACCGGCCGGTTCGTGGCCGAACACCAGCGGCGCTTTGCGCCTGATATACCACGGCATCACGTCGCCCGAACAGATGCCGCTTGCGAGCGTGCGCACGAGCAGATCGCCGCCGCGCAGTTCGGGGATCGGCCGCTCCTCGATGCGGATGTCGTCGATATCGTAAAGGACGGCGGCGCGCATGCTCACGGGACGATAGCGAATTTGAGTCCGTCGCCAGCATCGAGTCGCGCAAAAGCGCTCTCGAGGTCGGCGAGTCGAAATCGTTCGTCGACGAGCCGTTCGACGTCGATTTTGCGCGCGTCGAGCAAGTCGTATGCTGCCCGCACGGCACGCGGTCCGAAGTGGAACCGGCTTACGAGCTTCACCTCATCGTAGTGCAGGCGTGCCGCGCTGTACGAGACGCGCGTGCCGCCCGGCAGACCGCCAAAGAGCGACACGGTTCCGCCGCGCCGCACGAGATCCGGTGCCGATTCCCAGACGGATTGCGTGCCGGTGCTCTCGATTGCGGCGTCGACGCCGCGTCCGTCCGTCCGCTCGCGCATCATCGCCGCGATCTCATCGCTCGAACGGTCGGTCGCATCGATCACCTCGCACGTACCGTAGGAACGCGCCACGGCAAGGCGCGCGGCGCGGCGGCCGATGAGAATTGGCGGGCGATCCGTATACGTCGCCGCGACGAGTGCGTGCAAGATACCGAAGCCGCCATCGCCGACAATCGCGACGGTCGAATCGCGTTTGAGTCCGAGCGCCGCAACGGAGTGGACGACGCAGGCCAGCGGTTCGAGAAAGGCGGCCGCTTCGTACGAGAGATGCGCGGGCTTCGCGTAGGCATTGCACGCTACGATGTGCGGCGGAAGCACGATGAACTCGGCGTACGCGCCGAGAATCTTCGTCTCCATGATATGCGCGCAAAGTTCGGCCTCATCGTGCTGGCACCACCAGCAGGCGCCGCACGGACCCGAGTGGACCGACATGATCGCATCGCCCGGCGCGAAGCGCGTGACGCCCGCGCCGATGGCGGCGACGTCGCCGGAGAATTCGTGCCCGAAGCGCGTTGGCATCGGCATTTGCGGATGCCCGCGGCGATACGCCTTGAGATCGGTTCCGTCGGTTAGCGCCACGCGCACGCGCACGACCACTTCACCCGGGCCGGGCTCCGGCATCGGCAAATCGCGCAATTCGATCTGCGTGGGTGCGATCAGGTAGCCGGCGAGCATCACACGATCCGCTCGCGCAGGGCGTCAGCAAGCGCACTCGGGACGCGCGTGGGCTTGAGCGAATCTGCCTGCAAACACGAGAGAATTAGTTTCGTATCGGCGAGCCGTTTGCCATCCGCACGTTCGATGGGGAACGTGAAGTGAATCGACGTGCCGCCGATTTTTGCCACTTCGGCCCACGACACGATCTCATCATCGAGCCGGGCCGGAAACCGATAGTCGACTTCTAAATGGACGCGTGCCATCCACACACCGAAGTCAGCGGTGATCCCGTCATACGTGAAGCCGAGGTCGCGAAGAAACTCCGTTTCCGCGATTTCCATGAAACGAATGTAGGCTCCGAAGTACATCACGCCCATCTTGTCGACATCGCTCCAGCGAACGCGTTCGTGAATTCGCGGGCTAGATTTCATACGCCCATTCGAGTTCATCGCTCGAACGCGTATCGCCCTGACCGGCGTACGCGGCGACCGCTGCTGCGGCATACCGCGCGACCGGATCGACTTCGAGATTCACGCGATCGCCCACCCCTTTGGGACCGAGCGTCGTGCGCTTCGCCGTTTCGGGGATGAGCGCGATTGCAAAGCGTCCCGCGGCGACCGCGGCGACCGTCAGGCTCACGCCGTCGACGGTGATGTAGCCTTTTTCGACGATGAAGCCGGCAATCGAGCTCGGTGTCTCGATTATGAGACGGTACCCCTGGCCTTCGTTCAATTTCGAGATGATGGCGGCCGTCGCATCGACATGCGCGTATACGAGATGCCCGCCGAGCCGGTCGCCCATGCGCAGCGAAAGTTCGAGGTTGACCGAATCGCCGACCTTGAGTTCGCCGATGTTCGTGCGCATGACCGTCTCGGGCACCACATCGAAGCGCATCGTACGCGCATCGACCGCGACGACAGTGAGGCACGCGCCGTTGATCGCGACGGAGTCTTTTTCCTCGACGCCCTCAGAGATCGCGGTTGGGGCTTCGACGACGAGCGTGATGCCGCGCTCGAGGTCGCCGGTGATTGAAGCAATTCGGCCCTGGTGACCGATGAGTCCACTAAACATTTACAGATACGCTCGCAGCATGAGGTCGTCGCCGACGCGTTCGACATCGGAGAAGCGCCATCCGCGTGCGAGGCGCGTGAGGTCGGCGCCGGCCAGCGGCGGGATCGCCGTCGGCGTTTGCAGGAGCAGCGGCGCAACGAACCAGACGAGCTCCCGCACGAGACCCGCTTCCAGTAATCGCCCGGCGAGCGTCGGACCGCCCTCGCAGAGGATCGTGACGATGCCGCGTGCCCGCAGTTCGCGCATCGCCGCATCGAGATCGAGTTCCGCACCGTCGCCTACGAGTACGAGGTCGGCGACGCCTTCGAGCGGGGCGAATGTCGCGCGCCGGCTGCCCGGGGCTAACACGATCGTCTTCGCATAGGCATCGGGGGGTGCATCGACCGGCGAGATAAAGACGCGCGATGTGGATGGCACCGGATCGGTTTCGCACACGACAATGCGCGTGTAGGGTTTACGACGCGCGTGGTGCGGACGAATCGTCAGCTGCGCATCGTCGATGCGAATCGTCCCCGCCCCGACCATCACCGCATCGGCTTCGGCGCGCATCATGCGCACGCGCTCGAATGCGGCATCGCCGGTAAGCCGGTAGTTGATCCCGGGACCCGGCGCGACGGCGCCGTCGAGCGACATCGCCATCTTGAGCGCGATGTACGGATACGGCGAAGCGACCGTTTCACGAAAGCGTTGAATCAGCTCGTGCGCAGCCGGTAATTCGTCGACCACGACATCGACCTCGCGGTCTCGCAGACGCGCGACACCGCCACCCGAGGTTTTCGGGTTGGGATCGAGCGCGGCGATCACGACGCGCGTGACTCCGGCTGCGAGCAACGCTTCAGTACACGGGGGCGTGCGCCCATGATGATTGCACGGTTCGAGCGAGACGTACGCGGTTGCACCGCTGGCCGATTCGCCGCGCGCGTCCGCATCGCGTAACGCCTCGACCTCCGCATGTGCGGAACCGGCAATGCGGTGCCAGCCTTCGCCGATCGTACGACCGCCGCGAACGAGCACCGCACCGACGGGTGGATTCGGCGCGACATCACCGCTTGCACGCGCCGCGAGCTCGACCGCGCGTGCAAGATAGATTCGATCGGCGGGGTTTATGAAACCTGGACGCCCTTCCAGAAGGCGACGTGCCCTTTGATATTCGCGGCTTTTTCTTTCGGCGCCACATAGTACCAGGCCGCGTCTTTGTTTTGCTCGCCGTTCACGTCGACCGTGTAGTAGCTTGCATCGCCCTTCCACGGGCAGTGCGACGTGGTCGGACTTTCTACGAAGTACTGCTTCTTGATCGAATCGGCGGGGAAGTAGTGGTTACCCTCGACGACTTCGGTTTTGTCGCTCTCGGCGATGACGGTGTTCTTCCAAACGGCTTTCATACGTGCTCCTCTTAAGCGTTGCGGACGTCACAACCGCCCGGCGCGATGCGGGGTTTCGGGCGTTCGGGCGACGACGATCGTACCATCGACGCGCACCCCGGCCCTGGTGAGCTCGGCCACGGCCGCGCGGATCGTGCTCCCCGTCGTGCACACGTCATCGAGCAAGGTGACGGCCTCGGGGAGATCCCGCTCGTCCAGCACGAAATCGGGCCCGCGCAGGCGCTCCTCGCGCCGCCGCCCGTGCTGTGGCGAGCCGCGCTTCTTCAAGAGCAGCAAGGCGGGAACACCGGTTGCCGCCGCGACACGCTCGGCGATCGCGACGCTTTGATCGAAACCGCGCGCTGCCCGGCGATGCGCCGTCGTCGGCAGCGGCACGAGTGCACTGCGCGGCGGAAGTCGCGTGGCAATGAGCGCGGCGAACGCATCGAGGTAGGCCCGCTCACCGTCTTTCATGCGCACGATCGCGCGCCGGAGCAACCCGTCGTATGGGCCCAGCGCCCGCACCGAAATCGCGCCGATCGAAAACGTAAGCATCTCCTCCGGCTGCACACAGCGTTCGCAGAGCGCTATTCGCGGCCGCGAGCAGCCAAGACAGACCACGGGAAAGACCAGCTCACGAAGGGCTTCGAACACGAACGCCAATCACGCCGACCGGCGCGACGACTAGCGCTTACGAGGCGACGGGTTCGCCGTTGGCGACGATTTGGTCCACGAGCGTGATGTCTGCGGCAATGTCGTAGCCGATTCCGACCACGCTGTCGCGTACGATCGCGCGGGCGCCGACGGACGAGCCGTCCCACAGAATCGAGCGTTCGACGAGAGCATCGTCGCCGATTTTTACGCCGTCACCGATGACGCTCGGGCCGACGACGTGCACGCGATTGCCGAACTGGACGCCTGCACCGATGCGAACGTCGCCATCGATATGTGCATCGTTGCCGAGATGCGCGTCGGCGGAAATGCCACGCGCCATCACACCGCGCAGGGTTATCTTGCCCGAGAGCACGTCGTTCGTCGCGCGTCGATATTCATCGAGCGTTCCGATGTCGCGCCAATACGCACCACTCAGTTGCAGGCCGTAAAACGCGGCGTTCTCCGCTTGGAGCGCCGGGAAGACGTTTTTCCCAAAGTCATAAAACGTATTCGCGGGGATGCGATCGAAAATACCGGAACTGAAGACGTAGATGCCCGTGTTGACGAGCTTCGAGCGCTCGGTGCCCTTGGGCGGTTTCTCTTGGAATTCGACGATGCGTCCGTCTTTATCGGTTACCACGACGCCGTACTGATCGACTTCTTCTGCACGCACGAGCCCGATGGTTGCGAGCGCGTTTTGTTTTTTATGAAACTGCACGAGCGAATCCAGGTTCGCATCGGTGAGATCGTCACAGCCCACGACGACGAAGGGCTCCGTACCGAAGAACGACTGCATCGCTTTCACCGAACCCGCACTACCCATGAGCGTCGCTTCATCGAGATATGTAAGCTTCACGCCGTATGCCGCACCGTCGCCAAAGCGCTCTTTGATCGCGTCGGCGAGATAGTGCACGTTGATCGCAATTTCTTCGATGCCGAACGAACGCAACCAGCGCATCAAATGCGCGGAGATCGCCTCGCCCGCGAGGGGGACGAGGGGCTTGGGCACTTGCCGCGTGAGGGGATAAAGACGCGTGCTCATTCCGCCGGCAAGGATCATCGCTTTCATGCGTTCTTGGTTCTCCCTCGGGCCGCTTCCACAAGCGCGAGCGCTGCGAAACGGGGTAGTGCTAGTTGGCGGCGCCAGCGCCGCGGTTCACGAATTAAACGATAGAGCCACTCGACGCCCAGCTGCTGCGCGAGCGCCGGCGCTCGTCGTACGTTCCCCGCATACACATCGAGCGAACCGCCGATGCCAATGCCCACCTGCGCGCCCGTTGCGGGGAGATGCGCGTCTAGCCACAGTTCTTGCCGTGGGAAACCCAAACCCGCGAGGACGACGGTCGCGCCGGTGGTAGCGATCGTCGCGGCAATCGCGGCAGAATCCACGTCCTCAAAATAGCCGTCGCGAACACCGACGATCCGAGCGCCGGGGAATTGCACGTGAAGGGCATCCGCCGCGCGCTGCGCCGTATCGCCTTTGCCGCCGATGAGATAGAGCCGGAGGTCGGAATCGAGGACCGAGGCCGCAGCTAGGTCGGCAACGAGCTGGACGCCCGTGACACGTTCGCTCAAAGGGCCGCCGCGTAGTTTGCTGATTGCAAGTAAGCCGACCGTATCGCAGAGCGCGAGCGACGCGCGTTCGAGCACGGCGCGGTACGCCGGATTGCGACGCGACTCCATCACCATTTCGGTGCCGATCGTGACGACGAGCGCGGGCATCGAGCCGCGCACGAGGTCGGCAATGCAGCGCACGGCCTCGGCCCGTCCGAGCGCATCGACGCGCGCACCGAGAATGGAGATCGAGGCCATTTTATCGCGCGTGCACCGCGGGCCGGTACGGCTCGGCGAGCGCGCGAATCGATGCCATCAGCGATTCCGGCATCGCGCCCAGCGGCGAACGGCAAGCGCCGGCGGCAAAACCGAACTCGTTCATCACCCACTTCACCGGGATCGGATTGGTGGTTGCAAAGAGCGCGGCGACGAGCGGCGCGATCTCTTGGTGAATCGATGCGGCCATCCGCAGATCGCCCTCGTCGACGGCATCGAGCAGCTCGCGTAAACGCTGAGCGCAGACGTGCGCGGCCACGCTGATGAGTCCGTCGGCACCGACGGCGAGCGCCGGTAAGAAGAGATAATCGTCGCCCGACCACACCAGGAAGTCGTCGCGCCGTTCGCGGCAGATCTGCGTGATCTGCGCGAGGTCGCCGCTGGACTCTTTGACGCCGACGATATTGTTGTGGCGCCTCGCAAGTTCGAGCAGCGTTGCCGGCAGCATGTTCGCTCCGGTTCGGCCCGGGATGTTGTATACGATGACGGGCGCAGAGCTAGCCTCAGCGATCGAACCAAAGTGACGCAACATCCCGTCTTGCGTGGGTTTGTTGTAGTAAGGCACGACAGCAAGGATACCGTCGACACCGCACTCGACCGCGCGTTTGGTAAGTTCTACCGAATGCACCGTATTGTTGCCGCCGGTCCCCGCGACCACGGAGGCGTTGTTGCCGAGCGCCGCTTTGATGCGGCGGAAGAGTTCGAGCTTTTCCTCATCGCCAAGCGCCGGCGATTCGCCGGTCGTACCGCTCACGATGACGCCGTCGCATCCGCGCGCAACGAGATACTCCGCGACGCGGACGGCTTCATCGTAATCGACGGATTCGTCGGCCTTCATCGGCGTGATCATGGCGGTGAGGAGGCGGCCGATCTTCATGCTTTCACTCCCGTTTGCGCCGACGCGGATCGCCCGAGCCGGAAGTAGTCGTGGATCGCTTGCTCGGCGCGCACGCTCTCTTCCTCCGGAACGAGGATCGAGATCGTGATGTTGGAGTCGGTAGAGTGAATGATCTCGACGCCCGCTTCGGTGACCGCACGTACGACGCGGTACATGACGCCCGGCGTGCCGCGCATCCCGGCACCGACGATCGAGAGCTTCGTGCAATGCGGACGGATGCGCAAGGCAACGTTCGTATTGGCGAGTTCGCGGCGCACGCTCTCGACATGTTCGCTATCGAACACGAAGAACACGCCCGCGTTATTCACGTTGATCATGTCGATCGAGATGTCGGCTTCGGCCAGGCGACCGAAAATCTCGGTGTCGATTTTGGCACGTTCGACCGGATTCTCATCACCCTGAATGATACGGGCGAAGGTAATATCGCGGATCGAGGTGATGCCGGTGACGGGGCGTTCGCGTTCGATGGGCGCGCCGTCGTCGATGAGCGTGCCGAAGTTGGAGCGCAGACCTTTGACGAGGTACGGCGTATTCGACGTGCGCGCCATGTCGGCGGCATTGTAGTGCATGACTTTCGCGCCGTTGCCCGCCAGTTCGACCATCTCGGCGTAATTCACGCGATCGATCGTGTGTGCACCCGCGATGCGCTTGGGATCACCCGTCATCACGCCCGAGACATCGGTGTAAATCTCGACCGAATCCGAACCGAGTGCCGCGCCGAGTGCGATCGCGGTAAGGTCGCTGCCGCCGCGTCCGAGCGTCGTCGTCGCACCGCCTGCCGTCGTGCCTTGAAAACCGGCGACGACCGGAATGATGCCGCGTTCGATCGCCGCGAGCAAGTTGCTTGGATTCACATCGAGAATCTTCGCATCACCGAATTGATCGTCGGTGAGGATACCGGCTTGCGCGCCGGTCATCGCCTGCGCGTCGGCGCCCCAGGCGGAGAGCAGTTCGGCGAAAACCGCACACGCAATCGCCTCGCCGCACGAGAGCAAGAGGTCGCGATTGGGGCCGCTGCGCGCGGGGCCCATCATACCAAGGAGCGAGTCGGTTGCGTAGGGATCGGGTGCGCGCCCGATAGCCGAGCACACGACGATCGGCGAATAGCCGCGCGCGCGCGTCTCGATCACGCGCGATGCTGCAATTTCGCGCAGCTCCGGTGTGGCAAGCGATGAGCCGCCGAATTTCTGGACGACGGTTTTAGGCATGCACGGCTCCGAAGCGGCCTTGTGAAATGAGCGTCTCTAAAATCTGCACGCCGTTCGTAGCCGCACCTTTGCGCAGTTGATCGCCGACGACCCAGAGCTGGAAGTGCGTGGTGCTCGACCCCTCTGCGCGTAGGCGCGCGACGTGGACGAGATCCGTGCCTTCAACGTCGATGGGCGTTATTATACCGGCCGCATGGTAGACCACTCCGGGAGCCGCGGCCAAGGCGGCGGCAAGCGCAGCGAGGCTCGTCGGCCGCGCGGTCTCGACGAACACCGCTTCGCTATGGGCCGTACGCACCGGAACGCGAACCGTCGTCGCGGCGATGTGCAGATCGGGCAATTCGAGCGTCTTGCGTGTTTCAGCGGCAACTTTTTCTTCTTCGCCCGTATCGCCCGTGCCGTCGAATCCGCCGATTTGCGGAATCACGTTGCGCGCGATCTGCGCGGCAAACGTCGTATTCGGAGCGGCGCCGCTGCCGCCGGTTGCGAGCAGCGCTTCTTCTTCGGCGAGCGCTTCGAGGCCGGCGCGACCCGCGCCGCTGACGGCTTGATACGTGGCGACGCGGACGCTGCGCAGACCCGCAGCCTCGGCAATCGGCTTGAGCGCAACGCATAGGATGATCGCCGTGCAGTTGCCGACGGGGAAAATCTTGTGGTGCGCTTCGATCGCGTGCGGGTTTACTTCGGGGATCACGAGCGGCACACGCGGGTCGAGACGAAACGTCGATGAGTTGTCGATCACGACGATGCCGTGCGCGGCGAGCGCTTCGGTCATCTCTTTACTCGCATCGTCGCTCGATGCGAAAAAGACCGCATCGGGCGCATCCTCGATAATCTTCTCAACCGTCGCACGCGTTACCGGATACGCGACGCCGCCAAACCGGACGCCGTCGATACGGTCGCGCGAGCCGTAAGCGAAGAGCTGCGTGACCGGCACGCCGCGCTCTTCGAGCACGGTCAGGATCGTCGAGCCGACGACACCCGTCGCGCCGATCACCCCGAGTTTCACGTAAAAACGCCGTCGGAAAAAAGCAGCGCGTCGAGTCCGACGACGAGCCTGTTGAGTTGACGGACGTGTTTTGCCGCCAAGACGATCCCCGGACCGAACGAGTCGCGCGAAATCGAGTCGTGCCGGATGGTGAGCGTCTCGCCGATGCCGCCGAAGATCACTTCCTGATGCGCGAGCAGTCCGTGGAGCCGCACGCTGTGGATCGGAACGGGCGCTCGCGATACCGGGCGCGCATCGTCGATCATCGCCGCCGTGCGCGTCGCCGTACCGCTCGGCTTGTCGCGCTTCTCCGCGTGATGCATCTCGATGATTTCGACGTCGGGAAGCACGCGCGCCGCCTCCGCCGCAAAGCGCATCATGAGAACCGCGCCGATTGCAAAATTCGGTACGATCATCGCGCCGATGTTGGCCTCATCGACCGCATCCGCGAAACTGATCGTATCTTCTTCCGTCCAGCCGGACGCACCGATCACGGGCGACACGCCGCTCGCAACGGCGGCACGCGCGATACTGACCGACAACGGATAGACCGTGCAGTCGACGATTACATCGAGGCCGCTTTGCGCGAACGCATCGATGTCATCGTAGAACACGGCCTCATCTGCACCGCAGCCGACGTGCGCGGCGAGCTTCTCACCGGCGTGCGCACGCGCAAACCCGCCAGAGAGCGTGATGCCCTCCGCAGATCCTAGTGCCGCGCACGCCGCGCGCCCGAGTCGTCCGAGCGCGCCGGCGACCCCGACGCGGAGAACGTTAGACCCGCTCGAGGGGAGCGTATTTCAACATGACCATCTTATCCCCGACGTTCGGGAAGTTGATCGTCACAAGACCGTCGCCGCCGGCACCCGCCGCGGCAAGGACGGTGCCCTCGCCCCACTTGGGATGACGGACCTTATCGCCCTCACGCAGATCCATGCCGATGCCGGCACCCGCGTTTTCGTGGATCGAGACTTCGCGCCACCGGCCGCCCGAAGGACGCGGGTTCAGCGCGACGCCGCCGATCATGTCGACCGAGGGCATCTCTTCGAGGAAGCGGGATTTGGGATGGCTGAACGTGTTGCCGTAGAGAGTGCGGCGCTGCGCGAACGACATGAAGATGCGGTCCATCGCACGCGTCACGCCGACGTAGGCAAGACGGCGTTCTTCTTCTAGTTCGACCATATCGGTGAGCGCACGCGTGTGCGGGAAGACGCCCTCTTCGAGCCCCGTGAGGAACACATTCGGGAACTCGAGGCCTTTCGCTGCGTGCATCGTCATCAAGGTGACGAACGATGCGTTCGGGTCGAGCGTATCGAGATCCGAGATCAGCGCGATATTGGCAAGGAAGTCATCGAGCGAGCCGGCGTTTTCGCCCGTCTCGTACTCTTTGGCGACGCCGATGAGTTCTTGCATGTTTTCGAGGCGTGCTTTGCCGTCGTTGGATTCATCGGCTTGCAGTTCGCGTAGGTAGCCGGATTCTTCCATGACCGCAACGAGCAGATCGGAGATCGAGAACGTCTCCGCTTTCTTGCGCAGGTCGGTGATGAGTTCGGCGAAGCGTTCGAGCTCGCGCTGCTTCTTGGGCACCGCGCGCTTGAGCAGGTTCGAATCGAACACGGCCTGGCCGACCGACATATTGGCGGCGTTTGCGGCTTCGAGCAGCGATGCAAGCGTCTGCTGACCGATCGAGCGGCGCGGCACGTTGACGATGCGGCGGAACGCGACGGCATCCGACGGATTCACGATGTAGCGCAGATACGAGAGCATGTCTTTGATCTCGGTGCGCGCGTAGAATCCAACGCCGCCGACCACGCGATAAGGAATCCCCTCGCCGAGGAAACCTTCTTCAAAAACGCGCGACTGCGCGTTGGTGCGGTATAAGACGAGGAAGTCGCGGTACGCGGCGCCCGTGCGCACGAGTTCCTTGATCTTCTCGAGCACATAGCGCACTTCGGCGCGTTCGGACTCCGCCTGGAAGGCCGAAATCTTTTCGCCTTCCGCGCGTTTGGTGAAGAGGGTCTTGGGCTGGCGCGTCTCGTTCACCGCGATCAGCTCGTTTGCTGCTGCGAGAATCGTTTGCGTCGAGCGGTAGTTTTCTTCGAGCTTGAAGACTTTCGCGCCCGGGAAATCTTCCTCGAACTTGAGGATCATTTTCGAGTCGCTACCGCGCCACGAATAGATCGACTGATCGTCGTCGCCGACGACCGTGATATTCTTGTGTTCGTCGGCGAGCGTCGCCACGAGTTTGTACTGCGCGTAGTTGACGTCTTGGTATTCGTCGACGAGCACGTAGCGGAACTTGTTTTGATAGCGCGTGCGCGTCTCGACGTCTTCTTCGAGCAGCTGGATCGCACGGCCGATCAGGTCGTCGAAATCGAGGCCATTGGATTCGCGCAGGCGCCGTTCGTACTCGCGATATACCGCAGCGTAGCGTTCGCCGATGAACGAGGTGTTCGCCGATTCGTATTGATCGGGCGACTGCAACTGGTTTTTGGCCTTCGAGATTTCGGCGAGCGCCGCGTTCGGTGCGATCTGGCGCTCGTCATAATCGAGGTCATGGAGAATGTCACGGACGATCGCTTTTTGATCCGTATCGTCCATGATCGCGAAGTTGGAGGCGATCCCGATCTTCTTACCGTCGCGGCGCAGCATGCGCACGCAAATCGAATGGAACGTGCCGACCCAAAGATCTTTTGCGACCGCGCCGACCATTTTCTCCAGGCGCGATTTCATCTCGCCCGCAGCCTTGTTCGTGAACGTCACGGACAGGATGCGGTCGGGGAAAACCTTCTTCTCGTTAAGGAGGTAGGCGATCCGGTGGGTCAAGACTCGCGTCTTCCCGCTGCCGGCTCCGGCGAAGATAAGGACCGGACCTTCGGTGTGCTCTACGGCTTGGCGTTGTACGTCATTTAGGACTTCGGACTCGACAATCATCCCACGAATCTTCGCCACTTAGGGCATATTCGCCTAGGACCTCTTTAGCGTGCGATTTCCAGCGCCCGGCCGGAGCGTTCCGCCATCGCGATCGCACAGGCGAGATAAGCCAGTGTCGACTCCGAACCCATATTTGGGTTTGGACCGAATTCATCGATCCCATCGCGGCAACCGCCGCCCGTGACCATGAGAGCGTCGTGGGTGTTGCGGCCGAAGAACCAGTCGTGCGCGGCCTGCGCGGTGCGGGTCCAGCGCGGGTCGCCCGTAGCCTCGCGGGCAGCGAGGGCCGCATCGGTCATCGAGGCAGCCTCGAGTGGCTGCTGGCCGTATTTGCCCTTGACACCGCCGCGTGGGAACCAACCCTGGTTACCGATGGGTGCGAAGATGCCGTTCTCGATCACCACGCCCTCGAGGAAATTGAGCATTGCCATGCCCACGCCGAGGTAGCGGCGGTTCTCGAGCACCGTGCCGGCACGGATCAATATCTCGCAGAGGCGGGCGTTGTCGTAGGTCATCACGTCCTCACACCACGTCCAACTCGGACCGGCACAAGCATCGTACGCCACGGCAATCGACCAGGCGATGCGGTCGAGTTTATCGCGCAGTTCGCCTTCGTTCTTCGGCTTGGCGTCGATGGCGTGGGCGATGCCGAGGCCGGCGTACGCCTGCGAGCGCAGATGCGGCAGGCCATCGACATTGGGGAGCGCCTGCTCGAAGAGGCGGGTTGCGACCCGGCGCCACGAGTCGCGCTGGGCAAAGCGCATCGTGAAGCCGAGCGACCAAAGCGCGCGCCCGAACGAATCGGTCGAGCCGCGATCGTCTTGCCAGCAACGGTCGTAGCCCATGAAGTTATGGAACCAACCGCCGCCGAGCTGGGCGTCGTGCAAAAACGAAAGGTAGATACTCGCGAGCCGCGTCGCCTCCGCGGATGTCGGCACGTGATCGATCGCGGCGATCGCCACGATCAACGCCCGTGCGACGTCATCGGTACAGTAACCCGTCGAACGGTTCGGAATGTCGTGCGTCGCGTGTTGGATTACTCCAACGTCATCGCTGAGCGTGAGCAGATGTTCGAGCGACGGGTAGCGCGCGGCCATCGGTGAGCGCCTAAGCGCTCTGCAACTCCATCTGGTGCTCGGGAACGAGCGCGCTGAAGAGCTCGCCGTATGCGAATGCGACGTTGGGCCACGTCATCTGACGACCGTACTTGTACGCGCGGCGCTCGGTCGAGCGGCGCAAATCAGGATCGTCGAGTAGCGCGGTAACGGTGCGTGCAATCGAGGGCGCGTTGCGGAATTCGCAGAGAAATCCGCGATGGTGCGCGAGCACTTCGCTTGCATAGAGATACGGTGTGGACACGATTGCCTTACCGCAGCCCATCGCATACGCGAGCGTGCCGCTCACGATCTGCACCGGATTGAGATAGGGAGTGAGGTAGATGTCGGTTGCGGCGAGATAGTTCACGAGTTCGTCGAATTCAAGATACTTGTTGACGAGCGTGACGTTGTGCTCGAGTCCGTACTCTTTGACGAGCGCCTGCAATGATTCGCGATACTCTTCGCCTTCGCGTTTGCGAATCGTCGGGTGCGTCTCACCAAGGATCAGGTAGAGCGCTTCGGGATGCGTCTTGACGACCTCGCGCATCGCTTCGATCGCAAATTCAAGGCCTTTGCCACGATTGATGAGCCCAAATGTCGAGACGATCGTGCGATCGGCGGCGCCGAATTGCGCCTTTGGTCCGTCGGTTTCGCGGAATACGACGTCGGGAACGCCGTGATGGATAACGGTGATCTTGACGGCGGAAACTCCGTAGCGTTCGACCAGTAAATCGCGGCCCGTTTCGCTATGCACGGTGATCGATGTCGCAGCGCGGCAAATCGCCTGCGCGACCGCGCGGTGATTGTCATTGGGTTCGGGCAAAATGGTATGCAGCGTAACGACGACGGGCTTCGTAACACCGACGATCAAATCGAGCACCCACGCGCCGTCGTCTCCACCGAAGAGACCATACTCGTGCTGGATATTGAGAATTTCCGCCGGATGCGCGTTGACGAGCGCTGCGATATCGCTATACGAACCGCGATCGGTCTGCGTCAGGCGTGCGACGACCTCGGGGCCATACGAGCGCGTTTCGCCGCCTGGTTCATCGATCGCGATGATCTCGCTCTTCGTAGCAAAGCGTGCATCAAAACTATCGACGACATCTTTCGTAAAGGTCGCAATGCCGCATTCGCGCGGCGGGAACGAACCAAGAAAGAGCATCCGTGGCGGTCTCATGTTCACCGTACGTCATCTCCCGGGGGGTGGCCGACCTAGTGCATTTACGGACTATTAACGAGAGCGTCGGGGAGATCGGCCACCCCGCCGTTTGTTAGTTCATCGTGTTGTTGTAAGCGCTATACCCAGCGGAGAAAGTCGGTAAACGATTCATCATCGCGTCCCCGCAAGGTCCTCGCGCGCGATTCGCGCGTTGGCAGCGATATGGGCGCCGGGCTCGATCGCGGCGTCATGCCCGATCACGCTCCCGGCTTCGACCCTCGCCCCGGCGCCGATACGGGCACGGCTGGCGATGATCGCCTCATCGATCGAGGCGCCGTTTTCGACAATGACTTCATCCCACAAGAGTGAGCCGATGACGCTGGCGCCGCTGCCGATGATACTGCGCTCACCGACGACGGTATAAGGACCAACCACCGCGTCGCTTGCAATGGTTGCGCCTTGGCCGATGAAGACCGGCGGGCGCAGGGCGTTCACGGGCACGCTTGCGGCGCCCGGGCCGCTGATGCCGCGACCGATGCCCATCGGCATCCGGTCATCGAAAATGTCGCGGTGGGCGCTCAAATACGCTTCGGGTCGGCCCAGGTCGAGCCAATAGTCGTCCGTGGTGTACGCATAGAGCGGGAGCCCGGTTGCGATGAGGGCCGGAAACGTTTCGCGTTCGATCGAGACGGCGCGGCCGGCCGGAATGTGGTCGAGGATCTCGCGCTCGAAGAGGTAGGTCCCGGCGTTCACCTCGTTGGTCGGCGCAGTCTCGCGTGGCGGTTTCTCGACGAAGGTGGAAATGCGGCCCTGCGGATCGTGGAGCACGCACCCAAACGCCGAGGGATCGTCGACCCGGATCAGGTGCAGCGTGCCGATGCCGCCCTTCTCTATGTGGTATGCGAGCATGCCGCGCAGATCGAGGCTGGTGAGCACGTCGCCGTTCAGGACGAAGAACCGGCCGGTGATGTACTGCTCGATGTTCTTGAGGGCGCCGGCCGTGCCGAGCGGCGTCTCCTCGATCACGTAGGTGACCTTCACGCCCAGGCGCGAGCCATCGCCGAACGCGGAGGTGATTGCCTCGGGTAGGTACCCCGCCGGCAAGATCACATCGTTGATTCCCGCCGCTTTGAGCCGGAGCAGGGTGCGCTCGAGGAACGGGAGGTTGAGAACCGGGACCATGGGTTTTGGCGTCTCCAACGTCAACGGACGAAGACGCGTCCCCTCACCACCCACGAGCACCACTGCCTGCACTGAGATCCGACCCTCCATAAAAGAAAACGACCAAAGGCCAGGGTAGCCTTACCCGTCCCATTGGCTTCCCGCACGGTGCCCAGACGACATTTGCCTTTCCGGATGAATGTGATACCATACCGGGCGTGCCTCGCGGAGGCGCGGTTCATGCCAGCGGTCCCGGTTCGTCTAATGGTAGGACAGCAGCCTCTGAAGCTGCTTATCGTGGTTCGAGTCCATGACCGGGAGCCAATGGCCCTATCGTCTAGAGGCCTAGGACGCTGCCCTCTCACGGCGGTAACACGGGTTCGAATCCCGTTGGGGCTACCAATCGAAACCCTTGCTCTGCAAGGGTTTCTTCTTTTTTGGCTCGTTTTTAGTCACGATTTTAGTCACTTTCGTTTTGGGTTGCGCCTCCACGCCTCTCAGAGCAGCAGCATTCTTATTGGTCGGACGGCGCGGGTCCGACAGACGCTTCCGTACCTGAAGGTCCAGCCGCTCCATCGCTCGGCGCTGCTCCTCTGGTGCCTCCATCAAGTAATGGGCGCGCGTTGTGCGGTCGTTCGTATGACCCAAGAGGCCGGCGATTTCCATAGTGTCGGTACCGTACTTCTTGAGTGCGCTGGCAAAAGATGTCCTGAGCCCTTTAAGCGAGACATTCGGAAGTTCGCGCGCTTTGACCGCATAGACGAAGGCTGATGACAGCGAGTCCGGTGAAAGCGGCCTGCCATCGAAGTCGGCAAAGATGTGCGTAGTCGGCAAAACGGCCCACCCAAACTGTTTGGCTTGCATCTCCTGGACTGCACGATGTTCGCTCAGTACCTCCGCCGTCAGCCCACCAAGGGGGTAGTCACGCTCCGAGCCATCCGTCTTCAGCGCCTTGACGAAGACTACGCGCCCGCCATGTTCGTCGCGGCGTTCGGCAACGGCTCGCCGTACCTCCAGGACACGCTCGTGGTCATTGATGTCACGCCACTGCAGTCCGAGAATCTCGCTGCGGCGCATCCCCGTCATGGTCGCTACGACTACGGGCGCATAGAGATCGGTCTCGGCGAGGGAGGCCATCACCTGAACAGCGTCGTCAAGCCGAAGTCCTTTCGGCTTTGGCTTCCCCTTCGACGGTGCTTCGATTTCCCGGCAAGCGTTTGACGTGATGACCTTTTCACGAACGGCTCCATCGAATATCTGCTTTAGCAACGAGTACATGTCGTAAACCGTCTTCTTCGACCGCGGACCGGTCTTACGGTCAAGCCTCTTTGCGTCGCGCCAGGATAACACGACATCGTCCACCATCCCGGCCGTGATGCTATTCATCGGACGTTCTCCGAAAGCGGGAATGAGGTGTTGCTCGATGCGCGCACGGTAGGTATCTGTGGTATCGCCGACGCCGAGTTTCTTGATTCGACGGTCGAGCCAACGCCGCGCATACTCCGAAAACGTCTCGCCCTTGCCAGGCCTTCGCTGCCCTTGTTCGAGCGCGACCCATTCTCGGCGAAACATCGCTTCGGCTTCGCGTTTGGACGGCGTCTTGTACGTCCATCGTTCTTGACGACGTTTACCCGTGACGGGATCGAGACCGAGCGACACGGTCGCGGTCCAAGAGCCTTCGGATTGCTGCTTCCATGACGGCATA
>JANLVI010000019.1:0-125280 GCA_031363915.1 Vulcanimicrobiota bacterium
GCTCGCCTCATGAAACTCGAGAATGTGATGCCGCAGCTTTGCCTCGCGAGCGCCATGCGCGCTGATCGGACGCTTGCGCCAGGCGTAGAAACCGGCCTTCGACACCATAAGAACACGGCACATCGTGCTCGTCTTCCAGCATCCCAGATGCTCTTGCATGAACGCGTACCTCAACGCAATTCCATGGCGAAGAAGGCCGTCGATGTCAATTGCCATTGCCACGGAATGCCTCCGCGGCTTCATTTGTGAATTTGCGAACCCAAGTGTGCAACATCTCGGGCCGGATTCCGAGCGCGCGTGCAACTTGCGACGCGCGCATTGAAGCCTATCATGGTGTCCACGAAATCGGGCCCAGGCCAATGTGGCTTGAAACTTTTTGTGGCGTGTTAGAAATCTATATTTACGGAAGCCTGCGAACTCGCCTAATTCGAGACGTTATGAGCCTAACGATTCGCACTGCGTGGCTGTATTTTTCGAATAACGCTTATCACAATAATTCGTAAAATAAAAACGCACTATCCCGAATAATCACCGTTTTTGGCATTATTCGGGAGAGTGCATTAACGTGGTGGAGCTGTCGGGGAACCGCCCCCCGAGTCCGAAAAGCCGGACTAACGCTTTCTCCAGGCTCAGCTTCGAATTTGTCTTAAGCGCTCGGACTTCTCGAAACCGGAATTCCGTGCGCAGCAGCTTCAGTTAGATTGTCGGGCTAGTCTCAAAACGTTGTCGTAGCCGTATCCCGATCTGTTGACGGATAGCGAGCTGATTCGGGAAACCTCTCGCGTACCGTCGCTAACCTAAATTAGGCAGCGAGGGCGTATTCGTTGTTCGCGTGTAAACGCTTGTGATCGTTTTAGGAGGGCTCACAACTCCGCCTGCTTACGCTAACCGCGGATCATTCCGTCGACGCTACTCAGCCCCACGGCGTGCCTTTGGCAGCAGTTCATTCTACCACACTCCGTCCAGCCTTACACCCGGGGAGCCTAGACCTCGGCGCTCACTTGCGTCGGCCCGCTGCGCTTGGGGGAACCCCCCGCCGCTTCGATCGTGACGCCGATGCGATGCGCGTCGCGCACGACATCACCCGGGACGATCAGCACCTCGAGCCCCTCGCGTGTGCGGTGCAGCATGCCCGGCGAGGAGACGCGCGCAGCCCGCACCCAGACCTGATATCCGCGACCGGGCGCCGGCGCGGGCAATCCGCGCACGATGAACGCCGTTCGCTTCCCTTGCGCGCCAACGACGACGCTGCCGCTCGCACGCGGACCCGTGAGTGCGATCTCGCGCGGATGATCGGCGACCATCGAGGCGATCGCAGCGAGATCGCCGTCAGGACGTTGCGTGTATGCGAACGTTCCCCCGACGGCACCTATCACGAGCACCGCCGCGATAGCTTCCCGCCAGTAGGTTCGCGGTCGGATCGTCGGCACTGGCGGCGCGCCGTCCTGACGGATCGAACGGAGCGACGACATGACAACGGCATATCCGGCGACCGCATCACGGCACGGCGCACACGTTGCGAGGTGATCGCAAAAGACGCGCTCGTCTTCCGGATCGAGCGCTCCTAGCGTAAAAGCTTCGACATCGTCATGAACGTTCACGAAAGCGCCTCCGCGCCTTCGATCGAGCGCCGCAAATGTTGCATAGCCAAACGCACGCGGCTCTTCACGGTGCCGAGGGGGGCACCCACGACGTCCGCGATCTCAGTTTGCGTCAGACCGCCGAAGTAGGCGAGTTCGATCACGGCGCGCTGATCGGAATCGAGATCGTCGAGCGCACGCCGGATGTCTCGTTCGAGTTGATGTTGCATGGCAATCTCAGCGGGTCCGCCGCCATCAGTTGCACGTTCGCGGGTCGCATCGAGTTCGACCGTCGGACGTTCCCGCCGTTGACGATCGATTGCCGCATTACGAAGCACCGTCAGAAGCCACGGTCGAATTCCGGTGCCGACGATGCCGCCCGCGCGCGTCCAAAGGGCGAGAAAAGTTTGTTGCGTGAGATCGTCCGCACTCGAACGCTCCGCGCACACGCGCGATGCGAACGCGAAAACCGCCGCGCTATGGCGGCGGTACAATTCCTCGAACGCATCGGCACGACGCGAGACGACGAGGCGCAAAAGCGCCCCATCATCGAGTGCGTCTATTTGCTCGAGAGATCGCCGCACGCAACGTACGTCGGAATGTCGGACGTCGATTTGTGCACGTTGACGGCAAAACCGCCGGCGACGAGGTCTTTCATCGGAACGGCGACCATCGAGGTCGAAACGCCGTCGACGAGCACCACGAGCGGGTACTTGGGCTTCGGGTTGAGCTTCGCACACGTACCTTCGTGGATGTGGGCCGGCTGCGGCGTATCGCCGGGCGAATTGATCAGCGCGACCTCGACACGGGTCTTATCGCCAAGCGCGGTGAGGGTCACGGTGCCGGCTTCGCCTGAGCCGTTCTGAGCGGCGATCGCGAACACGCGGTGGTCGACTTCGGCCGATGCCGGAAGCGCGAGCGTGCCGAGAACGGCTGCGGCGGCGAAAGCGGCGGAAAGTCGCGATGAAATTTTCACAGATGGGGTCCCTTCAAATCAGTGCGGTGCACCCGATAGACGCCACCGGCGTTGCATCGGATCACTAAGAAGACTCGTCGGCGTTACGGTTTCCCGTACGCCGTCGTGAGATAGTCGACGATTTTGGGTTCGTCCACGTCGCTGATTGGGGCCTTATAGGCGGCCTTCATTTTGTGTACTTCTGACGCCCATTGATCGTGTGAGAGCTTCGGCTGCGTCGAGACGTACGCCGAGGAGTGACAGGTCAAACAGTTGACCTGCGCGAGCACGACTCCCGGCGCGTTTTTAAAGCCGAAGTCGAGATCGCCGGGCAGCGTGATTTTCACGACCGAGGCCGGGGCGGTCTTCGGAGCGGCACCGCTTGCGAGTAGCGCGCCGGCGAAGGCAACGGTGATAGCGGCGAGTGCGAAGCGCTTCATGCGATGGTCACCTTATACGTCTCGATTTGGTTCCGCATGTAGCCCGAGGGCATCCATATCGGCGTGGCAACTTGAATCGAACCGTCGCCCGCGGTCGCGCGCGTCGCGAGCGTCATCGTCGACCCCGCTTTCGGCGTGATTTCGGCCCGGAATCCTCGGAACGAGAAGCGTCCGAAATCTCGTCCGAGGGCCGCCGCGTTCCACGTTTCTCCGCCGTCGGTCGAATACTCGACTTTCGCGATACCCGTGCCCTTATCGAAAGCGATACCGCGAATTTCTTGCGGCTTGGGTGCGAGGACACTGCCGTTCTTGACGTTGGTCAAAAACGAGCGCACGTTCATCGTGCTGATTGGCACGGTCGGGTAGCCTTTGTCGGTCGGCGCAACGGAATTATTGGGCGTGGCCGGAACGCGGTATGCCGTTTTCATCCAGAAATTGTCATCGACGCGATCGATCGCTTCGATCGATGAGAGCATCTTGACCCAGTACGTCGAGTACCAGCCCGGGACGACCAAACGCACGGGAAACCCGTTGAGCAGCGGGAGCGCAAACCCGTTCATTTCATAGGCGACGATCACGTTCTCATCGCGCGCCATCTCGACGTCGAGCGACTTGATGAAATCCGGCCCGTCCGGTAGCGATGGTTTGTCGAGGCCGTCGAAGCGGATTTGCTTCGTACCCGCCTTGATACCGGCTTTGGCGAGGATATCGCGCAGACGCGCACCCTTCCAGCGCGCGTTGCCCATCGCGCCATTTGTCCACTGACCGCCCGGCACGCGCGGCCCGAAGAAGCCGCGGCTATTTCCGGAGCACTGATTGACCGCGATGATTTCCACCGGTTCGAATGCCTTGAGATCGGCGAGCGAGAGCGAGAGCGTGCGCTCCGTCCCGGTGACCGCGATGCGGTGCTTCGCTCCGTCGATGTCGGTGGGGATGTCTGCGTTGTGCCAGCGCACGAAAAACGCGTCGTTCGGCGTGAGGATCCCCTCATCGAATACAGAAAACGGCGTTTCAAGTTGCGGCGGCCGCGGGGTGAGAACGATCAGCGGGCGCTTTTGCGGAAACGCGACGAGCGGACGTTCGCCGTTTTCGAACGGCTGCACGATGCGCGGGTATGCCGCTTGCGCGGAACCGGCGAGAGCGAGGCTCCCAATCGCGCTACTCGCGCCGACCAGGAATTGGCTGCGTTTCGGCATGAAGCGACCCCTTTTCAGACACGTCACTTCGCGTCTACCGGGCTGACTCCGCCTGGAGACGCGCGAGTGTTGCTTCACCCGTTCGGTCGACGCGCAGCGGCGTGACGCTCGCGTAGCCGGCATCGACGGCGAGGATGTCGGCATCCGCACCATTATCGCGCGCGTCGTGCGTCCCCCAGACCCACGCGTAGAGCGCGCGGCCGTCGTCGATCGTCTTGCTCACGCGGTCGGCGTAGCGTTTACGGCCTTGGCGCGTGTAGCGCACACCGCGCAGGTCGCGTGCAGAAACGTTGGGCACGTTGACGTTCAAGAACACGCCCGCTTCGAGCGGCGTGCGAACCATCGCCCGCGCTTGTTCGCAAGCGATCGCCGCGGCGACATCCCAGTAGTGCGTCGAAGCGGTTTCGGGCCAACTCGCTGCGAGCGAAACGGCAAGCGCGCTTGCGCCTAAGAGAACGCCCTCGACGGCAGCGGCGACGGTTCCGCTATAGCTGATGTCGTCGGCAAGATTCGCGCCGCGATTGATCCCGCTGATAACGAAGTCGGGAGCGCCGCCGCAAAACTCGTAGGCGCCGAGCACGACACAGTCCGCCGGCGTGCCCGAGCATGCATAGGTCGGAACGTCACGGCCTTCGACGCGCGTGATCTCGAGCGGATGCGCGATCGAGATCGAGTGGCCGACCCCGCTGCGGTCGCGATCGGGCGCGACGACCGTGACGTCGCCGAGAGTCCGCATGGCGCTTGCAAGCGCCATGATCCCCGGGCTCGTTACGCCGTCATCGTTGACGACGAGGATCTTCACGCTCTCTGAGCCGGCCGGATCAACTGCGCGAGCAAGAACGAGATGATACTCAAAACGAGCGCACCCAGAAACGCGGAGCCGAAGTTATCCACGCGCAGGCCCACGCCGAACTGCGCGACGACGTAGAAGAGCGCGGCGTTGATGACGAGCGTGAAGAGTCCGAGCGTGAGAATCTCGAGCGGTAAGCTCAAGAGTACGAGGATCGGTTTGATGACCGCGTTGACGATCCCGAGGATCAGAGCCGCGACGATCGCCTCGATGAAACCGGTAACGTGAACACCCGAGACGATGTAGGGTACCGCATAGAGAGCGAGCGCATTGAGGATGAGCCGAATAAGCAGTCCCATATTTAGGCCGACTGCAAATACGTGAAGCGCGATTCTTGCAGTGCGTTGACCGCCGCCACGCCGGCTGGGACCAGGATCGCACCCGGGATAAAGTTGGCCCGAGCGCGGGCATAGATTTCCACCGGGGTTTTCTGCGAGCGTCGTGCGAGTACGCCCGTGACGCCGCGCAGTGCGTTGTTGCAAATGAGGATCGCGTTCCCCGAAGCGATCAACTCGCGCGCTTCGGATGCGTAGGGATTACCGCCGTTCATCGGCGCCGCCGTGTCGTGGATTTCCGTAAAGTACGCATCGTCGAGCGTACTCTTCCAAAACGCGTCGTCCAGACCGAGCAGAACCGCCGGCCCGAACAGGATCACCGCTGCCGCTAAATACGGATCGCCCGCGTCCATCGCACCGCTTTTGTAGGCGTTCACGGAATTGGCGGCGTGGTGCAGCGCCATCGCCGAGCGCACGGAAATCGAACCGAATGACTGGCGATGTTTGGCCGTTACGCCGTAACGGAACGCATCGAGGGCTTTGGCGTCAACGTCCAATGCCTCGGCGGCAGCGGCCGGCGCGATCGATCCGGCAAGGGCACCCACGGCAACGCCGGTCCCGATGAAATCGAGTCGATTCACACTGTTCTCCGTTTTCGTAAGCAGGCGACACGATCAGCCGCCGAGTCCCGTCTTCACTTGCGCGGCGAGCGCCGGACTCATGCCTTTGACCGCTGCGATTTCATCGACGCTCGCGCGCTTGATCGCCGAGACCGAGCCAAAAGCTACCATCAGCCGCTTCTTACGCACGGGACCCACACCCTCGAGTTCGTCGAGCGCGGATTTGGTCATCGCCTTGTCGCGCCGCTGGCGATGGTAGGTAATTGCAAAACGGTGCGCCTCATCGCGGATGCGCATGACCAAATGCAGCCCGGCCGAGTTCGGCGCGAGCACGATCGGATCGGGACTATCGGGCAAATAGAGCCACTCGTGTTCTTTGGCGAGCCCGACCACCGGAATACCCCACATGTCCATCTCGCGCATCACCTCGACGACGGCGCTGAGCTGGCCTTTGCCGCCGTCGATGATCAGAAGATCGGGTTTCTGATGAAAGCGCTCTTTGCGCGCCGCCTGAACTTCCATCGCGGCGGCGGCCGGATCGTCTTCACCGACCGGGGGCCGATCCGCATCCGCGCGCAGATAGCGCAATCGACGCCGCAACGTCTCTTGCATCATCGCAAAGTCGTTGGGGCCTTTATCGTATTGAATCTTGAAGTGCCGGTAGTCGCTCTTCTTCGAACGGCCTTCGAGAAAGACGACCATCGAACTCACGGCGTTGGTCCCTTGAATGTTCGAGATGTCGTAACACTCGATGCGATGCGGCGGCTCGGGCAGATCGAGCGCGGTCGCGAGTTCCGTAAGGGCGCTCGCCGACGCGCTCTCCGTTGCTTCCTGATGGACCAAAAACGCCTTGAGATTCTGCTCCGCATTCTTCTTCACGAGGCGCATGTATTCGGCTCGCGGTCCGCGCTGCGGCTCGAGGATGCGGACGCGCTGACCTTTGAGCTGCGTGAGCCACATCTCGATCACAGACTGATCGTCGGGGAACGCCTCGATCAAAATTTCTTTCGGAATCGCAGCGGACGCCCCACGCGCGCGGCGCTTCGACCGGTCACTCACAGCGACCGGCGATTCTTGTCCGCGCGCGCCGCGTAGCGCCGCAGGGCTGCCGTGCATTTCGGACTCGAATTCGGGTTTGCCGGCGTTGCCCGAGCGTGCCGTGTAGAATTGCTTGAGAAACATCGAGACGATCTCGGCATCGGAGGCATCCGCCGAGCCGTCCATGATGAAGTGCTCTTGACCGAGCAGCTTGCCGCCGCGCACGAGAAAAACTTGCATGCACGCTTGCCCTTGCGCGCGCGCAAACGCGATCAGATCCATGTCGATGCGCGTCGCCCAAACAACCTTTTGCGATTCGGTCGTGCGCCGCACGGCGATGATCCGGTCGCGCAGGCGCGCTGCCGCTTCAAAATTGAAGTTTTCCGCCGCAACCGACATCTCGTTCTGCAGCCGGTGGATCAGCGCGTCTTGCTGGCCTTCGAGAAAGAGCACCACCTCGTCGACGAGTTCGTCGTAGTCATCTTCACTCTGGTAACCGACGCACGGTGCAAGACAGCGTTTGATGTGATACTGCAGGCACGGTCGCTTTCGTTTGCCGTCGATCGGTTCGCGACACGTTCGCAACGGGAAGACAATCCGCACGAGGTCGATGAGTTCGCGCAGGCCGTGTGCGTTGGTATACGGACCGAAATAGCGTGCCCCGTCGTCACGTAAGGTGCGCGTAAACGTGACCCGGGGAAAGCGTTCGTTTGTGACTTTGAGATATGGGAAGCTCTTATCGTCCCGCATGCGTACGTTGAAGAGCGGCTGGTGCCGCTTGATCAAGTTCGCCTCGAGGATGAGGGCTTCGATCTCGTTCGTCACGACGATCGTGCGCACGTCGACGACGCGCTCGACCATCTTGATCGTACGGTACGCGTGCGCGGCACTCTCCTGAAAATACGATCGCACGCGACTGCGCAGCGAGACGGCTTTCCCGATATAGAGAATGCGGTCGTCCTTCCCGATCATCTGATAGACGCCGGGAGCATCGGGGATCTGCGCGAGCGTCCGTTCAAGACGCGAAGGCGCAGTATTCAGGCCGCGGTCCCGCTTCCGGTGCGTCGCTTTGCGATCCGCCACCAGATGATGCCTCCGACGATTAGTAAGAGGACGATCCCCACGGCAAGCAGCGAGAATTCGTGCAGCGTGGCGACGATCGTGTCGATGTTTTTTCCAGCCGCATAGCCGAGATAGGCAAGCCCGAAACAGAAAATTGCCGATCCGACTGCGGTATATGTGATGAAAAAACGCTTCTGCATGCGCGAAATGCCGGCAGGCAGCGCCGCTACGCCGCGTATGAACGGAATGAACCGGCAGAGAAAGACCGTCTTCGTGCCTTGGCGTTCGTAAAACGCGTGAACGCGCCCCAGCTCGTGTTCGCGAAAGCGCACGTACTTTCCATACCGTTTCACGAACGGTACGCCGCCGTAGTATCCCACGGTGTACAACACGACGCCGCCAACCACTTCGGCAACCGTTGCAACCAAGCCGACAACGATCCAGCCCGGTACGACGCCGGCCGACGGCAACGAACCACTCCCAGCCAGTGCGCCCGCGAAGGGGACGACGATCTCCGTGCCCACCGGAAAACCGATGTTGCCGAGCGCCATAACGACGAAAAGCCCCGGGTAGCCCGCGTGCAAGATCAGCGCATGGATGAAATCGGTCAGATGTTGCAGGGGCCCGGTCCTCGTCTCGTGATCCCGTTGCTACTGCAACGGGGCTTCCGTGTTTCGTTTGGCGCGCGCCAAAATTTCGACCGCTAAACCGCCGCCGGAGCGCGCGATTGCCTCGAACAAGTGGATAGGTTCGACGTCACGGTCCCCAGCCCGCTCTTCCGCCATGCGGATGACGGCGCGGACACGCGGCGTCACCAAGATCCCTTCCCACATACGGTCCTCACCGGTGCCAAGCGAGCGCTTCAATTCTGCGTGCACTTCGGCGACCTGACGGTCCCCCAGGGCCGTCTCAATCGCCGGGTCGTGTTCTTCGAGCAAGGCATAGAGCATATGCTCCGCTCCCACGTAATAATGATTGTGGTTGCGGCACTCTTGTTCGGCGGCGCGTAAGACGCGCCGGGCAGCCGGGCTAAATCGAGAGAACATCCGCTTCTTAAAAAATTGAGGGGTGTCTCCGACAGTTGCCGGAGACACCCAATTGGTCGGGATGGCAGGATTTGAACCTGTGGCCTCTGCGTCCCGAACGCAGCGCTCTACCAAGCTGAGCTACATCCCGATTGCCCGATCGGTAGAGGTCGGGCAAAGGCTACGGAATTCTCAGCGATAGACCGCGTTCCTGCCGGGGAACAAGGCGTCAGACACACGAAGCTTCGGAGCGCTCATGAGATACCTCATCGTCGGATGCGGCCGGGTCGGGTCGACTCTTTCCAAGCTCCTCGTTGCCGAGAAGCACGACGTCACCGTGGTCGACGAAAATCCGTCGGCCTTCAAACGACTCGGCAAATTTCCCGGCAGCGTCGAGGTCGGGACGGGCATCGATTACGACGTGCTCAAACGAGCGGGCGCGGAGAAGGCCGATGCTTTCATCGCGGTGACCGACGGTGACAACCGCAACGTGATGGCCGCGCTCATCGCCCAGCGCATGTTTCGCATTCCGAAGATCGTCGCGCGCATCTACGATCCGCCGCGCGGCCAGATGTACCGGGAACTCGGCATCGAGACGTTCTGCCCGACGACGATCGGCGCGCAGCTCATCCGCGATATCCTCAACGCCACCGACTTTGCCTCCGCGCCGAAGTTTGATTTTGGCAAACTTACCTCACTGGCCGCAACGGTCACGGGTACCAACGCCGGCCGGCGCGTAGTCGATATCGAACGCGACGGACGCGTGCGCATCGCGGCGATCCGCCGCGGCAGCATCGTGACGGTCGCGGCCCCCGCCGAAGTACTCCGCGAAGGCGATGAAATCAACGTCGTCGTGGCGCCCGAAGCGCTCGCGGATTTCGCGGCCACGTTTCTCTCCGCACAACCGATCGTCGCAGCCCGACTGACCGCGTAAGAGATTATGTTCATCATCATCGTTGGCGGCGGCAAGGTCGGCACGTACCTTGCACGCGGCCTCATTAAACAGCATCACGAAGTCGTCGTCGTCGAAAAAGACCCCAAGAAGGCGCAGATGATGACCAACCTCATCGAAGCCGACATCGCAATCGTCGGCGACGGTTGCGATCCGATGGTGCTCGCCCAAGCGGGCATCGCGCGCGCCGACGTCGTCGTGGCCGACACGGGTGATGACGAAGACAACCTCGTCGTCGTGCTCATCACGAAGAAACAGTCGAAAGCGCGCTGCATCGCGCGTGTGAACAATCCCAAGAACAAGATGATCTTCGAATCGCTCGACACGGAAAAACCGGTTACGGTCATTTCGTCGACCGAGATCATCTTAAATTACATCGACGACCAACTCAACGCGACCGATCTCGAACCGCTCGCGCGCGTCGGGAAGGGCGATTTGGAACTCGTGCAAATGGAGATTCCCGCCGGTTCGCCTGCAATGGGTAAACGCGTCGCCGACCTGCGCTTGCCGCGCGGCTGCGTGGTCGTGGCCGTCGATCGCGGCGCCGGCGATGTCGTCATTCCCAACGGCGACACGACGCTCGCATCGGGCGACGGGATCATCGCCATGATCAAGCGTGAAGCGCGTGCTGACGTGCGCGCGGCGCTCGTCGGCACAACCACCGTCGCGCCCTAGTCGGCGGCGGCGATGGCGTGATCGTCCGGCGACATCACTTGCCATCAGGAGTCGCACTCGATGATCCGCTATCCGCAGACGAACGCGCCGACGGTCAACCCGTCGCTTGCGCCCCAACCCCAGCCCGACTGGACGCGCGGGATCTTCACGCCGGCGCGAACCACGGCCGACGGCATCGCGGCGTCGTTCTGGCAACGGCCGCAAACCGATTTGCCGCCGCCGCCAATCGACGTCCCATTCGATGGGCAGCGAGGCGGCATTTCGAGAATGATCGGTCAACTGCAGTTGCTCGTCTCGCAGATGCTTGCCGCGTTTCAATCGGCCTTCGCGGTATCGTCGACAGCTTTGCCGACGCAGCCGAATTCACCCGAACAGCAATTCAAAACGTAACGCTCGGATCGACCGGCGACCCACATCTCGCAATCGACGGTTCGGTGGGCGGGTCGAGCGGCACAACAAACATCCACAATCACTTCGACTCGATGACCTCGCACAGCGATCTTCTTCACTCCAACGACTTCGCCGGCGGCTACACCGTGAGCACGACGGTCGGCACGCCGGATGCACGCGGTATCACGACCAACGCCTCGGCGTCGATTGCGCTCAATAACGGCAACGATTCCGTTTCGATGGCCACAGACGGTTCGTTCAGCATCAGCAGCGACGGACAGGCCTACACGCTTGCGAGTGGTCAGTCGATGCAGTTGGACGGCGGCGAGACGGTCACGCGAAGTGCGGACGGATCACTCAGCGTCAGCGCACAAACGACATCCGGCGGATCGCTTTCAACCACGCTTAAATCGTGGGGCGGCGGCGTCGACGTGAACGCGAACGGCCAAAACGTCGCTCTCGGCGGCGACATCGTCAACGCTCGGAGTTAGATCAGCCCGCGACGCAGCGCCGTGACGGCGGCCTGCGTCCGATCGGCGGCGGAGAGCTTCTCCAAAATATCGCGGATGTGTCCTTTAACCGTACCGAGACCGAGATGCAGGCGCGTCGCGATCTCGGTATTGCCGATTCCATCGGCGACCAGGCGCAAGATTTCGCCCTCGCGCGGCGTTAGCGGTGAGTCGACAGCGGGTCTGCTCGCCAAACCCGGCGCACCGAGCCGGCCGAGTACGACATGCGCGATGCGCGCATCAAAATAGGCGCCGCCCTCCGAGGCGATCCGAATCGCGTCGATCACGCCGTCGGGCTTCGACGTCTTCACGCAATATGCGTCTGCACCCGCGGCAAGCGCGGCAAGAATCTCCGTTTCCAGATCGTGCATCGTCAAAATCACGACGTGTGTGGGGAGTTCAACCGCTCGGATGCGGCGCGTCATGTCGATGCCGTCGATCCCGGGCAGACCGATGTCGATCACCGCGACGTCAGGACGTTCGCGTTCGATTAGCGCGAGGCCGGCGATTCCATCGTCGGCCTCAGCGATGACCAGCATCCCGGGTGCGGCGTCGATCGCGGTTTTCAAACCGATGCGCGTGAGCGCGTGATCTTCGACCAGCACGACGCGTATCGGATCAGACATTGGCGGTGATTGGCTGGAGCGGGAGCGTAAAACCAAACGTGCTGCCGTGCGGCAAGTGTGGCGCGTATGTCACGCGTCCACCGTAGTCTTCAACGATTCGGCGCACGATGTAGAGTCCAAGACCCGTCCCGCTACCGCGACGCGAGCCCATATCACCGAAGCGCTCGAAGAGCATCGCCCGCACGGCTTCCGGCACGCCATAGCCATCGTCGTTGACTTCGAACTTCGCCACCTCGCCCTCGGCGGCGACGCGCAACGTGACCGTGCCGCCCTCGTGACTCCAGGTAATCGCGTTTGCGACAAGATTGGTGATCGCGCGACGAAGATCGCCGCGGTCCGCGAGCACGATCGGATCGGCTGACGCCTCGACGGCGATCGTCACGCTTTTTGCAAACGCGACGGAATGCAATTCAGCGGCGATCGTAGCGGCGAGTTCGCGTAGCGAGAGCGACTCGGGATCGACGGTCCGTTCGCCCGACTCGAAGCGCGCGACGACGAGCAGCGTCTCGGCCAAACGCGCGAGTTCGTCGGTCGCCGAAACGCTGCGCGCGACGATTTCGCGATACGTCGCAGGCAGCTCTCCGTAGGCTCCTTCGTTTGCTTGGCGGAGCGTCATACCGAGCGCTGCGAGCGGCGTGCGCAGATCGTGCGAGAGTGCATAGACGATATCGCGGATGACGTTGCTGCGTTCACGTAGGGCGTCGTTTGCCGCCCCGAGTTCGTCGTTGCGCGCGGCTAACTCCGCAAAAAGCCGGGCTTGCGCAAGCGCGATCCCGGACTGATCGCTAAAGCTTCGCGCAAGATCGATCGTCGTACGGTCGAACGGCTCGATATCCGTCCGCACAGCGATTAGCACGCCAAAACGCGTATCGCGATCGACGATCGGTAGGAGCAAAGCGGTGCTTCCTTCGAGTGCGTCGAGCACGAGTCGACCGAGCGCATCTTCGCGGCTCACGATCAGTGCGTCGCCGTCGTCGAGCGCGCGTTGAACGATCGATGCAAGTTCGGGTTGCAGTCGCCCGTTCATGACGCGAATATCCCCGCCGCGCCGAGCGATGAGGCGCACCGTCTCCTCGCTCCGATCCGGCGTGAGCAGAAACTGTGCGCTTGCAACGGAGAGCGCGCGCAGCGACTCGCGCACGATCGAGCGCTGTACGATTTCGGTCGAGAGCGACGCACGGATTTCTTCGAATGCCGAGCGCAGCGCATGTTCGCGTTCGGCTTGAATCTGCTGCGCGGCCAGCCGGCCGACGCGCTCGGAACGCTCTTGGACCGCCGTACTCAAGTAGCCAACAAACACGATGGAAATCGCGGCAAAAATTCGGTCGGCGACGCCGACCGCACTCCAATGATACCCTTCGTGCACGCCGTTGAGGTAGCCGGCGACGACGTTCGCGAAGAGCGCGCACGACACGAGCGAGGTGGTGAGCCGTCGACTCCGCGCGAAACTAGCGAGGACGATCGGGCCATCGAGGAGGATCGCGACGACCAGCAGTTGCGGCGTGGCGATGTCGATGAGAAACACCGCAAGCAGCGCCGCAAAGCTGACGAATGGGATCGCACGCAATTGCACGGCTGGAATTTTCGCCCTCCGGCGGGGGCGGGCCTCGCCCGCGCGAACATCATCGATCAGCATGGACGAGCGTACGAAACGGCCCAGCGCCGAGGCGCTCCTTGCCGAACTTGGGATCAAACCGCAGATCACGGTCTATCTTGCAAGCGCCCCGGGCGCGGGCAAAACGCGGCGGATTCTCGAGGATGCCATCGCTCAGTCGCGCGCTGGGAAACGTGTTGCAATCGGCTGGGTCGAGACGAAGAATCGACCGGACCTCGACGCACTCGTCGACCAACTCGAGCGGATCGCACCGCGGCGCCTGAGCGTCGGCGAGACCGTCTTTGAAGAGTTCGACTTCGAAACCGCGGCTGCAAGCGATTTCGAGACGATCGTGCTCGACGAACTCGCCCATACCAACGTTGCCGGTTCCACGAATGCAAAGCGTTGGGAGGATGCGCTTGCCTTGCGCGATCGATTCGGCAAGTCGATCATCGGCGCGTTCAACGTGCAGCATCTCGAGACGGTGGCGCCGGTCGCCGAGCGGATCATCAACTACCCGATCCGCGAAATCGTCCCCGTCTCGTTCCTCAAATCCGCCGATCAAGTCATCGCCCTCGACGTGACGACCGCGGTTCTGGAGTCACGACTCCAATCCGGCCGGATCGTGCGCACCGACGACATCGACCGCGCCGCCTCGGGCGTTTTCAAACCGCAGAACTTGCAGATGCTGCGCGAGTTGCTACTGCGTACCGTTGACGATCTCACCGTTCCGCTCGTGAGCGCGCGAAAAACGTCGACGGCGCTCGCACTCGTGCCCGATGCGAGCGACGCGGGACCGTTCCTCAAGCGGGTCCACGCGCTCGCGGATGCCCTCGATCTCGCGCTCGAAGTCGCCGCGCCCGCACGCATCGATGCCGAGGCACTCGAACGCGCCGCGCGCGTCAACGACGCCTCGGTCGTGAGGCATCCGGAGGCGATCTTCGCACACTGCAATTTTACGGGTATCAAAGCCGGGCTGATCGCCGTCCCGACCGGCGCGCTCGCGCGCAAAATTCTCGCGCGTACGATCGACCGCGACCTTTATGTCGTCGATCCCTCGTGGCACCCCTCGAACGTCGCAGCGCAGGGCGCGCGCCATCCGTATGGGCAGAGTGCCGGCGATCGGCTGCGCATCGGCTACGGCAAACTAACGATTTACCTGGGCTCGGTTGCCGGCAGCGGCAAAACGTATGCGATGCTCGATCGCGCGCATCAGCTCGTCGATGAAGGCGTCGACGTCCTTGCAGCGCTCGTTGAAACGCACGGACGGGCGGACACGCTCGTTAAACTTGACGGCTTAGCCGTGTTGCCGCGCCGACCCGACGGCGAACTCGATCGCGAAGCGCTCGTGTTGCGCAACCCGCAAGTCGCGCTCATCGACGAGCTCGCGCATACCAATCCGCCGGGCAGCCTCTACCCCAAGCGATTCGATGAAGTCATCAGCATTTTGCGGTTGGGGATCTCCGTCATCACCACGCTCAACGTCCAACATCTCGACGGCCTGAGCGACATCGTGTTCCGTCTAACCGATCAGCGCGTACGCGAGACCGTTCCCGATTCGATCCTCGAACTGGCCGACGACGTGATCTTCATCGACGTAACGCCGCAAGTTTTGCGCGAGCGACTGCGCGCCGGGAAAATCTATCCGCGCGAACGGATCGAGCCGGCACTTAACAACTTCTTCCGCACGGAGAATTTGGCGGCACTGCGCGAGCTCTCCGTGCGCGAGACGATGCGTGCGCGTGCGGCATCACGGCCAGCTCCGCCATTCGAGCGCATCGTGCTGGGCGTGGCGGCACGCGAACGCGATCGCGATCTCATCGCACGTATGGGACGGCTCGCGAGCCGCTTGGAAATCGATCTGGTCGTCACCTATGTCGCGGGGTCGAATGACTTCCTAAACGATGCGAAGATCGATTCGCTTAGTGGTGCAGCACGCGCGCAGCGCGCACGTTGGATCGTCACACGCAACGACGATACGGCCGCGGGCCTCGTTGCCCTAGCAAAAGACGAGCGCGCCGTACTTGCGGTTGAAGGAGCGCGTACCGGAAAACGCTTCTTCAACAACCGCAAACCCTTCGCGCTCCGTGCGATCGAGGCGGGCGCGAGCGACATGTTCGTCATCGCGCCGCTGGCCGAACCTACGGGGACTTAACGAGCGTTTCGAATCCGATCGTGTCGTTGTACGAACGCATCAGTCCGTTTGATAGTGCGAACGTCGATTGGTTCGAGTGATCTTTGCGTCCTTCGAGGCGCAAGATCACGTTCGGGTTGATCGTATACGCGAACGTCAGCGTCGCCTCTTTGAGAAGTTGATCGGTACCGGTCCGCGAACCGCCCTTATCGGTGAACGTTTCGGCGCGCACCGTCGCGGTCAATTTCGGCGTGAGATTGTCGCTGATGTAGGCGGCTATGCCGTTCCACGTCGCCGTGCCGATGCCACCGGTCGAAAGACCGAAGTTCGTCTCGCTGCCCGAGTCGAAATTGATGACGGCTTGGACGTTCGGATTGAAGTGGTACGTGCCGACGATGTCGACGAGCGAACGTTTGCGATTCGCGGCCGGATCGGCAACGGCGACCGTGCCGTTATAGCCCTGCGCGGTGAGCGAGATTGCCGAGGTCGGGTTGTACGCCAGGCCCAGTTCCGTCGTTAGGCGATTGTTGGCGCCGTTCGCGAAGATCGTCTTAGTCGTATCCCATCCTTTGTTGAGGCCGGCGATCAAGCTGAGTTTGTCGTTTAAGGCGTACGTGAGACGGCCACCCGTGTGTGTGAACGGAACGGCAAGGCCGAAGAGGAACGAGCGCGAGAAATTCAGATTGCTTGGGCCTTCGATCACTTCAGCACCAGCAAGGGTAGCGAATTTGCCGCCGATGAGCGTAAACTTTCCTTGGGTAAGCGAGGCGTAAGCCTGCGTGATGTCGACTTGCGAGTTCGCTCCGAACTTGGGATACGAGTTGATGACATCGGCATCGTCGCCGAAGCTCAACTCGACTTTGCCGCCAATCGTTCCGGTGTACGCGGCTTGCAAGTTCAGGTTATGAAACTGCGGACGCTTGTCCAAGCTATCGAAGACGCGGTTGCTGACGATCCCGTTCGGGCCCGATGCCGATGCCGAGATGAGACCGACGTCGCCGAACCCGCTCAGTTGGAAGGGCTTCGGCGTTGAGGTCGGGGATGCGGCCGGTGATGGGGATGCGGCCGGCGATCCGGATGGGGCGGGCGAGGGCACCGCTTGCGCGTGGGCGATCGACGGTGCACTCAAGACAATCGCGCTAGCGATCAAGAGACGAGAAAACTTCAATTTGCTCCTAATTTCGGGGTCGACGCGTCAAGCTCTCGATTGAGTTCAAGCACGTTCACACGTGGTTCACCTAAGAATCCCAAGGCGCGTGGAACGATGTGCGAGTTCACGAGCGATGCGACGGCGTCATGAGGAAGGTGACGCGCCACGGCAACACGTGTGATTTGATACTGCGCCGCTTCGGGCGAAATATCGGGATCGATCCCGGAACCACTCGAGGTCACAAGATCAATCGGTGGCTCTGATGCCATCGAATCCTCTAATCGTAATCCTCTGATAGTTGCACGGGTTGCGTCTATCAACTTATGTGACGTCGGAGCGAGATTCGATCCGCCAGTTGCAGTAGGGTCGTAGCCGTTCTTTCCCGCGGCAGACGGTCTGCCGTGGAAATACTGCGGCTTGGTAAAAAGTTGCCCGATGATCTGCGAACCCACGATCGTACCGTGCGCATTCCGAACGAGCGACCCGGCGGCTTGGTGCGGGAAAGCGACCATGCCAATCAGCGTGATCACAGCGGGGTAGATGAATCCGAAGACTACGACCGTCGCCACGGTGAAGAGCACCGAGGTCAGCAAATGCGAGAGCGTTGACTCGCGGGATGTGACTACGCTTGTCTCAGAGACAGACATTGACTAAGCTCCCGTCAGGTGGAAAGCGGCGAGGATGATGTCGATGATTTTGATGCCGATGAACGGCACGACCAAGCCGCCAACCCCGTACACGAGCACGTTCTCGCGTAAGACGGCGTTCGCGCCGCGCGGTTTGTACGTCACGCCGCGCAGCGCCAGCGGCACGAGCGCGATGATGATGAGCGCGTTGAAGATGATCGCGGAGAGGATGGCGCTCTGCGGCGTTGCCAGATGCATGATGTTGAGCGCCGCCATCGCCGGATACGTTGCCACAAACATCGCCGGGAGGATCGCGAAATACTTGGCGACGTCATTCGCAATGGAAAACGTCGTTAAAGCGCCGCGCGTCATCAACAGTTGCTTGCCGATCTCGACGATTTCGATCAGCTTCGTCGGATCCGAATCGAGATCGACCATATTGGCCGCCTCTTTGGCCGCTTGTGTCCCGGAGTTCATCGCCACGCCGACGTCGGCTTGCGCGAGCGCCGGAGCGTCGTTGGTACCGTCACCCGTCATGGCCACAAGGCGTCCCGAGCCTTGCTCGCGCCGAATGAGGGCCATCTTCGTCTCGGGGGTCGCCTCGGCGAGGAAATCATCGACACCCGCTTCGGTTGCGATCGCACTTGCCGTGAGCGGATTGTCGCCGGTGATCATAATCGTGCGAATACCCATCGCTCGCAGGCGCTCGAAGCGCGACTGCATGTTGGGCTTGAGGATGTCTTTGAGGAAGATGACGGCGAGAATCTCTTTCTCGTCGGCGAGCAGCAGCGGCGTTCCACCGGAGCGCGCAATGCGTTCGACTTCCGCTGCGAGCGGTAGGGGTTTGGTCGAATTCGTTTGCTCGTTGATCCACGCGCGGACCGCATCAGGCGCGCCCTTGCGGAGCTTGCTGCCGTTTGCGTAGTCGATGCCGCTCATGCGCGTATACGCGCTGAAGGGGACGAACGTGGCTCCCTCAGGCGTCACGAGACCTTGCGGATCCGTCGCAATTCCGGCCTTCGGACCGGAAAGAACGACGATCGATCTGCCTTCCGGCGTCTCGTCAGGCAGCGAGGAGTAGTACGCGGCGCGAAACGCAGCGCTGGGATCGACGCCCGGTGCGATGATGATCTCGCTTGCCTGGCGATTGCCTAGCGTGATCGTGCCGGTCTTATCGAGCAGCAAGGTATCGACATCACCTGCCGCCTCGACGGCACGACCGCTCATCGCGAGCACGTTGCGTTGAAGCACGCGATCCATGCCCGCGATGCCGATCGCTGAGAGCAATCCGCCGATCGTCGTCGGAATCAGACAGACGAGCAGCGCGATGAGCACGACGATACTCTGCGCCGAACCCGCATAGATCGAGAATGGCGCGATCGTTGCAACGGCGATGACGAAAACGATCGTCAAACCCGAGAGCAGAATCGAAAGCGCGATTTCGTTCGGTGTCTTCTGCCGCTTTGCGCCTTCGACTAGCGCGATCATGCGATCGAGAAACGACTCGCCGGGGTTCGCACTCACGACGACGACGATCGAATCGGAGAGGACGCGTGTGCCGCCGGTAACCGAACTCCGATCGCCGCCGGCCTCGCGAATCACGGGCGCCGATTCGCCGGTGATCGCCGACTCATCGACGGTCGCGGCGCCTTCGAGGACTTCACCGTCGGCTGGAATGACGTCGTTGACTGAAATCCGCAGCCGATCGCCTTTGCGGAGCAGCGTCGCGCTGACCACTTCTTCGGAGCCGTCCGATTTGATGCGGCGCGCCTGGGTATCGCTTTTGGTTCGGCGTAGAAAATCGGCTTGCGCTTTGCCGCGGCCTTCGGCGACCGCTTCGGCGAAGTTCGCAAAGATGACCGTGAACCAAAGCCACAGCGAGATCGCGACGTCGAAGCCGCCGTGTCCGTTTGCGACCGAGAGGTCGCGCACCGCGAAGCCGGCCGAGGCGAGCGCCCCGACTTCGACGATGAACATGACGGGGTTGCGCAGTTGCCAGCGTGGATCGAGCTTCTTGATCGAATCCGCGATCGCGGTACCCAGGATCTCGCGGTCAAGAAGGGAGCGTGAACGGGAAACCATTAGAATGTCTTTCCCTGCAGCATCTGCAGATGTTCCACGATGGGCCCGAGCGCATCCGCGGGGAAGAACGTGAGCGCTCCAACGATCACGATCACGCCGAGCAGAAGCCCGACGAAGATCGGCGAGGTCGTCGTAAATGTGCCGCTCGTTTCGGGGACAGAGCGTTTTCCGGCAAGCGCACCGGCAAGTGCCAAGGTCGGGATGACGATCGCGAAGCGTCCGAATAGCATCGAGACGCCGGTCCACACGTTGTAGAACGTATTGCCGCTGAGCCCGCCGAACGCCGACCCGTTGTTGCCGGTCGCTGAGGAGAACGCGTAGAGTATTTCGGAAAATCCATGCGCGCCAGAATTACCAAGCGTCGCAAGGCCGTCTTTTGAAATCGCTGCGATCGCCGTCGGCACCAGCGTAAAGATCGGCACCACCAAGATGGCGAGGATCGCCAGTTGCACCTCGCGGCGTTCGATTTTCTTGCCCAAGTATTCGGGCGTGCGGCCGACCATGAGTCCAGCAATGAAGACCGTGAGAACAACGAAGAGAATCATGCCGTAGAAGCCGGAGCCGACTCCGCCGAAGATGACTTCGCCGAGCTGTATGTTGACCAGCGGAATGAGACCGCCGAGCGGCATGAAAGAATCGTGCTGCGCGTTGACTGCACCACACGACGTATCGGTCGTGACCGTAGCGAACAGTGAGGATGCACCGATGCCGAACCGCGTGTCCTTGCCTTCCATGTTGCCGCCGGAGACGCCGAGCGCGTGGACGAGCGGGTTACCCCCAGCTTCTGCCGCGTAGACGCCGACGAAGCCGACGATAAAGACGATGGACATCGCAGCGAAAATGGCCCAGCCTTGACGCTGGTTCTTTGCAAAACGTCCGAACGTATACGTGAGCGCCGCGGGGATCAGAAAAATGGCAAACATCTCGATGAAGTTGCTAAAGGGCGTCGGGTTCTCGCTGGGCGAGATCGAGTTCGCGCCGACGAAACCGCCGCCGTTGGTGCCGAGTTCCTTGATGAACTCTTGGGAGGCCATCGGGCCGCCGGTGAGCGTCTGCACCGCCCCGTCGATCGTTTTGACGTCGAAATATGCGCTGAAATTTTGCGGCACGCCTTGCCATAAGAGCACGAGCGCACCGAGAATCGAGAGCGGCAGAAAAACGTACAAAAGACCGCGCGTGAGATCGGCCCAGAAATTCCCAAGCGTTGCCTTATCGGTCCGCACGACGCCTCGAATGACGGCGATTGCAAGCGCGAGCCCGACTGCAGCGGAGACGAAGTTATGCCAAGCGAGGCCCGCCATCTGCGAGAGATAGCTCATCGTCGACTCGCCGCTGTAAAATTGCCAATTCGTATTGGTGAGGAAGCTGATCGCTGTGTTCCACGCGAGATCCGGCGCAAAGTTGCCGAACTTCTGCGGATTGAGCGGCAGATACGCCTGCGTGCGTAGGAGCACGTACAAATAGATGAAGCCGACCAAACTGAAGCCGAGCATCGCGAAGACGTACGTCTTCCAACTCATCTCGAGGTCGGGTTTGATGCGGCATAACCGGTACAACACGCCTTCGATCGGCGCGATCACGGGACTTAGGAATACACGCTCGCCGTTAAAGACCCGGGCCATGTAGATGCCGAGCGGGCGCACGCAGAGGACCACGACGGCAAAAAATGCTGCCGCCTGGAGCCAACCGGTAGGATTCACGTCAGAATTTCTCCGGGCGAAGCATCGCGTACGTCAGATAGACGAGCGCGAGTAGCGAGAGAATCAGGCCGATGGTGAGGTCGAGTGTCATATCTTCTCGCACGCCGCGGTGTAGCGGTCGAGCACGACAAAGACGATGGCGATAAGCGCCACGAGTGCAATCTCGATCACGAGCGGGTGCCATAGTATTCCATGGCACGATCCTACTGCGAACGCCGCCCGCCCGGTATCCGCCGTTCGGATGATCCGTTCGGATGGGCCCGAGCGATTCGAGCCGGTTAGTGAGTGTGGGTGAAGTTGCCCAGGGCGATGCCGAGAGATTCGAGGCGCTGGAGGGCGACCCGCATGCCGATCGGATCGCGTGGGCGGCCGACACGGGAAAAATAGACTTCCGGGTCGATGTTGAGCGTCCGCGTTTGGATCATCGCGACGGGGTGCTCGCGTAGAAAAGCTTCCGCTGCTTCCACTTCAGCGCGCTCGTCCGTCACGCCGGGGTGCGTAAGGTAGTTGAGCGAGACGCGGAGTCCACGTTTAAGGGCAAGCGCGATCGACTCCAGGACATTTTCGATACCGTAGCCCGATGGACGATAGTAAGCCGCGTACGTTTGTGGACGGAATGCATTGAGGCTGATGCGTGCGGTTTGCAGCCCGGCATCGATGAGCCGTTCGAGGCTCTTGGTCATGCTGCCGTTGGTGTTGATGTTGATGGTGCCGTTGGCGCGGACGGCGCGAATCTTTTCGATCGCCACTGCGATCGTCGTCGAACGCAGGAGTGGTTCGCCCTCGCAGCCTTGGCCGAACGAGATGATGCCGTCTTCGACGCGTTCGAGATGATGGATCGCGATGCGCGCCAGGGCGTCCGCATCGGGCTCGTAGGCGATGCGGGATTGCGGCGATGGAATTCCAGCGTCGTCGTCGAGTTCCGAGATGCACCCGACGCACGCCGCGTTGCATTTTGGTGAAACGGGGATCGCGGCTTCGCCGCGTTCGAGGAACACGTTTTGCGCGGTGAAGCAGCCGTAACTCTGCGCGCAGATGCCGAGTTGGGCGATGGTCGGATTGCTCGGGTCGAGGGCTTGCCGTTTCGCGACCAGTCCGGCCATCTCGCCTTCTTCAAAGTAGCGCGGCTGCCAGTCGTCGCTCTCGTCGGTCCGCATCGCCGCAACATAGAGTTCATCGTCGATCACGCACGTATAGCTGTAACCGAAGAGCGGCAACGTCGGCGCGTCGGCGCGATGTTTGTAGGCCGGCAAGAGTAAGCGCGTGTAGCCGGCCGGTAAGAGCGCGCCGAGCGTAACGCGCTTCCCGAAGACTTTGCCGTCGGCGAGCAGCGGCGTGCGGCCGGGGAGCATCGTCGTCACCGTTCCCGGCGGCGCCGGGATCAGTTCGTCGCGATGCGGCAGGCGCACGAGCCCGCCATCGGCGAGCGGCGCACGATCTTCATCGAAAAAAATCCGACCCTGCGCGTCGGTGTACGCAAGACCCAGCGTCATCCCTCGAGCGTGCGATCCGATTCGCGCACGGCGTTGCCGGTGAGAAGCGCGGGCTGACCCGGCGTCCAGTCGACGCTCAGGCGACCGCCGGGAACGTCGACGGCTACCGGACTCTGAAGTTGATGCACGACAACGGCGGCGGCCGCCGCTGCTACGGCACCTGTTCCGCACGCGCGCGTCGCGCCGGAGCCGCGCTCCCAATGCCGCACGCGCAGCCACGAGGGGCCGGCGATTGCGACGAAGTGAACGTTCGCCCCGTGCGGAAACATCGGATGCGTTTCGATTTCGCGACCGAGCGTTTCGATATCGATTTTTGCGGGATCGTCGACGAAGATGACCGCGTGCGGATTGCCGACATCGACAAAGGCATACGCGATGCGCGAGCCATCAGCGAGGTCGAGCCAGCGAATTCCGGCGACACGCGGGCGGCCCATCGCGACCCGCACCGTAAAATCGGGCGATGTCCCGACGACGTCGGTTGCGATCGGTCCGGCGAGCGTTTCGATCGTTTTGTGTTCGCCGCCGTCAGTTTCGTAGAGATACCGCGCGACGCAGCGAACGCCGTTGCCGCACATCTCGGCTTCGCTGCCATCCGCGTTGATGACGCGCATGCGCGCGTCATCGTGTGAGGACGCGCCGACGAGCAACACGCCGTCGGCACCGACGCCGCTCGTGCGTTCGCACCAGCGGCGCGCGAAGGCGATGGGATCGGCAAGCGGTGTGGCCCGCTCGTCGACGACGAGGAAGTCGTTTTCGGTGCCGTTCATCTTGACGACCGGCACGGCGACCATCACGGCGCGTCCGGCGCCGTTTCGGGCAGCAACGGGGCGACGAGTGGACCGTGCGGCGAGATCGTCGAGACGGCGTGCTTGTAGATCAAGTGCGCTTTATGTTCGTACTCGAGGATGATCGTGAACGGATCGAATCCCTTGACGACCCCACGCAACTGAAATCCGTTGACGAGATAGACCGTTACCGGAACGGCTTGACGTTTGACTTCCGCGAGATACGCATCTTGCAGCGGCTGCGGCCGAGCGATTGACATTCGAACGCGCTTCACATCCATGCGGGGAATGTCCTGGCAAGCGCGAGCGCCTCGTTCGCATTGCGGATAACGCTCAGATCGGGCTCGGTGCGAAACCACGTGGCCTGACGCTTCGCGTAACGGCGTGTCGAACGCGCGAGCAGCAAGCGCAGTTCCGGCTCGCTCGCCTCGCCGCGCCGGTACGCGAAGACGTCACGATAGCCGACCGCATCGGCGGCGAGCGCGTCTTCTCCGACCTGCTCTGCCTCGGCGATCAAGCCCGCGGCAAGCATCGAATCGACCCGTGCTTCGATGTTCGCCGCAAGCGAAGCCGGTTCGAGCACGAGTTGGAGTTTGCGATACGCGATTCCGAGCGAGCGAAGCGTCGGAAGCGTTTCGCTCGGTCTCAGCCGTCCGCCGCGGCGCGTTACGAGCGCGATCTCGAGCGCGCGGGTGAGTCGATACGGATCGAGCGGAATGTCAATGCGGCTCGGTTCGAGCGCACGCAGCCAATCGGCAAGGACGGCGGTTGGATGCAGGCGCACTTCGCGCGCGAGCCGGGTGCGCAAGCCGTCGTCTCGATCCGCGGTAAGTGCCGTATCTCCGCAAAGCGCACGCAAATAGAAACCGGTCCCACCGACGAGCAACGCCCGTTTACCGCGCGACACAATCACATCGATCGCCGCGATCGCATCGACGACGTACCGCGCTGCTGAATACCGCTCGCGTGGATCGAGGAAACCGATGAGGTGGTGCGGCACGCCCGCCCGTTCCTCGAGCGACGGCGCCGCGGTGCCGATCGGCATGCCGCGGTAAATCTGACGAGAGTCCATCCCAACGATCTCGGCATCGAACGCATGCGCAAGCTCGATCCCGAGCGACGTCTTTCCACTTGCCGTTGCGCCCGTGAGGATGAGAACGCCGGTGCTCACGTCCGTTTAAAAAGCCGCGCGATGGCGGCTGGTTGAAGGCGCACGATGGTCGGGCGACCGTGCGGGCAGTGCATCGGATTTGCGCAGCGCATCAGCCGTTCGAGCAGTGTCGTCATCTCGGTCATCTGCAACGCCTCACCCGCCCGCACGACGGAGTGACACGCAAGCGATGCCCAAATGCGCTGACGGTCGTCGAGTCCGCGCATGTCATCGGAGAGACATTCGAGGAAATCACCGACATCGAACGTCCGGGTCTTCCCCGCGTGGACGTAGTTTGCGGGCGTCGCGACGATGCGATATGCCTGCTCGCCAAACGACTCGATCTCGAGCCCGCTTGCCGCGAGCGCTTCGAGCGCGGGGACGAGTTTGTCGCTTGCCTCGGGCGCAAGCTCGAAGGTGTGCGGGATGAGGAGCGGTTCTGCGGGCGCGTGACCGCCCGCGTTCTCCGAGAGCGTTTCGAAGACGATGCGCTCGTGCGCGGCATGCTGGTCGATCAGCACGACGGCCGTTCCATCCGTTGCGAGGATGAACGTTCGATCGACTTGAGCGAGCACGCGTAACCCGCTTGTCACCGTCGGATCCGGATCGAAGAGTGCATCGGGGGTCCATTCGGCCGTGGGCACAAACGAGCGCACCGGCGGCGCGTGGGAAATCGCTGTATTTAGCCGCTCGACTGCACCCGCGCGCAAGGCCGACTGAATCGACTCCTTGACGATGCTGACGATGCGTTCGCCATACCGTACGCGCACATCACTCTTCGTCGGATGCACGTTGGGATCGACTTCGCTTGCCGGCACGTCGAGAAAAAGCACGCCGTACGGATGGCGCCCGACCATGGCAAAGGTTCGATAGGCGGCACTCCACGCTCCCGAGACGAGCGTGCTGCGTAAGAGTCGCCCGTTGACAAAAAGAATCTGTGCGCGCCGGTCCGGCCGGTCATCGCCCGGGGTGCTCACGAATCCATCGACGCGCACGCGCTCATCACCGGGCCCGCGCAACGGCACCATCGCCTCCGCACCGCGGCCGAAGACGTGCATCAGCCGCACCATGAGATCTTCTCCGGGAGCGAAGGCGAAGGTCTGGCGGCCATCGTGTTCGAGTGTGAAGCCGACGTCGGGATAGGCAAGGGCGAGCGTCGAGAGCCACGTCGCGATGCGCGAGAATTCAGCACTCGGCGTGCGTAAATATTCACGCCTTACGGGCACGTTGCCGAAGAGGTCGCATACGATCACGCGCGTCCCCGGAGGCGTCGCCATCGGACGGGGCGTGCCGATCGTCTCGCCGTGGGCATCGATCGCCGTTCCGATATCGGCGTCGCGTTCGCGCGAGACGATCGTCACCGATGACACCGCTGCGATCGCCGCGAGTCCCTCGCCGCGAAATCCCAGCGTGCCGATATCGGTGAGCCCCGCGGCGCTGATGAGTTTGCTTGTCGCATGGCGTACGAACGCTACCGGTAGGTCGGCGGCCGCGATGCCGACGCCGTCGTCGGCGACCTCGATCTCCGCAATACCGCCGACGCGCACCCGTACGACGATGCGATTCGCGTGCGCGTCGAGGGCGTTCTCGACGAGCTCTTTGACGACTGAGAGTGGGCGTTCGACGACTTCTCCCGCCGCGATCTGCCCGACGGTCTCGGGATCGAGCACGCGAATCATATGACGTCGAAGAGCAGCGGTTGTTCGATCACCGGCACTTTGGCAAGGCGACCACGCAGCGGCGCCTGGGCTTCGAGCGACGGCCGACCTTCGAGCGCGTCGGCGATCTCTTTCGCGCGCGCGACGACGGCAGGCGGCAAGCCCGCCATGCGCGCGACTTCGATGCCGAACGAGCGCGAACTCGAACCGGGGAGCACCCGATGCGAAAACACCGGCGCGCCACCGCGCGACATGTTCTCAACGGCCGTGATGTGATAGTTCGCGACGAGCGGCCAGCGTTCGGCGAGCGCTACGAGTTCGTGAAAGTGCGTTGCAAAAAGAACCGCGGGACCGCGCGATTCACGCTCCAGCAAATACTCGCAAATCGCCTGCGCGATCGCGAGGCCATCGACGGTCCCCGTGCCGCGTCCGATTTCGTCGATGAGTAAGAGACTGCGCCCGGTCGCACGACGCAAGATATTGGCCGCCTCCGCCATTTCGATGTAAAACGTCGACTGACCCGAGGCGAGATCGTCACCCGCACCGATGCGCGTGAAGATGCGATCGACGATCCCAACGGCGGCCGATCTCGCGGGAACGAACGATCCGACCTGCGCGAGGATCGTCAGCAGCGCGGCTTGGCGCAAGTACGTCGACTTGCCGCCCATATTCGGCCCGGTGAGCAAGATGAATCGCGACCCGTCCGGTTCGATACGCAAATCGTTCGGTACGAACGCCGTGCCCAGCAACGCTTCGACGACCGGATGACGACCGTCTTGGATCGCAAATCGACTCTCGTCGACGAACGTGGGCCGCACGTAGCCGCGCTCGGCGGCAACCTGTGCGAGCGACGCGAACACATCGAGTTCGGCCAGCGCTTCAGCGGTCGCGAGAATTTCCTCGACGCGCAGCGCGACGCGTTCGACGCACGCCTCGAAAAGCGTCGTTTCCAGCCTTAGCTGACGTGCCTGCGCGGAGGCGATCGCCGCATCGAGTTCGCGCAGTTCGGGCGTCACGTAGCGCTCGCCGTTGGCGAGCGTTTGACGGCGCGTGTAATCTGCCGGCACCTGCCCGAGCTGCGACTTTGAGATCTCGATTGCGTAGCCGAAGGCGCTTGCGTACTTGACCTTGAGGTTCTTGATCCCGGTCCGTTCGCGTTCGCGATCTTCGAGCGCGGCGATCCGCGAGCGCGCGTCGGTCCGCAAGCTCACACATTCGGCGAGTTCCGGTGAATGATCGGGACGGATCACGCCGCCATCGGAGAGTGTCGCCGGCGGTTCGTCGACGATCGTCGTTTCCAGATCCGCACGTAAATCGCCGAAGTCACCGAAGCGCGCGGCGATCGCCGCAAGCCCGGCGGGAAGCGTCCCGGCCGCGAGCGCATCGGCAATCGGATCGAGCAGGGCGATCGTACGCCGGAGCGAGGAAAGATCGCGCGGTAAAGCGCGGCGGAATCGCACTTTCTGCGCGATACGTTCCAAATCGAAACACTTATACAGGACATCCTGAATCGCGATCCGGCGCGGGCCGTCCGTCGTGAGCGCCTCGACGCAATCACCCCGCGCCTCGATCCGCGTTCGATCGACGAGCGGCGCGAGGAGCCAGCGGCCGAGCAGGCGCGAACCCATCGCCGTGCGCGTCCGATCGACGGTCGCGAGCAAGGTCGCCTTCGGATTGGCGCCGAGGGCCTTGGTCAATTCGAGGTGTTTGCGCGTATTGGGATCGAGTGCGAGGAATGTTGCTTGCGTGTAGTACACCGGCGCGCGAAGCGACTCGGCTTGTACGATCCCCACGCGACGCACAAAAGCGGCGAGCGCATCGAGCGCCCGGTGCATCGCCAGCGACTCATCCATCGAAAACCCGTCGAGCGGATCGCGCGACCGGACGTCGACGGCCGAGAGCGTCGGCATCGTGATGCGGACGCCCGCATGTTCGAGCGCGCGATCGAGTGCCGCACGCATTTCCGGCGTGACGTCGGCCACGAGTTCGGCTGGATCGAGCCGCGCGATCTCGGCGAGGGCATCTTCGAAGGCGCTCTCGCCGGTAAACGCGGTCGCTGCGGCATATCCGGTCGAGATATCGGCGTGCGCGAGCGAAACGACGTCTTCGACGACGGTCATCGCGGCAAGATAGTTGTGCGCGCTACGATCGAGCAGCTGCTCCTCGACGATCGTCCCAGGCGTCACGACGCGCACGACGTCGCGCCGCACGAGTTTGTTCGGAATCGGCGCTTCCAACTGTTCGGCAAGCGCGACCACGCGCCGCTGCGCGACGAGTTTGGCAAGATACGTATCGAGCGCGTGATACGGCACGCCCGCCATCGACACGCGCTGACCGCTGCCCGCTTCTTTAGAGGTGAGCGTGATCGAGAGCGCGCGCGCGATCGTCTCGGCATCTTCGCCGTACGCTTCGTAGAAATCACCGACGCGGGAGAGCAGGATCGCTTCGGGATGTTTTGCTTTCATCCCGAAATACTGCTCGAGCATCGGAGAATATTTCGTCAACGTGCGAGCGATACCAGATCGAGCGTTTGCGGAAGCGCCCGGACCTCGTGACCGGCGTCGACGAAGCGCGCGGCGCGGCGTACGGCCGTGCCGCGCACGCCCCACACGGCAGCGGAGTCGATGCGCACGTCGACCCACGGCTCGTCGACGAGCGGGGCGCCTGGATGTTCGATTGTTGGAAAGACGACGGTCACGTTGTCGAGAGTCTTAGCCGAGAGCATCGTTCGATCTTTGCGCGAGGGTCCGTGAACGAGCGCGCGGACGGTCGTGCCGATCTTGCGGTCGTGATACGCTCGCACGCCGCGGTCGATCACCGCCATTAAGCGCGTCAGCCGATCTTGCCCGACATCGGCGGGAACCGGCTCCCAATGCGCGGCGGGTGTGCCGCGCCGCTGGGAATAGACGAACATATACGCCTGCGCGAACCGCCCGTTGTCGCACATTGCAAGCGTTGTCTGGAAATCGTCTTCCGTCTCACTGGGAAAGGCGACGATGATGTCGGTCGTGAGCGCCCAATCCGGCGCGTGCTGCCGGAAGAGCACGATTTTCTCGTCGTACTGCTCGATCGTATATTTGCGGTTCATCTTGCGCAGGACGGGATTCGATGCCGACTGCACCGGCAGGTGGAAGCGCGGGTTGAGGCTTGGGATCGAACCGAACGCACGCGCGAGTTTTTCGTTGAAGTCGTTGGGATGCGAGGTCACAAACGCGAGCCGCTCGACACCGGGAATCGCAGCGACCGTTTCGAGCAGATCGGCAAAATCCGCGCCGTTTGCCGGTTCTCGATACGCGTTGACGGTTTGCCCGACCAGCGTGACTTCGCGCGCACCGGCGGCGACTTTGCGTTCGACTTCCGCGACGATCTCGCCGATCGCACGATGGTCGAACCGCCCGCGCACGTGCGGCACGATGCAATACGTGCAGTAGTACGAACAGCCGCGCTGGACGTTGACATAGGCGCGCAGCCGATCGTACGGTCCCGAAACGCCCGAACCCGCATTGTCCATCGCGACGAGCAGCGAACGGTCTTCGGTGAGATCGTCATCGGTGAAGCCCGGACGCCAGGCGACGAGCGCATCGCCGAGCTTGGCTAAGTCTTTGGGTCCGAAGATGCCGTCGACGTGCGGCACGATATCGGCCATCCGATCTTTATCTTGCTCCGCAAGACAGCCCGCGACGATCACCTTGACGCTCGGATCGGCGGTCTTCAGCTTCTTCCACGACGCGACGCGACCGTACGCGCGGCGCTCCGCATTGTCGCGCACCGTGCACGTGTTGAGCACGAGTACCGATGCGTCTTCCGCTTTGTCGCACAGCGCGTAGCCGGCGCTCTGGGCGCGGCGGGCGATATACTGCGAATCGGCTTCATTCATCTGGCAGCCGTGGGTTTCGATATAGATCGTTGCCATTAGCGGTCTTTCGTCCCGGCGATCTTCACTAAGAGCGCGAGCGGGAGATAGAGTTTGACTCCGAGCAAAGTCGGCGCCGAGCCGTATGTTGCATCGCGTCCGTCGAGTTTGTAGGCGTTCTCGCCGACGTGCCCGACGACCGTATGACCCGCGTGTTTGATCACGACGCGCGTGCCCACGACCTTGTATTCGCCATCGGCCAGATAGTCTTCGGCCGGCGCGACGACGCTGGTCTGCGATTCGTCGGCGGCGACGGCGGCGCGCACGAGCACGTCGGTGCGCATGTCGGGATAGACGCTCACCGACCGCGTGAAATTGCCGCTCGCGGCGTGGACGAGTAATGTATGCGGACCGGCAGCCAGCGGGATCTGACCGCGTTTATCGGCCGTTTTCGGCGAGCCGTCGATAAAAATGGTCCCTGTCGTTCCCCGCACTGCGAGAAAACCGGTAGATCGTGGATACCCTTGCGGGCCGTGCACGAGTGCGACGCTCGAGAGTGCGACGTTCCCGTTTCCAACCGTGACGTCGACATCTTGCGAGGTCCACCCGGTCTTGGTGACGGTGACGGTATGGCGCCCGAGTGCCAAAGCATCGAGCAACACCGGGCTATGCCCGACGTAGCTGCCGTCGATCCAAACGTCGGCCAACGCCGGGAGCGTCGTAATATAGAGGGCGCCGCTACGTGCCGGCGCGGCGAGGGCGCCGGTGCGCGACCCGGCGAGAAGAACAAATGCGGCGATCGCCGCTCCAAACCGTCGAATCATGATCGAGCCTGCGGGTTCGGGTGAAAAAGCATGAGTTCCCGGCGGCCAGCGGTAAGGTTTAAGGCTGCCATGTCCACCTTTGATGATGTCGCCCTCGGCGGCGACGAACTTCTTGAAGCTGAATCCGCCGAAGTCGGCGGTGCGTCGCTCCGCGTCCGCCCCGCGACTGTCGCGATCGTCGGACGACCCAACGTCGGGAAATCCGCCCTCTTCAACCGCTTGATCGGCCAGCGCATGGCTATCGTGGAAGACACGCCGGGCGTGACGCGCGACCGCCTCTACGGCCTGTGCGAGTGGCGCGGGCGGACGTTTAGCATCGTGGACACGGGCGGCATCGATGTCGAATCCGATCCACACGATGCGATCGCCGCGGGCACGCGTCTGCAGGCCGAGGCTGCCGCGAACGACGCCGACGTGATCGTCTTCGTGGTCGACGCGCAAGTCGGCATGTCGACGCTCGACGACGACGTCGTGCAGATCTTGCGCCGAACGCGCAATCCCGTGATCGTCGCCGCCAACAAAAGCGAATCCGCCTCGGCGATGGCCACGGTGTACGGCGAATTCAGCCGCCTGGGTCTGGGTGAGATATTTCCCGTCTCTGCCATTCACGGTGAGGGCACGGGCGATCTGCTCGATGAGATCTTCAAACGGCTACCGCCCGATCAAGGCTTTGTGGAGGCCGAGAATGAGATTTCAATCGCGCTCATCGGACAGCCTAACGTCGGCAAGTCCTCACTGCTCAACGCGATTCTCGGCGAAGAGCGCTCGATCGTGAGCGACGTGCCCGGCACGACGCGCGATGCGATCGATACGGTCTTCATGTACGACGATCATCGCGTCCGCTTGATCGATACCGCCGGCGTCCGCCGCAAAGTCAATCGCGCCGGATCCATCGAGTATTACAGTTCGCTGCGGTCGATCAAAGCGATCGGGCGCTGCGATATCGCGCTCTTGCTGATCGATTCGATGCAAGGCGTGCTCAATCAAGATCGCCGACTTGCGGGCATGGTGCTCGAAGAGCGCAAAGGTCTCATCATCGTAGGCAATAAGTGGGACCTCGTTACCGCGCAAGGCGAGTACAGTCAAACCGAACTCGCGGGCGAAATTCACAAGGCGATTCCGTTCGGACGCCACGCTCCGGTGACGTTCCTCTCCGCGCTGACCAAACGCAAACTGAATAATTTGATGCCCGTCATCATGAAAGTCTCGGAGAACCTCAACCGGCGCGTGCCGACAGCAAAACTCAACGCGATCATCCGCGATGCCGTGCTCGCACATCCCGCGCCGATCTCACAAGACCGTGCGCTCAAGATTCTCTACTGCGCGCAAGTCGCGACGCACCCGCCGCTCTTCGTCTTCCACTGCAACGATCCCGAACTCGTGCAGCCCTCATACAAACGCTTCCTCGAGAACATCATTCGCACGAACTTCGCGTTCGAGGGCGTTCCGCTCACGCTCGAATTCCGCGAACGCGGCGGTCGCGAACCCCAACCCTAATGCTGGATTGGATCGGCCACCTCATCATCGCGTTTCTCATCGGCGCGATTCCCTTCGGCGTGATCGTTTCACGTTTGTTTTACAAGCGCGATCTGCGCGCGTCGGGCAGCGGAAACATCGGCGCGGCGAATGCCTTGCGCACGCTCGGCAAACGCGGCGCGATTGCCGTGTTGCTGCTCGATGCCTTCAAAGGCGCGGCACCCGTGCTGCTGACGGTGCCGCATTACGAAGAGGCCGCCGCGGTCGGCTTCGCGGCGATTCTCGGCCACTGTTTTTCGCCGTTTCTGGCCTTTCGCGGTGGCAAAGGCGTCGCGACCAGCCTGGGCGTGATTTTCGCGCTCGCATGGCCCGCCGGACTTGCCTTCATGCTGGTTTGGATCGCTTTTGCGATCGGCCTCGGCTACGCGTCCGTTTCCTCGATGGCCGCAAGCATCGCGATGCCCTACGTGCTGTGGTTTATCATCGGCGGCCCCGGCATGTGGTACGGGATCGCGTCGGCGATCCTGATCGTGGCCACGCATCGCCAGAACATCGAGCGGCTGCGTACCGGGTCGGAAAACCGTCTCTCGCTCTTCGCGAAGCGAGTGCGTTAGCAAGAGACTCTCAATCCGGCGCCGTATTGCCTGCGGTCATGATTTCCTCGAACGATTTCCGCAACGGTGTTACCGTCGTCATCGAAGGCCAGCTTTGGACGGTCATCGAGTTTCTCCACGTCAAGCCGGGCAAGGGTTCGGCCTTCGTGCGCACGCGTCTTAAGAATGTGAAGAACGGAGCCACGGTCGAGCGCACGTTTCGAGCTGGTGAAAAACTGGAACGCGCGACGGTCGACAACCGCGAAATGCAAATGCTCTATAACAATGAAGACGGCTATCATTTCATGGACATCGAATCGTACGAGAATTTCACGCTCCAGAAAGACGTCATCGGAGACCCGGCCGACTTTCTCAAAGACGGCATGAAGATCAACGTCCAGTTTCACGACGGCACGCCGATCGGCGCCGATCTGCCGGCCCACGTCGAACTCAAGGTCGAAGAGACCGACCCCGGCTTCAAAGGCGACACCGCGACGGGCACGACGAAACCCGCGAAACTCGAAACAGGCGCCACCGTCAACGTCCCGCTCTTCGTCAATCCCGGCGACACGATCAAGATCGATACCCGCGACCGTCGCTACATCGGGCGCGTCCAGAGCTAAGACCCGCCCGAGTTGTGCCGACGGGATAGTAGTTCGGGGCAAAGCTAGAGAATGCTCCCTTGAGGCTTCCCGAGGGGGCCGTTCATGGTTCGGTCGGCCGAGCTGCATTGCGACGACGAGACGGAGCAAACCACGCGTGAAGATTCGGCGAATCAAAACACTGGGCATTGCCCTCGCGCTCGCATCGATCGGCGCTATTCTCGGCATCGTCTTTTATCTGTTGCCGAAGAACACGCTCCCCAGCGCCAACCGCATCGCCGATTACGTCGTGCTCAACGACACGCTCTTCGCGCTACGCAATCAAATGTGGCTGAAGAAAATCGGCATCAAGCTCCCCGACTTCGATGAGGACAACGACCAGTTGCGCCTGGTCACGATCGATGAGGCATCGCTCAACCCTGAAACCAAAGATGGGAAAGGCGGCTTCGGCCAATTTCCATGGGACCGCCGCGTTCACGCACAACTGCTCGAACGGCTCGCGAAGGCACACGCAAAGGTCGTGGCATTCGACGTCAATTTCCTCGAGCCCGCACGCGAGCCGGCGCAAGACGTCGCCCTCGCCGCAGCGATGCGCAAGATGCCGACGATTCTCTCCTACAATGTCGCCGTGACGACGGGTTCGATGCTCACCTCGAATCCGGTCGCACCCACGCTGAGCAAAGCGACGGCGGGACAAGGCTCGACGACGGTCGACAATCCCGGCGGCTGGCTCGTCGGTCAGTATCTCGAGATCGACGCAACCGATGGCAAAGGCAAGGTGACGCCGTATCCGTCGCTTGCGAACGCGACCGTCTCCTACGCGCTCGGGAAAAAGATCAAGCCGCTCAACGACTGGGACGCCGAATGGGGCAATGAAAAGATCCCGCTCGACGGTAGCGGCTACTTCCTGATGTTGCCGTTCCAAACGACGGAGTTCGTCGATCAGGCCGAGAGTAACGGCCTCGCCTCTCGCGCGGGAGCCGTCCGCGAGACGATGCATTTCGCGCAGACCGTGCCCTTCGTCGACGCGCTGAAATTCGATGACGACACGATGAAGGCGTTTGCCGAGAATCGCATCGTCCTCGTCGGTATTACCGCGCAAGCACTCGGCGATTTCATTCTCACACCGAACGGTCGTTTTCCAGGCGTTTTCTCCAACCTGCGCTTCATGGATCAACTCCTCACTCGCAAGTTCATCCGCCGCGTTCCGGTGGCGCTCGACATTTTCTTGATCATCTTGATGCCGCTGTTGATCGGCTTTCTCGTCACGCAGCTCAAGGCATCCGTCGGCATCGGGATTGCACTTGCGAGCGCCTTCGTCTACACGATGATCTCAATCGGTGTCTACGCCTACACGCTACACTGGATGAATCTCATCCACGTTGACGCCGCGATCGTCATGTCCGCACTCTTCGTCGCGCTCTACCGGGTCGTCACGGAAGGCGCCGACAAACGCGCGATCCGCGATATGTTCGGCAAGCACGTCAGTCCCGAAATCGTCTCGCAGATGCTCGAGCACGACGATCCCAAGTCCGCGCTCAACCTGCAAGGTAAACGCGTTCGCGTGACGATCTTCTACTCTGACATCCGCGGATTCACGGCGATGTCCGAAAAAATGACGCCGGAACAAATCTACGGTCAGCTCAACGAGTACTTTGAAGAGATGTGTAAGATCGTCTTCAAGTACAACGGATACGTCGACAAATTCATCGGCGACTGTTTGATGGCCGTCTTCTCGGCTCCGAATCCGCAAGAAGACGATGCCTACAAAGCCTGTATGTGCGCCTGGGAACAGCAGCAGAAAATTTTGGAAATGGCGGCGGCGTGGGCCGGCGAGGGACGTCAAGTCTTCACCGTCGGCATGGGACTCAATACCGGTGAAGTCGTCATGGGCAACCTCGGTTCGAGCGACCGTATGAACTACACGGTCATCGGCGATAACGTCAACACCGCCGCGCGTCTCTACAACGTCGCCAAAGGCGGACAGACGATCATCAGCGAGTACACGTACGAAGAAGTGAAGGATCGCTTCATCGTCAACGAATTGCAGCCGGTTTTCGTCAAAGGTAAGGTGTTGCCGCTACGCAACTTCGAGATCGTGGAGCCGCTGATGCCCGGCCAGCCGAACACCTCGAATATCCTCGATCAGAGCGTCGTCCACGAGGCGGCCGTCGCTGCGGACCACTAGATCCGCGCTTCTGGCGCAGCCGACCCGGAGCAGCGGGTTGGTCGACTTTAGACTCGGCTGGACGATTGCCATCGGCGTGATTCCGGCGAGCGTCCCCGCCCACATCGACGAGGGACACGTTTCGCTCGATCTTTCCGTCCGGGCTCGTCCTTCGCGGTCTCGGCGGCGGCACCATCGGTCCGCGGATCGCGGGGTGTCTCTCGAGCCGGGCGATCGTCTCGCAAGTAAACCCGGCGCAGGGTAAGCGACCGTCCCTCACGCACACGATCCTCAACGGAGGGACTTCCTATGGTGCCCTGTGAGCGGTCGCGTCTTTTACCCTTGACGGACTGGATTGCTGATTTTCTGGCCGCCCTAAAAACGAACGGCGAAGACGCAATCGCGCCGTATCTGCATGCCACGGGCATCGCACCCCAAACGCTCGACGCGCACATCGCGTTTCCGGCGAGCGGCTATTCGCGCAAACGACTCGCGCAGACCGATGATATGGAAATCGCGCTCCTCTGCTGGTCTCACGACGCACGCACGCCGATTCACGATCACGGCGGCGTCGGCTGCTGGACCGCCGCGCAACTCGGTTCGTTTTCCGTCACCAGTTTTTCGCTGCAATCGCTCGATCTCGATTCGGGCCGGGCTTCGCTCGCAATCGCGCGTACCGAAGAGGCGATCGTCGAGGAGATCGACCGCGACTGCCGCACGATGATCCATCGCGTGAGTGTCTCGCCGAGCTGCGAGCGCGCGGTTTCGGTGCACGTCTATCGCAACCCGATCTGCGACTACCTCGAATTCGACTTGGAACGCTCGCGCGTCGCACGAAGATCGATGCTTGCGGGGAACGCTCGCTAGTTCGGCTGAGAGAACTCTGGGAAAGTGAGGGCTCACGATCTCTCGTCCTGGAGTACTAGATTGCCAACAAACCGGAAAACTTTTCTATTCGGAAGCGTCGCCGCCGGCGGCGCAGCATTCATGCAAGAGCGCGCGATCGCCGCGATGATGCCGATGGCCTTACCCGCGCAAGATCTTAAGGCCGACCCCGACATGCAGCGCGTAATTACGATGTTGATGTCGTTCAACGCGCCTCCGCTTCATTTGCAGGTGCCCCGCGTCGCGCGCGACATGCCCTCGTTCGCAGACGCGTACCAAGGTCTCCTCGCGGCCGATAATAAGCCGGGCGTCGAAGCCGTTGCGGGGACGATGCACAAAGTGATCGCCGGACCCGGTGGGCCGCTGCTCCTGCGTATCTACACACCCGCTGCCATCGGACCGCTGCCGGTGACGATGTACTATCACGGCGGCGGATTCGTGATTGCCAACCTCGACACGTACGATGCATCGATGCGCGCACTCGCCAACAGCTCCGGCGCCATCGTCGTCGGTGTGGCCTACCGCCAGGCGCCCGAACATCCGTTTCCGGCCGCTCCGCAAGATTCATTCGCCGCCTACCAGTGGGTCCTCGCAAACGCCGCGTCGATCGGCGGCGATCCCAAGCGCGTTGCGGTGACGGGTGAGAGCGCCGGCGGCAACCTTGCGACCGGCGTCGCAATTCAAGCCCGCGATAAGGGCATCGCGCTGCCAACGCATCAACTACTCATCTATCCGGTCTCGACCTTCGGCGGCGTCGCGCCGCCGCCGTCATACGCGGAAAATCAATCGACGCTGCCGCTCTCGACGCCCGACCTCCCGTGGTTTGGGAAGCACTATCTCACGAACAAAGCCGAAGTGAAAAATCCGCTGGTGTCACCGCTTTTCGCCAATCTCAAAGGATTACCGGCGGCGACGATCATCAATGCGGATCTCGATCCCTTACGCGATGACGGCGCAGCCTACGCAGAAAAACTCAAAGCAGCCGGCGTCTCCGTAACTCGGAAAATTTATCTCGGCGTCACGCACGAATTCTTCGGGATGACGAGAGCCGTTGCAAAAGCACGCGAGGCAATGGACTATGGTGCGGCCGCTCTGAAGACGAGTTTCGGCACGAAATAACCACCGCACGGCAGGAGCGGCAACGCTCTCGCCGGCTTTCTTGCTTAGTTCGGAGGCGTTCGCGACGCGGCTCGCTGCATCGTTACCTCGCGCGTCTCGACGATCTCGAGAATGGTGAGTGACTTGCGGCAGCGCGCACAGACGGCACTCGCCGGGGGTTTGCGTTTGCGCAAGAGTTCCATCCCGCACTTGTCGCAGCGCACGATGTAGCGTTTCGCGCTTGGGTTGAATGGCGCGACCGTGCCCATGTCGTGATAGATCGAACTGAGACCGAGCTCGCGCATCTTCTTCTTGAATTTTGCCGTGTGGCCGGGGTTCTCGCCTCGCGCGTAGAGCCACGCATGAATCATCTCGTGAAGCAGCGTGTCGCGCAGAGCATCGAGCTTGTTTTTGAGGTGCTTGGGTGAGAGCTCGATCGTCGGCGGCTTGTAGGTGATGCGGCCGGCGAGGTTTGCAAAGCGGCTGTTGTATGCGATGCGATGCGCCGGGATCTCACCGTCGAAATACGTGTAGTTCAATTGCGCGAAGAGGAGTTGGAGTTCGGCGACGTCGGGGAGCACGATGGGTGTTTTCGCCACGAAAAGACTCGCCGCATCCTGGGCGAACACGTTCGAACGTGAATCGACCCGAAGGCGCAGGGCTTCCGCCGCGCATCGTCATCCCCGTCCTCGCCGTCTTTGCCGTGCTGTTCTTGGGCATCATGGGCTACTTCATCAAAGTCGGCCTCTCGACGTCCGGGTCGGCGTTCGGCTCGGGCGCGCCGCACGAGCAGGGTGACGCGAAAATTCAAGCGACCGCCGCACCCGTCGTTGCCGCGACCGACCCGCCGGGCACGGTCGATATCCCGCAAAGCGGGACCGGGGCTGGCGCGGCAGTGGCAAGCGGCGGTCCGCCGCCGAACGCGCAACCGGCCGAGCAGCAAGCCCCGGTCGGTGCTCCGCCCGGCAACACGACCGGCGGCGGCCCGCCGCCTGCGGTCCGTCAGGCGATCGACGATCTGAAGGGCCGCATCGCAAAAAATCCGCGCGACCTCGCAGCGCTCGTGACGCTCGCCAACTTCTATTTTGACGCCCAGAAATTCGATCAGGCCGGGACGTACTACCGGCGCGCGCTCGCGCTCGATCCGAGCAATCCCGACGTGCGCACGGATTACGCCGTCGTCGAACATCAAACAGGCCACGATCTCGAGGCGCTCGCCTCGATCGATGCGATTCTCAAATCGAATCCGACGTTCACGCCGGCACTCTTCAATCGCGGCGTCGTTCTCTCGGCGATCGGCCGACGGACGGAAGCTGCGGGCGCATACAAACACTTCATCGCCATTGCGCCGCGCGATCCGCACGTCGGCGATGCGAAAACGGCGCTCAAAGAACTCGGAGCGACACCATAATGCGACTCTACATCTCATGCGATATGGAAGGCACAGCAGCCGTTTCATCCTGGACGCAAGTCGATCCGAAGAATACGACCGAGTACCCGTACTACCGCCGGCTGATGTCGCGCGAAGTACGGGCGGCGATCGACGGCGCACGCGAGGCGGGCGTCGGTGACGTGCTGATCAACGATTCGCACTCCTCGATGCGCAACGTCCTGTGGGACGAACTACCGCAAGACGTGCGCATGATTTACGGCAACCGCAAGCCGTTCTCGATGGCCGAGGGCGCCGAAGGTCACTTCGACGCCGCATTCTTCACCGGCTACCACGCGGGAATCGGCGAAGCCAACGGCACGCTCGATCATACCTATACGGACGAGACGCTCTACAACGTGCGCGTAAACGGAATACGCTGCAACGAGGCGATGCTCAACGCCGCCGTCCTCGGCTACGTCGGTGTCCCGGTCGCGCTGATCACGGGCGATCGCGTGACGATCGAGACGACCAAAGCCTTGATGCCGTGGATCACCGGCGTCGTCGTCAAAGAGTCGATCGGCCGTTTTGCGACCAACTCGATTCATCCCGAACTTGCGTGCGAAAAAATTCGCACCGGAGCGCGCGAGGCAATCGAACGCCTCGCTGAAGCGCGGCCCTTCGTCTTCGAAGCGCCGATCGCACTCGAGCTCGAATTCGTCGGCACGCAGAACGCGGATTTTGCCGAACTCATCCCCGGCTTCGAGCGCACGGGCGGACGCACGACCCGTTTCGTCCACGCCGACTACCGCGTTGTCTTTCGCGCGTTCATGGCGGCAATGCGCCTGGGCGCCGCGGCGAACGCGCCGGTCTAACGATGCTCGTCGGCTTCCAAGGCGAGCCGGCTGCCTTTAGCGACGATGCCGCACGTCTGCTCGTGCCCGACGCCGACACCCGCGGGTATGCGAGTTTTGAGGAGTTGCTCGCTGCCGCCGACCGGCGCGAGGTCGACCTCGCGCTCTTGCCCGTGGAGAATTCTATCTACGGTGCCATCGCGCGTTCGTACGATCTCCTCGGCGCACACGCCGAACTCACGATCGTCGATGAAATAGTTTACCGCGTCGTGCAGTCGCTCATCGGTACGAACGATGCAATGATCGACGACCTCAAAGAAGTCCGTTCGCATCCGGTCGCCCTCGAACAGTGCCGCAAACTCTTCGCCGACCATCCGGCCTGGAAACGCACGATCGTCGAGGATACCGCCGGCGCCGTCGCCGCAATCGTCACCTCGGGTGACCGCACGATCGCCGCAATCGGGTCGCAAGCAGCCGCCCTGCGCTACGGCGCGAGGATTCTCAAAGAAGTCGTTCAGGACGACGCGGAAAATTTCACGCGTTTCTATTTGATTCAAAAAGGCGGCAAGGCGCGCCGCAATTTGCGCCGCGCCTGCGTCGTCCTCGGTTTACACGACGGACCCGGTAGCTTGCGCGATGCGCTCACAACATTTGCCGAGAAGAGCATCAACCTGAGATCGCTTGTCTCGCGTCCCTCGCACGAAGGTCCCTTCCAATACCGGTTCTATTGCGAGATCGATAACGTCGAGATTCGCACGCTCGCCCAAGCGCTCGCCGAGATCAAAGGCGAGTCGAAAATCCTAGGAATCTACTAAGACGGGTTTGCTGATCCGGTAGCATACGCCCCGGAACATCGCGATCGGCGACCCATCCGCGAGCGTGACGTTGACGTCGTAAAGTCCGGTGCGGCCTTTGCCGCCGACGAGTTCCTGTGCGGTCGCGACGAACAGGTCGCCAAGACGCCCGGCTTTCGTAAACGAGATACTAGCCTGCAGCGCGACGTTGGACTCGTTGCGCGAATTGCAGGCGAAGGCAAATGCCGTATCGGCAAGCGTGAACGTGATGCCGCCGTGCACGGTGTCGTGGCTATTGATCATCGTCTCGGTAACGGACAGAGCAATACGTGCGTAGCCCTCGCGCGCCTCTTCGATCGTGATGCCGAGCGACTGCGCGGTGCGGTCGCGATCGAGCATCGCTGTCGCGCACGCCAAAGCGAGGGCGTCAGGGTTCATTTGAATCATACGCTCGCGGGCGTGCGCTTCTCGATGATGCGAAAACGGTTGGCGACGAACGCGGCATCGGTAAGCGACGCGTTGCCCGCGGGATTACCGCCCGTGACGTGATAGTCGCTAAATGCCGAGGATTGGTTGATCATCAACGCGCCGGTGAGATTCTCGCCGAGTGAGACGCGGCCGTAGGCGGCAGCATCCTCGGCTTTTGCAAGCACCACGGGATCGGTCGAGTGAACGATCGCGGTGATCGCGCCTTTGGTGCGAGCTTCGTGCGATGAGATCGCGAGCGCCTGATCGACATCGTCGGTTGCGATCACGTAGACGATCGGACCGAACATCTCACGGCCGAACCGCTCGGCGTCCTTGACGTCGAGTTTCGCAATCAGCGGCGTCCGAACGCGCGCGTGCGGGAAGTCGGGGTGGGTGAGCGTTTTGCTCGCAAGCACGACTCCAGCCGCGCCATTTTCAGCATCGATGCGGTCGAGCGTCTGCTGCGTGGCGATCGCGCCGAGCAGTTCGAACGCGCGCTCCGGAGCAGCGAGCAGACTGTCGACGGCACCGGCGATTGCCGCTACGACATCATCGAACGAAACGTGCGCGCCGTCGGCTTGAATGCCGCCGCGCGGCACGAAGATGTTCTGCGGCGTCGTGCACATTTGTCCCGAGTACAAACTCACCGACATCGCGATGTTGCGCAGCATGCCTTTGAAGTTTGCCGTACTCTCGATGACGATCGCGTTGACGCCGGCTTTTTCGGTATACGTCGGACCGTGCGCGTTCTTCTCCACCCAATCGCCAAACGCACTGCCGCCGGTGTAATCGACGATCGCGATCTCGGGCCGTTCGATGAGGGTCTTTGCAATCGGCGCCTCGACCGTGTCGACGGCAAGCTGCACGAGATTGGGGTCGAAGCCAGCATTGCGCAACGTCCCGCGCATGATCTCAACGGAGATCGCCAGCGGCATAATCGCCTGCGGATGCGGCTTCACGATGACCGCGTTCCCGGTTGCGAGACTCGCAAAGACGCCGGGATACGAGTTCCAGGTCGGAAACGTCGAGCAGCCGATCGTCAGATCGATCCCGCGCCCGACGATGCGAAACGTCTTCTCAATGCGCAGCGGTTCGTTCTTGCCTTGCGGCTTCTCCCACAGCACGCGCGCCGGAATTTTACTCATCTCTTCATAAGCGTAGGCGATCGCCTCAAGAGCGCGGTCTTGCGCGTGCGGGCCGCCGGCTTGAAAGGCCATGCCGAACCCTTGACCCGTCGTATGCATGACGGCATGCGCCATCTCGAAACTGTGCTTGTTGATGCGCGCGAGCATTTCGAGCAACACGCCAGCGCGCTCGTCGATCGTCGCGCGCGTCCAGGCCCCGAGCCCCGCGTTCGCCGCGCTGATAAGCGCATCGCCATCGGGCTTCGGATAACTCACGCCAAGTTCGATGCCGAAAGGCGAGCGTTCCGAGCCGATGTGCCCTGTCGTTCCAGGCTGATCCAACACGAACGGTTTCCCGAGCCGCGCTTCAAAGGCGGCCTTGCCCTCCGCTGCTGCCGTTTCGCCGTACGCCTTGGCACTCGGAACCTCGAAGTACGCGCTGTAAAACGCGCGCGTACGAATGGCTTCGCTTGCACCCTCGAGGGTCGAACGGTGAGTCGCAAACCAGTCGGATGCGCGGGATGTCGTCGTTGCAGAACTCATAGCCCCGAAGCCTTCCGCTAGGCGGTTAGCGCCCCTTCCAGCGCCGCGCCCTTCGCGTGATCGAAGGCGCCGGCCGTCCGCCAGACGACGTTTCCGCCCGCATCGACGACCAAGATGGCGAGTTCTTTTTCGCTCTTTATTGCAAGATTGGCTTTGAGTCGGACGAGATCGAGAAAGGTGACGATCGTCGACGGGCGCGCTTCCTGCGGAACTGCGGCGCGTATCGCCGTAACGATGACGCGACTCATCATCTTCATGCCGGCCGAGAGCGCGACGATCAAGAACGCGCGCACGTCCGGGCGACCGGTGACGTATTTCTCGATCAGCGGGACCCAGGACATCACCTCGCCGACCTGTTCTTTGGCGAAGGCGAAGACGACGATGTTCATCGCGCCCGCGAAATCGCGCGGCAGAACGCGAATCTCGTCCGTGAGCGTTTTTCCCTCGAGGGCCGGAAAGCGCAGCGGTGCATCGTTCATGGCGGGAGTGTTCCCCGTACGCCGTGCGAAACACCCGCGCCGCGGCGAAGTAACGCGTCGATCGCCGTGTTGTCGGCAATGACCTCATTTTCCGGCCGCACGAAGGACCAGCGGAACCGCCGTGCCGACCCAACCGTTTGACGGATTGTCGAATCTATGGGATACTGACGCGTCGCGCCCGGACGCCGTTGCGTTTGCGGACCGACCCACCTCGCGCGATCTTTCGAACAGCCGATCGACTTGCGCACACTCGAAAGATAGCGAAAATTGAATACGTTTGACTCCCTCGGCCTCAAGCCGCAGTTATTGCGCGCGCTTGCAGACCTAAAATTCACCGAGCCCACGCCGGTGCAAGTATCTTCCATCCCACCCGCCCTTGCCGGCAAAGATGTTCTGGCAAGCGCCGCGACCGGTAGTGGGAAGTCGGCCGCCTTCGGTCTCCCGATCCTCAACGCCCTCATCGATCAGCCACGCGGCAAAACGCGCGCACTCATCCTCGCGCCGACGCGCGAACTCGCAGTGCAAATCGCCCAGCATCTGGGCGTGCTCGCCAAACACACCGGCATCAAGATCGCAGCTGTCTACGGCGGCGTTGGTTTCGGTCAGCAAGTCCAGGCCTTCAAACGCGGCACCGACATCATCGTTGCAACGCCGGGCCGCCTGTTCGACCACATCGGCCAAGGCACGTGCAAGCTCGACGACCTGCAGTACCTCGTCCTAGATGAAGCGGACCGCATGCTCGACATGGGCTTCTTGCCCGTCGTGCGGCGCCTGCTCAAAATCATTCCGACGAAGCGCCAGACGCTGTTCTTCTCGGCTACGATCTCGCCGCCGATCGCCGCGCTTACCAAAGAGATGTTGCACGATCCGATCCGCGTCGAACTCGAGACCGAGCAGAAAACCGTCGACGGCCTCACGCAGACGATCTATACGATCGATCAGCAGCGCAAAACCGATCTGCTGCTCGAACTGCTCAAAGACAACGCCATTTACACCGCGATCGTCTTCACGCGTACGAAAGCACGCGCGAATCGTCTCGCGTCGGCCTTGCTCAAACACAACGTGCCCTCCGAACGCATCCACGGCGATCGTTCGCAAGCCCAACGCACGCGTGCGCTCGAAGACTTCAAGAAGGGCAAGTTCCGCGTGCTCGTCGCAACCGACATCGCCGCTCGCGGTATCGACGTTGCCAACCTCGGGCACGTGATCAACTTCGACGTACCGATGGTTCCCGAAGACTACGTCCACCGCATCGGCCGCACCGCGCGTGCGCAGATGACCGGTGATGCGATCACCTTCGTGGGCCGCGATGAAGAAAAGCTCTTCACGCAAATCGAAAAAGTGCTCGGCAAACGTATCGACCGCGCTAAGCTCCCGCCGTTGCCGGAAGTCACGCCCGAACAACTGCGCGTCGCCCGCGCCGAAGACCTCAGCGACCGCCGCGATCCCTCGCACGGCCGCAGCCGCCCCGGCGGCGGGAACCGCGGACCCTCATCGGGCGGACGCCCCTTCGTCCACGCGAAGAGCGCCGGACCCGCCCGCCGCGAACATCGCGCCAAGGGCTAGAATCTAGCCCCCCCAATGAGAAAGGCCGTGTCGCAAGACGCGGCCTCTTTGTTATCGATTAAGCAACTTAAAAATTGGGTCGGCACGAACTTTTTCAACCATCTCAAGAACGCGCTCCCCGACCGGTTGCGGTTCATGTTGCTTCGAATAGACGCGAAGCGAAAAGCCGGGCGCTGTGGGACCTGTAGGAAAAGACCAGTCAACCACTCCGAGTTCAACCGAGCCGTCGTTATTGATGAAGTCCAGCAGCACCTATACGTCGCTGAACTGCCGCACGGCTCGGTTAAACGATTATTGCCTAACGCCTCACCAATAATTGCCCAAAAGGCTGATTCCCACTTATGCCAGCGCTCTGCACGCGCCGGCAAGTCCGCATCGTCGTTCACGCCGAGAGGTTAATACATACCGAGACCACCTTGGAATATGGCGCGGCGCAAGCCTGATATACTCACCCCATGAAATGGGTTGGAATCTTCGATACCGAGGCGCAATCATCGGGAATCGTTTGCGATCCGGTGGCTGGCCTATCGACCATCGTCACCCGCAATGGAGAGCCAGTAGCACGGATCGTTCCACTATCGTTCGCGGGAATTCGCGAATTCGGTTTCGACGGCGGCCTTGGCCGACTCGCTGGAGACTTCGAAGAGCCGCTCCCCACCGATGTCCTCGCTACGTACTACAAGTAAACGATCTGCTTTGAAAGCTTTTGCTTTCGATATTCCAAAATCAGATTTTATTTTCGCGCTTTAGCGCGCTTAGTTCCGCAGAACGCGATGCATGTAGGGATAACGCGACATGAGCCGTGATGCCATAACGCGACGGTACGGGAATTGGTAACGGGGCCTTTCGCTCGATTTCTTCGCGTGTTCTTGCCGTAATACGTATGACCGGCAAATCTGGGACGAATGCCGAGTATCCAAACCATCGAATTTCAGTCGCGTCAGGACATCCCGTACTTTTGACGGCGCGAGTCACGCTCGAGGAGCAGATTGGAAAGCCCGTAAAAACTGAAAAAAAAAGAGCCGCGCAGGTTAGCACGACTCATTTCCTTGGCTCCGAACGCAGCCGTTAAAAAACGGGGATGATGTCTTCCGGACCGATGTCGCCGACGTCGACGCCGTCGAGATCGAGTTCCGGGATCGCGGGGAACGCGATGCCCCACTCTTCGACGATCGCGCGAACGCGGGCTAGCGCGGTGCGCCAGTTGTCGGCTTGTTCGTCGAACGTCAGCACGCCGAGGCCGCCGTCACGCGCGTGCTGCACGAGCACGCGGTGATTCGGTAAGAAGTAGTCCGGGATATCCCAAAACTGGTTGGGCGGCTCCCACAGGATCATCGAGAGAAACACGAAGCCAGCGCGCAGTTGTCGTGTGATGAGGGCTTTATACTCATCGCTCAGTCCCGGCCAGTCTTTTTCAAGAATCGTCAGGCAGATCGCGAGATGTCGCGCTTCGTCCTGGCCGACTTTCTTGAAGATTTCTTTGAAGAGCGGATGCGTGGCTTTCTTCGACATGCCGAAGAACAACGTCGAACTTGCGACCTCACCCATCATGAATGAGGTGAAGAGCACGCTGAGCGGATACTTTGCAAGTGAATCCGAGTAACCGTTCCAATAGCGGCCGCCGTTGTGATAGAGCCAGCCGATATTGTTCTGCGCGGCGCGTTCGAGATCGGTCGTCGCGGTGAAGTCGAGCGGGCCGCCGGGGATTAGTCCCTGGATCGCGCGCTGGCAGACTTCCTCGTGGTTCATCTCGTCGCGCGTGATCGCAAAGAAACACTTGCGAATCGGATCTTCCGAGTGCTGTTCGAATGCGTGGATCGTCGCCTTGGCAAAGACCGCCGGACCGGAACCATCGAAGTTTGCGAGCACGGCATACCAATACATGATGCCGACGCGTTGTTCGGGCGTAAAGTCTTCAGGGCGCAGTTGCGACCAATCGAAATCCGAGGGATTCCAAACCTGGCGTTTCGAGCGCTCGTAAATATCAACGAGCTTGGGGGTATCGACTCGCCACTCCATCGGATAGATGTTGGGCTGCGGAACCGCCGGCGGCGGGATGAGTCCGCCTTCGGGAATCACCAGATGCGGTTTCGGAATGCTGATCGCCATATGTTCGCTCTCCCCTACCAAATGGTTGGCCTCGTAACGGTAGCAAACCGAGGCCGCTAGGTCAAGACGACGGGGCAGGCTCGGTTGCCTTGAGAAGAGCGACGAATGGCAAGCCCGCACCCGCGCAGCGTGGTCCGTCGCGCGGCCGACGTCGCCGCCGAGTCGTTCACCGAAGACCGGCTGGTCGCGGCGTTTGGTAAACTCGTCCATCAGGTCTACACAAAGGCTCCGATTCGCATCGGCCTCTTCTCGGGTGAAGAGTTGCGTATCGACTACGCGCATCTGCACCCGCACAACATCGAAATCTTCGATGTTTCGGAAAGCGATCTTCACCTCTTACGCGCGGGGAACACCGTACAGCGCGCCGGTGAAACGCTCGTTCCGGTCCGCTATGCCACACGCACGCTCGGCGTCATCGGCGTTCGGCCAAGCGCGCCCATCGTCGATCCAGATGTCTTGGAAACGTGCGCGGTCATCTTCGCCGGCGCCCTCAACGCCGCGCGGCTCAGCCTGGCCAACGTCGCACTGGTCGATCAAGTCGGGCACGATCCGCTCACGGGAGTTGCCAACCGCCGTCGTTTCGACGCTGCGCTCATCAACGAGTGGGACCGCATGCGACGCAGCGGCAAGCCGCTCTCCGTGATGATGATCGACATCGATTTTTACAAAGCGTTTAACGATCGCTACGGCCACCAGCGCGGCGACACGTGCCTCCAACTGGTCGCAAAAGCGCTCGAGTCGTGCACGGCCCGAGCGGGCGAATTGCTCGCGCGCTATGGCGGTGAAGAATTCGGCGCGATCATGCCGTCGTGCGATGCGACCACCGCGATTCTCGTTGCCGAGCGGATGCGTACGACGATCGCCGCGTTGAATATCCCGCACGAAGGCTCCACGCTCGGTCGCGTCTCGGTTACGACGGGCATCGCGACGATGATCCCCGATGCCGGGCAAACCTCGCATGAATTTTTCGCGCGCGCGGACCACTTCGCGTACGATGCAAAAAAGAACGGCCGCAACCGCGTCGTCACCGTCGGCTACGAAAGTGCCGAGCCGCCGATCATGCGCACCGCACCGAGCGACGTGCATCTCCCCACTCACCTGCAGAGCGACGAAGATCACGAGGCACTCGACGAACTCGAACGCGCGCTCGTGCGCACGGCACTCGTTACGCTGGTGGGCTCCGATTCGGCCTATTTGATGCGGCTCGCCTTACGCGTGGGCGTCGAGATCTCGCACGCCTTCGAAGATGGCGTGTTCTACGCGGAACTCGCAACCATCGAAGATGCCGCCGACGTCAGCATGTCCATCGGTGCGGCACTAGGCCTCCCGGACGAACCCGGTCACGAAAGTGACCGGCTCCTTAAACACCTGCGCAACCGGTCGCTCTTACTCGTGCTCGACGGTTGCGGACCGGTGATGGACGCCGTCCGATCGGTGATCCCAGCGATCCTCGATAGCTCCCCGCACGTGCGGATCCTCGTGACCGCTCCGGGGCCGCTCGAAATCGCGCGCGAGCGTGTGATCATCGGTCACAACACGTCGCTCTCGGCAACCGCGCACGCATCCGCCTAGGGAGCTCTACGTCACACGTTCGTGCGGGCGGGCCAATCCCTCAAAAATTAGTGCGTCGATGGTCGAAGAAACGCCGGGGCCGGTACCTGCGCGCCCCGGTCGATACCATTCGACCACGGAGTTTGACATGCCGAAGATGAGGCGCGCGATAAGTCGCGCGTCGAGATCAGCGCGAATGCCGCCATCGTGTTGTGCTTTCGTTATTAACTCGGTTGTAAATCGATCGAACGCGCGCCGTCGTTCCAGCGCATCGCGTTGGATCGCCGATGTGCCGCGCACGCGAAAGAGCACGGTTAACTCCGGCAAGAGCGCAAGCGTCGTCTCCGAAACGCGCCCGACGATGTATCGCAGGCGAGTAAGCGCAGCGCCATCGCGTGCACCCGGTTCATCGAGGATCGCGAAGAGCGCGTCGAGTGCGCGTTTGAGACCGCGTTCGAGCAGCGCCTCTTTGCCCGTTACATGGTGGTAGATGCTCGCCTTGGTAATGCCCGCCGCGCGTGCGACATCGTCCATCGACGCTCCGTCATAGCCGCGTTCGGCGAAGACCCCAAGCGCGACGTCCGTGAGCGAATCGATATCGTAAGGTTTACGCGTTTCCACCGTCAGAGAGGATTCGACGAGCGCCACGAGCGTCCCGGGCGGTAGGGGGTGCCGCACCTCGCGTAGCACGCTTCGCGTATGGCGCAATCGACGACGGCACTTCCGCACGGGCTCAGTAAGGATCAGCTGCTGCTGGTTTTCCGGAATATGCTCACGCAGCGAGCCGTCGACACACGCGGATTTCAGCTGAATCGCCAAGGGAAGATCGCGATTGCAATGGGCTCGGAAGGCCACGAAGCCGTTCAAGCGGGCGCGGGCCTGGCGTTCGTGCGCGGGCGCGACGTCCTCTATCCCTACTACCGGAATACCGGAATCACGCTTGCCTGCGGTTTTCCGCTCGAGGATCTCTTCCGTTCGCAATTCGCGCGTGCGACCGATCGCACAAAAGGCCGTTCGATCATCAATCACGTGACGGCGCGCGACCGCGGCATCGCCTCGATCAGCTCGATCATCGCCTCACAGTGCACGCATGCCGTCGGCGCCGCGTACGCATTCCGCTATCGTAAAGAGAACGATCGCGTCGTGCTCTGCACGTTTGGCGAAGGCGCGACGAGCGAAGGCGAGTGGCACGAGGCGATGAATTTCGCCGCCGTCCATAAGGTGCCCGTCGTGTTTTTGTGCGAGAACAACCAATGGGCGATCTCGACGCCGATCAGCAAACAGATGGTCGTGCCGGACGTCGCGGCGCGCGCCGCCGGATACGGGATGCGCGGCGCGATCTGCGATGGCTTCGATGCGCTTGCGGTGTATGCAGCCGTGCGCGAAGCGCGCGAATACGCTCTTGCCGGCAACGGCCCGACACTCATCGAGGCCAAGTGCTACCGGTTTCTTTCGCACACTACGGACGACGACGACAAAACGTATCGCTCGCGTGAAGAAGTCGAAACCCAGCGCGCCAACGACCCCGTCCCCCGGTACGAAAAATGGCTTATTTCGATCGGTTTGATCGACGCCGTCCAGGCCGAGGCGATGAAAAAAGACGTGACGCAACTCGTGAACGCGACGACCGATGCGGTCGAAGCCGAGGATCTCCCGCAGGCAAGCGATCTCTACGGCAACGTGTACGCCGGTCCCGACAGCCCTTGGGTCTGAGCGCCGGACAATCGCAAGTGGCTGATTAAGCCGCAGCAGATTGGGTATCTCGCCACGACGCCCTCCTGTCTACGACGTAGACATCTAAGGACGGTCGTCCTCCGTTGGTGAGTTTGAAATGTCTCTACGTCGCCTCGTACCGTTCGTCTTGGTGGCCCTCGCGCTTTTCGCGCGTCCGGCAGACGCCCATCCGCTCGGGAATTTCACGATCAATCACCTCGTGCACGTTCGCGCGGATGCGAAGATGCTCAGCGTGCGGTACGTCGGCGACTTCGCGGAAATCCCGGCGTACGCGATTCTGCGGGAAATCGCTCCCTCAGCCGCGCCGACGAGCGCGCAACTCGACACCTGGGCGCGAGCCGAAGCAACGACGATCGCAGGTGACCTGCACGTAGCGGCTGATGGAAAAACGCTCGCGTTGACGATGCGCACCGCCCGAGCGACGACGAAACCCGGCGCCGGCGGACTGCGAACGATCCGACTGGTCGCAACGTACGCGGGCGACGCCCCGGGTCAAGCCGCGCACGTCGTCCTTCGCGATGCGACGTATCCCAACCGACTCGGCTGGAAAGACACGGTGCTCGCGCCCGCGACCGAACCGACAAGCGAGCTCACCGTATATCCGAACGCCCTGCTGGGATCGCCCCGCCAAACAACGACGCTTGCGTTTACGATCGACGCGCACGACGTCGCGCTCCGCACCGACGCACCGGCGCCGGTCGAGCAAGGGGCGAACGCCTCGCCTGGCCTCGCGCGCAGCAACGCGCTCTCCGACGTGCTCGCGCATGGCGACGGCAGCTGGACGTTTTTCTTCGGTGCGCTCCTCTTAGCGGTCGGCCTCGGTGCATTGCACGCACTCGAACCGGGCCACGGGAAAACACTGCTGGCCGTCTCGCTCGTCGGCGCGCGTGCGACGATGCAGCAAGCGGCGATTCTCGCCGGCGCTCTCACCGTCGCGCACACCGCGGGCGTGCTCGCCCTCGGCGTCGTCGTCCTCTACGCCGCACGCTGGATCGTCCCCGAGCAAATTTATCCGTGGATAACGCTGGGCTCGGGAGCCGTCGTCGCCTACTTAGGAGCGCAGGCACTCGCGCGATACGTGCGAGCGCGACGTCCGCTCGCACACGAACACGTTCACGGTCATCGCGACGCGCAACCGCACGTTCACGAACACGAGCACGGACTCGCGATCGGCGATCACGATCACCAGCACGGTGAAGAAACCGACGCCGCGTTTGCAGCCCGGATATTCGCCCGGCACCGCGACGCTCACAACGCCAACCTCACGCATGCGCACGACGGCACGCCACACTCCCACGAAGGCCTCGACGACGAAGCGCATGCGCTCGCGCATCGTATCCCCGGGACGGCGCCGCTGAAATTCCGCACGGCCGTCCTCGCGGCGATGAGCGGAGGCATCGCCCCTTGCCCGGCCGCGCTCGTCGTGCTCCTCGCAGCAATTCAACTCAAACAGATCGCACTCGGCCTGATCCTGATCGTCGCCTTCAGCTTCGGACTCGCTGCGGTGTTGACGGGACTCGGGATCGCCGTCGTCCGTAGCGCCGCGTGGCTCGGCAAACAGAAGCGCTTCGATCTCGTCACGCGTTACGCGCCGCTGGTCTCTGCAAGCGTGATCGCGATTATCGGCTCCGCTCTCATCGGCCAGGGTCTCGCCGATCAAGGCGTGCCGCTGCCGGTCCTCGCCATTGCGGCGATCTCGTTGCTTGCGATCGCCGGGTACGCATTCGCCCCGACGCACACGCATCGGTCGGTGACCGCGTGATGCTCGTCGGCGGGGCGTTTACGGTGTTCGTGCTCGGGCTACGGCACGGAGCCGACCCCGATCATCTCGCGGCGATCGATAACGTCACCCGCAACTCATACGAACGTTCGCCGCGCCTGAGCCGTTTCGTTGGCACCCTCTTCGCCGGCGGCCATACCGTCATGGTGATGGCGATCTCGGTCCTCGTCGGGCTACTCGGCACGCGTTTTGCCGAACACGGCGCACTGATCGAACGCATCGGGACGTATCTCTCGATCGCCGTCCTCGTCGCGCTCGCGGCGGTCAATATCCGCTCGCTGCGCCGCGGCGGTACGGGACTCGTGAGTTTCAAGTCGCGCATGCTTCCAAAGCGGCTCCGCGAAGGCACGAGCGCCCTGCTCGCGATCCCCATCGGGTTGCTCTTCGGGTTCGGTTTCGAAACGTCGAGCCAGATCGCAACGTACGCGGTCGCGTTCTCGAGCACGTCGGGTGTCGTCGGTGCCGTGATCGTCGGCGCGATGTTTTGTCTTGGGATGATCGTCACCGATACGCTCGATAGCGTGCTGGTGCATCGCCTCGTCTCGTACCGCCGCGAGACGCTGCCGCTCGTGATGCGGACCTGGATTTGGTCCGTCACGCTCGTCGCACTCGCCGTCGCGGCATATGAATTCGCGCAAGTCCTGGGGTGGCAGTCGCCTCTCTCGGATCTGGCGTTTAGTGCGATTCTCGTACTCGCACTGGTTACGGTTTTTGCCTACGTGTTCGTCAAGACACGGAGCACGGCCGAGCCCATCCCCATGGCACCCCCCACAGGAGAGGTCATTCCATGAAAATACAGCGTCTGCTCGGATCGGCAGCGGCCATCGCCGTCGTCGCCTCCGCAGCACTGATCTACAACGTGTTTCCGGCCCACGGTTCGGACCACCAAGATGCTCCGACTCTCATCGCGCATCCGGCGGCGGATATCACGGACGTGTTCGTGTTCCCGAGTCCGTCGAATCCGGCGAACGTCGTCCTCGCGATGGACAGCCACCCGCTCATCCCTAAAGGCCAGGGCGCGCTGACGTATTTCGATCCGCAGGTCATGTATCAGTTCAAAATCTCGCACGCCGCAGCGGGCGTCGAGGATCAGGTTATCCAGTTCAAAGTGAACGGCACCGATCAAAACCAGACGATCACCGTTTACGGTCCGGGCGCACCGAACGCAACGGGCGTCAACTCGACGTATCTGCCGACGGCGGCAGGCACGGTAACGTACAACCAGAGTGCGACGCTCTCGAACGGCATCCAAGTCTTTGCCGGACCGCGCGCGGACCCGTTCTACTTCGACCTCTTCCAGTTCTTCAAAATCATCCCCGACCGCAACCAGGCAAATCAGCCAAATCCGCCCGCAGCGACCGCTGGATCGTTCAATGGATTCACGACCGCTTTCAATCAGGCGAACAACTCGAGCTGCTCGACCGCTCAGGCGATCGACGCGCTCTCATCGAATAGCTTCAACGTGCTCTCGCTCGTTGTCGAAGTCCCAAAAACGCTGCTGACAACAACCTCGTCCGTCATTCACGTGTATGCGACGACCAGCACGCAGTCCGGTACGTAGGAGACAAGCACATGCGTGAACTCATCAAATCCTTCGCCGGAACGCTCACGGCGTTTGCCGGAATCGCCGCCCTCGCAAGTTGCGGCAGCAGCAATCCGACCCAGCTTCCCGCGGCGGGAGCCAACCAGTACGTGCAGATCGAACGGCTCGCACGTCCGGCCGTCAAAGAACTCTTCCAAAACTACCAGGCCCACGATTCCACGAATCGCGCCAATCCGTATAGCGACCCGACGCTCCCGGCCGCGATCACCAGCTTCATGACCGGAACCGCCGGTCGTTCGCCGGCGATCGCAAACGCCGTCCAGGGCGTGCTTATCCCCGACGAGATCTCTGCCGATCTCTCGCAGAGTGCGGCAACGGCGGCGTACCTGGGCGTCGAGACCGGCGGCGCAACGGGCAACAAGTTCGGCGGCCGTGGTCCGCTCGATAACGTCATCGACATCTCGCTTGGAGTGGTCTTCGGAAACACCGTCCCTTCACTCTTCCCGACGATTCCCGACGACAACAAAGAGAGCCCGTGCCTGACGACGGAAAACGTGCCCGCCACGGTTCCCGGCGCCAACGCGCAATACGCATCGACCGCGCAAATCGGCACGGCGAAGAACGAATCAAATACGTTCCCGTATCTCGGGACACCGTACTAGGATCGTGCGACCTCAGACCCTGTGGGCAGTAGCAGCGAGCGCGGTAATCGCGCTCGCTGCCTGGCCCGCCTTCGTCAAAGTCAATGCGGCCCACGCGATGACGCCCGCATCGAGCGCGACGCCGGCGCCGCCAGATCGCGACGATCTGCGTCGCGATGCCATCATCTCCGAACTCGAAGCCCAACTGAAAAAAAACGGCCCGAACTATCTTGTACCCCGCCTTCTCTCGGCGCAGTATTTACAGCGTTACCGCGAACGTGGCGACATCGACGACGTTCTGCGCGCGCAGCACGCCGCACAACTTTCTCTGACCGCGCAAACGCGCGGCAACGTCGCGGGCGACCTCTCGATGGCCGATGCCCTGCTTACCTTACATCGTTTTCGCGAAGCTCGCGTCTACGTCGACCAAGCCGTACGGAGCGCGCCGACCGAGGATGCCTTCGTCGCCCAAGAAGCATCGCTCGACCTCGAAACGGGTGACTACGAACGCGCCAAACGCGAACTCACATCCATTTCTGCAAGGGGTCGGGCCGCAGAACCGGTCCGAACGATCGCGTCGCGCTACAACGAACTTACCGGCAAACTCGCCGAAGGACGCCGCCTGTTGACCGACGTGTCGGCGACCATGGATTCCTATTACGATTTGTCCGCAGAGCGCCGGGCCTGGTTCCATATGCGCCTGGGCGAAATGGCCTTCGCGGCCGGCGATAGCGATGAAGCGGTCAAAGACGAGCGCGAGGCGCTCGCGATCTTTCCGAACGACAGTCGAGCGTTTAACGCGCTCGCGCGAATAGAACTCGCACGCCATAACGAAAAAGCGGCACTCGACGCGGCGACGCGTGGAGCGGCGATCGTCCCGCTGCCCGAGACGCTCGGCTATCAGTCCGACGCGCAGCGCGCCTTAGGCGACAACGCCGCCGCGGACCGCACGCGCGATGAGATCGAGGCAATCGAGAAGATCGGCAACGCGCAGCGCGTCAACGACCGGCTGCTGGCGATCTACTACGACGAACACGATCTGAAGCTGGATGACGCCTACGCAATTGCGAAACGCGAACTCGCCGTGCGCGATGACGTTTTCGCGGAAGACACGCTCGCTTGGGCCGCGGCGAAAATCGGCAAGTGGGACGAAGCTCGCAGCGTGATCCGTAAAGCGCGGCGCTACGGAACCCAAGACTCCCGCATGTTGTACCATGCCGGTGTGATCGCCCAGCATTTTGGCGATTCCGTCACTGCAAAAACCGCCTTCACCAGCGCCCTTGCGCTCAATCCGACGTTCCATCCGGCATATGCCGACGATGCGCGAACGCGCTTACGTACGTTGAATTGATAATGTCTACAACGTAAACCATCTTCGCGGTTTGCGCGGCCTTTCTCCGTGGTAGGTAGAGCAACCTTACGGAGCCCGAGGATGAATTCTTGCGTTACCCAGCTTTTGCCGTTCCGCTTCTAGCGATCGTGTTGCTCCTTGCCTGCAGTGCAGTGGCGCGCGCGCAGACGAGCCCCGCCGCGGGGCCGTCCCCAACCGTTCAGGTGGACGCGCCGCTGTCAGTTTACGGTACCGTGAGGGGGCCCGATGGAATCGGCCTCGCCGGTGCGACGGTAACGCTCCGCGGTCAGCCGTCCCAGACGGCGATTACCGCTGCCGACGGGAACTTTCGTTTCGGGAGCGTCGATGCGAGCCCGCATGAATTTCTCGTGACGCTGGCGGGATATGGCGAAGCCCGAGAACACGCCATCACGGTTGATGAACGCGCGGTCATCGTGCGTTTGTATCCGGCCATCGCAACCGACGCCGCTCCCACCGCGTGCAAGTCGGCCGTCATCCACGTGCCTGACGCGCCGTGCCTTTCGCCGAATCTCAAAACGATCGGAAAAGTGCAAACGCGCGGGCGCGCTGAGAATTTGATCGGTACGGCGACATCGGCGGCAGAAGGCTTCGTGGGCCACGCCGAGCTCGCGAAGCGACCGATCTTACGGCCCGGCGAACTGCTCGAAACGGTTCCCGGGGTCGTCATCTCGCAACATTCAGGCGAAGGCAAAGCTAACCAATACTATTTGCGGGGATTCAATCTCGACCACGGCACCGACATCGCCGTTACGGTCGGCGGTATTCCGGCGAACATGCGCACGCACGCGCACGGTCAGGGCTATTCCGATATCAACTGGCTGATCCCCGAGACGGTCAACTACGTCAACTACCGCAAGGGCACGTACAACGCCGATCAAGGCGACTTTTCCACGGCAGGCGCGGTCAATATGGCCTATTTCAATACGCTGCCGCAGAGTATCCTCACGCTGGTTGGCGGACCGCACGGGCAGGCACGATTTTTGCTCGCCGAGTCGCCGACGGTCGGCAAAAATATGCACCTGCTGTATGCGCTCGAATACGCACACGAAGACAATACGGCCCAAAATCCGGACAACTACCGCAAGTATAACGCGCTGGTCCGATTGAGTCGCCAGGTCGGGGATTCGTTTTTCGATATTACCGCTCAAGGCTACCAAGCAAAATGGATGTCCTCCGATCAGATCCCACTGCGCGCAGTTCAGCGCGGCGACATAAGCCGGTTCGGACAGATCGATCCAACCGATGCCGGTCGTACGCATCGTTACGTCCTCTCCAGCGACTACGCCCGCAGCAGCGAACGGTCTTCGACGCAGGTGAGTGCGTACGCGCTAGATTACAGCTTGCGTCTATTCTCGGATTTCACGTATTTTTTAAGTGATCCCGTGAATAAAGATCAGTTCGAACAAACCGATCAGCGTCTGGTCCTCGGCATCAATGCGAGTCACACGATCCATACCGGAACCGTCGGCGACTACACGATCGGGTATCAGATGCGCAACGACAATATAACGCCGGTCGCACTTTACTCAACCGCGGCGCAGAACGTTCTGGCTACGATGCGTATCGACCGCGTCGTCGAAACGAGCAACGCGCTGTATCTGCAGACCGAACGCCACCTCACGAAGAATCTCCGCATGACGGCTGGAATTCGAGGCGACATCTACCGCTTCAAAGTTCAAGACATCCGCCCGGAAAATTCGGGAACGATCACCGCCGGTATGATCAATCCGAAGCTCGCACTCGCCTATACGGCAAGTCCGAAGACCGAGCTCTACGCAGATTTTGGCACGGGCTTTCACAGTAACGACGCTCGCGGGGTCTCCGAGCGCGTCGATCCCGGCACCGGCTCGACAACGGATCCCGCTACGGGACAAATCGTCCAGGGCGCAACACCACTGGTGCGTGCGGTGGGATCGGAACTCGGCGCGCGCTTTTCGTTCGACCAACGACTCCGCAGCACCGTATCGCTGTGGAATCTGCTCCTTGGTTCCGAATTAATTTTTCAAGGTGACGCCGGAACGACGTCGCCCGGGCGCCCGAGTCATCGCTCCGGCATCGAACTTGCAAACTTCTGGTCACCGACCCCGGGAACCACATTCGACTTCGACTACTCGACGTCGACGGCGAAATTCACGAATATCGATCCGGTCGGCCAGCATATCCCGGGCTCGGTAAAAGATGTGCTCACGTTCGGCGTCACGCGAGACACGGCCAAAACGTTCGGAAGTATCCGCCTGCGCTATTTCGGTCCGCGACCGCTCATCGAGGACGCGAGCGTTTCCTCAAACCCGACGACGACGATCAGCCTCCAGGTCGGCATCAAGCCCTCGAAGGGCACCAAGCTACAGTTCGACGTCTTCAACTTGCTCGATACGAAAGCAAGCGACATCGACTACTATTACAACTCCTCGATCCCAAGTGATCCGACGTACACGAAGCCGGGATATACCGGATCGTGCCCGATCAGCCAGTGCGGCGTAGGCGTTTCGGACGTCCACTTTCACCCCATCGAACGACGGCTTCTGCGGTTCACGCTGAGCAAGCAATTTTGATCTAATCGAAGCGCGACGATCTAAATCCGGCCGCGCGGTTGTCCTCAGCAACTCATTCACCGAAAATTCTTAGCTCGGCGCTACGCTTGGATGCGTTGAAAGCGCGTCAGGAGCGAATAGTGATACATCACCCGACTGCAGTGCACGATCCGGTTTGCGGTATGGACGTCGATCCGGCCGATTCCGATCAAACGTATGCCCACGACGGGCAGACGTTTCACTTTTGCTCGGTCGGTTGTCGCACCAAATTCATTGCAGACCCGACGAAGTTCCTCGAACCGCAGCCCGCAAAACCGGTGGTCGAAGGCGCGATCTACACCTGCCCCATGCATCCGCAGATTCGGCAAATCGGGCCGGGAAGTTGCCCGATTTGCGGCATGGCACTCGAACCGGTAACGGTTTCCGCCGTCGAACTCCCAAACGAGGAGCTGATCGATATGACGCGCCGCTTTTGGATCGGCGCCGCACTCGCGTTACCCGTTTTTTTCTTAGAGATGGCAAGCCATATTCCGGCCGTCCACCTCGGCTCGCTCGTGCCGGAACGGGCATCGGTTTGGATTCAATTCGTCCTCTCGACACCCGTCGTACTCTGGGCCGGGTGGCCGTTTTTCGTTCGCGCCTGGGCGTCGGTACGCACGCGCAATCTCAACATGTTTACGCTCATCGCGCTTGGGACCGGCACCGCATACCTGTATAGTCTAGCCGCAACGTTCGCACCGGGGCTCTTCCCCGCCGGCTTTCGGATGATGGACGGCGTGGTGCCGGTGTATTACGAGGCTGCAGCCGTCATCACGGTGCTCGTTCTGCTCGGGCAAGTCTTGGAACTGCGCGCGCGCGAGCAAACCGGCGGTGCGATTCGCGCGCTGCTCAACCTCACACCGAAAAATGCGCGCCGGGTTCGTGCCGACGGCACCGACGAAGACGTCGCGGTCGACACGGTCGTTCGCGGCGATACGCTACGCGTGCGCCCGGGCGAAGCCGTCCCCGTCGACGGCGTCGTGCTCGAAGGCCGGAGCGCCGTAGACGAATCGATGGTCACCGGCGAATCGCTGCCCAATTCCAAAGCGCCGACCGACAAACTCATCGGCGGCACGATCAACGGCACCGGGTCGCTGCTGATGCGCGCGGAGGCGGTCGGCGCGGACACGATGCTCTCACGGATCGTCGCGATGGTCGCCGAGGCGCAGCGCAGTCGCGCACCGATCCAAGAACTCGCCGATACGGTCGCCGGCTATTTCGTCCCGATCGTCTTAGCAGTCGCTCTGCTCGCTTTTGCGGCGTGGGCGATTTGGGGTCCGCATCCCTCACTTGCGTACGCACTCATCGCAGCTGTGTCCGTCGTCATCATTGCGTGCCCGTGCGCGCTCGGTCTTGCAACGCCGATGTCGATCAGTGTCGGCGTCGGCAAAGGTGCCAGCGCCGGTATCTTGATAAAATCGGCAGAAGCGCTCCAACGCTTGGAAAAAGTCGATACGCTGGTCATCGACAAGACGGGGACGCTGACCGAAGGAAAGCCGCGCGTGACGACCGTCATCGCCGCCGCCGGGCAGAGCGAAGCCTCGATCGTCGGACTCGCTGCAGGCCTCGAGCGGTCGAGCGAACATCCGCTCGCCGCTGCGATCGTTGCAGCTGCGGTCGAACGTTCGATCGCGCTTAGCGAACCCGCGGATTTTGAATCGATCACCGGAAGAGGCGTCGTCGGAACGATCGACGCGCACGCGCTCGTCCTTGGAAATGCGGCGCTGATGAGCGAACGCGGCGTCCCGCTCGGTGAGATGGAAGCGCGGGCCGATGCACTTCGGCGCGACGGCGCAACCGCGCTCTACATCAGTATCGACGGCCGCATCGCCGGTGCGATCGCAATCGCCGATCCCATTAAGGCAACGACGCCCTCCGCGCTTGCAGACCTGCGCGCGCAGAACATCCACATCGTCATGTTGACCGGCGATAACCGACTCACCGCCGAGGTCGTTGCAAAGCAGCTCGGGATCGAAGAATTCCACGCCGACGTTCTTCCCGAAGACAAAGGGCGGATCGTCAAAGAATTGCGGGCGAGCGGCAAGGTCGTTGCAATGGCGGGCGACGGCATCAACGATGCACCGGCGCTCGCCGCGGCGGACGTAGGCATCGCGATGGGGACGGGGACCGAAGTTGCGATCCAGAGCGCGGGTATGACGTTGCTCAAAGGCGATCTTGCCGGAATCGCACGCGCGCGCAAGTTGAGCCGCGCGACGATGCGCAACATTCGTGAGAATCTCGCCTTCGCGTTTCTCTACAACACGCTCGGCATCCCGATCGCCGCGGGCATTCTCTACCCGGCGTTCGGTCTTCTCTTAAGCCCGGTCATCGCGGCGCTTGCGATGTCGTTCAGTTCCGTGTCCGTGATCACCAACGCCTTACGACTGCGCGCTCTGCATCTCTCCTAACGACCCTCAGCAGTGATGGGACATTAGGTAGGCGGCGTGGTCGAGGAAAATAAAGTGGCTTGAAATCAGCCCGACGAGCACGACTCCGGCGACGATCGCGGGCCAGACGCTAATATTCGTCGGGCGTCTCCCGAGCAGAGCACTCAAACGCCACGAAAGAAGCGGCGTGTGCTCGCGCACGGCCGCGCGAACGAGCAGTGCACGATAGCGCTCGACCGTCGCGCCCGCCGTCTCGCGATCGGCAATCTCTTCGCGACGCGCGTGTCGCCAGCGTTCGAGCGAGCGGAACCCCGGCAACATCAGAAATCGCGTCACGATGCGCCACGCGAAGGCTTTGTCCGGGTGACGCCGTGCGATGTGGACGAGCTCGTGACGCAGCGTCAGCGCGAGTTCGTCATCACCGAACGAATCGATGAAGCCGCGCGAGATGAAAATTTCCGTAGCGCCGTTCGCGGTAAAGCAAAACGACTGCGCGACATCGAGATACGCACACGATGGGACGGCGAGTCCGAGCGCGCCCGATTCGCGCGCAAGAAGCGTGCGCAGCCGCTCCGGCGGCGGGACGGCGAAGCCTGCGAGCTGATCGAGCCGTTCGCGGGCGCGGGCGTCTGAGACGACGACGAGCGCAACGGAGACGAGTCCGTAGGCAAGGAGAATCTGCGGCATGTACTCGTGCGTGAAGAGCAGCGAGTGGTAGAGCGGATCGATCCCGGAGAGCCAGCAGTAGCGACCGGCAAAATCGCCGAGCGGAATGAAAAAAATCAGCGGCCAGACGTACCGGATGAACCGCATCGGTTAGCGGTCCCCCGCCGTTTCCTTCCGTCGCGCGATTGCCTCATCGAGCGCGTCGAGGTTATCGCCCTGCGCGACGAGTTCGACGAAGCCGTGGATCGCCGCCGAGCCGTGCGACTGCATGAGATCGCCAAGAACGCTCGAGACGGTTTTCGCAACCCACTCTTCGCGGGTGAAGACCGCGCGGTAAACGACGGACTTGTGTTCGCTACCGACTTTGTGCACGAGACCTTTCTGCACCAGCCGCGAGAGTTCGGTAAAGATCGTGGTATAGGCGACGGGCTCGTCGGCTGCGATCGTTCGATGGAGGTCCACCGGCGTCTGCGAGCCGTTCGTCCACAAACGGTCCATGATAGCAAGTTGCCGAGGTCCGAGCGAAATCGATACGTCGCGTTTCATTTGGGCTCCATCTGCATGCCCGGGACATGTTCGTCACGCGCGTGCGTGCCCGGCGCTGCGGAGCTTGGCAGCTTCTTCCACGCAACATCGACGGGCTTAGGGAGTTTGTCGAGGTGCTTGAGAAGCATCGTCACTTGCCACACTTCAGCGGCTGTCAACGACTTGCCAAAGGCGGGCATCGCCGTAAAACGGATGCCATGCTGGATCTTCCAGGCCGTGGCGCCTTCGGGGTCGTCCTCGGCACCGTCGGTTGCAAATTGCGGCGACGGCACGTAAAAGCCGAGCGCAGCGTTGGAAGCTTTTCCGTCAGAGGCGCCGTGGCACATCGCGCAGTTCTGCTGGTACACGTGCAGTCCCGCGCGCAAGTTGGTTTCGCTCAGCGCCAGCGGGTTTTTCGTGTCGCCCATCTCGCGTTCGGAGACGCGATGCACGGCCATCATCGCGATATGCGCCTCGATCGAGGACGGTGCCATATCCGCGCGCATCGGCATGTACCCCATGTTCGCCGTCAAACCGACCAGCGCGACGAGCAGCAGCACGAAGAGTCCGACACCGACGGCGATACCGCGCAGCACTTAGTGTCCGCCCATCGACATCCCGGCCATCGAGGTATGCGCCATATCCGGCGGGCGCACGCGCAGGAACACCGCAAATCCAATCGGCGTCTTGGAGCCGTAGATGGGAGCAAGACGCGCGCTCTTCGAGTCGATCGTCACCTGCGCGCCAAGACCGATGTTGACCGCAGCACGATTGCGGCTCAAATCGTGCACGCCGCCAAGCGAGTACGCGCCCACCTGATACACCGTCTCGGGATCCACGAGCGGAACGACCAGGTCGCGTGCGGTCCGCGTTCCGAGTTCGACGCGGGCGAAGAGCGTACTGCGGCCGCTCTGGTAATCGGTCTCGGCAAGATACGAACTCGTTCGACTTCCGCCGCTCTCAACATTTTGACCGAACACGAAACCGTTATACCAATTCCGATCGGTGCCAAGCGCCCGATTCAGCAGCAGCGAAGCGGTGATCCGATGCTGGTTACTCTGCGGCGCCAACACCTCAGGGCTCTTGATGAAGCCGTACGAAATTTGGAGTGCCGAATCATCGCTCGGGTTCCACGACACCCGTCCGCTGTACGAATCCAAGTGAATCGGATCGAAGTTTGTCCGAATTTCATTGGGCTCGCGGCCCGTAAACGTGCTGGCTTCGAGCTTGAAATGAGCGCTCGGCGCAAACCCGAGCGTGGCGACGCCGAACTGAATGTGCGTTGCATCCATCCAGTGATGTCCGATCGTCGATTCTGGCATATCGTAGGCGATGCGGCGATGCATATAGACCGGCGGTCCGAGCGCGGGCTCTCCCGGATAGCCGACGTAGGCATAGGCTGATGCCGTCTTGCCGATTTTTATCGAATAGTCGAGTGCGAGTTCGGAAAAAAGATCGTGCGGGTGTTGATGATCGTGGAGCGCGACGCCGTGCGCTGTCTCTCCCGTTTGGAAGAGCAGCGGATAACCGGTCTGGTTCTCCGTCAACGCATCGGCGCTGACCATCGCGCGATATCCGATCTGCGCGGTCGTTCCGAGGGCGTGAGTCCCCATAACCATGAGCCAATTCGGCGCGTCGGCGCGGCGGTCGCCGCGCAGCGAACCAGTCGAGACGAAGCGCGGGAAGATTGCTCCGTGTTCCATCATCATATCGTTGCCGTGCATCTGCGTCCAGCCGAACATCTGGGTCGAGCGCGGGACCCATGACGTCCCCGACCCTTCTTGACTCATCGGATCGAGAAGATCGGTCGTCGAGGCCATCTCGGCGGATGAGCCCACCACCATGGCATGCCCGGCGGGAGCCGACGTGCGAGGAGCGGGCGCTGCGGGCATCTCCATCCCCGGCATGGACGCGGCGGTCGGACTGGGTGCAGGCGAGGGGCTCGGCGAGGGTTTCATCAGTTTCATCTGCGCCGGGGTCATGCCGGGCATACTCTGGGCATTGGCCGGCGCGAACGCGCCAAGCGTGAAAACGAGGGCAACAACGAGAACGGTAAACGGCCGGTTCATGGTTCCTTACTTGATGCGCGACAAAGGGTAGTAGATTTATATTTTACCCGCCGTAGTATATCCTGTGGAGACGCCTCAGACTTCTGTCCCGATCCGTAGCGACGCAGACCGAGTGCTATCGTGGGGCGATAAGCGCAGGGATGAGGCCGAGCGCGACGTTCGCGGCCGCCGCAATCGCCAACGCCGGCCCAACGTAGCGGACGAGAACGACGTTCGGCGCTACCGGTGCTCGCGCAAATCCCCAGATGCGCGTGATGGGGCGAACGTAGTACCCGAGCGCGAGCACCGTATTGGCTGCCAGCGCGACGCCGAGCCACACCTGGTCCGACGCAAACGTCGCGCGGAGCAACGCGATTTTGGCAGCGAAGCCGACGAAAGGCGGGAAACCGGCAAGCGAAAGCAGCGCGAACGTTAGGGCGATTCCGAGCGCGGGTGCGGCCGCACCCAGGCCGTCGAGCCCCTCGATGGTCGTAATACCATAGCGCCGCTCGAGTGCAACGAGCACGAAGAATGCGGCTCCGTTCATCGCCGCGTAGGCTGCCGCGTAGAAAACGAAATCTCCGAAAGCTTCGCCCGTCCGTCCTTCGACGGCAATCGCCGCCGCCATAAAGCCGGCCTGCGCGATGCCCGAATACGCCAGCAGGCGCTTGAGATTCGTTTGGCCGTACGCCGCGAGGTTGCCCCACGTCATGGAAGCCACCGCTATAACGCCGAGCGACACGACGGCGAGCGTCGACGCCGCATGAAATGCGGCAAGAAAGACGCGTGCAAGAATTGTGAGTGAGGCAATCTTCGGGACGATTGAAAGCCAAAGCGTGACGCTCGTACGCGCGCCTTCGTACACATCGGGAGCCCATTCCGCGAACGGTACGAGCGCCGCTTCATAGGCAAGACCGGCATAGGCGAGCACTCCGGCAAAGAACAGCGCACCAGGCGCTGCCGTCGACAAACCGCTCGAGAGCGATTCGAGGCCGAACGAACGGCCGAGCCCGAAAATCAAACCAAACCCGTAGACCATCGCCGCGCCCGATAGTGCGGCAAAGGTGAAGAACTTTGTTGCAGCTTCTGCGGAACGGTGGGACTGCGGCGTCAGGCCGAGCATTCCAACGATCGCTGCCGAGAGCATCGTAACGGCGACCGCAATCAACGCCAGATTTTGCGCCTCGACCGCGATGATTCCGGCGAGCGTCCCGAACACGACCAAGAGTGGAGCCTCGATCGCTCGATCCTCTCCGGCGAGATCTTCGCGCATCGCAAAGAGTGCGAGACCACCGAGCGTAATGATCGCGGCCTTGAGCTCGAGCCCGAAACGATCGAGCACGTATGTTCCTCCGAAGACACTCGGCGTCGGCGCGTGCGCGTCGAAGACGAGCGTTCCGAGCGCGATCGCGCTGCCGATGATGCCGACGACGTATGCGCGACCGGGCGACTTGCGAAACGTCGCGAGCACCGCGAGGATCATTGCGAGAACACCGAGCCACATCTCCGGAACGACTCCGAGCAGGTCCGTCCCGCTCATCATCGCTGCGATACCAAATTCGTCGCCGTCGCGCGAATCGCCGAGAAGCCATCCACGAGCAGTCGCGGCGCGAGCCCCAGCACCGCACTCGTGATGAGAAGCGCGACGAGTGACCACCGTAATCCCGCCGGAAACGGACCGGCCGGAAGCGATGATTTCACGTTCGGCCCGAAGAGCAACATGACGATTGCGCGCGCAAAGACGCCGGTCGTTACGACGATTGCGAGCGCCACGAACACCGCCGCAATCGGCGAAATGGCAACGGTGGCTACGACGATCTGCACCTCGGCTGCGAAACCGCTCAACCCCGGGATGCCGACACTTCCAAGGGCGAGAATCGCGAACCACCAACCGAGCTGCGTGCCGTTTCGAAGTCGCCCTTGGAGTTGCGCGAGGTCGCGCGTGCCATAGCGCTCGCCGATGGCGCCGCTTACGGCGAACAGTGCTCCGGTGAGCACGCCGTGGCTGATCAGTTGCAACGCGGCTCCGGCGATGGCGATGTGCGCCGTTGCCGACTGAGGCCCGGCGGCGGCTGCGACGCCGACGGCGACGAGCACGTAGCCCATGTGATTGATACTCGAGTACGCGACGATGCGTTTGAGATCGCTTTGTCCGTAGGCTGCGATCGCGCCCCAGAGTGCGGAGATGATACCCCACGCGATAATCCAGCCCGATATCTGCGCGAGCGTCTGCCCCGTGAAGCCGAGCGCGATGCGAATGAGTCCGAAGCCGCCGAGTTTGAGCAGCAGCGAGGCGAGCACGATGCTTCCCTCGGTGGGCGCTTCCGTATGCGCGAGCGGAAGCCACGCATGCAGCGGCACCGCCGGAAGCTTTACAGCGAAGCCGAGTAACAGACCAGCGACGATCCATCGGGCCACGATCCCTGTCGGCTCGTGAATCGCATTGAAGGCAAAGCCACCTGAGCCCGGACCGAGCGCGAGACCGACGAAACCGAGCAGCATGGCGAGGCTGCCGACGCGCGTATAGATGAAAAAAGTCAGCGCCGCTCGCGTCCGGTCCCCTTCGCCCCAACCGCCGATAATGAAGTACATGGGTACCAGCGCGACTTCGAAGCCGACGTAAAAGACGAGCAGATCGCGGGCGAGGAAGACCACGACGAGTCCAGCGAGCGTGGCTGCAAACAGCGCGTCGAGCACCTCGCTGCGCTCGCGCAGCGGAACCGCGGCAAGTGCGGCCGCAGTAACGCCGCCGGAGAGCGCCACGAGCGACCACCCGAGGACATCGGACCCGAGGCTCAGACGCGATTCAAGCGATGGTATCCAGGCGACATCGATCGACCAACTCGAACCGGCGGCGACGCCGGCGATGCCGATACAAGCGACGCCGATACCGACGGCGATCGTAAGCCGGCGCGCCTGCAGCGGAGCAACGAATGGCGCGACGGCTGCAACGAGCACCGGCGCGAGGATCGCGAGGACGATGGCAATCAAACGAGCGCCTTTACGACCAACACGATAACAACAGCCGCGAGGGCTGCCGCGACGAAAACTGCGCCGCTGAGGGCGAGGTAGCGCGACGCATCGCCGGCGACGAGCGAACCGGCGCGTTCGCCGCCCGCAACGATATCGTTGCCGGCGACGGTTGTTGCGCGGTCGATCGCACGATCGGCGATCTCCGTTCGGGCGCCTGCGAGCATGAGGTTCGCACCGAGCCTGTCGCTCCCGACTAGCAGCCCGCGGTCGATGACAGCGAGCGTGCTCGCGAACGCAAGCGTCAGTCGAGTGAAGCCACGATCCCAGGCAGTAATGCCGTTCGGGAAGAGCGGTGGTCGACGAACGAGCTGCCCATCACGTAAGGCAATGCACGCACCGGCGCCCACCAGCGCCGCGATCGGAAGCGCGACCGACGCCACGTCAACCGTGCCGCGTCGGAAGACGAACGAGATACCGATGCCGGCTGCGCACATGAGCCAGACCGCAACGGAGGCGCCTGTGCCGATGCGGCGAGCTTCGAAAGGCCGCTGGGGCTCGGGCATCAGCAGAAGTGCGAAGCGCGCGACGTACCAGCCGCCGAGCGCAGCTAACGCGATGCCGACCAGGGTCAGCACCGGCTGAAGGCGGCCCGCCGCCGTCCACGTGTCCGCGAGCGCCCACGACGAGACGAACGGCGGAATACCAACGAGCGCGATGCCACCGTAAGCGATGGCGCCGACAAACGCCGTCACACGTCGCGACGATCGAGATGCGGTTGCGTAGCGGCTCGTTCCGGTGGCGATCCGTTGCATTCCGGCAGCGAAGAAGAGCACCGGCTTTGCGATCGCGTGCCCGGCGAGCACACCGAGTGCCAAGAGCGGCATGCCGACTGCAGCTGCGACGAAGCTTTGCGCGAGTTGTTCGATCGACGACCACGCCAGCGTCCGCTTCGCGTCGTCCGATGTCGCCGCAAAGACCGCCGCCGCGAGCGCCGTGATCGCCGCGTAGATGAGCAGTGAGATTGCCACGCTTGGAACGCTCGAGAGAGGCACGAATCGCGCGACGAGATACGGTCCGGCAGCAACGAGCGTCGCGGAGTGGAGGAGCGCGCTAACGGGCGTCGGCGCGACCATCGCGCCGACGAGCCACGGCGATGCTCCGAGTTGCGCGGACTTAACGGCAGCCCCGACAACGAGGAATGAAGCACCGACTCCCGTCGAGCCACGCAAGAGCAGGACCGCACCGATCAGCACTGCGAGGTCGCCGATGCGCGTCGTCGTGAACGCACGGCGCGCGCTTCTCCCTGCCTCCACATCTCCGATGGCATGACCGATGAGAACGAAAGATGCGACGCCCATGACTTCCCAGCAAACGTAAGCGAACAACACGGACGAGGCCGCCACGAATGCAAGCATCGCAGCGACGAAGAGCGCGTAGGTCGTGAAGAAACGCGGCGCATCCTCGTTCACCTCCGGGTCACCGAGCGCGTATACCGCTACGATTCCAGCAATAGCCGCGACGAGCGCTGCAGCATATCGGCTGACGGCGTCCCCGCGTTCGGCAAAAATGGCGTGGGCCGACGGGAGCCAGGCGTACGAGAACTGCGGAGGCTGCCGCCACGTCATGGCGATGGCCGCGCCAAGCGCGAAGAGGAGTGTGGGGACTGCGAACGTCTTGCGCAGACGCAACGCGGCGATCGCGACGGCCGCCGCTGCGACGACGAGTGCGGCCCACATCAGCCGCGCAACTCTTTGAAGCGGTCGATGTTCTGCGTTGCGGCGCGACGATACAGCATCAGCGCGACACCAAGGCCGATCGCCTCTTCCACCGATGCGATGGTGAGCACGACGATGGCGAAAACGTGCGGATCGATGTTGTTTGGCGCAATATAGCGCCAGAACGCCATCACTTCGAGTGTCGCCGAGATGAGCATTACTTCCAACGCCATGATGATCATCACGAGTCCGCGCTGCGTCAACACGCCCCAGAGACCGATCGCGAAGAGTCCGCCCGCGACGATGAGATAGAGCTGCAGTGGGATCATGTATGCGCCTTACGGCCGACCATCGTTGCGACAATGACGGAGAGCAAGATCAAAAATCCGCAGCCTTCGAAGACGAGCATGTACTTCTCGAGGAGCGAGGTTCCGATAAGGAACGGTTGCAGGCGCGCGAGCGTGCCAACGTGCTGCGTCCACGGCGTTGCCACGACGACGATGGCGTTTGCCACGAAGAAGCCGAGTGCGAGCCAGCCGGCCCAGCGCATCTGCGAATTCGTCATCGCCATATCCATGCCGTCGATCATTGGCGCGATCTCTCCGATTTTTCCGAGCATACCCGCGGCTTGCCGTTCGACTTCCGGTTCGACGTCATCGACGGCCACGTCGCGATTGTCCCCATGCCCATCACCCGAATGCTCTGCCATCGACATCTGCCCACGATCGCCGTGGGCCATCGTTGGAGAGTCTTTTGCCGGCATTGAGGATGCATCGTCGCCTGCCGTCATCATGAACCCGCCCGAATCTTCCATAAGCATCAGCATGAACAGAATCATCCCGAGCATCGCGGGACCGAACATCATGATCGTCATGGTCGCGACGACGTCCGCGTGCAAAGTGAAGAGCAAGAATGCCGCGCCGAGCGCGCTACCCATCAGCCCGACGCCCGCTTTGAGCATGCTCATCGTACGAAGCATGAAATATGCTGCCCCAAGCGTGAGCGCTGACGCGCCCATGAAGAAGAGAATCGATGCGATCATCTGACGCCGATCAAAACGAGCGCGCCGACGAGCACGACGTTTGCCAGCGCAAGCGGCATAGCAACGCGCCAGAAAATGCGCAGCAGCTGCTCGTATCCAACTTCGAAACGACGAAGCGGTGCGAGGATTACCAAGAAAACGAGCGTTTTGACAAGCAGTAGCACCGTCCACCATGCACCTCCGCCAGCGCCTGTGAAGAGCACCACGCCAAGGGCCGCCATCGCGAAAGCGGCAAGATCGAGACCCCAGCGGAAGGCGAGCGATGGGAATCCGCCGAGTGCATCGAGCGCACCCTCGAGTGGCTTGGTGAATGGCGGTCGGAATGTTTGAGCGAGGCCGCCAACGATGTAGAGCGCCAGCGACACCGGTTGAACGATCGCGAAGGGCAAAGCGCCCGCCTGGCTCTGCGCGATCCGCAGCGGCGATAGTGATTGCGCCGCCATTGCCGGTCCGATCGTCCCGAACCCGATAACGATGCCGTACGCCACCAGTTGCAGGATCGCCCCGAAAAGCGCGGCGACGCCGAGAGCGCGATTCGCGGACCAGCCGATCGTGCCGACGATCACGGCAACGAAGTCGAGCAGCATGACCAGAAGAAAGACACCGATGCCGGAATCCGCCCCGAACGACGGCGTCCACGGCAGCAGTGAGAGTGCAGCGAACGCCATTGCAGGCAACATCAACGCTGCAACGACCATCCAGCGAGGGTTGCCGAGTGATGTGTCCGGCAACGGGGAAGCAAGATGATTGCGGACGACCGTTGCCGGAGCGAGAAAAGCTCGCACGCCGATTCCGGCTGCAAACGCATCGATCGTCTCGACCGACCAGATCGCGAAGACTGCGACGCCGATCAACACGAACGCTTCACTCATCCGGGTGCTCGAAATCTAACACGCCCGTGCGCCACATGTACGTCAGCGCGACACCGAGGATGACGACAAACACCAGCATGTCGCCAAATCCGACGATGCCTTGCGATCGGAACGCCACGGCCCACGGATACATGAAGGCCATCTCCATATCGAAGACGACGAACGCGAGCACGAGAAGCGCGTATCTCGCGTGATACTGACGCCAGGCATTTCGCGGATGCTCTTCGGGGTGAGGAGGAGGCTGCTTGAACGACTTGCGGATGAGCGCTACCACGACGAGCGCGCCGAAAAACGCGAGGGGCGCCACAAGCGTCAGCGGCGATACCCAGCTCACGGACGAAGCTGCCGCAAGAAACGAAAGGGGACGATCATCCTATGTCCGTTCGTACCCGAAAGTCACGGGAATTCCCCGAGAATTCGGCGCGGTCCTGAAGGCGGGCCACACGCCGCATCTTGCGAAGTGATCGGCATGAAGCGAATCGTTTTTCTTCCCATCGTGGCCGCCGGTCTGCTTGCCGCGGCACCGCGCGCGGCAAAACGGATCACGACCTACCGGGATATCGGTTGCGGATGCTGCGAGGGTTGGGTGGGTGCCGCGCGCACCGCCGGATACGCCGTCGACCTGCACGATCTCGATCGTACCGAACGTTTGCGCCGCTTCGCGCTCAGCGAGGCAACGGCGGGCTGTCACACTTCGCTTGTCGACTCGTACATCGTAGAAGGTCACGTTCCGTTCGAGGTTCTCGCGCGGCTGCTCCACGAACGACCGCGGATTCGCGGTATCGCGCTTCCGGGGATGCCCAGCGGTGTGCCGGGAATGGACGGTCCGCGCGGCCCCTCAGAAGTCGTTACGCTCGAGAAAACGCCGCGCGTTTACGCGCGCGTGTGAGTCCCATTCTCGCCTTCTACGTCGAGTCGAATTCCATCGGCGGCGAGCCACTTGAGCAAATGATCGATGTACTCGGCACCAAAGGTGTCCTCGAGAGCGCGCAAATAGATGCGGGCCGCAGACGCGTCGTCCGCGATCGTTTCGAGCGCACGACGATGCACCGCCATATAGCCTTCGCGCAGTCGTAATCCGCCATGGATCAATTCCACGATCACTTCGCTTGAGGACTTATGTGCGTGCAGCATCAAGCGCGATTCGAGCCACGCATCGAGCGAGCCGGGTAAGCGCGTCGAACGGACCGGACCCATCGTCCCCGAACCGCGAACTCGTGCCATCTGTTAGTGGCTGTGGTCGTGGTCGTGTTCGTGTTCGTGCGGATGAGTGTGTTCGGTGCCGTCGTCGTGCCGATGCGCGTCGTCGCCTTCGATGTGAACGTGCTGGTGGTCGTGATCGGCGTGTCCGTGTTCGTGCGCGTGCTCGATCCCATCGGCATGCGCGTGTTTGTGAATGTGCTCGTCTTGATCCACGATCGCTCCCATCTCTTAGGTCGTTGGCCAAATGCGGCGGAAGCCGCCTTCATATTCGCGGACGACGCCGTCCGAATCGATGATGATCGTCGCGCGCCGGCCGCCAGCGAGCGACTCGAACCGGTAGCGGCTCTCTTCAGCTTCCATCGCAAGACAGGTATACCGATGTTCGACCAGTCTCACACGCAAAGACGGCACGTCGATCGCGCAGACGCGCGCGGTCTGCGACTGGCCGGGCTCGAGCGCGAGCCGGCGTATCGTGAGGGCCGTGGTCACCGGCGTGAGGGGCAGACTGACGTCGTATGCCCGGTAGAGCGGGTCCTCGAGGACGCCGCCGTCGACCCGTTGCCACGTTCCGTCTTCGTCGGCGGCGAGGGCGAGCAGCGTGCGTCCGAGTTCCATCGCCTCGACACTCGCCGAGCGCACGTGCCAACGCGAATCGCACGTGATCTCGTAGCGTAAACGAATCGGCTGACCTTCGTGTAAACCGACGATCGCGCCGTCGGCGGCAGCACCGCTCTCGCTCGTGCGCATGCGCGCGTGTTCGTACGTGAGGCCATCGGGAGCGGTATAGACGAGCGTGCGTTCGCGCGCGGCGATCGGCGTCACGTCTGGACCGGGGCGATCGGCGTGACGGGATGGGCGGGCATGCCGGCATCTTTATTGGCCATCACGTGCGAGCGTTCCGTGAACACGCGCAGCTCGGCGATGTCGCGCGAGAAAAACAACCCGAGCGTCCAGTCGAACGCGACGCGCAGTTTGCGATCGAGTCCGGGCAGACGTGCAAGATAATACGTACGCCACAAGAGCCACGCTAAAAATCCGGTAAGAATGAAGCCGCCGGGGAATGCCGCAACGCCGCGGCGCGCACCGAGCGATGCCATCGTGCCGAGCGAGCTAAAGACAAAGGGTTTTGTCGGTTCGCCACGCAGCGCGGCGACGATGTTGTCGGCGAGCACCGGGGCTTCACGAATCGCATGTTGCGCTGTAGGAGGATACCACTTGTCGGGTTGGCCCATCGGGATCCACGCGCAGTCGCCGATCGCCCAGACGTTCGCGTAGCCGGTGAGCGACATATCGCGTCCGACGAACAGTCCGCCGTTGCGCGCGTGTTCGCAAGGCAGCGTTTTAAGGATCGGCGCGGGCCGGACACCCGCACTCCAAACGCACGTCGCGGTTGAAATCGCCCGGCCGCTTGCCAGAACGATGGCATCTTCGCCGAGCGAGGCTACGCCATCACCCATGATGATTTCGATATTGCGTTCGGCGAGGTTCTGCGCGATGTACCTCCCCATTCCGGGCGCGAGATCGGGCAAGAGCGCTTTGCCGCCTTCGACCAAAATGATGCGGATATCGCGCGGTTCGATCGACTTGTAGAATCGGGTAACGCTGCGAAAGAAATCGTGGAGTTCGCCTGTGGCCTCGCAGCCGGTATAGCCGCCGCCGACGATCACGTACGTGAGCAGTCGTTCGCGCACCGCCGGATTGCGTTCGATATCGGCGAGTTCGAGCGTCGCGATGATGCGGTTGCGCAACACCTCGGCATCTTCGAGCGTTTTAAGCGGTAGCGAACGCTCGGCAACGCCGGGCAGATTGAACGTCGAGGTGACGCTTCCCAGTGCCAGTACCAGATGATCGTAGGTCAGATCGATTTTCGAGCCATTGATCGTATGTTGAACGCCGACATGTTTGCCCGCAAGATCGATCGAGATTACTTCGCCGAGGACGAAGTTCGCACGCCGTAGTTGCGCGCGTACCGGGGTTACGACGTGTCGCTGTTCGATGCCGCCCGAACTCACCTCGGGGAGCATCGGTGTGAAGAGCGTGAAATTGTCACGACTCACGAGCGTAATCGTCGCCTCGTCGGTGCGCAGGCGACGTTCCAATCGCATCGCGGTGTTGATCCCGGCAAAACCGCCGCCTAAGATCAGAATATTCTGCATACGACCTTCTAGTGAGGAACGCCGGTCCACGGGTGGACCCACGGGTGAGCGACCATGACGATCACGAGCATGGAGACGGTGGCAAGAATCGTCCAGAGCGCCGCGCGGATCGCGACGGCGGATCTATCGGGAGACATACGTCCTTAACCTTTCGTATGCATCCGCGATCTCCGTCACGCGGGCCGCATACCGCGCGGCGCCCCCGATGTCGCCCGGGATTCGCTCGCCATGGCGCGAGATCACGTACCAAACCAGCGTCGCGTTGCGCCGGATCATCGCATCGGCGAGCAGTTCGCGCTCGATCGGCACCAGCGGCGCGCAGCGGTCGTAGGCGGAAACGAATGCCGCCATTTTTTCGATGTCGAGCAAAGCGTCTTCATCCGCGCGGGCGAAGGCGTCGGCCGCCGTCGCGACGTCGTACATGCGCTCGCTTTCATGGGCGAAATCAAAATCGATCAAACCGCGTACGCCGCTTGCATCATGCACGACGTTATCGGGGTGGGGATCACCGTGCACGATCGCGTGCGGGAGGCGCGCCGCGTGCGGGGCAACGCGCGTAACCGCGCCGCCGACGGCGGCGATGAGCGCGGGCCAGGGCAATCGGCGCGCGAGATCCTCGCGTGCCGCAAAGCGGACGAACATTTCGCGCAACCACGCAAGCATTCCGACCGTGCGTGAGGACCGCAGTCCACCCGCGATATGAATATCCGTGCCGGCGCGATGAAAACGAGCGAGTACCTCCGCGGCCTCCGCCGCCGCGCGCGTGTCGCGTGCGCCGGTCGTTCCCTCGATGTAGGGCATCAGTGCGACGAGTCCGATGTCATCGGTAAGCAAGGTCTCGCCCTCGGGCGTTGCGAGCGGCGCGACGACTTCCGGCATCCGCGGCGCGATATGCGCGAGAATCGCGTGTTCGAAGACGATCGCCCGACGTGAGACGTGCAATCGACCGTATCGCCGGACGACGTACCGCAGGTGCGACCCATCGACGCGCCAGACGTCGTTGGAATAACCGCCCGGGAGTTCTCTTGCGCTCGTCCCCGCGACACCGAATCGCGCCGCGATCCGCAGCGCATCGGCAGCGGTCACAAGCTCGTGGCGATTCGCGCGCGCAAGAGGTCTCCAATGCGCGCGGCATCCTCAGGCACGAGTGCGTGCGGACTCGCCTCGAGACGCGCGATATCCCAGCGAACGTCGTCGTCGACGGCGCCGAAATAGCCGTCGTCGAACGCCGCCTCCGCGTGCGTACGGATCGCATCGAGCGGAATGTCGTAGCGCTGGGCAAGGCGAGCGGCAAGCGTGCACAAGCCGCCCACGAGCTCATCGGTGAGCGGAAAGGCGCCGAAGTCGTGCGGTGTGGCAGCGCGCATCGCCGCGATCGAAAGCCCAATCGAGAACGAATTGCGACCCCGCGTGTGTGCAGCGTACGGCAAATCCGGCTTCAGCCGCACGTCGCGCATGTTCTCGCGCAGGTCGTGCGTGTGGTGGACGACGATCTCGCGCGGACCCGTAACAACGAAATGATAGGCCGGGTAGACCGTCTCATAGTCGCCAGCCGTCCAATGAAGCGAAATCGAACGAAAGTCGCCATCGGGAAGCGTGTCGGGACGATAGTCGCGAAGGGAAGTCGGCGGATGGAGCATCAGAAATCGCAGCCCGAGATCGCCGAGGGCGAATACCTCGCCCCGACGACACCCGTGCCGGCGCCAGGCGGAGCATGGAAGAAAGCGGGCGGAGCGGCCGTCGGAATCGGGCTGCTCTTCGCCAAGTTCAAATTCGTGCTGCTCGCCCTCCTCAATATCAAGTGGATCTTTCTGATTCTCAAATTCGGCTTGAGCTTCGGTTCGATCTTCGTTTCGATCTTGGCCTACGCGCTGTTCTTCGGGTGGAAGCTCGGCGTGGTGTTCGTGCTCCTGATGCTGATGCACGAGATCGGCCATATCGTAGCGATGCGTGCCTACGGCTTGCGCGCTTCGCTTCCGTACTTCATTCCGGGATTGGGCGCCTTCGTCACCCAGCAGAGCGCCTCACCGGGCCGCCTCCCTGACGCGGTGATCGCACTCGGCGGTCCAGTCATCGGTAGCCTTGCCGCCGGTGTGTGTTATCTCTACGGAACGGCGACGAACGAGCCGTTTTGGATCGCCGCGGCGCACCTCGGCTTTCTGCTCAACCTCTTTCAGCTGATCCCCGTCTTGCCGCTCGATGGCGGTCGCGCGGCGGGCGCAATTTCGCCGCGCTTCTTCCTCTTCGGCCTGGTCTTACTCGCGACGTACGTCGTTGCGACGCGCTCGTTCCAGCCGATCATGCTCTTACTCTTGCTGGTGGTCGCGATGACGTCGATTCCGCGCGCGATTCGCGCCTGGAAGGGTCAGCCGGATCCCGATCCACGTCCGCTCGGACCGACCGAACGCGGCACGATCATGCTGCTGTATTTCGGTGCGATCGGACTCATCGGGGTCGCCGCCGTCGCGAGCAACATCCCCGTCCATGGCTGACGAAGAAAAGAAAGACGCACCGGACTTTGCGATGCTGCGCGCCGTCGAAGTCCTTGCTTCGATTGCGAATCGCGCGCGCACGACACCCGGTGTCCCGCCGCCGCCGATCGACCGGCCGGTGGTGCTCTTCAACGAGACGCAAGCCTTCAGCATCGGGACGACGACCAAACGCGAAGTGGAACGCTCGCTCGGTACGGGATTTTCGTATCCGGCGAAAGGCTGGCACACGTACTCCGTGCACGGACCGCAGAGCGAACGCTGGCTCATCAGTCTGTTTTATAAAGACGACATCGTCGTGGGCATCGAGCACTACGTTCCCAAGAGCGACGGTGCGCCGAAGCTTCAACCACGCAACATCGGCGGATTTCGCCTCATTCCCGGCGAGGTTGGCTTAGGCACACCGTTTTCCGCGCTCGATGCACGCTACGTGCCGGCCGTCGGCGGTCCGGGCACGGTCGTCTACGACACCTCGTACGAGATCCGTTTCCCCGGCGGTCTCGCCTACGTCATGGGAAACTCCGGCACGATCGAGCGCCTGGTTATCTACGCTGCGCCGTAACCTCACGCTTGCGGGCGCGATTCTCTCGCTGTTGCTGGCGTTTTTTACGTTTCGTCCGCCGCCGACGACCGGTCCGTTCATGCGTGACTTCGAATCCTATTACGCGGCGGGTGCGACGTGGAACGCGGGCGGCGATCCGTATTCGCGCGACATCTGGCAAGTCGAACGCACGATTCCCGGCGTCGTCGCAACACGCGACGAACTCTTACCCTTCGTCGGTCCCGCCGCGTACCGGCCGCTCTGGTCGGTACTCGCCCGCGGTCCCTACGTTGTCGCGATGCGCATCTGGGGCGCGATCCTCATCGCAGCACTCTTCGTGCTCGTGCTCGGCTCACTGTGGCTTGCCGACGCGCCGCGCAACGCACGCACGATCTTCACTGCGCTCATCCTCGCCTTTTCGAGCGGACCGATCATCAGCGACATCGCGCTCGGTCAAGTCGCGCTCGTCTCGGCGGGTGCCGTCGTCGGCACGCTCGTTGCCTTACGCTTGCGCGCGCGGACCGGGAGCGTGGTCGCAATCGCGCTCGCGGCGATCCAACCCAACATCGCCCTCGTACTGCTCGCGCGCATGCGCGACCGCCGCGCGATCGTCAGCGCGGCAATCGCGTTTGCGATCTTCCTCGCAGCGGCGTTCGCCTTCGGCGGCGGACCCGGGGGACTCATCACGTACGTGCGGATGCTTGCCGCTCATGCCCGGGCCGAACGCTTCATAACGATCCAACACACCGTAACCGCGATTGCTTACGGATTCGGAACGCAGCCCACGGCCGCCGGTCTCACCGGGGTCACAATCGCAATTTTCGCGTTCCTCGTCGCGATCGTTGGAATGCGCCGCCTCCAATTGGGACCGGTCGAGGCAACCGCGCTCGCGTGCGCCGCGCTGCCGCTCATCATCCCATTCTTCCACGAGCACGATTTCGCGATCGAACTTTTCCCGGCTATCGTCCTTGCCGTGCGCGCCCGCGGCGTTGCGCTCTCGCTTGCAGCCGTGGGCACGCTGTTCGCCGCGACCGACTGGCTCGGACTCTCGCAGCGCGCGAACGGTCAGTGGCAACTCGTCGCTTTCGTCATCGCCCTGGGCTTAGCGTTCGTCGCACTCTCGGGAGAAACGCGCAACCGTATGACGTTCGTCCCGGCGATCGGCGTAGCACTGCTGCTCCTTGCTCTTGCACCATTCGCCCAACAACACATTGCGCCGACGTGGCCCGACTTTCTCACCGAATACTGGAGGGCGCCGATCGGGTGGAGCGTCGCCGATGTATGGCACGCCGAACAAGTCTTAAGCGGCCTCGAAGCGCGCGAACCGGCGTGGTCGCTCCTGCGCGCGTTCCCGCTTCTCGGCTGTACCTTACTCGGAGCGGCGATCGCGCTCGACGCACGCCGCCGCTCGATTATCGGCTAGATATCGACGTCGGCAATATCGTCAAATTTGCTCACGGCATTGGGCGCGTAGCCCTTGAGGTCCGCGTTATAGGCAAAGATATCGCTGCGGATTCCGAGCGTCAGAACCGGATTGTCATGGGCGAGAATTTCCATCACTTTATCGATGTCCGCTTGACGACCGGCAAAGCTGTAGTGGGTCTTCCAGTCTTCCAATCGCCGGTCGACTTCTTTATTGCAGTAACCCGTGTAGTTTTGACCGTTCGGCGGCTTCATCGCGCACTCGTAGAGAAAGGTGACGTCACCGAGAGGATCGCCGCCGAATGCGTAGTTTGCAATATCGAACTTACCGCTGTTGAGGATTCCGCCCTCGGAACGCGCGCCGAAGAGCTGCGATGAGATGAACCGCTGGACGTTTATGCTTACGCCGATTTTCTGCCACCCGACGCGAATAAGTTCGATCTGTTCGTCGGTATCCGGCGTCCCGGTCGATGAGACGAACCGGAATTCAAGCCGCTTCCCGTCTTTTTCGCGCACCCCGTCGGCGCCGCGCTTCCAACCGGCCTTATCCAGCATCGCATTGGCTTTTGCCGGATCGTACGGCGTCGTCGCTACGTGTTTGGGAAAGGCGGGATTGATCGGTGAGATCACGGGGTCCTGAACGACGCTCAAGCCGGCGCGAATCTTGTCGTTGATTGTCTTCCGATCGAGTCCGTAGAGCAGCGCGCGGCGCACGACAACGTCGCTAAGGCCGGGAGTTTCGGTATTGAGATCGATGTGGTCGTAGGTGAGTCCGGGCTCCTTCGTTGCGATGATTCCCGGTAAATTCTTCAGTCGACCGTAATATTGCGCCGAAATGGGCGTCCACAAGTCGATTTCATGTGTTTGAAGTTGGGTTGCGGTGGTATTGCGATCGGGGATGATTTTCATGATGACCCGTTGCAATTTCGGCTTTTCCCCGAAATACAGCGGATCGGCGACGAGCGTCACGTGATCGCCGCGTTTCCATTCCTGGAATTTGAACGGACCGATGCCAACCGGTAATTGGTTATAGGCAACGTTGTTGATATTCGGCTCTTTGCCAAGGATGTGTTTGGGCAAGAGACACGGGTTCGCACCGGCGGTTCCAAAAAAGATCGTCGAGAAGGCGGCGTAAGGGCGCTTGAGATGCACCACGACCGTGTATTTATCCGGCGTTTCGATCTTGGTTATCTGGTCGAATCCGTCGCGGCTTACCTCGTTATTTGCCGGATTGAGCACGGTCTTGAACGAGAAATCGACGTCTTCCGATGTAAAGGGTTCGCCGTCCGACCACTTTGCGTTCTTCACCAAATGATAGGTGATCGCAAGGCCATCTTTCGTGATGCCACCGTTCTCTTCGCTCGGCACGACCGCCGCAAGTTCCGGCCGCGGATTGTTGTGCTTGTCGAACTTCAAAAGATACGCCATCGCCATCTGATCGAGGTATCCCGAAACCAGTTGAGTCTCGAGATGCGGATTGAGACCGGCGATCTCTTCGGAGGTTGCGAGGCGCAGCACGTGCGGGATCGTGTACGAGTGGCGCGATGTCGCGGCTCCGATCGAGCCGGAGGCGCCGAATGCGAGCATTGCGGTGAGGGCAAGCGCAGCAAATCGGGCTATCGGACGCATCAGATCGAGTACTCCCATGGATTCCAGAAAGGTGAGATGACGGGGGAACTACTGAAGCCTTTGAGATCGGTATTGTAGACGACCGGCTCTTGGCGAAAAAAGAGCACGATCGTTGGGACTTCGGATGCCAGTCGTTCCTGTACGATGTAGTAGTCGGCTTTTCGTTTTGAGAAATCGACCGTCGTGAGGGCATCGTTCATCGCTTTGGTCGCGACAGGGTCTTTCCAGAACAGCGAGTTCTGACCGCCGGGCGCGAGATTGTCGGCCGAATAAATGGCGCTATCGTCGGGATCGGCGGCCGCCGTCCACGCGAACGTGGCGACGTCGTAATGACCGCCTTGCAGAATACCGATCTTCGTATTGTCGAAAAAGAGCGAGGTCGGAGCGTTCTTCACGATCGCCTCGACGCCGACGTCGTGCCAGTAGCGCTGCACGATTTCCTGGATCCGCAGACCGAGCGTGCTCTCGTTCTGCGTTTGGATGTTGAACGAAAGCCGCTTGCCATTCTTGACGCGCACGCCGTCGCTGCCGGCTTTCCAGCCGTCGGCATCGAGCGTCGCGCGTGCCTTGGCCGGATCGTATGGGTAGGTCGCAACGTTCGGGTTGTACGCTTTGCCGATTGTCGGAGACTCGTCCGCCGGAGCGAGTTCGCCCAGACCGTGGTACAGCTTTTCGAGAATCGCCTTGCGGTCGATCGCGTAGGCGAGCGCGCGGCGCACCTTTACATCGTCGAACGGCGGGTGGGCGAGGTTGAAGTCGAGATGGTCGTACGTATAAATCTGCGGATGAACCGCAACGGTTCCGGGGATGTTCTTATATTGATTCCACAAGCCGCCGCTTCCGTGCACGGCCATGTCGATCTCGTGCGTGCGGAGTTGCGTAAGCATGGTGTTCTCGTCGGGCATGATCGAAAAGACCACTTCGTTCAGCTTCGGTTTGCCAAGATAGAAGTCCGGGTTGACTTCCATGCGGACGGTCGAACCGCGCTGCCACGAAACAAATTTGAAGGGTCCGCTGCCGACCGGCGCCGAGTGGTAAGGCGCGTTATTGAACGAACCCTTATCGTCGTTGAGTTTTGCCAGCAGGTGCTCCGGTAAGATCGGCGCGTTGCCGTTGACGCCGAAAATTTGCTGTAGGTACGGAGCGTAGACGCGCTTCATGTGAATGACCGCGACGTGCGGATCGGAGTAATCGATCGACGCGATGTCTTTATAACCATCGGTTGTGACGACGTTGTTGTGCGGATTCATCACGCACTTCCACGTAAACCAGAGATCCTTACTCGTCATCGGCACGCCGTCGTGCCACTTGATGTTCTCGCGCAGTTTGTACTTTAGCGTCAGGCCATCTTTACTGACGTCACCGTTCTCGATCGTCGGGATTTCGACGAGCGCGTCGGGTATCGGTTCTGCTTTGTCGTTGTAACGAACGGCGTAAGAGAACAGGAACATGGAGATGTCGCCCACGACCGCACTCGATGCGAGCATCGGGTTGAGGCCACGCGGATCTTGCGGTTCGGCATAGCGCAACACGTTTGGGCGCGTCCAGCTGTTGCCGCGGGTCGACTCTTGGGTGGAGTCGACGCGCGAGCAAGCGCCGAGAAGCGCTACGCAGACCAGCGTCGAGAGCCAGCGATTCATCATCCGGCCCGCTTCACCGCGGACCCCGCCGAACCTACGGACGCATCGCCTCGGGGTCGATACCGTTGGCCTCGCAGTACGCGCGGTAGGCCACGGGCGAAATTTCCGAGGGTTTGATCTCAGAGCGTCCGCCCCAGAAGACGTTGGTATACGGCAGTTCGAAGCCCGCCTCGCGCAGATGATCGTCGATTGCGGCTTTGTGCGCGAGCACGACGTCTTTATCCGTACCGTGAGCGACGCCCATGATATTGACGTTGCGGAATTCCGGTCCGCCTTCGCGCCAGTAGGCGTGCGTCATGATGTGGTGGCGTCCGACTTCGCGTCCGGCCTCGATCTCGCGGCCGACCGGGACTTGCCAGTGGAAGAGCGCGTTGTAGCGCGTAACTTGCTGGTTCCCCGCCGTCGGTTTCACATGTTCGAGGAAGGTCGAAAAGCGACCGATGACTTTGCGCTTGGAGAGTGCGGTTGCAACGCGTTGGAATTCGTCGAGCGAGACGCCGGCCTCCGCCGCGCGTCCGCGCCAGACGTCGCGCACGATTTGTTTGGGTTCGAATTCGCGTTTGAGCGCGGTGAGTACGCGCCATTCGAGTTCGTCGAGCTCGACGATATTCGTATCGATTACCTCGGCGAGGGCCTCGGCGCGGCTGCCCGGCTCCATGCCGCGACGACGCACGTGCCCGACGCCAAGCGCGAAGAGGCGCTTCGCAGGCATCAGGCGGAAGGCTTCAGCACCGATGCGTTCGCGCAGATACTCAGCGTGTTTTTCGATCGAGTAGCCCTGCGGGACTTTGAGCGTGGTCCAGAGGCGATACTGCGAACCCGGCGTCGCCGAGTCCGTCGTGCGGATGACGACGTGACCCGAGAACGGATCGTTCTTGAAAAGGTCCTCGAAGCCCGTCTGCAGTTTGTCTTGCGGAATCTGCCACGCGACGAGCGCGCCTTTGGCAAGGTTCGTCGCCATGAGCGTCTGACGCACGCGTCGGATGACGCCCGCCTCGAGCATCGCAACGACGCGTTCGAGCACCGTCTCAACGGCGATCCCCGATTGCTCGGCAACCGCCCCGAAAGGGTCGAGTTGGAAGCCCTGGAGGCGATCCTCGGAGACGGCGAGGATCGCGGCGTTCGTCGGATCGTCGATCCAGGTTGGGACCGCGGCAGTCGTACTCATGCTGTAACCCTACGACGCGACCCCGCGCAACTCCGTGACTTACGTCTCGAAAATCGCAAACGAGCGGCTACAGCGCGGCGTTGGAACCTTCGGCGAACAAGAACGCTTGTTCGGCCTGGCGTAGCGAATACACGGCCGTCACTTGGTCGGTGAGCGCCGTCGTCAAGCCGACCTGCGCGTTGAGCAAGAGCGGCAACGTCGTAACCCCGGCGCGGTACTGCGCCTGCGTGGAACGCAACACTTCTTGCGCTTTGACGAGCTCGGCGTTGGCCTGGTCGAGACCGGCGCGCGCCGTGATCAGCGAAACCAGAGCCTGTTTGACGTTGAGCTGAATCCCCAAGCGCGCGTTGTCGAGGAGGGCGTTGTTACGATCGAGTGCAGCCTGGGCTTGCTGCGACTGCGCCGCAGTGATGCCTTGATCGAAGAGCGGGATCGAGAGCGAGACACCTATCGACGAGTTGTTACGGAACGTACCGCCGGTCGAATCGGTGGAGGCAACGTTTTGACCGACCGTCCCGTTCAGCGTCGGAAACAATCCGAGTTTCGCCGCCCGCAGCGATGCGATCGTCGAATCGCGCGTATATGTCGTCGCGGCAAAATCGGGGCGCAGCGCAAGCGCGCGTGTGACGGCTTGGGCGTAGGTCGGAATCGTGAGCGTCGAAATCGCCGACGTGCTCGTAAGGACCGGGGTATCGTCGATCGGCGTGACGGCCGCACCGGCATCGAGGCCCATCGCATTGGCGAAGACCGCCTGCTGCTGCAGTTCGGTGCCCTGCGCACGTACGAGCGCGAGGCGCGCCTGTGCGGTCGGCAGTTGCGCGGTTGCGATGTCGGCGCGCGCCGCGGCGCCCGCGCGAAATTGCGCCGTGACGAGATTCTCTTGGGTTTGATTCAGCTTGACCGTTTCGACCGCAACGGCCGTCGCGCGCTTCGCGGCAAGATAGTTATAGTACGCGGTCGCAACGTTGAAGGCTACGGTTTGCAGTTGGCGCTTATACGTTGCGAGCGTTGCATTTTGCGTTGCTTGCGCGGCGTGATACTGCGCGGCGATCTTGCCGCCGTCGAAGATCAACTGGCGCAGTTGCAGCGAGCCGACGTTGCTCGTCGTATCGGCGCTGAAGGCGCCGGTCGAAGAGGTCCCCGAACCGGAATTTCCGCTACCGAAATTTCCACCATTGGGAATGGATCCCGGCTGACGGTGATTGCGCGAGGTGCTCAGCGTACCCGAGACGTTGGGCAAGACGGCATTCCGCGCGAGCTTCACCGGTGCATCCGCGCTGAGAATATCGGCGCGTGCCGCAGCGAGCAGCGGTGATTTTGCAAAGCCGACGGCGATGGCTTGATCGAGCGAAATATTGTCGGGGACACCGGCGGCCGGGATGCCGAGCAAATCGGTCGGCGCGGGCGTGCCGTACGCGGGATAGGGGAGTGTCGTGGGAGTGCTTGCGGGCGGGAGGCTCGAGAGCGGCGTCGTCGCCGGCTGCGGCTTGCCCTGCGCTGATGCGGAGGCGATGGTCGGAGCGAAAACCGCAACAAGCGCGGCCAGCGCGACGCCCATGAGCGCACGTTGATGCTTCATAACGATCCTTACTGGGCGCTGCCGCCGGGAGATTTACGGCCGCCTGCGCGACCACCCGGCGGTCCGGCGCTCATCGCAACGAGGCTCTTGTCTTGCAGTGCGTCGGGGCGGGTCGTGATGACGAGCGTTCCGGGTGCGATGTCGACGGACTGGACTTCGGCGAGCGTGTCGGTCTGGAGACCCAGTTTTACTGCCACAACCTTTGCTGCTTTGATCACGACGGGTGGCGCTGCGCCCGCGCCTTTTGGCGCGCCGCCTCCTGCTGGCGGCGAAGCACCGCCGCCCGCTCCAGCCGGCGGTGCCGGCGGATCGACGACGGTGAAGACGTTCGCTCCCTGGTCGGTCTGGAACACCGCCGTACGCGGAACGACGACGACGTTCTTGTGCATCTCCTTGCGCACGTTCACGCTCACCAGCATGCCGCCGCGCAGTGCTTGGCCGGGATTGGGATATTTGATGCGCGCGCGATAGGAAAGCGTGCCCTGCGTCGGCGTCGCGTTGATGTCGAAGACCGCGCCGCTAAACGTTTTGCCGGGAGCGCTCGAGGTCGTGAACGTGACTTTGGTGCCGGCATGGATGTAAGCCAAATTATCGTCGGGAACGTTCACGTTCACGTAGACCGTATCGATTTGCGAGACGCGCACGACGGGCGAACTCGGCGCGGCGAAAGAACCGGGATCGAGCAGACGCGCGGTGATCACACCGTCGAAGGGCGCGACGATCGAGGTCTGAGCGATCTGCGTTTGCAGCAACTGCACCGAGGCGCGTGCCTGATCGAGCGAACCGCGATCCGAATTGATTTGCTCGGAGGCGATTTGCGGCTGCGTCATCCCTTGCTGCGCGCTCTTGAGCGCGTATTCGGATTGACGCTGCGATTCTTTCGCGTTCGCCAAGCCCTGTTGCGCGGCGACGTAGGCGCTGCGCGCCTGCTCGAACTGCGTCTGCGAGACGTAACCCTGGGCGAGCAGTGACTTGTCGCTGTTGAACGTCAGCGTTGCGGAGTCGAGCGCCGCCTGGGCGCTGATGACCGAGTTTTTCGCGGCCATCAGCTGCTGCTGAGCTCCGGCAAGCGATGACTGGGACTGGGCACTGGCGATTGGGCGTTGCAACGTCGACGAACCGAGTTTGGCCGTCGCCTGTGCGACGATGGCCTGGTTTTGCGCGAGTTGCGCCCGCAATGTGGCATCGTCGAGTTTCGCGACGACCTGCCCGCGCGAGACGCGCTGGCCCTCATTGACGTAGACCGCGGTCACGACGCCGGACTGCGGAGTCGAGAGCGTCGACTCTTGCAGCGGCGCAACTTGGCCGTCGAGTGCGACGTAGGTGGCGATATCGCTCCGCTGTGCGGTCGCGACGTCGACCGCGAGCGGAGGCGGGCCGCCACTCTGCGGTCCGCCCTTCGGTCCGCATGCTGTCATCCCGAGCGCGAAGCTCGACGCAAGAAATAGCGCTCCTAGTCGGCGTCCCATGTCTCTCCTAAAAAAGTGGCCGGCGAGCCGGCGGCTTCCCCTGCCATTACACCCGGCAACCGGAAAATGATTCACTCGGTTGCCTGAGGTGGCTCCAGAAGCGGGAGGGTCGGCGATGTCGTGCGTATTCACGTTGAGCTATGCGCGCCAAACTCGAGGTCGGTCGTTCCTATCAGAGTCAGACCCGTGTCGAAGAATGGATGACCGCCGAGAAGGCCGGCAATAAAGGGGTCGATACACTCTCGACACCTATGCTCGTGCAATTCGTCGAGGATGCCGCGATGCAGTGCATCGCCCCGACGCTCGCCGACGGTGAAATCTCCCTTGCCACGCACATCGATCTTGCGCACCTTGCGGCGACGCCCGTCGGTCTCATCATTCGCACCGAAGTCGAAGTGATCGCGATCGACGGCAAACGCGTTGAATTTGCTTTTAACGCCTTCGACGAACGCGAAAGGGTCGCCGAGGGAACGCACGAGCGTTACCTCACGGACCGCGGTTCGTTCCTCGCCCTCCTGGAAGAAAAGCTTACGGCCTAAGCACTCAGATCGATCGGTGCGAGCGCGCGCGCGGCGGCGACGCCGCTGAGCGACGCGCCGACCGTGCTCTGTCCGGGAAACACTGTGTCGCCCGCGAGGACGAGTCCAGCGATCCCGCTTGCGTGTGAGAGCGCGCGCAAGTTCGCCGTCGCCGGAACTTGCGGCGTTCCGCCGACGAGACCCCGTAACCGTCCGGTATACCGTTGGAACGTTTGCGGTGTTGCAAGCTCGATCGTTGTCGCCAGCTCCCACGCGCCCGGGACCACGCGTTCGAGTGCTGCCCGCAAGCGGTCGGCGTAAAGGTGCTTGCGGTCTTTATACGTGCCGTCCGCGAGCGCTCGTTCCCAGAGCGCGACGTCCGTATGTGTGGAAATCGTAATCGCCCGGCCCCCGTCGCGCGCGCGACGCGCTTCGTGCGGTGCGGAAAACGAAAAGAACGTCGTGTTGCCCTCACCCATCGGGCGGTCGTAATCGCCGAGGAGCTGGTGGTGCAGCGGACAGTCGTCGGGAACGACGCCCGCCGGAACGCCGACGTACGCCATAAATGCTCCCCAACGCTGGGTAAGCGCGGGAACCCGGTCGAGCGCGGGAGCCGCGTGCGGACCCAGCAGCGCGCGTACATTTTGCACCGGGACGGCGGCGACGACCGCCGGGGAGTTCACGAGCGTGCCGTCAGCGAGCTCGACGCCGCGCACCGCTCTGCGTTCGTGCACGATACGAGCGACCGAGGTGCCGTAGGCGATCTCCCCACCACCGCGCCGGATCGAGCGGGCAAGCGCAATCGCAATCCCCGAAACGCCATCGGCGAGATGGAACGTGCCTTCGCGCGCGATATCGAGAGCCGTCGAGCCGTACGCAAGATCGGTGGCGCTAGCATCGGCTTGCGCGGTGATCAACAACTGAGCATCGATGAAGGCGCGCAGCCGACGGTGCTCGCCGACGGGCAGAATCGATGCAATCGTTCGGCCGAGCGTGAATGCGAGCGGCGCGTGGCGCGGGCGGAAGGCGTGTGCGAGCGCGCGCATGCCTTCCGCCCCGACCGGCAACATCGGGAAGCGCGTCGAGAAATCCCAGGCCAGATCCGCGATCCGTTCTTGTTCGCGCCAAAACGGTTCGGCCGATTCCCCAAAGGCCCGTAGGCGCTCGACCGGCCAGCGCGCGTCGCCAAATCGAACGACCGTTTCATCCGGGAGTCGTACGACCATCGCGGGTTCCACGGCCTGGGCTTCGACCTCCGTTCCAAGCAGTTCGAAGAGCCGCCGGTGCACACCGCGCCGACCGAAGCCGCTGACTAGCGTAGCGCCGACGTCAAATCGAAACCCCGCGCGTTGATAAAATGAGGCGCAACCGCCCGGGACGGTATGTCCCTCGATGACCTGGACGCGAGCCCCCGCGCGCACCAACAGCGCCGCCGCCGTCAGGCCCGCGATTCCGGCCCCTACCACGACCACATCAGGATTGCGCAGGCGAATCATCGAATAGAAACCGGAACCACTGGAAACATCCTCACGTTCGGTGGACCGTGGCGGGTAGAAAAGCGTCCCAAGGACAGACAACGCGGAATCGCTTGCTTGTTTGTGGAACCACTAACCGCCCGCTGGCGTTCTAGGTTCTAGAGGCGCGCCATGCGCTTGGCGAGGTCGCCCCTCAAAAGGGTGCCCCGTCGGGGATTAAGAGTTGAGGATGCTGGGTAGAGCCGTCCTGGACAGGCTTGTGAGCTTTGCTCACTGACCTGAACCATACGGTTCCTCCCGGCACCGTTCCTAACGCCCTTCAAATCACAACACTTTAGCTAGGGAGAATATCTTGAAACGACTGAGCACCGGGCTTCTAGCGGCGATCATCGCCGTTGGTTGCGGGCTCACTGCCGTTAGTGCAAACGCTTCGACGACGCAAGGCAACAATGGACCCTACGCGTCGTCAACGCAAGTCGCACAAGCCGGCAGCATGATGCCCCCCGCCGATTTCGGAGCTCCGCCGTCAGGCGAAGTCCCGATCCTCTTCAACGACCGGCATGTCTACTCGAAGCCGGATCGTTTGAAAGCCGGCCGCGTTCTCGCGGCAATCGTCCGCGGAAACACGATCCTCGTCCCCCTGCGTTCGATGTTCGAACAAATGGGTGGTACGGTCTCATACGACCCGTCGACCAAAACCGTCGACGTGTCGAAACCAGGCGCTGACATTAAACTGACCGTCGGCAAAGCCGAAGTTGTCCTCAACGGCGAAAGCCGCCCGCTCGACGTCCCGCCCGAAATCTACAAGGGTGTGATCGTCGTCCCGATCCGCGTCATCTCGGAACAGCTGGGCGCGTACGTCCTCTGGGTTCAAGAGAAGCACGTCGTCGTGGTTCGCTACGTCCCCGTGGTCGCACCGACCATGGCGCCGACCGCACCGCCGACCCCTGTGCCGACGATGGCACCGACGGCTCCGCCGACGGTTCCCCCGACCCCGGCACCGAAGCCGACTGTTGCTTACGAGAAGTTCATCGTTGGCGACTACGTCTTCGCACCGAAGGTCTATAACGAGTTCAGCGGTGGCAACACCGGCAAACAGGGCTCCTACGGCGTTCGTGGCGGCTTCGAATTCCCGCTCTTCAACCTCCCGTGGATGCTCGAGGGCGACTATCGCTCGTACAGCTACCCCCACAATAACAGCACGTTCCCCGCGGCCTGCCCGAATGGCGACCAGGGTTGCGTGACCGTCATCGGCGCCTACGGCCAGACCAACGTCCCGGCCTTTACCGCGCGTGACACCGACTTCGATGGTCGCTTCGGCCTCAAAATCGCCGATCCGCGCATCTACGTCGGCGTGGGCTACATCCACAAAGAAGAAAACTACGGGTATCCGAAACAGAACGGCCTCGGCTTCGGGATCGAAAAGCTCCCCGACCTCGATCAGCCCTTCTCGGTCTACGGTAGCGCGTGGTACTACCCCAACGTCACCGGTAACTTCACGTTCCCGAGCGACGCTTACACCACCGCCAACCTCCTTGCCGGAACCGGCGGCAAGTTCCAGTACCGTATGCTCAAGTACCAAATCGGCGGCACGTACGCCCTTGCCAAGAGCTCCGGTCTCTTCCTCGACTTCGGTTTCCTCGGAGACAGCGGTCGCGGTAAGAGCCTCTCGCCGAGCGACTTCACCCACGGTGGAGCCTACATCGGTCTTGGTCTCCACTTCTAAAATCGGCTAACGCCGATCCGGAATGGAAAGAACCCCTCGGCGCTAGCCGGGGGGTTCTTCGTTTCCCGCTACCGCGACCATGCATAAAAAAAAAGCCGCCGGACATCTTGTCCAGGGGCTTTTTAACTCGGTCGAGCGACTAGGGCTGCGGACTGACTTGCGGCGCTGGATTCGTGACCGGTGTTGCACCGGAGGCGGGTGGGGCGGCGTGTGCTCCCACGAACCCAGAGGCAAGTTCTCCGCGGCCGACTTTCGCCTGGTCGCTTTGCGGAAAGCCCTCAACCAGCCACGCCATCGTTTTCTTTGCCCGGTAGCGGCCTTCGTCGCTTTGGACTTTCGCGTAGAGGTGCGCGAGGTTGAGGACGTAGCGCGGAAGCCATGTGTCGCGCGGGTATTTTTTTTGCCAATCGCGGATCGAATCTTCGAGATAGTCGGTGCTGGAAAAGACCGATTCCCCTTTTTCCGGACTATTCTCGATCTTCCGACCGAGATCGGCGATCGTGTTACGCATGCCCAGAACGCTCATCCTGAGCTTGCCAAAGTATTCATCGGCCGGAGCGACGGACGAATGCGGATGCGCGGGCGCGCTGATTGCCGTTTCGCTTGCGAACGCAGGCGCGCTCGCAGTGGTCGCCATGGCGACGAGCGAAACAAATGCGAGGAGTCGTTTCACCGTTCGTACCTTCTTCTACGCTACAAGCAACGGGCCGATAACAACTGCCCGGTTCAATAAGGAGTCCGTTTAGCCGTGAGTGCCTCGACGAGATCCATCGCGGTTGGCTGCGTGCAGCTTCGCGCGCACGATGGCGATGCATTTGCGGAGCGCTGGCCGGCGATCGTCGAAATGATTGCCGGGGCGATCCGCAAAGGAGCAGAACTCGTCGTTGTCCCCGAGGGAACGGTCCCCAACTATGTTATCGGTGATTCTCAGCCGGAAATCAAGACGCTCGAGCGTGCGGCCACCGATCTGTGCGCTCTAAGTAAGCAAGCAAATGCAACGATCGTCATCGGCGGAGCGCGGTATCGCAAGCCCGGCGAGCTCGTCAATTCGGCGTGGGTGGTGACGCCCGCCGGCATCGCAGGATATGCCGATAAATGCTTTCTTTGGCACTTCGATCGCAAGTGGTTCCACGCCGCCGACACGCTGGAACCGATCGACACCCCGGTCGGACGACTGGGCGTTTTCATCTGCGCCGATGGCCGGATTCCAACGATTGGATCGACCCTCGTCGAGCGCGGCGCAGAATTGCTCGTCGTGCCGACGGCCTGGGTGACGAGCGGGCGCGATCCGGCGGCGCTCGAGAATCTGCAAGCCGATCTCTTCGTTAACGTCCGCGCGCGCGAGAATCGCGTGCCGCTCGTCGCTGCAAACAAAGTCGGCGTCGAATATGGCAGCGTTGCCTATTGCGGCAAGAGCGCGATCGTCGATGCCGACGGAGCTTTTATCGCGCGCGGGTCCGAGCGCGATGAAGAGACACTTCACGGACATATTACGATCGGTGCGCCTCGCGCGCCGCATCGTGCATCGATCGCGCGATCGGCGGGTCTGCCACTGCCTGGATCGCTGCGCATCGCCATCACACCCGAACCGGATGGAGAAGCACGCACGACGCTCGATCGCTTCGCACGGCTCGCCGACGCGACGTTCGTTGTCGGCCCCGAGATGGGCGTCGAGGAGTACGGCGAGATCGGCATCGTCCGTGGCGACGACCTGTGGGACCCCGCCGCTCTCGTCAAGCCTCGCCTTGCGGGGACGCGCATCTTCATTTGGCACGCGAACACGCCTGCCGAGTGGACGACCCGACTCGCGCGCACGCGCGCCGCGGAATTGCGCGCCTATTTCATCGTCTTCGATGCGATGGCCGATCGCGCGTTTGCAGTCGACCCCGACGGGGTCGTGCTTTGCGGAACGTTCGATGCGTTTCGCATAGCGGCATTTACGTTCGACCGCGCGCGCACCGATGCATGGAACGTGGCCCCGTTTACAAGCGTCGCCGACGGTTTACGAGCGGTAGAACGCCTGGTCTGTCCATGACGTTTCGTCGACTCGCACTCGCCATCGTGCTTGCCGGTGCGGGTACGCAAACCGCGCGCGCTGCGGGCCTACCCGCGCAACTCGCACCCGGTGCGCCGTTTCCGCTCGTCATCGCATCGAACGTCGAGCGCGAATACGTCGCGCCCGGCGTCTCGCGCGCGACGTATCATCTCTTCACCTCGAGCGGCCCGCTCAACGTGTTCGTCGTCGTCGTCGATCCGCACGAGCCGACGGTCCGGCTCGACGCGGTCCTCGCGCACGATCGCTTGATCGGAAGCGGCGAAACCGTGTCGTCGATGGCGGGGCGCACGGGCGCCGTCGCCGGAATCAACGCCGACTACTTCGACGTCGGCAATACGAATCAACCTCTTGGCGTCGTCGTCGCACACGGCAATTTCGAGCGGACGCCGAGCGTGCGTCCCGCCCTCACCTACACGCGCGAACGCGACGTGCGTTTTGAAACCTATCGATTTGCCGGACACGCAACCGCCGGCGCGCAGCAATTCACGATCACGCATCTCAACGAGTTCCCGCCCGAAGGCGGCGCTTCGCTGATGACGTCCGCGTTCGGTCCGCTCGCACCGAATGCCGCCGTCACGGCACTCGATCTCGAACCGATCGCACAAGCCTTGCCGACGCCGATTGCCTCCAGCGTCGCGCCGCAAACGGCATCAACGACCGGGACGCGCTACCGGGTCACGGCAATCGAATCGGGGACGTTCGGAACGCCCGCGACCGTGCGACTCGCGCTCGGGCCCGCGGCGCTAATCAACGCAACGCTGCCGGGGATCGGGGATGAAGTCGACGTCAGCATCGGCACCGATCCCGACGTCAGCGGCGTGCTGGCAGCCGTCGGCGGCGGTCCGCTACTGCTCGCCGATGGCAAAGCCGTCGACGATGCCAGCAGTCCCGGCTATGCCGAACGTGCGCTCCGCATCCCCGTTGCGGCCGCAGCAAAACTCAGCGATGGACGACTCGCGCTCGTCACGATCGACGGACGGCATCCGCCGATTTCGATCGGGACCTCGCGTGTCGAACTCATCGCGTTTTTGCAGGCACTCGGTGCGACCGACGCGATGCAGTTCGATTCCGGAGGCTCGGCTACACTCGTCGCGCGCGTACTGGGCGATGCAAAACCGAGCGTCCTCAATGCGCCCTCAGACGGAACGGAACGCCCGGTCGCCGACGGGCTTTTTGTCTACAGCGATGCGCCGCTCGGCGCTCCGAGTCGACTCGTGGTGCATCCGGCACTGCTCGAAGGCTTACGCGGAGTCACGATCCCCGTGCGCGGCGCGATCACCGATGCCGCCGGTCACGCAATCGGCGTGTGGAGCGGCCCGTGGACGCTCGCCACGCCCTCGACGCTCGCCACCATTACGCCGGATGGATTCGTGCATCTCGGCACGCAACCCGGATCGGGCATGCTTCAAATCGCGCGCGGCGGCGTGAGCGCTGACGTACCGATCGCAATCTTCCCCGGTGTTGCGCGCCTCGGAATCGATCCCGATCGTCCGAATCCCGACCCCGGAACGTCGATCGCCTTACACGCCGTCGGTTACGATGCAGCGCACCGCTTGATGACGATCGGCGAGAATGCCGTCTGGTCGGCGGTCGGCGGAACGGTCGACGCGCACGGCGTGTTCGCGGCGGGCACGAGCGATGCAACGGTGACGGCGACGCTTGGCGGAGTGCAAGCGAAAACGATCGTGCGCGTGGGACGCCGTTTCGTTCCCGCGACGATATTCGATGAGCCCGCGCAAGCGGGATGGCATTTCTCATCGACTCCGGCGAACAATCCCGGAACGCTCGCCTTCGCGACGCCAAGCAACGGATCGCTCAGCATCACGTACGACTTTAGCGACAAAGAACGCGCGGCGTACGCGACGGTGACGCCGCCGATTTCACTGGGCGATGCGCTCGCACTCGGCTTCGCTATCGACGGCGATGCGAGCGGCGTGTCGCTACGCGCGTCGCTCAGCGACCGCTTCGGCGAGCGCGCGACGCTGACCATCGTGCCGCGTATCGACTGGACCGGAATCCAACTGCATGACGTACCGATTCCGAGTTGGTTAGCTCCGCCGATCGGACTGCGCGCGATTTATCTGACGGCCGGAAGCAAAACGAACAAAGCAGCCGGCACGATCACATTGCGAAACGTTCGCCTGCTCGTGCCGGGAAGCGCAGCACACGCGGCCGCGTTTTAGCCGTGGGCCTCGTGTAGCGCCGCTCGCGGCGGGATGGCGAACGCCGCCCAGACGAGACCCGCAAGAAAAAGCACGAGCCCCGCGATGAGCGCGAGCGGCGCGGGGGCCGATGCGACGATGAGTTGCGGATACGTGCCGATGTGCGCGCGCAAACGCAGGCCACCGACAGCGACATACTCGCCCGACGCGCCGATTTTGATGTCGAGCGTTTTACCGGCGTCATCGTCAACGGCAAAGAGCAGGGTCGGAACGTTTTTGTTCGGCGTTGCGATGTGATTCATCTTCGCGGTGTCTTGCGCGGAAAAATAAATGGTGCGGATGACGCGCTTCGCGCCCGGGGTACGGAACGTATCGAAGGGCAGTTTTTTCCCAGCGATCGTCGCCTCGTTGTGAAAGAGCAGGATCGGTGAGAGAAACGCGCTGCTGTCGGGCTGTGTGAGGGTCAGATGATTTCCGGTCGCATCGTAGGCATCGACGAACGCGGCGTGCGTGGGCTCGGTGAAGAGCACCGAGTTTCCGACGTAGCGTTTCGTGCCGGGCGGAATATCGATCTCGCTATCGCCGCGAGTGCGTAAGAGCACGTGCGCGTCACCGCGCGCGACTGCTGCGCCGTCGGCGGCGGAGAAAAACGCCGCGCGGCCCAAATCCGGCAGTGGCGCGACCGTTCCCGGTGCGCGTGCGATCGTCTCGGTATCGGGCCCGAGCAAACCCGATGCGAGCCCCGCGCCGAGCACGATGAGCGCTCCGACCTGTGCGACCGCAAGACGTTTGCCGAGCGGACCGTCCTCACCGCGCTGCGCGCCGAGCGCATAACCGACCATCACGAACGCGGCGAGCGCAAGCGCGAGCGCATATTGCCAGGTGTGAAAGAGTGCGGTCGTCGGAACGATGTCTTGGGCGACAACGAGCGCGATTGCGACGATCGCAACCCCCAGGGCGAACCAGCGCGAACTCACTTGGCGCGCAGCGCCGGGGCGACGGCTTCGCGCATCTGCGCGATCGTCAGTTGGCCGTCGATGCCTTTGAGGATATGGCCGCTGCGATCGACGACGATCGTGGTCGGCAAGCCGACGGCGCTATAGCTGCGGCCGTAGGCTTGCTCCTGATCCAAGAGAATTGGGAACGTGACGCCGTGTTTGCGCGCATACGCGCCTGCGACCGCCTGCGACTCGCCCTGATCGACACCGATTACGACCACGCCTTTCGCGCGAATCTCTTTGGAGAACGCCTCGAGTTCGGGCATCTCCGCATCGCACGGCGGGCACCAGGTCGCCCAAATGTTCATAAGCACGACGGAACCGCGATACCGATCGAGCCCGTCCAATTGACCGTCGATTCGTTTAACGGTATAACTAACCGCCGGAGCGCCGGCAAGCATCGCGGGGCCACCGCCTTCGGCGTTCCGTTTTGGACCGCCGCCGGGGTAGAACGCAACGATCAATAAAAGTGCGATCACAGCACCGACGATGAGAAGGACGTTGCGCATGGCATCCGAGTTCGCGAATTCTGTCCCCGCTCCCCACACGGCGTGGCGCGAGCATTGCCTGGTGGTCGGCGGTGTGCGGATCGCCGCCTTCGAATACGGCAAGGCGAGCGGCCCGACGATCGCCTTGGTTCACGGCCTTGGCCACTGGACGGACGCGGCGTGGGGGCGCCTTGCTCCGCTACTCGCGGATCGCTACCGCATCGTGGCCTTCGACTTGCCGGGATTCGGCGAGAGCGAACGCCCCGACGCACGGTACGATCTGCCGTTCTTCCGCGCGATCGTCACGGGCGTGCTCGATGTCCTCGCGCCGCAGCCCGTGGCGCTCGTCGGTCACTCGCTCGGCGGTATGATTTGCGCCGACGTTGCCGCAGAAATTCCCGATCGTATCGGACGGCTCGTTTTGATCGATCCGGCGGGCTTCTTGCGCGCCCCGCGCCTCTTTGTCAAACTCGTCGCATCGCCGCTCGCCGAGAGCCTGTTCCAACTTCAACCCTCGCGCAGATTCGTGAAGCGCTCGCTCGATCAATCCGTCTACGATATTGCGGTCAATAGTTCGGAGACCCACGCACGCGCTTACGAACTCGCCTGCGACCGACTCGTACGACGCGCGTTCGGACGCGTTTACTCGGGAGCCATGCAAGAGCTCTTACGACTCGACCAACTGCACGCGCGTTTCGGAACCTACGCGAAACCGACCCTGATCATCTGGGGGAAAAACGATCGGTTCATCCCGATCAAGGCGCTCGCCGAAGCGCAAAAAACATATCCCCATGCAACGGTGCGCGTTTTGGAGCAGACCGGTCACTGCCCGATGCTGGAACGCCCCGCAACGATCGCCGACACGATCGAATCGTTCTTGTCGTAAGGATCTTCAGCAAGCTCGATTTCCTTCACCAATCGCCCATGCGCTCTTCGTCGACCTCGCCCTCGAAGGCGACGGTGCCGGGGGCGATGATTGCGGCGACGAGCGGGATGCCGTTGAGACGGAGATCATTCGAACCATGAGCGCGCTCCATGCTCCGCTCGAAGAGCGCGCAGTAACGCTGGAGCACGTCGGGCGCGCAGAGCACGCGGCTGGGCTTGATGTGGTAGAGCTGGCGGAAAGCCGCAAACGCATCCTCGAATGCCGTTGCATCGAATGCCGGCCCTAAATGCACTTCGCGCCGCACGTGTTCCAAGGTTTGCCTCCGAGGCCGAACGAACCGCGCCGGGTCATGCCCGCATCGATCATCGACGGACGCGCGGTCGCAGAAGAACTGCGAGCCGATCTTCGCACGCGCAGCACCCAACTCCGCGCGCGCGGTGTTATTCCCCGCCTGGTGGTGGCGATCGTCGGCGAGGATGCCTCAAGTCTGGCATACGTCAAAAGTTTGTTCAATGTCGGCGCGAAGGTGGGCATCGACGTGACGATCGACGCGTTGCCCCGCGATGCCGCACCGGCGCTCGTTCGCGCGCAACTCGAACGCCTCGGTGCCGACCCGCTCGTTCACGGCATCATCCTCCAGCAACCGCTACCCGGGCATTTACTGATCCGCCAGATCGCCGACGCCGTGCCGGCGGAGAAAGATGTCGACGGCACAAACCCGATCAATCAGGGGCACCTGGCGTTCGGATCGGGAACGTTGTTCGTTCCGGCGACGCCCGCAGCGGTCATGATTTTACTCGCACGTAGCCCGGCGTGGCCCCTGCGCGGGAAGCGCGCCGTCATGGTAGGGCGCTCGAACGTCGTTGGGCTGCCGGTCGCGCTTTTGATGATGGCGCAGAACGCGACCGTCATCACGACGCATAAAGAAACGGTCGATCTCGCACGCTACACGCGAGATGCCGAAGTGCTCGTCGTTGCGACTGGCGTCCCCGGCCTCATCACCGGCGACATGATCTTCCCCGGTGCAACCGTGATCGACGTCGGCACGACGGTCATCGCCGGCAAACTCGTCGGCGACGTTGCCTATGAAAGCGTCGCTGCCGTCGCGGGCGCGATCACGCCCGTTCCTGGCGGTGTCGGCCCGGTCACCAACGTCGCGCTCATGCGCAACGTGATCGAAGCGGCCGAACGGCTTAATTCAAACTGAAGTGTTTGCCGAAAAATTTCTCTTGATGCGAGCGGAACGATCCGCCCGGTGCGCCTTCGCGTTCGGCTGGCGCAGGTTCGGCGGCCTTGCGTTCGAGCAGCGAACGTAACTGCGGCAAGAGGCGGCGCAAAAAGCCGAGCTCGACTTTAAGCCGCTGATGCGTGTCGGAAGTTTCGAGTAATTTCTGCTTCATCGAATCGGCGACTTGCAGCGCATCGCCGATGAGGTACGAGGCATCCGCCGGATCGCTCGGCAGATCGATCTCTGCCGTCGTGCCGCTGAATTCGACCAGCAGGCGTAAATATTCACGGAACTCATCGCGGACTTCGCTCGAGAGTTCTTCGACCGCGTCGATATCGGCGATCTCTTCTTCGAGATATTCGACGTTGCACATCAAAAACGGTTCGCGGCTGATCACATCGAGGATGCGAAAACGCCGCCGTCCGGTTGTCGAGATATAATAGCGTCCGGCCGGCAGCGGCGTCACATCGGCGATCTCCGCCGTCGTGCCGATGTCATACGGCATCACCTCGAGGTCGCCCGCTTCGTCACCATCGCGAATGAGGACGACTCCAAATGCCTCGCCCGTGTCGAGACATTCGGAGATCATCTGCCGGTAGCGGGGTTCGAAAACGTGCAGGTTGAGAATGACTCCCGGGAACAGCACCATGTTCAACGGGAACAGACGCAGCCGCTTGAACACGGAGATTAGTGGCTGCCCAGCCGTGATTCGACGACAGCCCAGTCGATGTTCGCGAAGAACGATTCGATGTATTTGGGGCGTTCGGCGGGCTTGTAGTCGAGCAAGAACGCGTGTTCCCACGCATCCATGACGAGGATCGGCTTGAAGCCGGCAACGTTGCCTTCTTCGTGTAGCGTCACCCAGTGATTGGTGATGCGGCCCGATTTGGGGTCCTGGAACGCAATCGCCCAGCCCACGCCGCGCATGCCGCCAACGGCCATGAAGTCTTTCTTCCAAGTCTCGAAGTCGCCGTACGTCGCAGCGAGCGCGTCCTTCAGTTTCGAACTCGGCGCACCGCCCGCCGTCGAGGTCATGTTGTCGAAATAATATTCGTGTAAGGCCATGCCGTTGTATTCGAAACCGAGGCGCCGCGTGAGCTCCGAGAAGTGCGGGTTCGCACCGGCGGCCGTGCCTGCCGAGAGCTGTTCTGCCAACTGCTCGTTGAGCAGGTTGGTGTTCTTCACGTAGCCTTCGTACAGCCCGAAGTGCACCTGGAGCGTGTTGTCCGAAATGCCCTGGAGCCCCGCGAGGGTCCATTTTTTAGGTGTGTACGTTTGTTGCGCGAGAGTTGCCACGAGCGATGCCTCCTAGGCCGAGTAGAGGGGTCAAAAGAGTTGGACTCTGCTCGTTCGACGACGCAGAGGTGAACCCCGTGGCGGCAGGTTCCCTTAAGTTTTGCCAAGCAAACCTCAAGACCGTGCGCGACTTAGCTTATCTCACGCGTCTCCATCGCGAGCCCGCGCCGCTCTTACTCGAACTCGAACAACAGGGAACCTACGATGGGATCCCAATTGTCGACCGAGCAGCGGGCAGAATGCTCTCGACCCTCGTCCACGCGATGCAGGCCAACCGCATCGTCGAGATCGGGACGGCCTACGGCTATTCCACGCTCTGGATGGCCCTTGCGCTTCCGCCCGCGGGGCATATCTGGACGATCGACCCGGATATGGAACGGACGACGATCGCGCAGAGCTACCTGGAACGCGCCGGTTGCGCCCACCAAGTGGATATCCTCAATCAACCCGCGCTCGAAGTATTGCCGACGCTCCTGCAACGCAATGTCGACATCATCTTCATCGATGCGATCAAGACCGAATACGAAGCATATCTCGAACTCTGTATCCCGCTCCTCAAGCTCTCCGGCCTCGTCATCGTCGACAACCTCCTGTTGTCGGGTGAATCGTCTGCTGAGCCCGAGCACGGCGATAGCGACGACACGCGCGCGATCCGTGACTTCAATCGCGTCTTTTTGCAGCACCCGCAACTCGATGCGACGATCGTGCCGATCGGCGATGGATTGGGGATCGGTGCCCGCATCAACTGAAGCGTTCAAGTCCGCGATGCGTCACGTGCCCACGGGCGTCACCGTGATCACAACGGTGCATGACGGACACGACGCCGGTTTTACCGCGAACGCCTTTGCCAGCGTCTCGGCCGACCCGCCGATGCTGCTGATCTGCGTGAATCGCAGTGCGAGTTCGCACGGCCTCATCTCGGCATCGGGGATCTTCTGCGTGAGCTTGCTCGCACGCGAACAGCAGCCGATCGCGGAGAAATTCGCCGGCGGCGAACCCAAAGAGCGTTTCGCGGGCGTCGAGATCGAGCGCGGGCCGCTCGGTACCGCGATCATCGCGGGATCGCTCGCGCACTTCGAGTGCCGCCTCGCCGAAGAACATACTGCCGGGACGCACACGATTTTCATCGGCGAAGTCATCGCTTGCGGCTCACGCCCGGGCGAGCCGCTGGGCTATTACGACCGCTCGTATCGCGACTTCGGTCTCTCGGCGTGATCGTCGAGCATTTTCCGGTTGGAGCGCTTGCGTGCACGTGCACGATTTTGGGCGATCCGGAATCGGGCGAGGCGATCGTCATCGACGGCGGGGACGACGTCGACCACATCCTCAATCGCTTAAGCGCAAACGGCCTACGCGCGACCTATCTCGTGCATTCGCACGCACACTTCGACCACATCGGCGCGCTTGCCGACTTACGCGAGCGCACCGGCGCGCGCGGTCTGTTGCATCCGGGCGATCTGCCGCTCTACCGCGCCCTCGCGCGCCAATACGCAGCCTTCGGCATGGGTGAAGCGCCGCGCGTCGTCGACCTCGATGCAGACCTCGTCGACGGCGAACGCATTACAGCAGGCGCGATCGAACTGAGCGTCCATCACACGCCCGGTCACACGCCGGGCAGTTCGTGTTTCGTGTACGAACACGCGGGCGCGACGACGATCCTGAGCGGAGACACGCTCTTTCGCGGAGCGATCGGGCGCTGGGACATCGGCGGAACCTCGATGGAAGACATCGTAAGATCGATCCGCGAGAAACTGCTGGCGTACGACGACGCGACGAGCGTGATCCCCGGCCACGGTCCGGCCACGACCATCGGCCGCGAACGTGCGACCAATCCGTACTTGCTCGCGTGAAGACGATGCCGGTCCGGTACGCAAAAAACGACGATCTGCGTGCGATCGTCTCGATCTACAACGAAGCGATTCCAACGCGCATGGCGACGGCGGATACCGAGATCGTCACCCCGGAGCAGCGGCGGTCGTGGTTTTTGGACCACGACTCGTCGCGCCGACCGCTTTTCGTGCACGAGACGGACGGCGCAATCGACGGCTGGCTGAGTTTGACCGATTTCTATGGTCGCGCTGCGTGCGCACGCACGGCCGAAGTCAGCGTCTACGTCGCCGCGAGCGCTCGGCGTCGCGGCGTCGCGCGCGTTTTGCTCTTGCACGCGATCGACCGCGCACCGGCGCTCGGTATCGATTCGTTCGTCGGTTTCATCTTCGCTAACCACAGCCCCAGCATCACGCTCTTTACCTCGTGCGGATTCGTGCGCTGGGGGACGTTGCCGCACGTTGCGATCGTTGACGGCAACCATCGCGACTTGAGCATCTTCGGCCGCGACACCCGCGCGCTGCGCTGAGGATGGCGGCGTCTAAAAAGTCATGCACGATCCGCGCTTCTTCGCCCGTCTCGACGAGAGCCCCGACGAGCGCTTTTACGAACCGGTGCGGCTCGTCGAGCATATCGATTCCGACGCCATCGAAACCGTCACTGCACTGTATCGCGAACATGTTCCGGCGAATGCGGACCTGTTGGATTTGATGAGCAGTTGGGTCAGCCACTTGCCGGGCGATGTGGCGTATCGCTCCGTGGTCGGCCTTGGGATGAACGCCCAAGAGCTACGGTCCAACCCGCGTCTCACTCGCCGTGTCCTTCAAAACCTCAACGCGCAACCGCAGCTCCCGTTCGATGATGCCGCCTTCGACGCAGCGCTGATCTGTGTCTCGATTCAGTATCTGACCCAACCGGTGGCGGTATTCCGGGAACTTGCCCGGGTGACGCGACCGGGAGCAAAATTGATTGTCACGTTTTCGAACCGCTGTTTCCCAACGAAAGCTATTTCCGCCTGGACGGCAACGAGCGATCGCGAGCATCTTCGACTTGTGGCCGGTTACGTTCGCGCCGCCGGCGGTTGGAACGAAGCGGCTACCGCAGCGCGCGTCGGGCGAGGCGACCCACTCTTTTCAGTGATCGCCTCGCGAGCGTGAGGTGCCTCCGATTTAGTGTTATGCGGGCGGCGAGGTCGCTTCCACCGCACTGAATCGTTCGAGAATTCGATATGTGTGACGCGTGCCTTGTGGGACGAGGTAGGAGTCGCCGGGGCTAAGCGTCTGAGTCTTCCCATCGACCGTCAATTCCGCGCGCCCACCCAGAACGTAACCGACGGTTTCATACGGGCGGGTGGTTTCCGCTTTTGCTTGACCGGGTTCTTCGTCTCGCCACAAACGGAGTGCGATAGCGGATCCGGCGACCAACGTGTGTTCAATATTTTGTGCCATACCATCGTCATACCCAAACCAACGACAAGGGCGCACCCGACGTTCTCGCGTACGCAAAAGAGCATGCAGTCGCTCGATCTTACCCTAGCCCCGCCCCGCTCGCCGCGCGCCGAACTGAACGGAATCGTCTTTCTCCCACGCTCCATCGATAAAGCGCGGGCCGCACTCCCGGGCGGCAATCTCGGCGAGTACACGATCGAGGGCTTCACCACGATGATGCTCGAGATGTTCGGGATCACAGATGGGGACTTCATCGCTCGCGTCCAGGCCGCCACGACCGACGATGAGATCGCGGCATTCGTGCTCGCGAGGGCAAGCGCAGAGCAAATCGCCGCGTGGAACGTGTTGGTCAGCCAACGTCTGCCGCGCAACGGCGATCGCGCTGCTGCGCTCGAACACTATTTGTGGCTCGGGAAACGTCCCGATCTCATCCTCGCCCTCGATGTTCTCGAAGAAGACGACCGCCAAATCTTCGCACCCTAGAGAATTTTGCCATCGTCGTCCTCACCCAGTAAGAATGGGCGTAGGAGCGGCACGGGCGGGTTACCGTGCGCGAGCAGCGCTTTATGGAATCCGGCGAGCGTGTACGCGGCGCCCATCTTCTTTATATAATCCGCGCGTAGCTTGAGGATCTCGAGTTTGCCCAGCGTGTAATAGCCGTATGTTGGGTCGCCCGTGCCGCGACGCGCTTCGATACGCGAGCTTGCGGGATCCAAAAACGCTTGTTTTTGGAAGAAGTCCATCGCCTCGGGAACCGTCATTCCTTGCGTGTGCATCTTTACGCCCACGACGTAGCGCGCGTTGCGTAAGATCGCTTCGCGCAGCTGCATGAGCCTCACACGCGGATCGCCGTCACCCCAGCCCTCATCGACGATCATCTGCTCGCAGTAGTGGGCCCAGCCCTCGACAAAGGAGTTCGCCGCGAGCAGCTTTGCAGTGAGCGAGAGCTGCAAGTGTTTGTCGATGATGTAGTTGGTGTAATGGCCCGGGTAGACTTCGTGCGCACTCACGATCGGACGTTCGAAATCGTTAAACGTTTCAAGGTAACTTTGCTGGATTTTCGGCGGGTCTTTTGGATCGACCGGCGTGACGTTGTAGTAGGCCTGCGTCGCGACGCTCTCAAGCGGTCCCGGTGCATCCATCGATGCGATCGACGTTTGACGCTCGAACTCCGGTGTGAGGGTGACTTTGATATCCGCATCCGCCGGGAAATCGATGATCTGCTTTCGCTCTTCAAACGCGCGGAGCTTCACGAGATCGGCTTGCGAGGCGGGGATCAGACCGGCTGCAGTCGGATGGACGCGCGCGACTTCGTCTATCACGCCCTGCACGGATTTGGTCGGATCGATCTGATGGGCGACTGCGACCATCTGCGCGCGCGTCTGTGAGAGCGCGACGACACCGACGCGCAGGTAGGCATCGAGCGGCATGTCGATCGCTTCTTCGTATTTCAAACGCGCCGCATAGTTTGCCGCGCCGATCGAGAAATTACCGACCGGGTGCCTGACGAAACCGGTTTTAAGCCAACGGGCAAAATCGCGCGTTGCATCGACTGCGGCTTGGGTCGAGGCGACGAACTGCGCCCGCAGCGTCTCATCCCCCGCTGCGGGGAACGCCTCGGGCACCGTCGTCTTGAAGAATCCGACGGCACCCATCGCATCGTCGTAGGCGATCTCGGCGTTGTACTTGTCGACGGCGGTCAGGTTGACGCGCGCCTGCGCGAACATCGCGGGGATCTGCTTCTCGCGCGCAACGATTTTCGCCAAACGGATCTGATCGGGAGCGAACTTGCGACTAAGGATCGAGAACACACCGCCCGTCGCGATATTCACGTAGTCATCGGCATTATGGCGCCAGCGTTTCATCGTGTCGTTGAGGAGCAGATCGTCGTGGATCGAATTGAGGACCATCGTCCAGTCCAGGCGAACCGACGGCGAGAGCACGTGCGAATCCAACTTCGTAAAGCGGTCGAGGTAGTCACGATCGAGTTCGATGCGCGCGGCAAAATCGACCGGCGTATACGAGCCGAGCCGCGCGTCGTACTTGTGCAGGCCGGCGCTCGTCGCCGTAACCGGCGCGGCGGCGAATCCGGCATCATAGTAGGCCTTGGCAAGCACGGCGAACGCCGCGTCGCCTTCGCCGACTGGTTCTGCTGCGCGGGCGCCCGTGAGGGCCAGGATAGCGAGAACGGCTGCCGCGACGAAACGGCGAAGACGTGTGTTGGTCATATGCGCGGACGTTCTTTGCCGAACGCAACCGAAGCCTGCCCGCTTGGCGTCTGACCGTTCGACTACCCAGCCCTTGCGGAGATATTCCATTGCGTCGTCTTGCTGTCCTGACCACCTTCGCCGTCGCCCTCACCTGCGCACCGGCGCTTGCCGAAACGTACGTGGTCGACACCGTACACACCAGCGCCGAATTCACCGTCACGCACTTTGGGCTCGCGCGCGTGAAAGGTATCATCCCGGTGAAATCCGCGACGGTCGTGACCGCGCCGGGAAAAGACATCCCGACCTCCGTTGAGGCAACACTCGATGCAACCGGCGTCGATACCCGCAACGACCACCGCGACGCCGATCTCAAAAACGATAAGTGGCTCGACACGGCCAAATTTCCGACGATCGACTTCAAGAGCACCTCGGTGGTGCCCGCCGCAGATGGAACGTTCACGATTAACGGGAACCTGACGATCCATGGGACGACCAAACCCGTCGCCCTGCTCGCCCATCTCGAGGGCAAAGGCAAGGACGCCCGTGGGAACGATCGCATCGCCTACACCGCCGAGGTCAAGTTCGATCGCCGCGACTTCGGCATCGCGAATCAAGCCAGTAACGCAGCCGCGCTCGTCGTCGGCAACCAGATCGCGATCAGCATCGAGTTCGAAGGCGACGCGAAAAAGTAGCATCTTCGCGGCGATTGCCGGCGCGCTCGCGCGCTGATGGCCGACCTGCGCGCGCTCTTCGCCGACCTCGGTTTTACCGGTGTCGCAACCCTGCTCAACAGCGGCAATGTCGTCTTCACCGCCGGAAAAGTCGCCGCCGACTTGGCTGAGATCTTCCGCGAAAATCCGCTCCTCGATATCGCTCGCGAGCATGCTCGATTGATCGTCACCGACCTGAGCGACCGCTCGATCGGACGAAGCTCATCCCGCTCACGAGATCCGATTGGGGAGACGAGCGCATCGCACTCGGGCGCCGCGCGGTGTACCTCTGGAGTCCCGCGTGCAGCCTGGAGAGCAAATCAAACGCTGTGGTCGGCAAACTTCTCGGCAGAGCAAACACGAGCCGTAACTTGGCGACGATCCTCAAACTGCAACCCCTCGTCGCGAGCGAACCTGCAAAAATAAAATAGACACCATGAGGTGCCTATTTGCGTTTCGTATCGACTGGGTTTAGTGGAGCTTGATTGTGACCATGCCGTCGGATTCGACGACTTTTGGACCGGCCGCTTCGTCTTGCGAGGTTTTGCCGGTACCGGGAAGATCGGACAGCGCGGAAGCAGCGGCAACCGTCGCGCGCGCTTCATCGAGCATCGCATCGGTGATCTTGCCGGTGGCGCGCTTCGCGCGATAATCCTCAATCGCGGCATTGAGCGCAAGGCGTGAGCGCTCGGGATAGTCTTTCTTCTTCTCGGGGTAGCCGCCGAGCGCGGCTTCGATATCCGCATCGGTGATCGCGAGCGCCTGATCGATCGTCTTGCCTTTGGCAAGTTCCACGAGCAAACTGCACGTCGCCGTCCCGAAGCCGCAGCCGGTCGTAAAGTACGAGATGTCCTCGATCACATCGCCCGGTCCGACTTTGAGAAAGTACGAGTACATATCGCCGCACGAGTCGCTGAAATACTCGCCCGTCGCCATCGGGGCATCCATGGTGCGGAAACCTGTCCGCTTTTCGACGAGCATCTGAAACTTGGCAAAATCCACGAGGTGGTGTACTCCTAAAGACTAGCTTACTATCTCGAACCGGCACTCGGTGCCGCCGGTTGCGAGCGACTCTGTCTGCGTCGTCGTCGCGGGGACGTTCTCTTTGAAAATGGTGTGAATGATCGAACACACTTCGGGATGCTCGCCTACGGTCTTTGCGTAGGGGCAGTTGTGTTCGTGGAGGACGAAGCCGGTCGCAGTCGTCTCGAGCTTCGCCTCGACGCCCGATTCGCGCAGAATCTCAGTCAGCTCCATCACACGCTCGGGCAAGGCCTTGCCGCCCAGCCGCTCCGCCACGCGTTCTGAGGCGCGCTTGCCCATCGCCGCGAAAATCGATTCGACCGCGGCCTCCCCGCCGGAGGCACGAACCTCGCGCAACACCGCGTTGAGCATCTTGTCGTACTGCTGCGGAAAAAAGCGCTCAGCGTCGGCCGTGAGCGCAAACTCTTGCGTCGGCTTGGTCTTGCCGCGGCGCACTGCGTGCCCGGTTACCAGCCCGTCGCGCTCCAGGATGACGAGTTGCTGCCGGATTGCATTGGGCGAGAGGCCAAACTCCTGGGCGAGTTCGTAGGCCGAAGCACCGTGACGGCCGCGCAGGGCGGCCACGATCTTCCCACGCGTCGTCTCAAAGAAGCGATCTTGCGGATTCATTCCAGCGTCAACGATAGCACGCAATCGGAAGATAGTCCAGGCTTTCCTTGACTTTCTCCCGCAGACGTTTTACGATGGGGGTCGCGTTCAACGCCCTCTCTCGAACGAAGCCAGGAGCTACCAAGTGTCGGATCGTGGTCTGCGCATCAAGGATTTACGTGCCAGCGTCGCTGGAAAACAAATTCTCAACGGGATCGACTTGATTGTCGAGCCGGGCAAAGTCCACGCGCTGATGGGTCCCAACGGCAGCGGGAAATCGACGCTGGCCTTCGCGATGACGGGCCATCCGAACTATGAAATTCTCGGCGGTTCGGTCACCCTCGACGGCGAGGAGCTGCTGGGCCTGCCCCCCGATAAGCGCGCCAAAGCCGGCCTGTTTCTTTCATTCCAATACCCGGCCGCGATCCCGGGTGTGAGCGTGGCGAACTTCATTCGCACCGCGCGTCAGTCGGTGAACCCGACCGATCTTCCGCCGGCGAAATTTCGCAAGATGATCTTCGAGATGCTCGACGTGTTGGATATGGACTCCGCATTCCTGAGCCGTTCGGTCAACGACGGCTTCTCGGGCGGAGAGAAAAAACGCCTCGAAATGCTGCAGCTTGCGATCCTCAACCCGAAATATGCCGTGCTCGATGAGACGGACTCGGGTCTGGACGTCGACGCACTCGAGTCGGTCGGCAAATCGGTCAGCGCGATGCGGGAAACAGGCGAGGGCAAAGAAACCGGCTTCCTCATCATCACGCACTACCCGCGTATTCTCCAGCACATCAAAGCCGATGTCGTGCACATCATGATGGACGGACGCATCGTCAAGACCGGGGGCCCGGAACTTGCAAACGAGATCGAACGCGAAGGGTACGACAAGATCCGTGAAGAGGTCGCGGGTGGCGTCGCTTAGTCTGGACCCCGTCGGCATATCGAGCGAGACGCTCGAACTCTTGTTGGCCGGCGCGTCGCCCGCATTTGGTGCCACCGCGCGCCGCTCGGCGCTTGCGGCATATGAAGCGCTACCATTTCCAACGGCGTCGTACGGACGATACTGGAAACACGACCTGCACAAGATCGACCTCACGCACGTCGTGACCGGCGCTGCTCCCGCGACCGGCTTTGCCGCACCCGAAATTTTCACGAGGGATGCTCGCTCGGCACAGATTGCCTTCATCGACGGCGTCGTTGCGATCGAACTCTCGGATGCACTGCGCGCGCGCGGCGTGATCGTGACCGACCTTGCAACGGCGCGCCGCGACCATGCCTCACTGCTCGAAGCTGCGCTCGGTACGACGGTGAACGCCTCAGCCGATAAGTACGCGGCGCTTGCACTCGCGTTTCAGAATGTGGGCGCATTCGTGTACGTTCCCGCGGGGGTCGCGGTCGATCATCCGATCGTCATTCGCTACGCGGCCGTTGCGAACGATGCGTTTCCCTATACGGTGATCTCCGCCGGTGAGAACGCGCGAGTGACCGTCATCGAACAGCTCGTGACGGGTGAGGCACCGCGTTTCATTTGCGGAATCGCAGAAATCGTCGTGGGAACCCGCGCACGGGTCGACTACGCGATTGTGCAGTCGGCGAACATTCAATCCAAAACGATGATCGCGCGCGGCGCGACCGTCGGTAGCGACGCCGTCGTGCGTATCGGCCTCGCGGAGCTTGGTTCGGCGCTGACCGTCGATACGCTCAAGGCGCTCGAACATGCCCCCGGCGGACACACCGACGTGGCCGGGCTCTTCTTCGCGACGGGCGATCAGCACGTCGATCTCTCGACGCAAGTCGATCACGCCGTCGGCTCGACCACCTCGAACACCATCATCAAGAGCGCGGCGTCGGATCGCGGCCAAGCCCGGTATCTAGGCAACATCCGCATCCGCAAATCCGCGCACGGCAGTGACAGCTCGCTGCGCGACGATGTGTTGCTGCTCAGCGAAACAGCCCACGTCGACTCGATCCCCGCGCTCGAAATCGCCGCCAACGACGTCAAAGCCTTTCACGGCGCTACCGTCGGCGCGATCGATGCAGAACAGCTGTTCTACCTCATGAGCCGCGGCGTGCCGCGCATCGAAGCCGAGCGTTTGATCGCGCTTGGATTCTTCGAACCGGCGATCGCGCAATTTCCCACCGAAACCTTGCGCGCGCATCTGCGTGAGGCACTCGAAGCGAAGGTTACCGCGCAATAATGCTCACAGTCGTCGATCCGAAACAAGCCGCGATCGTTGCGGACTTCCCGATCCTTGCGACGACCACGTCGCGCGGCAAACGGCTTGTCTATTTGGACTCAGCAGCGAGTTCGCAAAAGCCGCAAGTCGTCATCGACTCACTCGTCGACTACTACACGAATTACAACGCGAACATCCATCGCGGCGTTTACGAGATCGCCTCGCGCGCGACCGATGCGTTCGAGGGGGCGCGCGAAAAAGTCGCGCGCTTCATCAACGCGGCAGAATCCGCCGAAGTGATTTGGACGCGCAACACGACCGAAGCGATCAATCTGGTGAGCTTCACCTGGGGGATGGAACATCTCAAACCCGGCGATGCGATCCTCGCCTCGGAGATCGAACACCATTCGAACCTCGTGCCGTGGCAGCTTCTCGCAGCCAAAACCGGCGCCCAGCTGCGCTTGATCCCGGTCGATGCCGTCGGCACGATGCAAATCGACGGGCTCGACTCACTGCTACGCGGCGTGAAGCTCGTTGCGATCTCGCACGTTTCCAACACGCTGGGTTCGATCGCTCCGCTCGAGATCATCATCGCGAAAGCCCATGCGGTCGGCGCGGTCGTGCTCGTCGATGGTGCGCAATCCGTCCCGCACATGCCGATCGACGTGCAGGCACTAGACGTTGACTTCTTCGTGGCGAGCGGCCACAAGATGTGCGGCCCCACCGGCATCGGTTTTCTCTACGGCAAGCGCGCACTGCTCGATGCGATGCCGCCGTTTCTCACCGGCGGCGACATGATCAGAAAAGTCGGCTACGAGCACAGCACGTTCAACGAACTGCCATGGAAGTTCGAAGCCGGCACGAGCAACATCGCCGATGCAATCGCCCTCGGCGTCGCATGCGACTATCTCACCGGCATCGGAATGGGTTGGATCCGTCAGCACGAGATCGCTCTCACGCGCTACGCGCTCGACCGCATGCTGCCGCTCGTTGCGCGCGGCCTTGCGATCTACGGCCCGCCGAACGCGGAGGACCGCGCCGGCGTCATTTCGTTCAATTTTGCCGACATCCACGCACATGACATGGCCTCGATCCTCGACACCGAGGGCGTCTGCGTGCGCGCCGGCCACCACTGCACGATGCCGCTGATGGACAAGATGGGCTGGCCCGCAACCGCCCGCGCCTCGTTCTATCTCTACAATACCGAAGCGGACGTCGACGCGCTGATTTACGCTCTGGAAAAAGCCGCGACGGTTTTTAAAATCGCATGATTGTGGCGCGGAGCGCGGCTAGCCGGAGTGTGGCTAGCCGGATTAACTCGTGCCGGATTGTTGCATGCCGGTTGGAAAGGCGCTCCGGCCCCGCCTGCGCGCGCCCCTCTGCTCCGCAGCGGGGCCTCCGGGACGCTCATCTTGCTGGGGGCGCGATTCCCCAAGGAGGCCCGTAATGGGCATGGTGCTTTAGCCTTGGACGATTTTTACAAAGAGTACATCTTAGATCACTATCGCAATCCGCGGAATTTTGGGCATCTGGAGCATCCTACGGCGAAGGCCGAGGATCTCAATCCGCTTTGCGGCGATACGATTACGATGGAACTCAAAGTGAACGCGGCGGGCATCGTTGAGGACATCGCATTTTCCGGCAAAGGGTGTGCGATCTCGCAAGCGTCGGCCTCGATGCTGACCGAACTCATTCGCGGCGAGAAGCTCGAAGATGTCGCGAAACTGCAACAGCAAGTCGTGCTCGATAACGTCGGCTTCGGCATCACGCCCGCGCGCATGAAGTGTGCGATGCTCGGGCTCAAAGTCCTCAAAAGCGCGGCGCTCGGTGAGATCGCGACGTGGCCCGACGAGGCACCACCCGCGCCATGATCGAGACGGCGCTGCGCCTAGCGGCGGCGATCGTCTGCGACTTTCTGGCTCTTGCAATATGGAACATCGGCACGCGCCCTCCGGCGCAGCTCATCGCCGATATCCGTAGCGGCGTACGTTCGCGCGCGACGTTCGTGCGTGGCCTTGCGGCGATCCTCTGGGGCACGCTGCTGCTGCTCGTCGGCGTGATCGCGCTGTCCCCAACCGTTCGCTCCACCGTCCTCGGCTTGGTCGAGGTCTACACGGTTATCGCAGCGCTCGTCCTCGAGCAACTGCTCGGCGCAGACCTACGCGCGCGGTTTTCGTTTCTGCGGCGTTAAACTCAAGTGGCGGCCCTCGTCGCACACGTCTTGTACGTCGAAGGCCCGCGCCGCATACGTCACGCGCCCGCGCGGCGTCTCGATCGTCACATAGACCCGGCGACTATCGACGCCCGCCGTTCGGTTCGTGATCGCGACGTCGCGCACGGTGACGAGAGGCTGGGTGATGCCGTACTGCTTCGCGGTTTTCGGAAGCGGCAACATCAGGTCGTCCCAGTGCCCGATGACGCCGCCCGAGAGCTTCGTAGTGGCGCGAATCGTCGCCACGTCGGGGACCGGAAACGTCGCGGGCGCATCGGCGATCGAGCTCACGACGCTCTCCATCGCCGTCACCTTGGGCGCTTTATCCCCGCAGAAGTTGTCGACGGTACGCGGACCGCGAATTCGCGGGCCGGTTTGAGCGCACGCGGCAAGAACGAGAACGAGAATGCCAGCTAGGAATCTCACTCGATATTTTTCCACCCTGCAGAGGGCTCGCCCCGCCCGGTAAAGTCGCAGATGCCACAAATCGGGGCTCGCTATTCCACATCGCGATAAGGAGACGCGGTTTTGATTCCGCAGAGGCAATCCGAAATTGTTCACCGTGCGTCCTAGGCTCAACGTAAGGAACTTCGGTTCGCCCGGGTTGGCAAAAATCGCAGGGAGTTTCCACGTTTGCTTTTAAATTGAAAAGCTGTTTCGTGGTGCGAATCCTCGATCGGCTTGTCATCCCTGAAGGGGTCCTGCAGTGAACACCTCAGATAAACTCAACCGCGGTAAATTCCTCGGCGGCACGCTTGCCGCCGGTGCGATGGCGTTCGGCAGCGCGCCGTACGTTATGGCCTCAACCAAAGAGATCGTCATCGGTCTCAACGTCCCGCAATCCGGTTCGTACTCGGATCAAGGTCAGGATCAGCTTCGCGCGTACAAACTCGCAATCGAAGAGATCAACAAAGCGGGCGGCATCATGGGCATGCAGATCAAAGCGTCTGTCGGCGACGATCAGACGACGCCCGCCGTGGCAACGGACAACGCACGACGGATGATCGAACGCGATGGCGCGGTGATGATCACCGGCGGCTCGTCGACCGGTACGGCGAATGCCGTCTCGAGCCTCTGCCAACAGAAGAAAACGATCTTCATGGCGGCGCTCACGCACGGCGACGAACCCACCGACTCGAATTGCCACAAGCACACGTTCCGCCGCTACATCAACGCGCACATGTCAGCCCGCGCGATGGCGACCGAACTCATCACGAAGTACGGCACCGGCAGATGGTTCCACATCACGGCCGACTACTCGTGGGGCCATAGCGTCTTCGACAACCTGACCTCGGTCGTCGAACCCAAAGGTGCGAAGACGATCAATAATGTGTTGCTCAAACTCGGCACGGCCGACTTCTCGCAGGCGCTCGGTCAGGCGCAAGCGGCGAAGCCCGACGTTCTCGTCATCACCGAGTTCGGCAAAGACATGGTCAATTGCCTCAATCAAGCCGCGCAATTCGGCTTGACGAAAACGACCAAGATCCTCGTTCCCCTCGCCGATGAGTACATGGCCAAAGGCACGGGCGATAACATGGACAACGTCGTGACGACCGCGCCGTTCTACTACAAATACCATGCTGCGAAATACCCAGCCGCGAAGAAATTCGTCAACGCGTTCATGGCCAAGTACGGCTCGCCGCCTTCCAACGGCGCGGAGTGCGCGTACACCAGCCTCTACCAGTACAAGATGGCCGTCGAGCGCGCCGGCTCGATCAATCCCGACGCCGTCATCAAGGCCCTCGAAGGCCACAAATTCCAGGCCACCAAGGGCCCGGAATACTGGCGCGAGTGGGATCACCAGAGCATCAACAGCGTACTCGTCATGGAAGGCATCCCAATGAAGGATCGCGGCGGCGATGCATTCGCGTTCGCCAAAGTGCTCCAGGAGCACGACGGCGAGTCGGTCGCAATTCCACGCGGCGAGTCCAAGTGCAAGATCGAAGTCGCATAATCGCCCTTCGACCCTGACGAAAACGGGCGTTCGCGAAAGCGGGCGCCCGTTTTCTGCATGAACGCCCCCCTACAAAGACGTACTACCCGCAAACTCTCATTCCCCGGAGACTCGTTTGACCGCACAAGGCTTGCTCCAAGCCCTTCTCAACGGTTTCATTCTTGGCTTGATCTACGTTGCGATCGCGATCGGCTTGACGATCATTTTCGGCATGCTGCGCTTAGTGAACTTTTCGCACGGCGCGTTCTATGCCATCGGTGCCTACGTCGGCCTCGTGGTAACGCAGAAACTCGGTTTCGGCGCGGGCCTGATCGCGGGTCCGATCGCCGTCGCCCTCGTCGCAATCGTATTCGATCGGTTGCTCTTGCGTTTCTTCTACGATAAGGAACCGACATCGCAAATTTTGCTCACGTTCGGACTTGCCGTCATCGCCGAAGAAACGCTGCGCCTGATCTTCGGCGGCACGACGCAGCAGTATCCGCTGCCGGATTGGCTGCAAGGCTCGATAGCGCTTGCCGGCTTGCAGTATCCCGCCTATCGCATTTACATGGCGATCGCCATCGTCGCGATCGTCATCTGCGTCTGGCTTTTCATCTCGCGCACGAATTACGGGCTGATCGTGCGCGCCGGGGTTCGCGATCGCACGATGGTGCAGCTGCTGGGCGGCAACGTTCGCGCCGCATCGACGATGATTTTCGCAATCGGCGCCGGACTTGCGGGCCTCGTCGGCGTTGCGGCATCGCCGATTTACAGCATCGACCCGCAGACGGGTTTTAAATTCCTGATCCCCTCATTCGTCGTCGTCGTCATCGGCGGACTCGGCAGTTTCTGGGGCGCGGTCGCGGGCGGCTTGATCGTCGGCGAACTGAGCGCCGTAACGACGCTGATCTATCCGGGTGCGGCCGACGTCATCATTTACGTCGCGATGGCGGCAGTGCTGCTGGTCCGTCCGCAAGGTCTCTTCGGTGAGAGTGAGGTCATCAAAGGATGAGAGCGATGCGCCGCGGCGGCGACCTTGCGTTCTATCTCTGGACGGCCGTCGGTCTCATCCTCTTTCCGTTCATCTTTCGCTTACCGATCTTCAACGGTTATAGCGGTCTTGGCACGCAGATTCTCATCGTCGGGATCGGCGCGATCGGTTTCAACTTACTGCTCGGTTACGCCGGACAACTCTCGTACGGTCATGCCGCGTTCTTTGGCCTCGGCGCGTATGGCGCCGGACTCTCCGTGCTCAAGCTCTTTCCGCAAGCGCATAGCTTCGGACTCGCCGTGCTCTTCGGCGTGGGCGTTGCGGTCGTCGCGGCGTTCATCATCGGCTCGCTCGTCGTGCGGCTCTACGGGATTTACTTCGCGCTCGTGACCGTGGCGTTCGCACAAATGGTTTACTTTATCATCTTCCAGTGGCGCAGCCTCACCAACGGTGATGACGGCTTGCAGAGCATCGGAACGCCCCCCCTAAACTTCGGCTTCGCGCACGTCGATCTCACACAAACGCTGCCGGCGCTCGCGCTCGGGCCTTTCGGGGATCTCGGCGAGATCAAACTTTGGTACATCTTCGCAGCGGTCACCGCGTTTCTCGTCCTCGCGTTCGTGCGCACGCTCGTGCGCTCGCAGTTCGGCGAAGTGCTGGACGCCATTCGCGAAAACGAAGAACGCTCGATCTTCGTCGGCTTCGACCCGCGCCGCTACAAGCTCGCCGCGTTCGTCATCTCGGGTGCGCTGTGCGGGCTCTCGGGCACACTGCGCGCACTCTACGACGGCTCGACGGCGATTGACATGCTCACGGTGGAACAAAGCGGCGCGTTCGTCATCTACACCGTCGTCGGCGGTGTCGGCACGCTCTTTGGGCCGCTCGTCGGCACCGGCGTCATCATGTGGCTCGAAAACATCGTGAGCGCGAAGACCGGCGCCTGGCGCCTCATCGAAGGGCTCATCTTCGTCGCGGTGATCGTGTTCCTACCCAACGGCATCATCGGCTCGTTTCTCAAAAAAGCGAAGTTTGATCTTTTCGCGACGTTCCGAGGCAAAAAATGAGCGAGATGATTCTGCAGACCAAGGGCTTGGGCAAACGCTTCGGTCACTTTGCGGCCAACGCCGAGATCGACTTTGCCGTCCACGCGGGTGAACTTCGCGCCGTCATCGGCCCCAACGGCGCGGGCAAGACCACGTTCTTCAATTTACTTTCGGGGATCACGCTGCCGAGCGACGGTACGATCACCTATAAAGGTGGCGACATCAGCACAGCTGGCGGACCCGCGCGCGTGCGACTGGGCATTGCCAAAGCGTTCCAAACCGCCAACATCTACTCCGATCAAACGGTCGGACAAAACGTTCGCCTCGCCGCGCTCGCGCGCGTCCAAGGCTCCTTCGCACTTCAGGTCTTCCGCCGCTCCGGACGCCTCGGCAAAGTCGATGAGATCGCCGAACGCGCGCTCGACCGCGTCGAACTCGGCGAGCTGGTGCACACGCGCGCGGGCGATCTGTCGCACGGAGATAAGAAGCGGCTCGATATCGCCATAGCCCTAGCGACGGAGCCGCAGATTCTGCTGCTCGACGAACCGGTCGCCGGGATGTCGATCGACGAATCGCGCCGCACCGAGCAGCTCATAAAAAAACTCGCCGCCGAGATGACCGTGCTCATCATCGAACACGACATGGAAATGATCATGGGAATCTCCGACTCGATCACCGTGTTGCATCAAGGCAGAGTGCTCGCAAACGGCACGCCCGCCGAGATTCGCGCCAGCAAAACCGTGCAAGATGCCTATCTTGGCGGCCACTCAGAATCGGAGATCGCATGATCGCCGCACCCGCCGCCCGACGTCTGGTCGTCGAAAACCTCAACACCTACTACGGCGATAGCCACATCCTGCGCGACATCTCGCTTGAGATCGGCATCGGTGAAACCGTCGCGCTTCTGGGCCGCAATGGCGTCGGCAAAACGACCGCGCTCAAGTCGATCGTCGGCTGGGTCCCGCCGCGCTCGGGCAGCGTGAAACTCGACGGCGTCGACGTCGCTGGCCACGACATGATGGAGGTCGCGCGTAAAGGCATCTCGCTCGTCCCCGAAGAGCGCCGCATCTTCACCAACCTCACGGTGGCTGAGAACCTCAAACTCGCGCAGGTCACGGCGCGCAAACCCGGCTGGTCGCTCGATCGCGTGTACGAAAAATTCCCGCGCTTGCGCGAACGACTCACGCATAAGGGCGATGAGATCTCGGGCGGCGAGAAACAGATGCTCGCGATCGCACGCGCGCTCGTTCAAGATACGAAGCTGCTCTTACTCGACGAACCCTCCGAGGGTCTCGCGCCGCTGATCGTGCGCGAAGTCGAGCAGATCATCCGCGAGATCAAGGCCGACGGCATGACGATCTTGCTCGTCGAGCAGAACCTCTACTCGGCCCTCTCCGTCGCCGACCGCGCGTACGTGATCGATCAAGGTGCGATTCGGTGGACTGGAACGCCCGACGAGCTGCGCGGCAATCACGAGATTTTGAGCCGCTATTTACACGTCTAGATAGAAAAAAGAGCACCCGCACGGGGCGCCCTTTTTTATCTCGTGCGCGGCTTACGCGCGCAGCGGGTCGATCTCGCCGCAGGCGATGCGTCCGCCACTGCCGCCGTTGGGTGTCGGCATGTCGCTGTAGTTGTCTTCGTTCATGTGAATCAGAATGGCGCGTCCGACGATCGTGTTCGGCCCGGTCACGTCGAGGGCTTTTGCGTACGTCGTGAGTCCGCCGTTCCCATCGGGATAAACCATGATGTTCGGTAAGTCGCCGCTGTGACCGCCGCCATCGGGACCCTTGTGCATCTTGGTCATGTTCGGATCGAAGTGCGGGCCGGCCGCGCCGAAAGGCGTCGCGACGCCTTGCATGTCGCGCAGCGGGTTGCACGAACCGACTTCGTGCACGTGCAGGCCATGCACGCCCGGTGCCATGTCGTGCAGCGTAATGTGAATCTGCGTGCCGCCTTGGCGAACGCCGATGAAACGCGCGTTACCCACTTCTTTACCGGCCGCATCTTTGATCACGGCCTCGAACGTAGGGCGCCGTTCGACCGGCTGCGCGGACGCCGCGCTCATTCCTAAGACGAACACCGCGCTCGCGGCAACGAAAAGTCTACGCACAAAAACACTCCTTCAACAAAGGTCGCTTAGGAGACGCCTTCGCGTGGGCCCCAAGCCTTCCTGGCTATTCTTCGAGTGTGGTGATATCGCCGATCGCTTGGCCCGTTTCTTGTGCCTTGAGCAGGCGCCGCATGATCTTGCCGCTTCGCGTTTTGGGCAGCTTCGTAACGAATTCGAGTTCCGCCGGAGCGCCGATCGGACCGAGGTGATAGCGCACGTGTTCGATGAGCGCGACGCGCAGCTCATCGCTTGCTGTAAAGCCGGAACGTAAGACCACGAACGCCTTGATGACTTCGCTTTTGATCGGGTCAGGCTTGCCGATCACGCCCGCCTCACCGCACGCGTGGTGCGAGACAAGAGCGCTCTCGACGTCGGCCGTTGCGATGCGATGACCGGCCACATTGAGCACGTCATCCGCGCGGCCGAGTACCGAGAAATACCCTTGCGCGTCCATCGTCGCGACGTCGCCCGCAAAATAGGCACCCGGAACCGTATTGAAATACATCGCGTAGCGCGAATCATCTCCGTAAATTCCGGCAAACATATGCGGCAGCGATTGCCGGATGATCAGGAACCCGCCGCTTCCCGGCGGGACGTCGTTGCCGGCCTGATCGACGATCGCAAACGCGACGGGCCCCAGAGCCTTCCCGCTGCGGTCCGGGCGGACGGCCGATGTGGGGAAGTATCCGAGCGCGGGCGCGGCGATCTCGGTCTGCCACCATTGATTGCAGACGGCGACGTTCTGTTTGCCGATCGTGTCCCACAAGAAATGCCACGCCTCGGGATTGAGGGGTTCTCCGGCGCAAAAGATCGCTTGAAGACTCGTTAGGTCGTGTTGCGCAGGCAGCTCGGCACCAAAGCGCATGAGCATCCGCGCGAGCGTCGGGGCGGTATAAAACTTCGTGATCTTGTGGGCTTCGATGAATCGATACGTCGATGCGGGCGTCGGATAATCGGGTGCGCCCTCGCGCAGGTAGCAGTGAAGACGATTCGCGAGCGGGCCGTAGACGATCAGCGAGTGCCCGACGATCCAGCCGATATCGCTCGTGCACCAATAACGATCCGCCGGCTCCAGTCCCGTCGAATCGGCGAGTAAAGCCGCGGTGCCGACGAGATAGCCTCCGTGCGTCATCACGACGCCTTTGGGTTTTCCGGTCGTACCGCTGGTGTAGAGTATGAAGAGGGGATGTTCGGCATCGACGATCGTTGCATCGCGCTGCGTCGATTGACCGTCGCAATAGACTTCGAAATTGACTTCGCGCGCGCCGAGCGTCGGCTGCCTCGCCTCCCGTCGCCACACGACGACGCGGCGCACGACATCGAGATCGCGCACGGCATCATCGACGATGACTTTCAGATCGACGGCTTTTCCGCGCCGGTAGGTGACGTCCGCGACGATCACGACTTGCGCTTGCGCATCGGCGATTCGGTCGCGCAGCGCCGTCGCCCCGAGGCCCGCATAGATGACGCTATGGACGGCACCGATGCGCGCACACGCGAGCATCGCAACGATGCCCTCAATCGCAAGCGGCATATAGATGCAGACGCGATCGCCCGCTCTGACACCGTCACCGTCGAGTGCGTTTGCAAGCTGATTCACGCGTGCCAGCAACCCCTCGTACGTGATCTGCTCGCTGGTTCCGTTCTCGCAGTAGTAGTCGTACGCGATCGCATCGGGATGCGACTTCGCGTGACGATCGAGGCACGACACCGTGGCGTTCAGGCGGCCGTCGGAAAACCAGTGCGGAGCGTCGATCGAACCGGTAAAAACCGTCGCCGGCTTGCGTTCCCAAACGATCTGTGCCGCGCGTTCGCGCCAGTAGCCATCAACATCGTCGAACGCGCGCGCATTATATTCAGCTTGCGTTTGCGTCCCGAACCACGATTGAGCGCTCGCGGGTGCCGCAAACTCCTCGCCCGTTGCGAGTAGACCTTCGATGAGATCGGGTCGATCGTTCACGGTATGTCCTTACGGTTTGATGAAGTCGTGCTGGTCGATGACAAAACCCTTGGCGTTTTGGATGACGTGAAACGTCACAAAGTACGTGCCTTTCGCTGCGGCGATATCGAGTTCGACAGTCGCGCTGCCGTCCTCGCTCGGTGTCGTGCGCACGCTCGTAATGCGCGCTTTGCTGTCGACGAACGACTCCTCGGACAGCGAAAGTCCCTTATCTCCCGGCAATCCGCCGAGCGCCGCATACGCCCCTACTTCATCGCCGCGTTTGAGCGCGTCGATGTAGCGACGCACGACGGCGACGGCCGGCGTCGCGGGAAGGGTCCCGGCGGTTTGCGCGCTCGTGGTCACGCCGGCGGTCTTCGTATCGGGCGGAAGCGTTGCGGGCGGGGCGGGCGAGCGCTTCCGCAGCGGCGTCGCGAAGGTCGCCGGCGCCGTGGTCGGCGCGCTCACCGGTGTCGGCCGCTCCGATGGACGTGCGCTCGGCGCGACGCTCACATTCGTACTTGGCGTCGCGCTCGACGTCGATGAACTCGTCGGTTCGGGCGATGTCGAGGGCAAGTCGCTTGGCGTCGGTAGCGGCGAGGGCGTGATCCGCGGAACGATCGTCGCGACGATAACGGGCTTCTTCCGATGCGGCGCGGGCGTCGCTTGTGTTGCGCGCGGTGAAGGCACGGCCGCAAGGTTTGGGCCGTCGTCCGGGTGAGTGAAGACTTTGGAGATCCCCGCACCGATGGCAAGGCCGCCGATTACGATGGCGATTGCGACCGGAGCGAGCGGCCACCATGATGAGTTCTTTTTTGCCGAACGCGGGCGGCGCAGAGGTGTACGACGCGACATCCCTTCGGCGGTTCCAGCGGCGCGTGCATGAAGCCTCGCAGAGCGGCGCGAATCGGGTGAGGAATGATTCGGGTTAGCGTGCCGATCGACGTCCGTGTGGTCGTCGAGACCGACTCGCCTGCGTTCGCGCTGGCGACGCCGCTGCGCGTCGACGACCTGGTGGCGCTCGCCGTCAACGAAGCACTCGGCCCGCGCGCCCCGCAAGACAAGCGCGCACGAGCGTTGCGCGCAACGCTCGGCGGTTTACGCGAAGGCAAGTTTGTCGTCGACGTGGACGGGCGCATGTACCAGCGTGCCGAGGATGTGGTCGTCTGCGCAGGGTCGGTGACCCTGCGTTTTTTCATCGAGCGAGAACTTCGCGCTCCGCGCTAGACGACATATGGACGATCAACGCCCCAAGCGCGCGCCACTTGGCTTCGGTAAACTTCTCGATAGCGCGCTTAGCGGCTATCGCGCTCGCGCGCCGTTCTATCTGCTCGCGGCCCTCGCTGCCTTCGCATTCGAGCTCCTCGCGATGCCGTTCTCCGGATACGAAGCAACCGACAGCAAAGCGCTCATCGGCCTGCTCGTCAACTCACTTGCCGATTCGATGCTGGTCGCCTTGGTATGTATCGGCGTCGCGCGCGATGCCGGCGCGGAAGAAACCAGCGTTCCGAGCATCCTCTCAACGGCGCTCGAGCGCTTGTGGGCAGTCTTCGTGGTAATGCTCGTCGTGCAGGTGATCGAAGTCTATCTGCTCCCCGCCGTTACGACGCTCGAAGGCAGCTTCTACGGGATCCTGATCGCACCGGCCGCGCTCTTTTTCGGTGCGTTGCAGAGCGCAGTCGTCATTGCGGCTATCGATCCCGACCCAAAATCCGGACTCATCGTCGCCAAGAGCCTCGGCCGCAGTTTCTTCCTCTCGCTCTCCGGCGGCAACATCGGACGCACGGTCCTTCTCGGACTCGTCGTCCTCGCGCCGATCTTACTCGAATCCGTCCTCGGCGACGTCATGCACGCGCGCCACGTCGCAAACGCGAATTTTTGGGCGAGCATTCCGATCGATGCGATCGTTACCGGACCGATCGCCGCGCTCGTAACGGTCTTTTACCTCGACGTCCTCGAACGCGCAACGCCTTAGCGCGCGGCACGTTCGTCGCCCTTGCGGGAGAGTACCAATTCGGCGTAGAGCGCGTTGGGCCACGCAAAATCCGCGCGCGTAAACTGCTCGGGCCAGTTCGCATCGTACGATTCGTGCAGCCGGTGGTCCCCGACGTCGGATGCGGCAATGTAGCCTAAGACTTTCTCGATTTCGATCGGATCGTCACTCGTGAGCGCCTGCACCACCAGCGCCAGCGGCCAGATGTAATTCTTGGGCGTGTGCGGGCTGCCGACGCCTTCGCCGTACGTGCCATGATAGAAATACGGATTGCGGTCGGACAGCACGAACGCGCGCGTCGCCTTGTACACCGGATCGCGCATCGCGAGATAGCCGAAATACGGAATCGAGAGCAACGAGGGAATATTCGCATCGTCCATGACATTTGCATGACCGTAGCCGTCGACTTCGTAGGCGTAGATCGTGCCGATATCCAGATGGACTTTGGCATTTTGTTCGATGCCGCGCTGGACGTCTTGCGCGAGCCCCCATGCATTTGCGGCGGTCTTCTGATCGCCGTATACGCCACGTTCGATTTCGGTCAGATAGCGCAAGACGACGACCGCGAACATGTTAACCGGAATGTTATAGTGGTAGCGCACCGGATCGTCCGATGGCCGAAATCCCGTCCACACCATCCCGGTAAATTTCACCGGCGTGCCGCGTCCATTGCTCGCGAGCTGGTTGTTGCGATAGTGCGACCGCTGGTCGTGATGCTGCTCGGTCCGCAGAATCTCGACGACCCGGACGAACGCCCGCTGGACTTCGGGCGTGAAGATCGTGCGGTCGCCGGTTTCGTGGAAGTATAAGTAAGCAAACCAAATCGGGTAGAGCAGCGAGTCGACTTCGAATTTCTGCTCGACGACACGATAATTCGCCGAAAACGCATTCGCGTAGGGATCGATGAGGATGTACTTAGCTTGCCGGGCAACGACGCCGCGCAACGTTCGCGCGACTTCGGCGTCGTGCTGGGAGAGCCCGATGTACGGCCGCACCACGGCGCTTGCATCGCGCAGCCATTCGGCTTCGATATCGCCCGTCGACACGTAGGTCGTCCCGTCGCGCGCTTGGGTCGCGTGCTTGCCGATCGCCTCATCGAATGCGGTGAGGTAAATGCGGTCGAGGGTCGCCGTCACGGCCGGAGCGAGCGCGGCATCGGAACGGACGGAGGCGGCCCCCAAAAAACAAATGAGCGCAAAGGTGAGTGCGAGCACGCGAATTGGGAATACCACTGCCATATTCATCGGCTCGAATTCGTAGTACGATGAGGACAGAATCGCACTCGCGCACCTGGCGCACGGAGATCACGATGACGTTCGTCCGCCCCAGATCCACCGCCGCGACGACGCTCGTGCTCGTGGTGTTGCTGACGGCGATCGCATCGGCGGAACAAAAATATCGCGTCGCCGGGACTGACAGCTTCCAGATCGGCGCCCGCGACCTGCGCAGCGAGATCGCCTACGACGGCATCCAGACGTTGACCGTTACTGCGCGCGGAGAAGCCAAACACTATGTCGCCAAGGTCGACTATCTGCGAACCGACCAGGGCACGAAAGCGCGCGTCCGCGGCTCGTATGAATCGACGGTCGGCGCGAGCGGGGACCAAACCGATGGACCCAACCGCGATCCCGACTATCTGACGGTGCTCAATCAACCCTTTGCCGTCCAACTCGATGCATCGACGATTCGCGACCTCTCTCGGCTTGCGGTGCCGGTACCATTTGATTTTCCGTCCCCGATGACGGGCGCACCCTTACACGGATCGCTCAAACATGTGAGCGACGGGACTCTCGGCGGGATTCGGGTCTTGGGCGTTGCGTTCTCGGCGACGGGTCCGATCCACGGGCCGCTCCCTGACCACCCCGGGATGATCCTCGCCGGGTCGATTACGATGAACGGAACGGCGTTCTACACCTACGACTCCGCGCTTCTCCTCGCCTTAGATGCCACACTTTCGATCGCGGGAAACCTCGCCAGTTCCGATCGCCACGACCCGGTAACGATCGTGTACAAGCGAACGATTCGAGCCGACCCCCCCGCCGCGCTCCGTGAGGCCCGCGCGCCGACCGCGTCGCCCGCAAAGCTCTCCGAACATTGAGCGCAGGCCAGAACGTGCGTTTAGGGTAAAGACCGAAACTCTTAACACTCGCAGCGCGGTCTAGCAAAAGAATGAGCGCGCTCGCACCACTCCTCGGGGAGTACCGATTGACCGTACCGGCGATGTCGCCGGCTTCGATGCGCGCGACGAAAGCGGCACCGAGTCCCGAAACCTTCGACACGATCGTCGATGACTACCAGCGCCGCCTTTACGGCTTCGCGCTGCGTATGACGGGCAACCGTGAAGACGCCGAAGAGATCGTTCAGGACGCCTTCGTCCGCGCGTATCGCGCCCTCGCCAAGATGGACGCCGAGCAACGGAGCGAGCTGCGCCTGCAGCCCTGGCTCTATACGATCACGCTTAACGTCACGCGCAATCGCCTGCGCTCGAAGCGCCCGACGAACGTCGCCCTCGATTCGCTGGCCGATCCCGACGCGTTGCTGAACGAGACGCAAGAGGGTCCCGACCAGCCCGAAGCGATCGTGGAACGCGGCGCCGATATGGTACTCGTCGAGCAAGCGCTCTTGCAGCTACCGATGCATTTACGCGCGGCGGCGACCTTACGATTTATCGAGGGACGCAGCCATCCGGAGATCGCCGAAATCTTGAACCAGCCGATCGGAACGGTGAAATCGCACGTTCACCGCGCGGTGCGAATCCTACGCCGCATTCTCGGACCGCAAGTCGGGCGAATCATGCAAAACGAGGAGAAGTCCGATGAAATGCTGTGATGTCGAAGCCCTCTGGGACGAGATGCGCGACGGGATCGAGCCCCGCCGCGAGCACGTGCTCGCGCACTTGCGCGGTTGCCCGCCGTGCCAAAACATGTATTCGCAGTACGAGGGCATCGCCTACTGTCTGACGTGCCTGCCGATCGTCGAACCGCCGCAGAGCATGGTGCCGAAAATCCTCGAGCACATCCGTGAGTCGGTCGCCCGCAAACTCCCGCCGCCCGACAACATCGCAAAAATGGAATCGCCGATCGGCGTGTTGCACGTTGCCTTCCGCAACACCGGCATCACCTACATCGGCCTCAACCGAGGCGAAGACGACGAGGAGCTGCTCGCGCGCGTCTCACGCCGCCTTCACCGTGGGCTTGTCCCCTCGAGCGCCCCGCAGTGGGTCACGGACGTCGTCGCCCGCTTCTTCCGCACGCACACGGTCGAAGCCGATAAGATCGACATTAGCGACCTCACGCCGTTCGAACAATTAGCGCTGAGAAAAGCGCACGAAATCCCACCGGGCGAAGTCCGCAGCTACGGCTGGATCGCAAAAGAAATCGGCCATCCGCACGCCGCAAGAGCGGTCGGCCAAACGATGGCCCGCAATCCCGTCGCGTTGCTGTTCCCGTGCCATCGCGTAGTCGACTCAGCCGGCGATCTGCATAACTACGCGTACGGAATCGAAATCAAAGCCCGTCTCTTAGAGATGGAGGGCTACCATCGCCCACCAACGCGAGCAACGGCACAAACTACACTCATAAAAATTCGATAAAACGATGCAGGTCCAATCGATTCAAAAACGAGAAGACCGATGTCATATGACATCCGCGGTCCCGCCAGACAACAGAGAACGGCGGTTAACAGACGGATTAGAGGAGGTGATCATCGTTACAAGTGCCAGTCCCATACAGAGTTCAAACGATAACACGATGATTGGAGGTGGCCTGACCTAACGGTCAGTCCACAAAACGAAAACCACTCAAGTCCGCCGGCCGCAACGAGCCGGCTTTTTTTTTGCCCCAGCAAAGCCCCGAAGATACCGCCGGCCACCGTCCCCAAATAAAAAGCAACCCGCCAATAAAAAAACCACCGAGTTCGAAGAACGGGTAAAACGAGAATCGTGCCGGGCTTGGATTGGGGTGGGGGTGCGGCGGGCGTGCGAGCTTGTCGCTGAGCCAGGATGGCGGGAGCGAAAAGTCGCCGAGTACGTTTTTTTCCATGGATGGGGAAAACTGGACGTCCCCGCCGCACCCCCCCCCCCCCCCCCGGCCCCCCCCAAAACAGAAAAAACTAAAACAAAAAACCGGCACGAGGGAGG
>JANLVI010000018.1:0-2375 GCA_031363915.1 Vulcanimicrobiota bacterium
TGTTTGGCGCGGGATGCGGTTCCGAACGTCGTGATGTCGGGTATCGTGCGACACAACTGAAGCGCTGCGATCCCCACGCCTCCCGCCGCTTGATGGACGAGCACCAATTCGCCGGGTTGAATCCGTGCGATACGATGCAACATGTGGTAAGCCGTGACGTAATTTATCGGCAGTGCTGCGCCTTCTTCGAACGTCATCGCCTCGGGCATGGCCGCAACATGTTGCGCGGGCACGCACACCACGTCAGCGTAGCCGCCAAACTTGGTCATCGAAAGGACGCGCGTGCCGATAACCGCCGTCTCCACATTCGCGCCGACGGCATCGACGATTCCCGATACTTCGTAACCGAGAACACACGGCGTACGCGGTGCATCCGGGTACAGGCCGTGACTCGCCAGGATATCGGCAAAGTTGACGCCGCACGCCTTCACCTGGATGCGAACCTCATCCGCGCCGGGAATGGGCAAGGGGCCTTCACGAAGTTGGAGCGACTGTGGTCCGTCGCGACCAGTTAACCAGAGAGCGCGCAAGCGAGAGTCCAATCTACCTGCTCATCGGGCCGGCGTACCTCTGCCTTTGGGAGAATCGGCGCGTTGGCCTCGTCAAGTCAGCTACGTCGTTCCATCCATCGTTTTCGCGATTGCGAATTCGGCGGCAAGACGCTCTGCATCGACTGCGCCGCGAATGGCGCACGAGAGTCTTCCATCGGGTCGGAAAAACAGCGTCGTCGGGAACACGTGGATGTTGAGACTATCCGCGTATCCGCCTTTTTCGTCCATGGCAAGCCGATAGGGAACGGCGAACTTCTTGCGCCAGTCGCGGACTTTGTCGTCCTCTTCGCGGAAATCGACGCTGACGACGACGGCGTTGTCGGCGTGCTTTTCGGCGAATGCAACGAAGTCGGGTGCCTCGTGACGGCACGGCGGGCACCACGTTGCGAAGAAGTTCAGCACGACGACCATTCCGCGATGCGCTTCAAGGTGAAATTCCGGGCCGTCGAGGACACGAATCTTCAGATTGACGGGGCGATCGAGGGGCAATTTGATGCCGTTCGCGCCGTGCACATGGACCTTGGGTTCGTTCTCGCGATCGTCGGGGAGCGCATACGCTACGGAAACCCCCGCGAGCGCCTGGAGAAATTCTTGTCGATACACCGTACAAATGTGTTTCGCCGCAAGTGACAGCCGTTCCCGGAGCACTGAAAAAAGTTGTCAGCCGTTTTCAACGCGCTTGCTCGGCGCCCGATTTGCGACTCTACGAAATCGAACCCGACGCGCTTTCCGGAACCGGTGCGGTTGCGACCGAGGCGAGTTCTTGCAGTGCGGCTACGTGTGATGCGAAGGCTTGGCGCCCGACGCGCGTCAATGTGATACGCGTTCGAACGTGGCCCGCAGCAGCGGCTTTGTGCAACGTGACGTAGCCGGCTTCTTCAAGCTGTTTGAGATGCTTCGATAGAAGCGAATCGCTCGCGCCCGTTATCTCTCGCAGCGTTGCGAACTCCGCGTCACTTAGCGACGCGAGCAGAGATTCAACCCGACCAGAAACTAACTCATCGCGTAGTCGTCATTGCGAACATGCAAAAAAGAGTCCGAAGACGTTCGGGCTCTTTTGCATTTCAATTCACCAAAACCGAAATGGTGAAATCATTTTCCGCAGTTCCAAAATGGTGAAAGTCATTTGGATGTAAATACGTCTGAGATGCTGAATCGCAATATACGAAAAAAGCCCAGCATTTGCTGGGCTTTTTGCGCGTTTACGGTGTCACGCTGACGACCGTACGAACCATTTCACTTCTTTTCACCATTTCGGGCGAAGTTCGGCTAATTTAGTGAGACAGCCCTAGAACGGCTAGAAGGGTTATATGCAACAAGTTTTATTAAGATAACGGCCGCTTCCCCGCGAAAAGGTCGTTCAGGTGGCCTAGCCCGTTCTCCATTTCGCGTGCGTTCAGTAGCCCCCGCCGATAGAGCATCCTGATGAAATCGTCTGGAGCCACATCCTGTTTCAGGCTATTACAGTCATGGCACGAAGCAACGACGTTTCGGAACGTGCTGTCTCCGCCCGACACAAGAGGCACTGCATGGTCCAATTCAACATCGGTAAGGCCAATGCTTCGAAGGCAGTAGAAGCAACTGTTACCCTCGCGCTTCAAAATGAGTTCGGCAAAGCGGCGACCTGTATAGACATCAGCGATCGAAAAGTCTTCAACCTTAGGTGCGGCTTCGACAAATTGCACACCCGCGACTTCGCGCGGAAGTAGTACCTTGACGATGTGCCCCTTTCGCGATCTTGCAGTAGTTAAGGCGCCTTTCTTTGTCAGGTCACGCAGAACATAGCGGACGTTGGCGCTCCATCCCAGGGCTGCTGCGAGGCCG
>JANLVI010000038.1:0-17253 GCA_031363915.1 Vulcanimicrobiota bacterium
ACCATGGCGAAGCAGAAGATCCGGATCCGACTCAAGGCCTACGATCATCGCGTACTCGATCAGAGTGCCGAGCGGATCGTGGATACGGCGAAGCGCACCGGCGCATTCGTGAGCGGTCCCGTGCCCTTGCCGACGGAAATCAACCGGGTCTGCGTGCTGCGTTCGCCGCACGTCGACAAGAAGAGCCGCGAGCATTTCGAAATGCGCACGCACAAGCGTCTGATCGATATTCTCCAAGCTTCACCGAAGACGATGGATGCGCTCATGCACCTCGATCTCCCGGCCGGCGTCGACATCGAACTCAAAGCCTAATTCGAACCCAGCGTGGTTGAAAAGAGGGCGCTCGAAAGAGCGCTCTTTTTCGTGTGAGAACCGCGCTTGGGAACACGCGCTTCTGCGCGTACCTTTCGCTAGGAGATGGCGCCGCAAACGCTAGCTCGATCTCTTGCTGCCGGACTCATCGCGATCGTCGCGTGGACGGGCGTCTGCGCCCCTGGACGTGCGTTCTCGGACGCACCGCCTCGCGTGATGCAACGACGGATTTTACGAATAATCTCTCCGATCGACGCGGTCGGTTCGGCGGCAAACTCCGAGCGTAATCTCGCCGGATTTATCTCGGCGATCGGCGGCGTCGTCCTGGCGTCCGACGCGTTATACGCATCCCCGCTACGGGCACGCCTCAAGCTCTTCTTGATCGATTGTAACGGCCACGTCACGTGGCACACGTACACGACATCGAACAAGGTCCATAACGGGACGAACGTCGCCTCCGGGACGACGCAGCTCGCGGAAAACGCGCTGCGCGATTCCAAGGACCAGTTCGCTAACCACCGGTAGGCGAAAAACGGCGAGCAGCGATGTCTTTATGATCGTGACGAAGAGCAGCCCCACGGGGGGGGGGCTCCGAATACTAATTCTTTAGTTGCGAGAAGATTTCCACGCTTTTTGCGCTTTTGGCAAGGCCCCGGTCGCCCCGGCCACCCATGACTAAATCGCCCTTTCATCTTGCCGTGCGAGGGGATGCATCCGTTGCCTTGGTAAGAACCATGCGCCATGCCGATACCGATTGATGTCGCGATGACGCGCACGCTTAGCGGGACACCCCGCCGTATTTTCCAGTTGCTTTCGGAGATGGGAACCTCGGGCGACGCCGTCTGGCCGTTCGCCTCTCAGCCGTTCATGCGCTCCGCCGGTCCCCTGGATCCTGGGAAGACCGAAGAGTGGCACCTGGGCGTCCACGCCGTGCTCGATGAAGTCGTGCCCGAAGAGAAGATCGTGTGGCGCATCGACAACGAAGGCGTCGACGGGACGCATGGTTTTTACCTAGGCGTCGACGGCAAGAAGACGGTGATCACGCACCGGGTGATCGCCACGCTCTCGGATCTCGAAGGGCGTATGTTCTGGAAGCGCATCCAGGATCAACACGAACGCGCGATCGACGGCCTCTTCGAAAAGATGACCCGAGTCCTCAAAAGGTAATCGATGTCGCTGCCGTTTGGCTGACGTTCGTCTTCGTCGCACTCGCGGTATCGATTCTACCGGTGCCGGCTGTCGTCGCGGTCGTGTCGACATCGCTACGTGGGGTTTTCTTGCTTCTCTGCGCACGAATGCGGGTGTGTTGCTGGCCGACGCGCTCTCCGTCGCCACCGCGGCAGCCGGCCTGGGTGCCGCGATCGTTGCATCGCACCCGCTATTCGTCGCAATCCGCTTTAGCGGGATTGCATATCTTACTTATTTTGGCGTGCGCGCACTCATGAGCCGCAGGACCGAATTCGGTGATGCGACCGAAGGATCGCCTGACAGAGCGTTCCGTCTCGGACTGAGGACCCAGCTGGCGAATCCAAACGTGATCTCGTTCTTCGCATCGCTCTTACCGCAGTTCGTCGATTCGAGTCGTCCGGTCGTCCTGCAGTTCGTGATTCTCGGCGCGACGTTCGTCATGGGTGACGCTATGGTCTTTGCCGTTTATGCCGCGCTCGCGAATCAAGCGCGACCGGCGTTGCCATGATCGGTGCTGCCGTCGTCCTCGCGTTCGAGCGCTAGTGTTGCGCTACCGCGAGATCGAAAACGATACGCTCTCGCTCATGGTGAAATAAACGGCGGGTTCGCGTTCGATTGCGCCACCGTTTCCGAAGCTGGGATAGCCCGGCGAAACCGTCGGACAAAATGCTGTCGAGACTTCGTTTACGCTCGTGATTTGGCCAAGCGTCACCGACGATGCTTGCGCGATTTCCAAAGCTCGGCGGCGTGCATCGTCGATGGCCGCGCGTCTTACCTTCGATTCTGGGCCGGCACAATCGTCGAGGAACGGAGTGAGATTTCCGTTTTGCAGCTTGAGACTCGGATGCTCGGCAAGAATCGATGCGGCAAGTTTGCCGATCGAGTTGAGACGCTGCGGCGTCGGTCTGCGCAGAAACGCTCGGACGATCGTCTGCTGGTTTTGATTGCCAAAATACGATGGCGAGAGGACCTCCGGCGACTCGAGTCCGCCCGCTCGCAGGCGCGAGACGATCGCTGCTTCATCTATGCTGTCCGAGAAGCCGTTGACGAACGCCTCGATCCGCACCCCATCGGCAGGCACGCGCAGTGTTGCACGGCCTTGGACCGTGATTTGGAGAACCGGAAGAATCGTGCTCGTCTGACGCACATACGTTCCAGGGCTCGTCGGCAGCGGCATTGCCGTTGGAACCGGCTGGGCGCTAGCGGCAACGGTTACCGCCAAAACGCTCGAGACAAAAGAAACCACGAAGCGCATCGATCACCCTCGCGAAGAGGCAGCTTTGCTGACTCGTTGCGTGTGCGAGAGCGGTTTCCTCGCTGCTGGCCCGCGCCCGAACCGCCGGGCTATGGGTGAACGCTGTCGATAGCGAAGGGGCATGTATGATGAGGCTCTCGACGCCCACGCACACCGACCCGAGCATCCTCGGTCTTGAGGGTCTGCTTTCAACCGAGGAGCGCGCGCTGCGGGACCGGGTCCGCGGGTTCGTTCGTTCGACGCTCAGCCCGCATATCGAAGATTGGTACGCGCGCGGTGTTTTCCCACGCGAACTGGCGACGGAATTCGGGAAGCTGGGCCTGCTCGGTACGCATCTCGCCGGATACGGTTGTCCGGGTCAGAGTGCGGTCGACTACGGCATCGTCTGCATGGAACTCGAAGCGTGCGACTCGGGCGTTCGGAGCTTTGCCTCGGTGCAAGGGTCGCTTGCGATGAACGCCATCCACGCATTCGGAAGTGAAGAGCAAAAGAACAAGTATTTGCCGGCGATGGCGCGCGGAGAGATCATCGGCTGTTTTGGTTTGACGGAGCCTGAGGCCGGAAGCGATCCGGGTGCCATGACGACGCGCGCGCGACGCGAGGGCAGTGATTGGATCGTCGATGGCTACAAACGCTGGAGTACGAACGCGGGGATCGCACAAATCGCAATCGTGTGGGCGAAAACAGACGGCGGCATTCGCGGCTTCATCGTGCCGACCGATAGCAAAGGCTTCGAGGTGCGCGGCATCGACAACAAGCTCTCGCTGCGCGCCTCGGTCTCATCGGAGTACGAACTCCACGGCGTTCGCCTTCCCGCAGACGCCGTGCTACCGGGCGTGAAGAGTCTGCGTGGTCCGCTCTCGTGTCTCAACGAAGCGCGTTACGGCATCATTTGGGGCGTCCTCGGAGCGGCCCGCACGTGTATCGAGACGGCGCTCGATTATGCCACCACGCGCAAACAATTCAACAAGCCGCTCGCGGCCTTCCAACTTACCCAAGAGAAATTCGCCAATATGCAGGTTGCCTACGAAAAGGCGCTGCTCGTCGCGATGCACCTCGGTCGCACGAAAGACGCAACGGGCCTCAAACCCGAACAAGTAAGTTTTGGAAAGCTCAACAACGTTCGCGACGCGATCGCGATCGCGCGCGAGGCCCGCACGATCCTCGGCGGTAACGGCATTACGACGGACTATCCGGTGATGCGTCACATGGCGAACCTCGAGACCGTCTTAACGTACGAGGGCACTAGCGAAGTGCACATGCTCGTACTCGGTCAGGCGCTGACTGGCATCAGCGCGTTTTTGTAACCGGCAGTTCGATGGCCGCGATGAACGAAGCGAAGGCACGATCGACGCGCGCACGATCGCCTGTCGTTATTAAGTCCAGCAACAGGCCGTGAATCGTTGCGAGGACGAGCGAGGCCAGGAGTGTCGCGCGTTCGCGGCTCAACCCGCGCCGCGTAAACTCTGATTCGAAGCGTTCGCGCCATTCGGCAAAAAGACCGCCGACCGGACGGCCGTGTCCGCGCGGATCGCGCATGCCGACGCTCGTAAATTCGAAAAACAGTTTGATGAATGCGCGCCGACGTGAGGCGGTCAGGTAACTCCAGACGCGCCGAAGTGCATCGCGCAGATCGTAGCCGTCACTCGCTCGCGCCCATTCGAAGAAGAGCGTACCGAGTCGTGCTCGTCCCGATGCGATGACTTCGGCGACGAGTTGCTCCTTCGATCCGAAGTGGTAGAGGATCGTACGCGGGCTCGAGCCGATCGCCTCGGCGAGCGGGCGAAGTGAAAAGTCCGCAAGTCCCAGATGCTCCACGGCTTCCAGGATCGCTTCGAGAAGATCTTCGCGAATCTGGGGGTCGACCGGACGCGGCATCGCCGCAATGATAGCAAGATGAAACGAGCGTTTCAAGTATTAACGCGCGGGTTCGTGCAGGAGCGCCGTCATTTCGTCGAATCCTGCTGTGATGATTCGTCGTATCTTCGCCTCGATCGTACTGCTCGCGCTTACCGCACCGGCACTTGCCGCTGTACCGGAGCGCGGGACGTTTACGGTCGGCCTGCTCAATCCATCGACCGGACCCTTCGCTGCGCTTGGAAGTGATGTCAACGCCGGCTTCCAGTTCTATCTCGACCGTCACCAGGGCATGCTTTCGGGTTTTCGGATCGCAATCAAAACCGGTGATGAGGCAAACTCTACAGACGCGGCCCTTGCAAAAGCCCACGAGTTCATCGAACAAGATCACGTCAATGCGATTGTTGGGATCGTAAACTCGGCCGTCGCGTATGGTATAAGCGATTATGTCGATCGCCAGAAGACGCCGCTCATCCTGACCGTCGCCGGCGCCGATGGTCTCACCCAGTCCAAGGCCAACCCATCGACCTTTCGCATTAGCTACACCGGTTCCCAAGATGCGATGCCGATGGGCGACTATGCGTGCAAACGCCTCAACAAGAAGACGGCCGTCGTCGTTGGGCTCGATTACGCGTTCGGCTGGGAAGCCGTCGGCGGTTTCGCCCGCACCTATACCGACGGAGGCTGTCGCGTCGTGCAAGAAATTTACGCGCCGTTAGGGACACAAGACTGGGCGCCGTTCGTCTCTCGCATCGACAAGAACGCCTCTGTCGTCTACGCGGCGATTGCGGGTGCGGATTCGATCCGCTTTCTCTCGGCGTATCACGATTTCGGATTGACTGCGCCGATCGTCGGACACGGCGCGCTTACCGACGAACAGATTCTCAGCGCCGAAGGCAAAAATGCCGAGGGCATTGTGACGACGCTACACTATTCCGCGGCCTTGCCGAACGCCGTCAACGTGCGGTTCAAGCGCGACTACGAAGCGGCTACGCACAAACTCGTCTCGCAGTACGTCGAGGACGGGTACGCTGCGGCCCAAATGATCGAAGCGGCGCTGTCGAAGCTGCCCGCGGGCACGGTGAACACTGCTGCTTTCGAGGCGGCGCTGCGTGGCGCGCGCGTCGATGCGCCTCGCGGACCACTTCGTTTCGATTCACGCGGCCAGGCGATCGACAACGTCTACGTGCGGCGCGTACAAAAGACGAAAACCGGCTACGAAAACGCCCTGCTTACGACGTATCTCGACGTAACGCAGTTCGGTCGCTATGACCCCCGCGCGTATCTTGCGGGCGACTCGTACGCCAAACGCAAGGGAACGTGGGCTAAGCCATAGTCGCCATTTCCCTCAACGCCCTGGCGTATGGGATGCTGCTCTTCCTCGTCGCCTGCGGACTCACGGTGACGTTCGGCCTCCTGCGCGTGGTGAATCTCGCGCATGGGGCCTTTTACGTCTCCGGAGGGTACATCGCGTACGCACTCGTGCAAGTGGGCGTACCGTGGTATGGCGCGCTCGCGCTGGCCATCGCCGTCGTGGCCGGATTCGCTGCGTTGTTCGAACGGCTACTCTTGCGGCGTGTCGCCGAACGCGAACTACCGCAGATTCTGCTCACGGTCGGTTTTGCGTATATCGTCGGTGATGCGATCGTCGCGCTCGCCGGCGGCGCGCCGCTCTCGCCCGCGCGTCCGCCGGGTCTCGAGGGCATCCTCGCCATCGGCGGCACGTCGTACCCGACGTTTCGCCTGGCGCTCGTCGTCGTTGGCGTCGTCGTATTTTTCGGACTCGAAGCACTCTTCACGCGAACGCGCATCGGGCTGCAAATTCGCGCTGCGATCGACGATCGCGAGATGGCGCGTTCGATTGGAATCGCCGTCCCGCGACTCTTCACCCTGGTTTTCACCGCGGGAGCGGCCCTAGCCGCACTAGCCGGCGTCATCGGCAGCGCGTTTACGGGTCTCGAACCGCAGAGCGGCTTTAGCATGCTGATCTTGGCGCTCGCGGTCGTTGTCGCCGGAGGTCTTGGTTCGGTTCGCGGCGCGTTCGTTGCGGCGATCGCGATCGGCGCCGTCGTGCAATTCGGCACGGTGTACTTCCCCGCATACGCGCTCTTCGCGACGTATCTTCCGGTTGCCATCATTCTTGCCATTCGACCCCGAGGTCTGCTCGGTGCAGCGTAACGCCCTCGCGTATACCGCCGCTGCCCTTGTTCTCGCCGCAATTGCCGCCCTCGCGCCCCCATACATGCGTTTTTTAATTGAACGCATCGCGATCGCCGGGCTTTTTGCCGTCGGATTCAATCTCGTCTTCGGACTTGCGGGCATCTCGTCGCTCGGCAACGCGGCGTTCTACGGTACCGGTGCATACGTTGCGGGGATCGTCGGAGCGCAACACGGTGCAGCGTGGTTCGTCGTCGTGCCGTTTGCCGTGGCGCTGGGGACCGTGCTCGGCGCGACTTTCGGCGTCTTCACCGCGCGCGTTCGCGGGATCTACGCGCTGCTGCTGACGCTGACGCTTGCGCAAAGCCTTTGGGGACTCGCATCGCAAAACGTCGCGCTCACGCAAGGTGACACGGGCATCACGGGCATTACCGGCGCGATGCCGCTCGCCATCGGCGATCCGCGATCGGGAGCGATGATCGTGCTTGTTGCTGCACTTGGGGGTGCCGTCGCGTGGCTGATGTGGACGTCAACCTACGGTTTGATGATTGTGGCGACGGCGACGAATGAAGTACGCGCGCGGGCTCTCGGGCTTTCGATCGTCCGACCGCGCGTCATCGCGTTCGCACTTTCGGGTGCGCTGTGCGCGCTTGCGGGTGTGATGAGCGCGCAGTTGCGCGGTTCGGTGTCGCCGAGCGATCTTGATTGGCCGACGAGTGCCACGGTGCTGATCGCCGCGCTTCTCGGTGGAACGCGTACGGCGTTTGGCCCGCTGCTCGGCGCCCTAATTCTCGTTGCTGCCGAAACGCTGCTCGGTGACCTCACGGGTCGGTGGGAGCTGATTCTCGGCGCATTCATGGCCTTCGTCGCAATCGTGCTTCCGGGCGGGGTCATTCGGGCGCGCAATCGACGCTTACCCCACGGCGTTCCGTGTGCGATCGCCCCTCCGCGTCCCGCGCCAGCCGGCTTGATTTTGCAAATCGACCATCTCAATTATGCCATCGGTGGTCGCGCGCTCTTTGCGGATTTTTCGCTCTCGATCGCCGCCGGCGAGCGTCACGCAATCGTCGGACCGAACGGCGTTGGCAAATCCACGCTCTTCGCAATCATCGGCGGCGACCGACGTCCGGATTCCGGCACGATTCGCCTCGGCGGTCTCGATGTGAGCGCACAAACGACGGCCCAACGTGCGCGCGCGGGAATCGGCCGGACGTATCAATTCGGATCGCTCTTCGACGATCGCACCGTGTGGGAGAATCTGGCAATCGCCCACGCCGTGGCGCGACACGGGTCGTTCGCGATTGCGGGACCGCTAGTCAGCGACGCCGTTGTCTTGGGCGCTGTTCGCGCGTCACTCGCGCGATTCGGAATCGAGGAAATTGCAGACGCGCGCGTCGGAGATATCGCATACGGCACGCGTCGGCGCGTCGAGATCGCCGTTGCATTCGCGACCGACCCGCGCTTGGTGCTCTTGGACGAGCCGACCGCAGGGCTCGAACGAAACGAGATCGCCGAGGTTGTCGCGGCGATTGAATCCTTACCGCGCGAGGTGGCGTTGCTTGTGATCGAGCATGATGCCGACGTTGCAGCCCGGCTTTGTTCGCGTACGACGCAGCTTGGAGGGCGAATCGATGCTGACTCTGCGTAACTTGCGTGCGGCATACGCCGGGCGCGCGGTCTTGCATGGAATCGACCTGCGTGTTGCCGGTGGCGAGGTCGTCCACATCGTCGGAGGCAACGGCGCCGGCAAGTCAACACTTTTCCGTGCGATTTGCGGCCTGACACCGGCAAACTCGGACGAGCTTGTCTTGGCGCAGACATCACTGCAGCCTCTCTCGCCCGAGCGGCGCTTCGCGTGCGGGATCGGGTTCATGCCGCAGGGTCATCGCGTGTTTTCCTCGCTGACCGTCGGTGAAAATGTGCGCCTTGCCGCGCGAGTCCGCGGTGTGCGACCGTGGCTGATCGACGAGCTTCGATTGCGGCTGAGCATACTGGATCGGCGTTTCGATCAGCGTGCCGGGACGCTTTCGGGCGGTGAGACGCAGATCGTGTTGCTTGCACGAACGCTCGTCGGCAATCCGCGCGTCGCCCTGCTGGACGAACCGGCGGAGGGACTCGATGCGGATTCTCTTGGGCTCGTTCTCTCGCTCATCGCAGGGTGTGCCGAGCGCGGCAGCGCCGTCATCATCGCCGAACAGCGGACCGATTCGCTTCGCGGAGTTGCGACGAGCGTGCACCAACTCGTCGACGGACGCCTCCAGCCACGTTGACGGAAAAACCGCAGGCGGCCCCGAGCGAGGCGTGTTGGGTGATGAAGAGCGCCGGATGTTGGTTAGTCGCATTCTTCGCGAGCGCGCTGTTTCTCGTGCCGGCGCCCGCACAGGTGACGATGAGCGATTCTGATTCTGCGTTGCGTGACGAGTTGCGCCTCAGTGCCGCTCATAACGAACGTGCGGCGATCGGCTTGATTCCGGAGAGCAACGCGATCGGTGTGCGGCTCATGCGAAGCTTGGGCCAGCCCGCCGCAAAACAGTTCGCTCTTGGATTGACGGTCGCGCAAATCGTCAAAGTGCAGCGACGCGTTGTGACGCCAAGAGTGAAGAATTTATTGCAGCAGTTCGCGTATTCGCGAAGACCGCGGGCCTCGAAGCGCCGACGGCCGCGCTTTTCGACCGAGCACTTCCGTCTGGTCCCCTCGACTTTGCCTGTTAGCGACACGCTTCGCGCGCGATCGTCGAAGTGCTGGCGCCACCGCCAACCGTGCGTTCCTCGTCGATCTAGGACGGCGCAACTTCGCAGGCGCGCGGCACGGTCGTAACCAAGGTCAACGCTCGCACTTCTCTGGAGAACTCATGACCATGTCCCGCTCGCCGCTTTCGCGCCGCGATTTCACGTTGGCCCTCACCGCCTCGCTCGGTGCGCTTTCGCTGCCGCTCGGCGCTGCCGCCGCCGACGATCTGCGCGTTGCCTTCATTCCGGAAGCCGGCGCCAGCCCCGACCAGATCGCGGCCAAACAGCCGCTGATCGACATGATCGCCAAGGCCACCGGGCGCACCGTGAAGCTCTTTGTCACGACCAGCTACGCAGCGACCGTCGAGGCGATCGGCAATGACGGCGTGGACATCGCTTATCTCGGCGGTCTCACCTACGTGAAAGCCCATGATAAATATGGCGTGAAGCCGCTCGTGCAACGCACCGAGGACAAGCAATACCACTCGCTTTTCATCACGGGCAATCCCGCCATCAATTCGGTGAAGGACCTCAAGGGCAAGACGTTCGCCTTCGGCGACATCAACTCGACCTCGGGGCACCTGATCCCGGCAAAAGAGATGTACGAAGTCGGTGTCGACCCGAACAAAGATCTGAAGACGAGCTTCACCGGCAATCATCCCGCCACGGCGCAAGCAGTCGCCTCGGGCCAAGCCGATGCCGGGGCGATCGATGAGGGTATTTACCGCAAGCTCGTCGCCGAAAAGACGATCGACCCGGCCAAAGCCCGCGTGTTCTACACGAGCAAGCCCTTCGTCGACTATGTCTGGGTCGCGTCGAAGAGCGTCGATGAGAAAACGGCGCTCGCGGTGAGCCTCGGTTTTCAGTCCGAGGTCAATCCGGCGTTCCTCAAGCTTCTTCGCGCGACGAAGTTCGTGAAGGCCGACGACAAAGAATACGACGGCATTCGGGAGATCGCGCGCAAGGAAAAGCTGCTCTAAGGTGCTCGCCTACGAGGGGGTCACGCAGCGCTTCGGAGCGCGCGTGGCCCTCGATGGCATCTCCTTAGAAATCGTGCAGGGCGAACGGGTCGCGCTCGTCGGCCCGAGCGGGTCTGGGAAAACCTCACTCTTTCGTTTGGCGTACGCCGCGTTCGCGCCGTCGGCGGGCCGGGTGTTGCTCGACGGTCAGGATCTCGCATCGCTCCACGGGGCGCGACTGCGTGCGGCCCGGGCCAAAATAGCAGTCATCTTCCAAGCCCACGGTCTTGTCGATCGATTGAGCGCCGGGCAAAACGCTATCGCGGGCAGTTTCGGTCGGCGGGGAACGATCGACTCGATCCGGGCAATCGTCGCGCCGACCGCCGGCGAGCGGGCCGCCGTGAGCTCGGCGCTCGACCGTGTCGGCCTGGCGGACCGAATCGACGATCGCGTCTTCAACCTCTCGGGCGGTCAGCGCCAGCGCGTCGCCGTCGCCCGGGCCATCGTGCAAGAGGCGAACCTCGTGCTAGCGGACGAACCGGCCGCGTCGCTGGACCCGGAACTCGCGCGCGAAATCGTCGGGCTGCTGCTCGACGATGCGGCGGCGCGCGGTGCGAGCCTGGTCTGCACGCTCCACCAGCCGGAACTCACCGTCGGATTCGACCGGGTGATCGAACTCGAACACGGGCGCGTCGTCGGCGACGGTTCCGCTGCCCGGTTCGCGCTCGAAGCCGGATGAGGGAGCGCCGGATCGTCCGCCTCTCGGGCCGCGTTCAGGGCGTCGGCTTTCGGGAACGGATCCTCGAGATCGCCGGAGACCATCAAGTTTTCGGGTTCGTTCGGAATAGGGGCGCGGATCTAGAGATTGACGTCGAGGGCCGTCCGGGCGACGTCTCCCACTTTCTCTCTGACGTTATAAAGAAGAAGCCGGCCGGTGCAAGCGTCAGCGCCTCGACGATCGTGCCCGGAAAGGCGCTCAGTCGCTCGAATTTCGTCCTGGAAGTGACCGAACCCGAAACGCCGTAGTCCGTGGATAGGTCGGACCCTCAGATCGAGGCATTTGACAGAGTTCCTCACACTTGGTATTCTCTACGGGTTGTGGTCCACGTCGCCCACGCATCTTTTGCGTGTGCGGCGAAAGGCTAAGAACAAACGCCTGGATCCGTGGTATTGAGGACCGAGAAACGATGAAAAATATCATCGGCCGTAAGGTTGGGATGACAAGTGTGTTTACTGCCGACGGGCGCTACGTTCCGGTCACCGTGATCGAGGCGGGCCCGTGCACGGTCGTGCAGCGTAAAACGATGGCGACAGACGGCTATGAAGCCGTGGCGCTCGCGTTTGGCGATCAGAAGAAATCACGCGTCAGCCGCGCCCTCGCCGGACACTATAAAGTTGCCGGCGTCGAGCCGAAAAAGCACATCCGCGAGTTCCGTGAAGGCATCGACGGCCTTGAGGTTGGTGCCGTTGTGAGCGTCGATGGTTTCGCCGAAGGCGATCACGTCGATGTCGTCGGCATCTCCAAAGGTCACGGCTTTGCCGGCGGTATCAAACGCCACAACTTCCATGGCGGTAGCCGGACCCACGGCCAGATGATCCATCGTCAGCCGGGTTCGAATGGCGATACGAACGCGGGCCACACGCCCAAGGGTTCGCGTCGTCCCGGTCATTACGGTGTCGATCGCACGACGCACCAGAATCTGCAAGTGATTCGCGCCGATGCCGAACGCAACGTACTGCTCGTTCACGGTCCGGTCCCCGGTGCCAAGAACGGCCTCGTCATCGTGACGCTCTCCGTGAAAACGAAAGCGGTGAAAGCCTAATGCCGCAAGTCATCGACATCGCTGGTAAAGTCATCCGCGAACAAGAGATCCACGGGCTGTTCACGGTCGACGCCACGACCAAGACCAATCTTCTTTTCCGCGCCGTGCATCGCGAGCAAGCGAATCCACGCGCCGGCACCGCATCGACCCTGCGTCGAGACGAAGTGCGCGGCGGCGGTCGCAAGCCATGGAAGCAAAAAGGCACCGGCCGCGCCCGTCAGGGGTCGATCCGTTCGCCCCAGTGGCGTCATGGCGGCGTGGTGTTCGGTCCCAAGCCGCGCAGTTACGTCACGAGCCTCAACAAGAAAGAGCGTCGCGCTGCGTTCATCGCCGCGCTGAGCGATCGCCTCCAAGGCGGAGCGGTCACGCTGCTCGATGCATCGTCGTTCGCCCTCGAGAAGACGCGCGATTTCGCAACGCTGTTCTTCGGTTCGCCGAAGGCCGCGCGCACCGGTCCGACCACGCTTATCGTGTTCGCGCCGAGCGAAGAAGAAATCGGCATCAAGATGGCCCGCGCGGGCGGCAACCTCAAGAAGATCGGCATCACGCACACCGACGCCCTCGATGTGAAAGACGTGCTCGGCTTCAACCGGATCGTCCTCACGACCGCGGCGTACGACGCGATCGTCAACCGCCTTGCACCGGAGACCAAATAATGGTAGCCCGCGACATCGTCATCGCGCCGCTGATCACCGAGAAATCGATGACCGGCACCGCGGTGCAGCAGTACTCGTTCGAAGTCCACCCGCAAGCGACCAAGACCCAGATCAAGATTGCGATCGCGGAAATTTTCGCGGTTAAAGTGATCAAGATCAACACGACCAACGTGATGGGTAAGGTCAAGAACTTCGCACGTAAAGGCGTTCGTACGGCCGGCAAACAGTCGGACTGGAAAAAAGCCATCGTCACTCTCGCCCCGGGTCAAAAGATTGAACTCGGCGGCGTGAACTACTTCGAGCAATAATATGCCAGTTAAAAAATATAAGCCGACTTCGGCCGGCCGACGCTTTATCACGACGATGGACTTCTCCGACCTCTCGAAGGTCGCTCCGGAACGTTCGCTCATCGAGGTCAAGAAGAAGCACAGCGGCCGCAACAATAACGGACATATCACCGTTCGCCATAAGGGCGGCGGCTGGCGCAAGCAATATCGCATCATCGATTTCAAGCGTCAGAAAGATGCGATCCCGGCCAAGATTGCGACGATCGAATACGATCCCAATCGTTCGGCTCGCATCGCGCTACTCAATTATCGTGACGGCGAGAAGCGCTACATCCTCGCGCCTGTCGGCGTGAAGATCGGCGACATCCTCGAGTCCGGTGAGAAGGCCGACATCAAGACCGGCAACTGCTTGCCGATCAAAAATATCCCGCTCGGTACGGTGATTCACAACATCGAACTGCGGCCGGGTGAAGGCGGGAAGCTCGTGCGCTCGGCCGGCGGCTCGGCGCAGCTCATGGCCAAAGAAGGTGACTACGCCCAAGTGCGTATGCCCTCGGGCGAAGTGCGGAAGATCCTTATGGTTTGCCGCGCGACGATCGGCCAGCTCGGCAATGTCGAGCACGAAAACGAAGTAATCGGGAAAGCCGGACGGCAGCGCCATAAAGGCAAGCGTCCCTCGGTTCGCGGTATCGCGATGAACCCGGTCGACCATCCGCATGGCGGTGGTGAAGCGCGCTCGACCTCGGGCCGCCCGCCGACGACGCCGTGGGGCCAGATGACCATGGGCAAAAAGACCCGTCGCAACAAGCGCACGGCGTCGATGATCGTCAGAAAGCGTAATTCGAAATAATGGGACGTTCGCTTAAGAAAGGTCCGTACGTTGCGGACCATCTGCTCGTCAAAGTCGAGCGCATGAATGCTGCGCGTGAGAAGCGCGTCATCAAGACGTGGAGCCGCGCTTCAACAATCGTTCCGGCGATGGTCGGGCATACGATTTCCGTCCATAACGGCAAATCGCATATCCCGGTGTTCCTGACTGAGAACATGGTCGGGCACAAGCTCGGTGAGTTCTCGCCCACGCGCAACTTCCGTTCGCACGCCGGCGACAAGAGCGCGGTGAAGTAGTGCAGATGCAAGAACGTAGCGAAGCGGTCGCGCACCTCAAGTTCGCCCGCATGGGCCCGCGCAAGTTACGCCGTGTCGCCGATGCGATTCGCGGCAAGACGGTTCGCGAAGCTCTCGTGCTGCTCAAATTCGCCGGTGTTTTCGCCGCCGAGCCCATGGAAAAGTTGCTCCGTTCGGCCGTCGCCAACGCGGAAAACAACCACAACATGGACACGGAAGGTCTCTTTATCACGCGCATCACCGTTGACGGTGGTCCGGGTGGTGGTTTCACCAAGCGTCTCGATCCCCGCGCGCAAGGCCGCGCGGCGTTCAAACGCAAGCGCATGTCGCACGTCACGATCGCCGTCGGGGCAACGCCGCCGAAGCGTCTCGCACGTCAACGCGCCGGCGCATCGATTGCCATGAGCACCCGCGATTCACGCGGCGCTCAAGTCGCCGCCTCAAAACCAGCTGCCGCACCGCGCAAGAAGAAGGCCCCAACCAAACCGGAGGCCTCGGAGTAATATGGGTCAGAAGATCAACCCGGTCGGTCTGCGACTGGGAATCACCCGCACGTGGGACAGCCGCTGGTTCGAGAAAAAGAACTATCAGGCGTGGCTACACGAAGACGTCGCGATTCGCAAGTATTTCGGCCGCATGACGCGCGCCGCTGCGATCTCCAAAGTCGAGATCGAGCGCCGTGCCAATCAAGCGCGCGTGATCGTGAATACTGCGAAACCCGGCATTATCATCGGCAAGCGCGGAGTCGGCATCGACGAGATTCGCAAGAACCTCGAGAAGCTGACCGGCAAAACCGTTCAAGTTAACGTCGTTGAAATCAAGTATCCCGAACTCGACGCGCGCCTGGTCGGCCAGAACATCGTCGACCAGCTCGAGAAGCGTATCGCTTTCCGACGCGCCATGAAGCAGGCGATCATGCGCACGATGAAAGCCGGCGCACGCGGTGTGAAGGTTCAAGTCTCGGGACGTCTCGGCGGCGCGGAAATCGCGCGTACCGAACGCAACCACGACGGCAAGGTGCCGCTGCACACGCTGCGCGCCGACATCGATTACGCGCACGTCGAAGCGTTCACGACCTTCGGCCGCATCGGCGTGAAAGTCTGGATCTATAAAGGCGAAGTTCTCCCGGAATCGCGCGGTCTTGAGATCCCGCGTCCGGTCATGGAACCGCAGCGCGCGGGCGGCCCGGAACGTGCAACGTTCCGCGATCGTCGCGGCGAGCGCGGCGGACGCCCCGTCAGTGCCGGACGCGGACCGCGCCCCGCTCCCGCAGGCGGACTCGACACGACTGCGGCGATGCATGCGGCAACCGCCGACAACGCGTCGCTCGAATCAGTCACCGACGGCGCACCTTCGGTGGCGGGCAATCACCCGACTGGCGAACACGGCGGCGCGACGACGCACGCCCAGGCAGCCGATCACGGGCACGGCGTGACGACGGAAACGTCGCAGGTCGAGCTGGCATCGCAGGTCACGCACGACGACGCCGAGCGTCCGATGGCGGCCGAAGCCGAAGCACCGCACATTCACCAAGACGCTGCAAGCCCGACCGATGGCGGTCACGCAGATGCCCCGCCTTCGCCCGACGGCGCGGCCGGTTAGGAAACAGAAGCAATGCTGACACCAAAACGAGTCAAATGGCGCCGCGTTCACCGCGGACGCATGACGGGCAAAGCCCAAACCGGCAACGCGCTGACGTTCGGCGAGTTCGGTTTGCAGGCGCTCGAGCCGTGCTGGATGACCAACCGACAGATCGAAGCCGCCCGTATCGCCATGACGCGCCACATCAAGCGCGGCGGTAAGGTCTGGATCAAGATCTTCCCGGACAAGTCCGTGACCAAGAAGCCCGCGGAAACGCGCATGGGTTCCGGTAAAGGCAACCCCGAGGGTTGGGTCGCCGTGATCCATCCCGGGCGCGTCCTCTTCGAGATCGCCGGCGTGACGGAAACGGTCGCCAAGGAAGCCATGCGTCTCGCATCGGCCAAACTGCCGATCGGTACCAAGTTCATTTCACGCGCAACCGATGGTATCGCCGTATGAAGAAGAACGATTTGCGCGCCCTGCGCGACCTGACGATCGCGGAGCTCGAAACCAAAGCTCGCGAAACCAAGGAAGAACTTTTCAACCAGCGCTTCTCGCTGCGCACGGGCCATCTTTCAGACTTTTCAAAAGTGAAAGCCACCCGCCGTACGTTCGCGCAAATCCAGACTGCGATCAGCGAAAAGCGGATCGTCGAGGCACGTAATGGAGCAGCCTAACACCGCCGCGGCGACCGAAGCCGCTCGCAACCGCCGTCGTATCAAACAGGGCCGCGTCAAGAGCGACAAGATGGATAAGACCATCGTCGTCGTGACGGAAACACGCGTTCCCCACCCGGTGTATAAGAAGATCGTTCGTAAGTCCGTCACCTTCAAAGCACACGATGAATCCAACACCGCCGGCATCGGCGACTTGGTCCGCATTGCCGAGTGCCGGCCGATGTCGAAAGACAAACGCTGGCGCCTCGTCGAGATCGTCGAAAAGGCGAAGTAAGAGAACATGATCCAGCAAGAGACGCGACTCAAAGTCGCAGACAACTCCGGAGCGCGCGAATTGCTCTGCATCCACGTCAGTGGCGGCAGCCGGCATCAGTACGCCCATGTCGGAGACATCATCGTCGGAACCGTGAAGAGCGCGATTCCGGGTGCTGCGGTGAAAAAGGGCCAGGTCGTGAAAGCGGTCGTGGTTCGCTGCAGCCAGCCGATGCGCCGTCCCGATGGCTCGATCATCAAGTTCGACGACAACGCGTGCGTGATCATCAAAGGCGAAAAAGACAACCTCGACCCGCGTGGTACGCGTGTGTTCGGGCCCGTCTGCCGTGAATTGCGCGACCGTGGTTTTCTCAAGATCGCATCGCTCGCGCCG
>JANLVI010000017.1:0-34979 GCA_031363915.1 Vulcanimicrobiota bacterium
TCGAGATCGTCGAAAAGGCGAAGTAAGAGAACATGATCCAGCAAGAGACGCGACTCAAGGTCGCAGACAACTCCGGAGCGCGCGAATTGCTCTGCATCCACGTCAGTGGCGGCAGTCGGCATCAGTACGCCCACGTCGGAGATATCATTGTCGGAACCGTGAAGAGCGCGATTCCGGGTGCTGCTGTTAAAAAGGGCCAGGTCGTCAAGGCGGTCGTGGTTCGCTGTAGCCAGCCGATGCGCCGTCCCGACGGCTCGATCATCAAGTTCGATGACAACGCGTGCGTGATCATCAAGGGCGAAAAAGAGAACCTCGATCCGCGCGGAACGCGCGTTTTCGGGCCCGTCTGCCGCGAACTGCGCGACCGCGGGTTCCTGAAGATCGCCTCGCTCGCGCCGGAGGTTTTATAATGCCTCTCGCAGCGATCGCGAAGCCTAATATCGTCAAGGGCGACACCGTTATGATCCGCCGCGGACGTGAAAAGGGTAAGCGCGGAATCGTCAAGGCCGTGTTCCCCAAAGACGGTCAAGCGACGGTTGAGGGGCTCAACGTCGTCAAGCGCCACACCAAGCAAGGTCAGGACGGCTCCAAAGCCGGCGGTATCTTCGAAAAAGAAGCGCCGCTCCCGATCTCGGCTCTCCAGTACGTCTGCCCGAAGTGCAACGTGCCGGCGCGCATCAAAAAGAATGTCACCGCAAATGGTTCGCAGCGCGTCTGCGGCAAATGCGGCGAGCCGGCTGCTGAGTCGGCGAAGGAACGATAGTCATGGCTGAGCGCCTCCGAGAAAAATATCAAGCCACGGTCCGTCCGGCGATGACGGAAAAGTTCGGCTATAAGAACGTTCACATGGTTCCCAAGCTCGACAAAGTTGTCATCAACATGTCGGTCGGCGATGCCATCACGAATTCGAAGATCCTCGACGTCGCGCTCAACGAGCTGCAGACGATCTCGGGTCAGAAGCCGATCATTACCAAGGCCAAGAAGTCGATCGCGGCATTCAAGCTGCGCGAAGGCATGAACGTGGGCTGCAAAGTCACGCTTCGTGGAGAGCGCATGTATGTGTTTCTCGATAAACTCTTCAATATCGTGCTCCCGCGCATTCGCGATTTCCGCGGTCTCTCGCGCAAGTCGTTCGACGGCCGCGGCAATTACAACATGGGCCTCAAAGAGCAGTTGGTTTTCCCGGAAGTCAACTTCGATAAGGTCGAGAAGGCACGCGGCATGGATATCGTCATCGTAACGACGGCCAAGACCGACGAAGAAGCCACGGAATTTCTCACGCAAATGGGCCTGCCGTTGCAGAAGCCCACGACTACGGCTGGAGCAACTGCGTAATGGCGAAAACCGCCCTCGTCGAACAGTCCAAGCATCCGCAAAAATTTGCGGTGCGCAATCACAATCGCTGCAAGTGCTGCGGACGTCCTCGCGGATATCTGCGCAAGTTCGCGATGTGCCGCATTTGTTTCCGCGAGAATGCGCATCGTGGATTCGTTCCCGGTGTGACCAAGGCGTCTTGGTAACTGCCGAGAGTTAAAGGGTAAATATATAATGGGCGTTATCACCGATCCGATCGCTGACATGTTGACCCGTATCCGCAATGCGAATACGGCCAATCACCAGACGGTCGACATTCCGGCCTCGAAGATGAAGAAGGCGGTCGCCGTCATCCTCAAAGATGAAGGCTTCATCACCGACTTTGCGATGGTTACCGAAGGGCCGCAAGGCACACTTCGCGTCACCCTCAAGTACGGTCCGGAAAAAGAGAAAGTCATCACCAACTTGCGCCGGATCAGCCGGCCGGGTCTGCGCGTCTACACGACCAAGACGGAAATCCCGCGCGTTCTCGGTGGACTCGGTCTGGTCATCATCTCAACTTCGAAGGGCATCATGTCGGGCAAGCGCGCAAAGCGCGAAGGCTTCGGCGGTGAAGTCCTCGCGTATGTGTGGTAACGCCTGATGTCACGTATTGGAAAATTACCCGTCGCCTTTCCCGCCGGCGTTGATATCAACGTCAAACCTGGATTCGTGCACGTCAAAGGCCCCAAGGGCGAACTCAACCAGCACATCCTCGATCACGTCACCGTGACCGTTGCCGATGGCCACGTGCAAGTCGATCGCAAGGGCGATGACAAACCGTCGCGCTCGGCGCACGGGCTCACGCGCACGCTGATTTCGAACATGGTCGAAGGCGTCACCAAGGGCTTCCGCAAGAGCCTCGAGCTCCAAGGCGTCGGCTACCGCGTCGCCAAGGCCGGCGAGAAGATCAATTTGTCGCTTGGGTTCTCGCATCCGGTGAGCTACGATCCGCCCAAGGGCATCGCGTTCACCATCGAGGGCACGACGAAAATTCACGTCGATGGCATCGACAAACAGCAAGTCGGACAAGTTGCCGCTGAAATCCGCGACCTTCGTCCGCCCGAACCCTACAAGGGCAAAGGCGTTCGTTATGAAGGCGAAGTCGTGCGTAAGAAGATGGGCAAGGCCGGTAAGGCCGGGAAGAAATAATGGCTCGTCAAGTATCGAAAAATATCTCGCGCGTCAAGCGCCATGGCCGTCTTCGCAAGAAAGTCATCGGCACGACGGCCCGCCCGCGCCTGCAGATCTTCCGCTCGCTTCACCACATCTACGCAACCGTGATCGACGACACGAAGGGTCACACCCTCGTTGCCGCTTCGACGCGCGAAAAGTCGGTCGCAGGCGGCCTCGACTCGCATACCAACATCGAAGCTGCCACCAAAATCGGCACGACGATCGCGGAAAAAGCCAAAGCCGCCGGCATCACCGCCGTCGTCTTCGATACCAGTGGTCTTAAGTATCACGGCCGCGTCGCAGCACTCGCTGCGGCCGCGCGTGAAGCCGGTTTGGAGTTTTAGGCTATGTATAATCGTGGTCGCGAACGCGACAACTCCGGTTTCGAAGAGACCGTGGTCCGCATCAACCGCGTTGCCAAAGTCGTCAAGGGCGGCAAACGCTTTAGTTTCAGCGCCCTCGTCGTCGTCGGCGATCGCAAAGGCAAAGTGGGCTTCGCCATCGGCAAAGCGGGCGAAGTCCCCGAAGCCATCCGCAAGGGTGTGGAGCAGGCCCGCAAGGCCCTCGTCACCGTACCGATGGTCGAACGTACGATCCCGCACGAAATTACCAAGCAAGTCGGTGCGGGCCGCGTGATGCTTAAACCCGCCTCGCCGGGTACGGGCGTTATCGCTGGTGGTGCGATGCGCGCGGTGCTCGAACTCGCCGGCATTCACGACATTCTTACGAAGTCGCTTGGAACCGCGAACCCGATCAACGTCGTCTACGCGACGATCGAAGCTCTCAAATCGCTGCGGACCGCCGAGCAAGTCGCAGCTCTGCGCGGCAAAACGGTCTCGGAACTCTTCATTTAATCATGGCAAAAGCAACAACGAAGAAGGCTTCGACCTCGGCCTCGTCAACCGCCGCAGCCCCGATCGCTTCGGCGACCGGACCGCTCGTGACGCTTGCGGGTCTCAAACCCAACAAGCATTCCCGACCGAAACGCACGCGCGTCGGTCGAGGACACGGCTCGGGCATGGTCAAGACCGGCGGCGAAGGCGGCAAAGGTCAGACCGTGCGTTCGGGCGGCGGTAAGGGACCTGCGTTCGAAGGCGGACAGACCCCGTGGGCCCGTCGGCTACCTCAACAACGCGGTATCTCGCAGCGCGCCCGCGACATCGGCCACTTCGGTCAGGTGTTCGCCGTGATCAACCTTGCGGATCTCGCCGACTGGGATACCTCAGTTGAAGTGTCGCCGCAGTCGCTCAAGGCAGCAAAGAAGCTCAAAGATCTGCGCGACGGCGTGAAGATTCTTGGCGGGTCCAAATCCGGCAAGTCGCTTCCGACCGGCCTGAAATTTCGCGATATCGCCTTCTCATCGACCGCGCGCGAAGCACTCGCCGCCGCCGGTGCGAAATTCGAAGAGACCGAAGGTTAACTTCACTTGCTGACAACGCTGCGCGCGGCGCTGCTCGTCCCGGACATTCGCAAACGCATCGGCTTCGTGTTCGCTGCGTTTGCGCTTTTCGTGTTCATGATCCACGTTCAGATTCCGAACGTGAACGCGCAAGTTTGGGAACGGCTGCTCGCACAGGGCACGTTCTATAACTTCCTCGGGTTTCTCTCGGGCGGAGCGCTTCAGCGTCTCTCGGTCATCGCGATGGGAATCACGCCGTATATCAACGCCAGTATCATCATGCAGCTGATGACCGTGGTCATCCCGCAGCTCGAAGAGATGGCGAAGAAAGGCGGCGAAGAAGGCCGCAAAAAGATCAGCCAGTACACGCGCTGGCTGACGATCGTGCTCGCCGTCGTGCAAGCGACGACCATGACGATCGCCATGAAGAACTCGGGCGTCTTCTACGACACCTCGATTTTCTTCGTGCTCTACGTTATCGTCGCGATGGTCTCCGGGACGCTTTTCCTAATGTGGCTCGGCGAACAGATCACGGACAAGGGCATCGGCAACGGCATCTCGCTGATCATTTTCGTCGGCATCGTGTTGCGCTTTCCCTCACAGCTCGGCAAGACGTTCCAGCTTGCGGGTAAGGGTGCCGAAGTTAACTATCTTGGGCTCTTGCTCTTCATCGCAATCGCGCTGATCACGATCGTCTCGATCGTCTTCATGTACCAGGGTCAGCGCCGTATTCCAGTGCAGCAAGCGCGCCGCGTCGTCGGCCGCAAGATGTTCGCGGGACGCAGTTCGTACATTCCGCTGCGCCTCAACAACGCAGGCGTCATCTCGATCATCTTCGCAATCTCGATCTTGCTCTTGCCGCAGCAGGCGCTCTCGTGGTTCCAGCACGGCAACACGGGTCCGGGTTCACAAGTCTCGCTGTTCTTGCAGACCTACTTCGGTCCGAACACATTCTTGTACAATCTCGTGTACTTCATCTTGGTCGTAGTCTTCACGTTCTTCTACTCGGCAATCGTCGTCAACACGCGCGACATCGCGGATAATTTGAAGAAGTCGGGCTCGTTCATCCCAGGTATCCGCCCGGGCCAGCCGACGGTCGATTACATCAACAAGATTTTGCTTCGGATCACGACTGCCGCAGCCGTATACCTCGGTTTGCTCGCTGTCTTGCCGTCGCTCCAGCGCGATCTCGGCGTCGGCCAGCTCTACATCGGCTCGACCTCGCTGCTCATCGTCGTCGGCGTGGCGCTCGATTCGATCACGCAAATCGAAGCGCGCCTTGCAATGCGCGACTACCGCGGTTTCATCAAAAAATAAATGACGATGGAGCGAGCGCAGCAGAATGTCGCCTCTGCGGTTCGGCTCATTGCGAGCTCGGACCGGGGGCCCCATGCTCTGCATGGGGGGCGCGGAGCCTTGGGCGGAGCGCCTTTCAGCGGCATGAGCAGATCTTCATGATTCTCGTACTTCTCGGTCCTCCGGGTGCGGGCAAAGGTACGCAAGCGAAGGTGCTTGAGGAGAAGTTTGGTATGCGCCAGATTTCGACCGGCGACATCCTGCGGCATAATCGCCGCATGGGCACGCCGCTCGGAAAAGAAGCGCAGTCGTTCATGGACGCGGGCCAACTCGTGCCCGACGACCTCATCATTCGCATGATGGAGCCCGAACTTGCGAGTGAAGGCGGCAAACTGCTCGACGGCTTCCCGCGTACCGTCGCGCAGGCCGAAGCGCTCGATTCGCTGCTCGTCAAACACGGCGCTGATGCCGCGACGGCGATTCTTTTCGAAGTCGACATCGACGAGATGAAGGTCCGCCTGTCCGGCCGCTGGACCAATCCGCGAACCGGCCGTTCGTATCACGATACCTTCAATCCGCCGAAAGTGTCCGGTGTCGATGATGAAGACGGCGGTGCACTCGTGCAACGCGACGACGACAAACCTGAAGCCGTCGCGACGCGCCTTGGCGTGTACGAAAAACAGACGACGCCGCTGATCGGTTACTACGAGAATTCGGGACGCCTTGCGAAGATCGACGCGCTCGCCCCGATCGCCGATGTCTCCAAGGAAATCGTCGCGCTGGTTGAAGGCGTCAAAACTGCATGATTACGATCAAAAGCGTGCGTGAGATCGAGATCATGCGCCGCAGCGGCAAGATTACGTCCAAGACGCTCGAGATGCTCATCGCTTCGGTCAAGCCGGGCATGACGACGGCGCACGTCGACAAAATGGCCGAAGATTCGATCCGCTCGATGGGCGGCGTCCCGACCTTCATCGGTTACCACGGCTACCCGTCGACGATCTGCGCCTCGGTCAACGAGGAAGTCGTCCACGGCATGCCCGGTTCGCGCGTGCTCAACGACGGCGACCTGCTATCGATCGACATTGGCACGACCCTCGACGGCTACGTCTCCGACTCGGCCGTCACGGTCGCTGTCGGCAACGTCTCTCTGGAAGCTAAGCGTCTCATGCGCGTGACCCAGGAATGCCTCATGTTCGGGATCGCGCAGATGAAGCGCGGCAACCGTCTCTCCGATATCGGCCATGCGGTGCAAACCCACGCCGAGAAAAACGGTTATGGCGTTGTGCGTGATCTCGTCGGGCACGGGATCGGCACGAAGATGCACGAGGAGCCGCAGGTCCCCAATTACGGTACCCCGGGCCAAGGCCCCGAATTGCGCGTCGGCCTCTGTCTTGCGATCGAGCCGATGATTACCGAGGGAACCTGGCAAGTCGAAACGCTGCAAGACGGGTGGACCGTCGTGACGGCGGACGGCAAGCTTGCCGCTCACTTCGAACACACGATTGCAATCATGGACGACGGTCCGCGGATCCTCACCTTGCGCAACGCCTACGAACATCCCGACGTCGAGAAGTTCCGCCCCAAAGAAGAAGTCGCAGCGTAAGTCGCTGCCGCTAAACCATCATCAATAGAGAGAAAGTGCTATGAAAGTTCGTCCGTCCGTAAAACGAATCTGCGAAAACTGCAAAGTGATCCGCCGCGAAGGCAAAGTTCGCGTCATTTGCGACGTGAATCCCAAACACAAACAGGTGCAAGGCTAATGGCTCGTATTTCCGGTATCGATCTGCCGCGCGAAAAGCGCATCGAGATCGCCCTCACGTATATTTTCGGAATCGGCGTGCCGACCGCGAAGCAAATCCTCGCCGATACCGGTGTGGATCCGAACATCCGCGTCAAAGACCTTTCTGCCGAAGACGAGCAGAAGGTCCGCGAAGCGATCGACGGCCGGATCAAGGTCGAGGGCGATCTGCGGCGTGAAATCGCCGGCCACATAAAACGTCTGACGGATATCGGCTGCTACCGCGGCCTACGTCATCGTCGCGGCCTGCCCGTGCGCGGTCAGCGTACGAAGACCAACGCGCGCACGCGCAAGGGTCCCAAGCGCACCGTCGCTGCAAAGAAGAAGATCACCAAGAAGTAATCTCTCCCGGACGGACGAGTTTCTTGCCCCTGGCGCTTTCGCCGGGGGCTTTTTTTATCGTCAGATTCGGAGTCGGGTTGGCATCGCGACCGAGGCTGCCTTGCCAAATCCCCGTGCGTAGCAAGAATCGGCAGCAACTCCGAAGATAATGCAGAAAGTCGTTGACTTGCTTGTAAATTGAGCCCACTCTGTTTGGGCGCTTGTCCGTCGAGGAATTTCGGTGGAACACGCATTTGAGATAAACCGGCTCGATCAAGATCAAAACTGGAAGGGCTGAAGTATGCAGATCGGTAGTCCCGCACGCGACCATGAACCGGACGACGCGCGCGGCGCGGCGTCCACGCCTTCTCCCGGCGAAAAGCTGTCGGGGATCAGACACGTTATTGCCGTGGGCAGCGGCAAAGGCGGCGTGGGTAAGTCCACCGTCAGCGTGAATCTCGCGTTCGCGCTGCAAGCGATCGGGGGCAGGATCGGGTTAATTGATGCTGACGTCATCGGGCCGAGCATTCCGGTGATGCTGGGACTTCCCACCGGCCATCCGCCGGTCAAGTCCCCCAATGGCATGATCGTTCCGGCGGAGCGCCACGGCCTCAAGGTGATGTCCATGGGCATGCTCACCGGAGACGACAAACCGGCCATCTTGCGCGGCCCGATGGTAGGCAAGTACTTGAAAATGTTCATTGACGCCGTGGAGTGGGGAGAGCTGGACTACTTAATCCTTGACCTCCCGCCGGGGACGGGCGATACCCAGTTGACGGTCACACAAAGCATTCAGTTGTCAGGCGCGATTATCGTAACAACGCCGCAGGAAGTCAGTCTCAAAATCGCCCGTCGCGGGCTGCGAATGTTCGAAACAGTGCACGTCCCCATCCTCGGCGTTATCGAAAACATGAGTACTTTCACATGTACGCACTGTGGCCAGGGGACGGATATCTTCGGTCAAGGCGGCGGCGAGCGCATGAGCCGAGAACTAGGCGTCCCGTTCCTGGGTGCGATTCCTCTCGATGCCGGCATCGTCACTTCGGGAGATGAAGGACGACCGATCGTGCTCGACCGAGCGCCCTCACCTGCAGCGTTGGTGTACCGCGCTATCGCCACGGAGTTAACTGGCCGACTTCAGGGACTTCCGGCAGGCGAGTTAAAGCCGTTCGTCTGGACTTGGGAAACCGGCGCCGGCGAACCGGTGTGGGGAGAAAATGACATCCGAGCGGAGGGCTCTCGCACTACCGCAATTGGCTACCGTCAACGCGATGCTCGGACGCTGTCGATCCTGTGGCAGGACGGGCAGCGGAGCGACTTTGACGTCAGGGACCTTCGGTTAGCGTGCCAATGCGCGCTGTGTGTGTCGGAGATGAGCGGGGAACGCCTTATAGATCCAAAGAGCATCCGACCGGACGTAGCTCCGCGAACGATTTCGAGTGTGGGTAATTACGCCTTAACGATCGGTTGGAACGACGGCCACACGACCGGAATTTACACTTTTGAGCTTTTGCGCGCGCTTGGAGAACGCGCTGCGGCGGCGGTCGGCGAGGATGTCTAACAGCCCCGCTGACCCGGCGATTACGATCCGCGCCGAGATTTCCGTGGCGGACCCGGACACGTGCAAGTTCACAGTCAGCCGCAGCGTGCACCCGGGCGGGCCATTCTTTTTCGGCAGCAAGGAGCGAGCCAATGGTTCACCGCTCATCGAGCGCTTATTCGAAATGCCCGGTGTTGTGCACGCGCTCGTAAACGAGCATGTGGTGAACGTTGGCAAGGCATCGAGCGCGTCGTGGTCAGAACTCAAATCTGGCATCGGAACGGCTATTCGAAAGCAGCTGCTGGCGGGCGTACCGGCAATCCTCAGTACCCCTCGCCATGAAAATGCGCGAGCGCGGAGCGACAGCGAACTTCGCGCGGTAATCCAAGAACTGCTCGACAAGGAAGTAAATCGATCCATCGCTGCCCATGGCGGCAAGATTTCGGTCACCGACGTCCGCGATGCTCACCTCTTCATTGCGATGAGCGGCGGGTGCCAGGGATGCGCGGCATCTCAATTGACTCTGCGACAAGGCTTCGAGCTCATGGTGCGCAAGGTTGCGCCGGAGATCGTGGACATCGTCGACATGACCGACCACGCGATGGGAACAAAGCCGTATTACGAGAGCACCTCACAAATCGGACGCTGAGCCCACACGCCGCCGCTCATTGCTTCGGGCCGCGTAGTCGACGCACACGTCGCGGTATTTGGGAAGCGTTGCACGCAGATGACGATCAGCCGTTCGGCGTGGTCTCGTTCGTCGAGCGTGCGTACCGTCGGTGATTTCTTCGGCTGACAACTCGGCTTGTTGTTTGAGGCGGTCCTTGGTGATACGACGAAGCAATTCGGGCGGACGGGGCAGAATGAGGAATGATGAACGAACACGGTTTTGCGGGCTTCGATCACATCGACTTGCGCGTGCACGATCTTGCGGCTGCCCGGCCGCTCTATGACGCGCTGCTTCCGGCGCTGGGTCTTACGGACATCCACGAGACCGACGGGGCCATAAAATACTACGAACCCCGGCGGATCGACGCGCCGACGCGCTTCTTTGGCTTGAATGGATCTCCTGGACACCGCGGCGACGCTTCTCGTATTGCGTTTACGGCGCGGTCTGCTGCGGATGTCGATCGACTGGCTTCGATCGCCACAGCGGCGGGTGCGGTGAACGTCGAGGGTCCGGAGATCCCGTACTCCTCAGAGCAATATTATGCAGCGTTCTTTGAAGATGCAAACGGGAACAAGCTCGAAATTTGTTATCGTCGCCGCCACCAAGACGCGGTCGAAGACGACGTCGCGATGAACAGCGACTAGCACGCGAGAATCGAAAACGACGCTCCCGCGAGGAAGCGTCGTTTTCGATTCAGCGTCGCAGAACGACGTGATGACTACTTGGGAAGCAAGACCGCGTCGATCACGTGGATCACGCCGTTGTCAGCGTTGACATCGGTTGCGATGACCTTGGCTTCGTTAACTTTCACGCCGCCGTTGACGTGGATGTGGACGTCGCTACCTTCGACGGTGGTGGCTTTGGTGAGCTTGACGACGTCAGCGGCCATGACTTTGCCCGAGACGACGTGGTAGGTGAGAATCTTCTTGAGTTTCGGAATGTCCGCGAGCAGGCCTTCGACCGTTCCGGCCGGGAGCTTTTTAAACGCTTCGTCATTCGGTGCGAAAACGGTGAACGGTCCCGGACCGCTGAGCGTCTCGGCAAGGCCGGCGGCTTTGACCGCGGCAACGAGCGTGGTGAACGTTCCGGCAGATACGGCGGTTTCAACGATATTTGACATGCGAGCCTCGTCTAGTTTCAAGTGCGAAATCGTAAACGCCGGCGCCGACGAATTACAACCCTCACCTAGGACCGAGCCGCAAGATCATTCGTTCCGCAAAACCGTATCCTCGAGCGAAAAATAAGGAAACGTTAACCTACGACGCGATCAGCCGTCGAGGGGTAACTCGCTTCCGACTCCGTTTTCCGTGCACCGGTCGTACGCGATGTTCGCAAGCGCGACGTCCCACAGACCAATGCCGAGCGATTCGAAAAGCGTTATTTGTTTCTCGTTCGTGCGCGTCGGAGACGTACCGGCCACGATGTCGGCTAAGCGTGTCGCGCGCTCCCATGCAAACGCGCCGTCTGCGACGGCCTCGGCAAGGTCCCCCGACTCGACGCGGAGTTGAGCGAGGTCTTCGGCGGCGACGATGTCCGCGCGGCGCACGGTTTCGGCGTCGATCTCGCGCGCCCACAGGCGATTCGATCCGGCAGCGTTGACGTGCGTTCCGGGTCGTAGCCAGGTGCCATCGAACACGGGGTCATTCGAGCCCGTCATCGTCACCACAACATCCGCGACTTCAATCGCTTCGCGTGCTGTCGACGCCGCGACGACGTCGATGCCGAGCTCTTGCTGCACTGCCGAGGCAAATGTCTTGCGGCGATCTTCGTCGCGGCCGAACACGACGATGCGGTCGATCGGACGGACCGCGCAGACCGCGGCGATTTGCGTGCGCGCCTGATACCCGGTGCCGATGACGCCGAGCGTGGTTGCATCCTCACGGGCGAGCGCACGCGAGGCAACTCCCGATGCCGCACCGGTGCGCAGTTGTCCGAGCCGATCCGCCTCGATGATGGCGAGCCACTCGCCGGTTGCAGCGTAAAGGTGGACCCAAAACTTCGCGCCGCGTTTTGCGCTCGAATACGCCTTGTAGCCGAGGCGGTGATCGAGCGTTGCTGGCAGTACGTGGAGAATTGTCCCGGCCTCGCCGTCGCGCACGCGAGCGCGCGGCGAATTTTGCGCGCGGCCCGCAGCGAGTTCGCGACAAGCGTGTTCGACCGCAGCGAGCGCGTCGGGCATGCCGACAGCGCTTGCGACCTGCGCTTCGGTGATGTAGCGGACCACTTACTTTACGTACTTGGAGGCGATCGCCCCCATGTCATCGCGGCCATGTCCGGCGGCGATTGCACGATCGAGGACACCGGCGATCGTCGGCAGCGTATCGAGCGTTACGTTATGGCGGCCGGCCTCTTCGATCATCAGGCGAATGTCTTTGCGCGCCATCGTCATCTCGAATGCCGCTGCGAAATCACCCGCAGCCATTTTCTTGCCGCGGCCCGCAATCATATTGCCGGGGTTGAACGTCGAGAAAAGCTCCATCGCCTCGGGTGCTTTGATCCCGAGCGACTGCGCGAGCGCGAAGACGTCCGAGAGTCCGCTTGCGATGAAGAACAGCATCATGTTGCCAAAGAGTTTGTAAGAAGACGCCGCGTCCAAGCGTTGGCCCAGATACAACACCGTCGTCGTCATTTTCTGGAGTTCGGGTTCGAGCGAATCGAAGATCGCCTTCGGTCCCGAGGCCAGCATGATCCCGGAGCCGTCGCGCGTGTTCGCTGGCCCCATGAAGACGGGCGCATGTTGGAACGTGACGCCGCGCGCAGCGAGGCTCTCGGCACGTTCTTTGGTTGGTGTCGGCGCCGTCGTGGTGTGGTCGATCACCACCGCACCCGCTTCGAGCGATCCGAGAATCTTCCCGAGTACGCCGTCGACCGATGCATCGTCGGAGAGCGAGAGGTGGATGCGCTTGGCACCCTTCGCCGCTTCCGCCGGATCCGCGAATGCGTGCGCGCCATCGGCTTCGAGGGCTTTCGCCTTGTCCGAGCTGCGGTTCCACACGTTCACATCTACGCCGAGCTCGCGCTGTTTGCGCACGAAGCCCGCGCCCATCAGACCCGTCCCATACCATGCAATCATTGACCGTGTCGACAGCACCGCGCCGAAGAGAGTTGCGAGCAAAAAAAAGCTCGCGAGTTTCCTCGCGAGCCGGTGGTTTGGCCTGAGCCAGCTTCTACGGGTCGGGGCGCGTGATGGTGTCGCTTATGAGCGTGACGGCCGTATTCACAGCGATGAGACGACCGGTCATGACCACATTGCTGCCAACGCTAATCGATGAGAACGCGATGACGTTTCCTGCGAAGATCGGGCCGTTCAGCGTTGCTGAAGAACCAACTTCCCAGAAGATATTGCACGGATTTGCTAAGCCGGCCAGGAGGACTCTGCTGCCGACGTTGGCGGTTAATGTCGATGATGGAATTTGGAAAATCCACACGGCATTCGGATTGCCTTGAGCATCGAGGGTCACGGTTCCGTTCGCGCCGATACCGACGGAAACGGCTGCCGCGGTGTACACGCCCGGTACGATCGTTAACCCGGCGAGATCCCCCGGCACGGTGCCGGTACTTGCCCGACCGGCGGCATTATTGAACGCGGTTCCAGCGTCTGCGTGCGCGGCGATTGCCGGGGGCACATTCGCGAAGATTCCGCCGCCGATGACATTACCCGGCGGGAAGCCGACGATTGCTGTCCCGGGAGAGACGCCAATATCACCGGTGATGTTGGTGGGGTTCGGGATGCTGCTCGTGTTCGTAATATTCGCGGTTCCCGCTAAGACAGCAAACGAGAAGGCGCTGCCGAGCGGAACACCTTGATTAGGCGGTACCGCATTCGCAGCGCATGACAGCGCAACGGGCGGCGGGATGGGTGTCGGTGTCGGAGTCGGCGTCACGCCGGGCGGAAGCGGTGTGGGCGTCACGCCGGGCGGAAGCGGTGTGGGCGTCACGCCGGGCGGAAGCGGTGTCGGCGTGGGCGTCACGCCGGGCGGTAGCGGCGTCGGTGCGGCGGCGTTATATGCCGGGACCGTGCAGTTACCGCAGCCGCCGCCGCCGCTGCACGATGCAAGCGACGTAAGGACGATGAGCGCGACGAACGCCGAAATGTACGGCGATGATTTGAATATCTTCATGATCCTCAACCTAGAACTTCACGCCGAGGCCGAGATACGGACCATCGTGCGTTTGACCGATCGGCGCGTTCGTCTTGGCTTGATAGTGCTCTGCGCTCAATCCGCCGTAAACGTAAACCGGTGAGTGTTTTGCAACTAGCGTCAAGCCGATATCGTACTTCGTTATCTGGTACTTCTGTTGGTACGATTTCGAACTATTGGGGCTGGCGGCGTTGTTGATCGTGTACGTGCCGCTCGCGTTTGGATAGTAGAACGCGGAGCCAAAGAATCCGATGCCGGGTTTGAGGTCTTGCAGTTTTTCAAGACCGACGCCCAAGCTCGTCAGATGCGGGTAGCCATAGTTGGTCGACGTGTAGAGATAGCCGAGCCCGACGTAGATTTTGGGATCGGCGATGCGATAGAGGAGCCGCCCGTCGAGCGAGCTTTGTCGCGCGAGGAAAACGGGCGTGAGTGCCGTGCCGCCGTCGATCGTCGAGAAACTCGTGTAGTGGTTGTTGAACGTATCCGTCAGGTTATCGCTCGAGACATACACGTTTTGGCGGTAGTCGAATTTCACAGCGAATGGCGAGTTTGCCAGAAGATATGCGCCGCTCACGAGATACGAGCGGTTGCACCACTCGCCGGCGGAGAACTCGTTGTAATTCTTGGCAGCCGAAAACGCTGCTTCGACGTAACCGTTGTAGGGGGCTAAAGTCGGAATCGGTGTCGGCGAAGCGGTCACGACCGGGGCCGGTGTCGGCACAGGTGTGGGGACCGGGGTCGGTACCGGCGAGGGGGTCGGCGGAGCGATCGGCGGGTTGTAACGCACGACGACGAGACGTCGGTCGGCGACCCACAGCACGTAGGCGCCCATCGCCTCGGAGATGACGCGAACCGGCGCCAAAATGATGCCGTGATACAGAATCGGCGGAACGTCGAGCGGGCGAACTTCGCCGTTGATCACTACCTCGGATTTGCCCAGGGTGACCGTCGCGCTTGATCCGGGCTTGGATGCCGTCATCGTCTTGCCGCCGTTGGCAATCGTGACGGTGGCGCCCATCTGCTCGAACATCGATCGAAGCGGGATATATATCTGGCCGTCCTTCACGAGCGCGGCAAGAACCCGACCCTCCTTCAAAACATCGGGGGTCGCGTAGACGGTGTGATCGTTATACAAGATGGGGAATTCGCCCGAGGGCGGGTTTCCGAAATCCGCAGCTCGTGCTGCAACCGGAGTTGCGATGGTCAGGCCGACAACGATCGCCAGTGCCCCCACGCGCGGTACGACAGCCAAGAGGGCTGCACGAAGGCCAGCCTGCAGCGGCATACCAGCCTTTAAAGTAAGTTTTCTTAACATTGTCCCCACCAACAAGAGAAAGAATGCCTTCCCCTGATTACGCCCTACCCTACTTGGCTGGTAGGCAAACAGGTTTGTACGCTCTCGTACCAGGTTCGGACTTGACCGCCCGCGTCCTGGTCTAGTAAGATAGGGCTCTCCGTCAGGAGGCCGGGCCGTTGCGTTCGCCGCGCGACTGGCAAGAAGATCGGCGCACCCCGCTGGGGAGCGGCTGGTCGAGGCGACGACACCCTGGGCTCGTATTTGCCCGGGCAAGATAAACCGTAGAGAGATTCTTTTGGCTGCCAAAAAGCAAACCAAGACCCGCAAGAAGCGCGAGTTCAAGAACGTCGGGTCGGGCGTCGCGCACATACATTCGTCGTTCAACAACACGATCGTCACGATCTCCGATAACCAGGGATCCGTGATCGCGTGGGCATCGGCCGGAAACCTTGGATTCAAGGGTTCGAAGAAGTCGACGCCGTTCGCCGCGCAGATGGCTGCCGAAGCCGTTGCACGCAAAGCGATGGACCACGGCATGAAGTCCGCCGAGGTTTACGTCAAAGGCCCGGGCGCCGGACGCGAAGCCGCGATCCGCTCGCTCCAAGCGACCGGACTTGAAATCACGCTCATCAAAGACGTCACGCCGATCCCGCACAACGGCTGCCGCCCGCCGAAGCGCCGCCGCGTTTAAGGGACTGAAGAGAACATTATGTCACGTTACACCGACGCCGTTTGCCGCCTCTGCCGTCGCGAGACCGCGTCCAGCAAGACCGGCGAAAAGATCAAGCTCTTCCTCAAGGGCGACCGCTGCCTTTCAAAAAAGTGCGCCGTCGAGCGCCGTGGCACGGCTCCAGGCCAGAAGACGCAGAATACAAAAGGCCGCCAGAAGATCTCCGAGTACGGCCGCCAGCTGCGTGAAAAGCAGAAGATGCGCCGCTATTACGGCGTGATCGAAGGGCAGTTCGAGAACTACTTCCGCGCAGCGCAGCGTGTGCCCGGACAGACCGGTAAGGTCTTCCTCCAACTGCTCGAACGTCGCCTCGACAACGTCGTCTATCGCCTGAACCTTGCTTCGAGCCGCGCGCAAGCGCGTCAGCTCGTGACGCACCGTCACTTCCGCGTGAACGGCCGTCTCACGAACATCCCGTCGTACATCGTCAAAGCGGGCGATGTGATCACGATCGGCGAGCGCAGCCTCAAGTCGACGATTTTCGAAGCGAATATCGAGATGGCCAAGAGCCGTCGCGCGCCGGAATGGCTCGAGTTCAGCGAAACTGAGGTTTCGGGCAAAGTCGTCGCGCTTCCGAGCCGCGAGCAGATCGATACCCCTGTCGACGAACAGCTTATCGTCGAATACTACAGCCGTTAATCACTAATTCGCTGCTAGGCGTATGATCGTCGTTCGCGGGGCAGACGGCGGATAACGTAAGTAGCAACAAAGGATACCAATCGTAATCATGACCGTTCTCGAAACGCCGCAGGGTGCCCAAATCGAAGTCCGCGAACGCCGCGACAACTATGCCAAGTTCGTGATCGAGCCGCTCGAGCGCGGCTTCGGCATCACCCTTGGCAATGCGCTTCGCCGCATTCTGTTGAGCACGATTCCCGGCGCCGCCGTCACGTACGTTAAAATCGACGGCGTGTTGCACGAGTTCTCGACGATCCCCGGGATCGTCGAAGATACGACCGACCTGCTGCTCAACCTCAAAGGCCTACCGATCAAGCTGAATTCAGATGAACCGAAAGTTCTGACGCTCTCAGTCAACGGCGCCCGCGAAGTCGTCGCCGGCGACATCTCACCCGACGGTGATGTCGAAATTCTCCAGCCGAACTACCACATCGCGACGATGACAACGAAGTCGGCCAAACTCTCGATGGAAATCGGCGTTGAGAAGTACCGTGGCTATGTCACGGCCGACAAGCAGCGCAATATCGAGCACATGATCGGGCTCATCCCGATGGACTCGATCTTCTCACCGATTCGCAAAGTCAATTTCACCGTCGACGACACGCGCGTCGGCCAGGTCGTCGATTTCGATCGTCTCACGATCGAGATCGAGACCAACGGTTCGATCACACCGGACGAAGCGCTTTCGACGTCTGCCGAAATCATCTCCGACCAGCTGTCTCTCTTCGTCGGGTTCTCGACCGAAGAGAAGCCGGTCGCAGCGGCCCCCACGAGCGAGTGGGACGTACCGGTCGAAACCCTCAACCTATCGGTGCGCTCGTTCAACTGCCTCAAGCGCGCGGGTATCTCGAAGGTCTCAGAACTGCTCGACATGAGCGAAGATGAGATCATCAAGATGCGCAACTTCGGTAAGAAGTCGCTCGATGAAATCAAGCAAGTCCTCGAAGAAAGGGGTCTGTCGCTCCGCCAGTAGGCAGCGCGACACCTAAGCCATGCCGCACCAAATCGGTAATAAGCGCCTCTCCCGCACCGACGGGCACCGCAAGGCGCTGCTCCGGAACTTAGCGACCTCGTTCTTCTTGCACGAGAAGATCGAAACCACGTCGACCAAGGCCAAAGAAATCAGCAAGATCGCAGAGCGCCTCATCACGCAGGCGCGTCGTGGCGACTTGCACTCACGGCGCTTGGTCGCGCAGTACCTGCTCGACCCGCGCGTGGTGAAGAAGCTTGTCGAGCAGATCGCTCCGGCATACAAAGAACGTACGGGCGGCTACACGCGCATCACCAAGACGCGCGTGCGTCCGGGCGATGCCGCCGAACTCTCGATCATCGAGCTGATCAAGTAACTCGTGTCGACGGTCAAATCGGGAAGCACTTCGCTCTGGCTTTGGTGAGTGTAACTCACCAGAGCTGCGGCTGTTCCGCGACCCGATTCGAACCCCCACGAGTGCACCAATGATTTCAGCTCCGGAAAATTCGCGCAAACTCATCCCAATCACGCGCGAATTCATCGCCGATTCTCTGACGCCCATCGCGGCGTACCTCGCCCTGGCTACACCGGGGCGTTCGCTTTTGCTCGAGAGCGTGGAGGGCACCGACCGCATCTCGCGCTACTCGTTCATCGGCCTCGACTATCTGGAGACGCTTACGCTCAGCGACGATCCGCAGATGCTCGCGAAGATTCGCGCGTTCATCGGCGTCCACGTCCTCGACCGTAGCGAATTGCCGTTTCCGGGCGGCGCTGTGTGCATGTTCGCGTACGATGCCGCGCGCGCGCTCGAAGCGATCGGACCCAAGCTGCCGGTGGACGTGCCGTTCGCCGATGCGCTGTGCGTGATTCCCGGAACGTGGGTCGTGTTCGATCACTTCACCCATCGCACGACGCTCATCGGATTCGCCCGCGATGCAGGCGACGTCGAGGGAGTCGGCGCGCGTCTGGATCGCTACATCGCACGCTTACTCGATTCGCGTCCCACGATCCCCACCTCGATCGAAGTGCTCGGTCCCGTTACGATGTCGCTGACCAAAGAGCAATTCTTCGCGGGCGTGAAACGCGCCAAACAAGCGATTACCGATGGCGATGTGTATCAACTGCAACTCGGCATCCGGTTCTCGGCGCCGGTCGACGGCACGCCGTTTGATTTCTATCGCCAGATTCGCGCGCGCAATCCCTCACCGTACATGTTCTTCATCGAGTCCGACGGGTGCGCCATCTTCGGCGCATCGCCGGAATTTCTCGTGCGGCTCGACGGCCGTTCGGCGCGGATTCGTCCGCTGGCCGGCACCCGTTCGCGGAGCAACGATCCCGACGTCGATGCGGCCGTCGCGACCGAACTACTCGCCAACGAAAAAGAACGCGCGGAGCACGTGATGCTCGTCGACCTCGGCCGCAACGACCTCGGGGCCGTCTCGACGATCGGCACGGTGCGCGTCGATGAGTTGATGAAGATCGAGCGTTACAGTCACGTCATGCACATCGTCTCGAATGTGGTGAGCGAACTGCGTCCCGAGAGCGACGCACTCGATCTCTTTGCCGCAGCGTTTCCCGCCGGTACGGTAACGGGTACGCCGAAGATTCGTGCGATGCGGCTCATCGACGAACTCGAACCCATCGCGCGCGGCTTCTACGCAGGTTCTGTCGCCCACATCGATTTCGATGGCGACATGGATTCGTGCATCATCTTGCGCAGCGTTGCGGTCGTCGACGGACGCGCGTACTGGCAAGCCTCAGCCGGAATCGTCGCCGATTCCGAGCCGCAAGCCGAGTACGACGAGATTTTCCATAAGACCGGCATCGTGCGCGCGGTCTTAGGGCTGGACGCATGATGCGGCTCTTGCTCGTCGATAACTACGACTCGTTCACGTACAATCTCGCACATCTTTTCGGCACCGTCGGGGCGGAAGTCGACGTGATTCGCAACGACGATCCACGTCTCGAATCCGGCGTGACGGTCCGCTATGACGCGATTGCCATCGGTCCCGGCCCCGGTCGTCCGGCAGATGCCGGCCGAACGATGGCGATCGTACGCGAAGCAGCTGAGAGCACGCGGCCGCTTCTTGGCGTGTGTCTGGGGCATCAAGCAATCGGCGAAGCATTCGGCGGGAGCGTCGTGCATGCACCGCGCCTGGTGCACGGAAAGACTTCGCCGATCACGCACGACGGCAGCGGCGTTTTCGTCGGCCTGCCATCGCCGTTCGATGCAACACGGTATCACTCGCTCTGCGTCGCGCATCATCCGTTTCCGGCGGAGCTTCGTACGACGGCCGCAAGCGACGACGGCGTAATCCAGGGTCTTGCGCATCGCACGTTACCGATCTTTGGCGTGCAATTCCATCCCGAATCGATCCTAACGCCGGCGGGTGAGGCGATTTTTCGCAATTTTCTGGCGCTCGCGCGTGAAACGGCGGCGGTATGACCGAGTATCCCGCCCTTCTGCGCTCTGTGATCGCGGGCGAGCACCTCAGCTCCGAGATGGCGGCACTCGCGATCGGCGCGATCATGGACGAGACGATCTCGCCGACACGCGCGGCGGCACTGCTTGCGGCGCTCGCAGCCAAAGGCGAGACGGTCGATGAAGTGGTCGGTGCGGCGCGCGCGATGCGCGATCGAAGCGTGCGTGTCGACCACGGTTTGCCATACGTGCTCGACGTGTGCGGGACCGGCGGCGACGGTGCCGGGACGATTAATATTTCGACGGCGGCGGCGTTCATCGTTTCGGGTGCGGGCGTGCCGGTTGCCAAACACGGCAATCGCGCGGCGTCCAGTCAGTGCGGCAGCGCCGACGTCCTCGAACGTTTAGGGGTCACGCTCGATCGCCCGCCGGAAGCGAGCGCGCAGATGTTGCGGGAGCATAAGATCGCGTTTCTTTTCGCGCAGCGCCATCATCCCGCGATGCGTGTCGTCGCGCCAATCCGCCGCGAGCTCGGCGTGCGAACCATTTTCAACATTCTTGGCCCGCTCACGAACCCCGCCGGTGCGACGCGGCAAGTCGTCGGCGTCGCGCATTCGCGTTTCGTCCCGCTCGTTGCCGAAGCGTTGCGCGGCCTCGGCGGCGAAGTCGGCGCCGTCGTGTATGGTGCAAGCGGCCTCGATGAAATCGCCGGCGATTCGCCCACGACGATCTACCAGTTCGATCGATTCGGTACGCGCCAGTGGACGCTGGACCCGGAGCAGTACGGCGTCCGCGCTTCGATGGAAGTGATACGCGGTGGCGACGTTGACTTTAACGCAAGCGCGCTCACGGCGATTCTGCGTGGCGAACGCACGCCTCGGGCCGATCTTGTCGCGCTCAACGCCGCGTTTGCGTTGGTGATCGCGGGGGTCGCCGCCGATATTGCCGAGGGCATGGTGCAAGCGCGCAAGAGCATCGAGAGCGGCGCTGCCTCCGCCTCGCTTGAAGCTCTTCGCGAAACGCTGGAGATGCAGCCGACATGAACGATATTCTCAGAAAAATTTACGCCGCCAAAGCCGTGGTGCTCGCACAGGACGAAGCGCGCGAACCGATCGACGCACTACGCGAACGCGCGGAACAGAGGCGCGAGACGCGCCGGTCGTTTCGCGGTGCGCTCGAATCGGCCCGCGGTCCCGCGCTTATCGCGGAGATCAAACGGGCGTCGCCGTCGGCGGGGATGATCTCCGCTGGGATGGATCCGGCGATGGTTGCGGCAGACTACGCGCGTGCCGGCGCCGATGCGATTAGCGTGCTCACAGAGACGGAACACTTTCTTGGTGATCTTGCTTATCTCGACGTCGCGCGTGCCCATGCGAACGTGCCGATTCTACGCAAAGATTTTCTCACCGCACCGTATGAAGTCGTCCAGGCTGCAGCGTACGGTGCCGACGCGGTACTCGCGATTGTCGCGGGACTCGACGATAGGCAGCTACTTGCGATGCTCGCCGAAGCCGAACGCTACGAGATCGACGTCCTCGTCGAAGTTCACGACGAACCAGAACTCGAACGCGCCTTGGCGCTCGGCGCGGGCATCCTCGGCATCAACAATCGCAATCTGCGCACGTTTGTCACCGACCTTGCGGTGAGCGAACGGCTGATGGCGAGGCTCCCCCCCGCGACGCTCGTCATCTCGGAAAGCGGCATTCGCGATCTCGCAGATTGCGTTCGCCTGACCGCGGCCGGCGCGCGTGGTTTCCTCATCGGTGAGTCGCTCATGCGCGGCGGCCCCGGGTTGATCCGAGCGATCAAGGCGTTGCCGGTGCCTGCATGAACCGCACGCGCATCAAGATTTGCGGCATCGCATCGCTCGAAGATGCGAAGCTTGCGGTCGACGCCGGCGCCGATGCCGTGGGGATGATTTTAGCGGAGAGTCCGCGTCGTGTCGCTCTCGAGACAGCGCAAGCAATCGCCGCTACGATTCCAGCGTGGGTCACGCCCGTTGGCGTGTTCGTGAATCCCGATCCAAAAGACGTAGCCTTGGCGTTTTGCTCCGGTATCATTCCGCAATTCAGCGGCAGCGAGATGCCGGAATTTTGCGAGAAGCTTCCCTCGGGTAGCCGCTACCTTAAAGTGTTTCACATTAAGCCGGCCGAGGCGTACGCGCCGGAAGACTTCGCCGAACTCGATGCCTACGTCCACGCGACGTTCATGTTCGATACGAGTGTCGGCGGAAAATCGGGCGGCTCGGGCGTTGCCTTCGATTGGAACGTCGTCAAAGCGATCAGCAGGACACGACCGGTGATCGTCGCCGGCGGCCTGACGCCGGAGAACGTCGGGGCGTGCCTGCGTCAAGCGCGGCCGTTCGGCGTCGACGTCCGATCGGGCGTCGAGACCGACGGCAAAAAAGATGAGACCAAAGTGCGCGCTTTCGTACGCGCGGTAAGGGAAGCTGATGCAGAAGCCTGATGAACGCGGATACTTCGGCCGTTTTGGCGGAAAGTTCGTGCCCGAAGTCCTGATCGAGGCGATCGCGCAACTCGAAATTGCGATGAACGCCGCGTTTGCGGATCCAGCGTTTTGGGCCGAGTATGACGCAATTCTGCGTGATTACGTCGGTCGTCCATCGCCGATTTACGCTGCCGGACGGCTGGTCGATGTGACGGCGGCGCCGCTGGTGTTCAAGCGCGAAGATCTCAACCACACGGGCGCGCACAAGATCAATAATACCGTCGGCCAAGCGCTGCTCGCACGACGCATGGGCAAGAAGCGCATCATCGCCGAGACGGGCGCGGGCCAGCATGGCGTAGCGACGGCAACGATCGGCGCGAAGCTCGGCATTCCGGTCGACGTCTACATGGGCGCAATCGACGTCGAACGTCAAGCGAGCAACGTCTACGTGATGAAACTGCTGGGCGCGACGGTGCATGCCGTCGAGAGCGGGACGCGCACGCTCAAAGATGCCACCAACGAAGCGTTCCGCGAATGGGCCGCGCGGGTCGACGACACGTTTTACATCATCGGCAGCGTCGTCGGCGCGCATCCGTATCCGTACATGGTTCGCGAGTTGCAGAAGGTTATCGGCGTCGAGGCCCGCGCGCAAATGCTCGAACGCTACGGACGCTTGCCAACGGACGTGGTCGCCTGCGTCGGTGGCGGCAGCAACGCGATGGGGATATTTGCAGGCTTCATCGATGATCCGGAGGTGAAGCTCTGGGGTGTGGAAGCGGCCGGACACGGGGTTGCATCGATCGACACGGCCGCGTCGCTGAGTTCGGGTACCGTCGGTATCTTGCACGGTTCGCGTTCGTACGTGCTACAGACAAACGAAGGTCAAGTCCGCGACACGCATTCGATTAGCGCGGGTCTCGACTATCCGGGCGTCGGTCCCGAACACGCCTTTCTTAAAGATAGCGGCCGGGCGACGTACGTCGCGGTCGACGATGACGAAGCACTTGCGATGTACCACGAGATGGCACGTACGGAGGGCATCGTACCGGCACTCGAAACGGCGCATGCCATCGCGTTCGCGCGGAAACTCGCGCAGGAGCGCGGTCCCAGCGGCCTCGTGCTCGTCAACTTAAGCGGACGCGGCGACAAAGACACGCGCACGGTCGCTGCCCTCGAAGCCGAACGCATGCCGGCTCACGCATGATCGCAGCCGACGACAAGATCGCCGCCGTCATCGACCGCTGCCGCGCGGAAAATCGCGCGGCGCTGATCATGTATCTTGTCGCCGGCGATCCTGATCTGCCGACGACGGCGCTCGTGATCGACGCGATCTCGCGCGCGGGCGCCGACATCATCGAACTCGGTATCCCGTATGGCGACCCGCTTGCGGACGGTCCCACGATCGCCGCCGCTGCGCAGCGTGCGCTCGAACACGGGACGTCGATTGACGATGCCCTTACCCTTGCGCGTAATGCACACGCTCGCGGTGCTGCGCCGATTATCTTCTTTACCTACATCAACCCGATCTCGCAGTACGGACCGGAAAAATTCGCCCGCGCCGTCCGCGAGGCGGGAGCGCTTGGTGCGATCGTCCCCGACGTCCCCCTCGAAGAGATTGGCGAATTTGCGCCGGCGCTGTGCGCAGAAGGTCTTGGCCTGCCACTGCTGGTTGCGCCGACAACGCCCGATGCTCGCGCCGAGGAAATCGCGAAACGGAGCGATGGTTTCGTGTATGTGGTCTCTCGCTTGGGCGTCACCGGGGCACGCCGTGAGCCCGACGTGGCATGGATTTCCGCCGCGATCGAGCGCCTACGAGCGGCCTCCGACAAGCACCTCGCGGTCGGCTTCGGCATTTCCACCCCGGACCACGTAAGGTCGATGGCCGCCATCGCCGACGGTGTCATCGTGGGAAGCGCTTTAATCGACGCTATCGCGGGCAAGAGCGGAATGGACGCAGCGGACGCCGCGTATACCTACGTTGCCACACTGCGCCCGGCGCTCCAGCGAGGCGCTGCCAAAGCGACTGCATAATGAGAGAAACGTTCGTTTTCCACCGCACCCGGTGGACGATTTTTCTTTCCGGAGGTTCCACCCATGATCCATCGCCGATTGCCGGCTTTGGGTGCGCTCGCGCTTAGCGCGACGCTCGCACTCCCCACCGCCGCACTTGCCGACGACAACACGATCGTGTTCGGTGCGGCACTCGCCGCTACCGGACGTGATGCACGCGAAGGCGTTCTGACCAAAGAGGGCTACGACTTCTGGAAAAACTACGTTAACGCCCACGGCGGCATCAAAGTCGGCGGCAAGACGTACAAAGTCGACATCAAATATGCCGATGACGAAACCAACCCGCAAACCGCGGCTCGTCTTATTGAAAAATTCATCGCGCAAGATCACGTTAATTTCATCCTGGGGCCCTACGGCTCCGCCGCATCGGCTTCCGCAGCCTCGGTCGTCGAGCGTTTGAAGGTTCCGATGGTCGAAGGCAACGGCTCTGCCGAGAAAATTTTCAGCCAGGGCTTCAAGTATACGTTCGCCGTGCTCTCACCCGCACGCCGGTATCTCGAAGGTATCATCGAGCTCGCGCTCCACGAAAAAGTGAAGCCCAAGACCGTTGCCGTCGTGTCGGCGAACGATGCGTTCTCGATCGAAGTCGCGCAAGGAGCCTCCGAATACGCCGTGACCCATGGCCTCAAAGTGGTCTACGACAACAAGTATCCTGCGACGACGACTGACGTATCGGGAGTCGTGAGTGCGATCAAAGCGGCAAACCCGGATTTGATCCTCAACGGCGGTCATCTCCAAGACGCGCTGCTGCTTCAAAGAGGCTTCAAAGAACAGAACGTCAACGCAAAAGCGTTTGGCTACTCGGTCGGCCCGGATACACCGGACTTCCGCAAGACGCTCGGCAAAGATGCCGATTACGTTTACGGCGGAACGCAGTGGTCTCCCACTGCAAAATATAAGGGCGCCCCGGGTTTTATTACGAATTCCAAAGTGTATGCGGCAGAATTCGAGAAGCAATACGGCCACGGTCCGGATTACCACAACGCCGAATCGTCGGCGACGTGTATGGCGTTCCAGTACGCCATTCAAAAAGCCGGTTCGCTCGATCCGCAAAAAGTTCGCGATGCGCTGGCAAGCCTCGACGTCCTGACGTTCTACGGGATTCTCAAATTTGATTCGCGCGGCATCAACGTCTATAAGCCGATGGCCGTGAATCAAATCCAAAACGGCGAAATCAAGACCGTATGGCCGACCGGCGTGCAAAATGCAAAGCCGTTGTACCCGACTCCCGATTGGTCGAAGCGCTAAACGGCAAGGATCTCTTTTCTTGGATCTTTTCTTTCAGATACTCGTGAACGGGATTCTCGCCGGCGGCATCTTTGCAGTCGTAGCCCTGGGTTTTAGTTTGGTCTGGGGCATCATGAACATTATCAATTTGGCGCACGGCTCGCTTCTGATGCTGGGTGCCTACATCGCCTACACGCTTTTTGCAAACTATCACGTGGACCCGTTCCTGAGCATCCCCGTCGCCTTCGTCGTAATGTTCGTCTTCGGGTACCTCGTTCAGAAATACATCATAAATTTTGTCGTGCGGGCCCCGATCCTCACCACGTTCTTGTTGACTTTCGGTCTCTCGCTACTCTTGATCAATGCGGCGCTCCTCATTTTCCACGGGGATATTAAGGGGATTGCGACGTCCTATAGCGGTGCCAACTTCTCGCTCGGTGCGGTCGTCGTTCCGTGGGTGAAGCTCTGGACGCTCGTTGCCGCACTAATCATTACGGCGCTCATGCAGCTCTTTCTGACAGGGACGAAGACCGGTCGCGCCATTCGCGCGACCTCGATGGATATCGGCGCCGCGCAGCTCTCAGGCGTACGTGTCGCGCACGTGTATGCAATCGTCTTCGGACTCGGTAGCGGCCTTGCCGGTGCGGCCGGCGTGCTTGTATCGCTCTCCTATAGCTTGCAGCCCTCCATGGGCGAGCCGTTCTTGATCAAAGCATTCGTGGTCTGCGTGCTCGGCGGGCTCGGCAGCGTGCAAGGTGCGCTCGTCGGCGGCGTTCTCTACGGTATCCTCGAGGCGTTTGGTTCACAGTACATCGGGACGGGCTTGCAAGACGCTGTCGCGCTCGTCGTTCTCCTCATCGTTCTGATTGTTCGCCCGACGGGCATCATGGGCAAGGCGACCGCTTAATGGCCGCCACATCGACGGTCAAGGTTCTTCAAAAAGTTGGCATGGGCAGTATCACCGGGAATCGCTACGCAATTTACGTTTCGTGCGCAGTGCTGGCCGTACTGCTCGTCGTTCCCTCGCTGCATAACGGTTATATCGAAAACCTCATGCGCGGCGTGCTGATGTTCGCGACGCTTAGCCTCGGATGGAATCTCATCGGCGGCTATACCGGGTATGTGAGTTTTGGAAACGTAGTGTTCTTCGGGATCGGTGCGACGACGAGTGCCGTGTTGTGGCAACACTTCCAGCAGCAAAATATTGTGCTTGCGATCGTCGTCGCCGCGATCGTCGCCGCGCTCATGGCGCTCGTGCTCGGCTTTCCGATCTTGCGCCTCAAAGGGCACTACTTCGGCATCGCGACGCTGGGCATCGCCCTTGCGACTCAAGAGATCATCGCGAACATCGACTGGCTCGGCGGTGGCAGCGTTACCGCCATCCGCCAAGTCGATTTCTTTAGCTCGTATTACTACGCAATGTGGGCGATCTGTGCGGCCAGCCTCGGTGCGACGTGGTTCATTGCACGCTCGAAATTTGGTTACGCGCTCGTCGCCATTCGCGAGAATGAAGAAGCGGCAGCGATTCTCGGCGTCGATGCGACCAAGTACAAAGTGTTTGCTTGGATGATTAGCGCCATGATGGCGGCCGCTGCCGGAGCGGTCTTTGCCGGGGCGAACGGATCGATCGATTCGCCGACGGCGTTTGCGGTGGACAACAACGTCTTTCCGATCGTGATGGCGATCCTCGGCGGTGTCGGCACGGTTGCAGGTCCGCTCGTCGGCGCGTTCGTCCTCACGGCGATCAACGAGACGCTCTGGAGCCGGTTCCCCGAAATCCACACGTTGTTCTTTGGCGCGGTCATCGTGATCGTAGTTTTGTTCTTACCGCGCGGTATTCTGTGGCTGTTTGCGGTGCGCGGAGGATTCCGGGGCTTCGTCAATTCGCTGAAGGCGTATCGCGTATGAGTTTCCTCCAGGTCGAAGGCGTCGGGATGCGATTTGGCGGCCTCCAGGCCCTCGATCAGGTCACGTTCGCTGTCGAGAAAGGCGCGGTGCTCGGGCTCATCGGCCCCAACGGCAGCGGTAAGACGACGATGATGAACGTTATCTCCGGCGTCTATAAGCCGAGCACCGGTCGCGTGCGCTTTGCCGAGAAGACGATCGCCGACGTTCCAACTCACAATGTCTGTAAGCTCGGCATCGCGCGGACGTTTCAAATCGTCAAGCCGTTCGCCAGTCTCACGGTTCGCGAGAACGTCGCCGTCGGTGCGATGTACGGGCGTGAAGGCGGCAAGCGTTCGACGAAGGCCTCTTTCGAACGCTCGCAAGAGTTGCTCGAGATCGTGGGGCTCGCGCGCGTCGGCGACAAGGCCGCAAGCGATCTCACGATTCCCGACCGCAAGCGGTTGGAAGTCGCAAAAGCCCTCGCACTGGACCCGGACGTACTGTTACTCGATGAAGTGATGGCCGGCCTCAACGCAACGGAAGTCGATGAAGCAATCGACCTGATCCGCACCGTCAATTCGCGCGGCGTCACGCTGATCATCGTCGAACATTTGATGAAAGCAATCATGTCGGTCAGTACCTCGGTTGTCGTTCTTGCCGAGGGGAAGAAAATCGCTGAGGGTTTGCCGCACGAGGTCGTTCAGTCACCCGAGGTGATCAAAGCGTATCTTGGGACGCGCTTTGCCGAGCGGCAACAGCAACTCGATGAGATCAAGCGCGAAGCCGAACTCGCGCGCCAGGTCGAGCCCGGAGCGCACGCGTGATCGCAACGAATCAAAGCTTTGCGATCGAAAACCTTAGTGCGGGATACGGTGAGACGCAAGTCCTGTGGGACGTCTCGATGCGGATCGAACCAGGCGAGACCGTCGCCCTTATCGGTTCGAACGGCGCCGGAAAATCTTCGCTGCTCGCCGCGATCAGCGGTCTGATCCGTGTCTCCAGCGGCCACGTTCGCTTTGGCGAGGCGGACCTAACGAATCTCGCGCCCGATCGCATCGTGAGTGCGGGCGTCGTCCAGGTGCCGCAAGGCCGACGCCTCTTTAACTCCCTCAGCGTTGAAGAGAATTTGCTCATGGGCGCGTTTTTGCGCAAGGACAAAGAAGTTAAGAGCGACGTCGAGCGGATTCTCAATCTCTTGCCGCGCATTCGCGAGCGCTACGACTTTCTCGCCGGTCGTCTCTCAGGTGGAGAGCAGCAGCAAGTCGCGATCGCCCGCGCGCTGATGGCGCGCCCGAAGATGCTCCTCATCGATGAGATGTCGCTTGGCCTTGCGCCGGTGCTCGTCGATCAACTCCTCGAAATTCTCAAAGCGATCCACGATTCGGGCGTTGCCATCATGATGGTCGAACAAGACGTGCAGACGGCACTCGAATTTTCCACGCGCGCCTACGTCCTCGAGACGGGCCGCGTGACGATCTCCGGACCCTCAGCCGAACTTCTGGACGATCCGCAGGTGAAAAAAGCCTACCTCGGCGTCTAAGAAACGATGAGCAAAGTAATTCTGATTACCGGCGGTTCCGGCGGCATCGGTTCCGAAGTCGCCCGTCGCGTGATCGCAAATGGCGACCGCGCGGTCATCGTCGCACGCGACAAAGAGCGACTCGAAGGTGTTGCGGAGGCCATCGGTGCCTTTGCGTATCCTTGTGACGTGCTGGACCTCGCGGCGATGACGGACACCGTCAAGAAAATCGAAGCGGAAGTCGGTGAGATCGACGGCGTCGTGCACGCGGTTGGTAGTATCGTGCTTCGTCCGCTTCACGCACTCTCGATCGATGATTGGCGGGCGACGCTGGAGATTAACGCTACGAGCGCATTTGTCGTTCTGAAGTCGACGGTGACGACGATGATGCGCCGTCGTCGCGGTAGCTTCGTGTTCTTTTCAACGGTCGCAACGTCGATGGGTCTAACAAATCATGAGGCGATCGCCGCGGCAAAATCTGCCGTCGAAGGCTTAGTTAAGACCGCAGCGATTTCATACGCGCGGTATGGGCTTCGGTTCAATGCAGTCGCACCTGCGCTGACCCGAACCGAGATGTCGAAGAATCTCTGGTCGAACGAGAGTATGCTCAACGCATCGATTGCGATGCATCCGCTCGGGCGTATCGGCGAAGTCGCCGATATCGGCGGAGCCGTGATGTACTTCCTTTCCGATGAATCCGCTTGGACGACCGGACAAATTCTCGGCGTCGACGGCGGACTCGGAACGGGAATGCCCGCGCCAAAAATTGGAACAAGTTAAAGCGACGCCGTTACGCGATGCAGCTCGAAGCGGTGTCCTGCATCGTCGGCGATGTATTTTCCGATCGCAAGAGATGATGTCGCCGCCGGGGAGGGCGCGTTGCGCACGTGAACGATGCCGTCGGCGCCCTCAAACACGAAGTCATCGACCAAGTTGCCGTCGATCGACATGGCCTGCGCGCGAACGCCTGCCGGTCCCGGCAAACAATCTTCCGGCTGCACTTCCGGAATGTAACGCTGCAGGGCTTTTACGTATGCGCTGCGGACCAAGTCGCGATACATCTCGCTCGCGCCGATCTTCCAGTACTTCGTCGCGAGTTTGATGAAGCCGGGATAGGTGATCGCATCCCATAGTTCGCTTGGGTTGATCGTGAAGAACGAGTAGCCTTCGCGTGCGAATGCGAGCACCGCATTGGGACCGAGCCAAATCGAACCGTCCATACGCGGCGTGAAGTGGACGCCCAGAAACGGAAAATCCGGATCCGGCACCGGATAGATATTACCGCGCACGAGATACGATTTTTCCGGTTTGAGAATCAGATAATCTCCGCGGAACGGAACGATTTTCGGATCGGCCTGTCCACCGGTCATCTTGCCGAGTTTATCGGAATACAATCCGCCGCAGGTGATGACGGCGCGCGCTTCCACATCGCCGTGCGGCGAGCGAAGAACGGTCACACCGTTGCGGCGCTCGATGCTCGTGACCTCGCGCCCAAGGAACAGGTCGCCGCCCATCGCCTTGACATCGTCTCCGTAGGTCTTGGAAACCAGACCCCAATCGACGATGCCCGTAACGGGTGAGAAAATCGCTTTGATTCCGCGACACGACGGTTCGCGTTCTTGGATGCCGTTCGCATCGAGCAGTTCGAGGCCCTCGATGCCGTTTTGGTGGCCGCGCTCCCACAGATCGTTCAAGCGACCGAGCTCGCTTTCTTCGGTCGCGACGATGAGCTTGCCAACTTGCTTGTACGGGATGCCCTTCTCGTTGCAGAAGTCCCACGCAAGCTTACGGCCTTCGACACACAACTGCGCCTTGAGCGATCCGGGCGTATAGTAGATGCCGGAATGAATCACGCCTGAATTGCGTCCGGTCTGATGCCTGTTCCAGTCGGTCTCTTTTTCGACGTTCGCGAGCTTCAGATGCGGGAAGCGCTTCATGAGCTCGCGCGAAGTGGCGAGGCCGACGATTCCCCCGCCGACGACGGCAATATCGTAGATCATAGCCGAAGCTCTTCTCGACGAAATTGCCGCCGTCCGCTAGGGAGGTTCCGGTTGGGTTACGCGACGGCGCTAAACGCGCCCGCGGCCGTATTGAAGACGACCGTACGGATCGTTTCGTGGAATCGGGCGACCGTCAAGCGCTCATCGGTGGAGAACGACGTGACGTCATCGCGACTGGTCACGGAGACGCCGTTGGATGAGGTGCTATGGCCGCGGTATTCGGCTTCCGTAGCTTGCACGGATTCCGTGTGCGCGACCGACGCGCGATCGATCGTCTGAACGACGCCGCTTGTAGTCTCTGCACTAGAACTCGTGGTGAGAACGGCCGCATCGGTCACGGATAAACGGACCGTTTCGCCGCTCACGCTGCGCGTGCTGTTGGTATCGACGCCGTTTGCGCCGTCGGTGTGTGAGACCGTCTTGGACGTGAAGTCGGTGATGCTCCCCCGCGCCTCAGCGATCGTATCGAGCGTCGTTCCCGGTGCGAGCTTTGATACGTTATCCGTCCGCACTCCGGCGGCAATCGTCTCGCTTGCGCTATCGGTAGCGCTCGTCGTTACGGTCGAGTTGCCGTCGCGATCGGTTTTTTGGGCCTTTGCTTTGTCGAAGTCGACTTGGCGGCTGAACCGATCGCTCGAAACCGTTTTACGATCGTCGACCGAAGCGACGTCCTCGGTAATGTCGATGAAACGGACGGTGGTTTTTCCGTTCGAACTCGACGATGAGAGGATGCCTTCGAACGTGCGCTCCGATTCGCTGCCGCTCACGGTATCCGACACGGATGTCGTCGTATCGGTCACCGAATAGTCACCGTTCTTTTTGCGATCGACATCGCTTGTGGTCACGCTGGCTGCCGTCGTGGACGATGCATACTGCGTTTCAATCGAACCGATGCCAATTTCTTTGAGGCTGATCGTCTTGCCGTTTTGCGTGATCGTGCCGTCTTTGGAAACGACATAATCACCAGTTGCGGCACCAGCGGTTTGCGAAGCCGATGCCGTAACCGTTGTTTTGTCATCGCCGTTACCGGTTATCTTGCTCACGCTCCGTGCGTCATGCACGTACGCATTGGTCGTTACGTCCGAGCGGTTGGCGTCTAGATCGATGACTGTCGGGCTTTCGCCGTTGAGACGCTCCGTGATCACGGCATGCTTGTCGGTATCTGAAACGCCGACGCTCGAGCCGACGGTTTGACTCGTCGCAATGAAGGTGCCGTTCGGTCCAGCCGCATGCGTGCCGGTCGTTTTGCTCGTCGCAAGTGACGCACCGGTCTGGTGGATTTGGATTTTCGCGTCATACGCAACGTCGGTCGCCTTGCCGTTGGCGTTTGCGTAGATCGTCTTTCCGTTTGTGTCGGTGTAACTGTCGCGATCGTTTTTGGTCGCGGTGACGTCGCCGTTTTTGATGGAGGTCGACGTCGAATTCGTCGTGCTCTCTTTGTGAGAGAGACTCAGCGACGCAAATTCGCTGCCGTGCTTTCCAAACGCAAATGCACCGAGGTGATTGAGTGCCATCCTTGAGTCGATCCTAGCGGTCCTAACGAGGACCAGGGGCGTGGGCGACACGCCTGCTTCCTCGCCTAAGGAACATATCGGCAATTGTGCTATGGATCACTAGGGGATTGTCGCCCGTACCACGTGTTGTTTTCAGATTCTCATGGAGGAGGTTTTTCATGCGGACATCCCTGAGTGAGGGTCTATGCTGACCATGCCCAAGCCCTTTCTCAACGAAGTGATCCGCACGTTCGCCGATCCCGCCGATCGCGCGTCGATCGAGGCTGCGCTGGTTCGCGCGCGCACACGCTTGGGCGCGACCTATCCGCTCGTGATCGGCGGCGAGAAGATCGCGACGAAAACCACGACCGCATCAGTGAACCCCTCGCATCCAAGCGAAGTGGTCGGGCATGTTGGCGAAGCATCCCTCGAGCAGGCAGGGGAAGCGATTCGCGTTGCGACGGAACGCTTTGCCTCGTGGAAAAATGTCCCGTGGGTCGAGCGCGCCGAATTTCTCTTCCGCGCAGCTCAGGTCGTGCGCGAGCGTCGCGATGACTACAACGCGATCATGGTGCTCGAGGTCGGCAAGAGCTGGATCGAAGCCGACGCGGATACGGCCGAAGCGATCGACTTCCTTGAATACTACGCACGGGAGGCGTTGCGCCTAGCATCCCCCGCGCCCCTGATCCCCTCGCCCATGTCGGAAACGAACGAGCTACGGTATTTGCCGCTCGGGGTTGGCACGGTGATCCCGCCCTGGAATTTCGCCTTCGCGATCATGGCCGGGATGACGGCGGCCGCGATCGTCACCGGGAACACCGTCGTGCTCAAACCCTCGCCCGACGCGGCGGTCGTTGCGGCGCAGTTCGTGGATCTCATGCACGAGCTTGGTTTGCCGAACGGGGTCATCAACTATGTGCCGGGCGATGGGCCGACGGTCGGGGAGTTTCTCGTTACCGATCCGCGGATCAGATTTATCTCGTTCACCGGGTCCAAAGCCGTGGGTCTGCGGATCAACGAGCTTGCCGCCAAGACCCAGCCGGGCCAGAAGTGGATCAAGCGCGTGGTCGCCGAGCTCGGCGGTAAGGACGCGATCGTCGTCGCAGATGATGCTGATATAGAAGAAGCGGCAGCGGGAGTGGTCGCCTCAGCTTTCGGGTTTGCGGGGCAGAAGTGCTCCGCGTGCTCGCGGGCGATTGTCGACGCCAAGGTCTACGACCGGTTCCTCGAGCTGGTGGTGAAGAAGGCGGCAGCGCTCGTCACGGGCGACCCGGTGGAGGCCAAGACCTACATGGGCCCGGTGATCAACCAAAAAGCCGTGGACCGAATTGCCACTTATATAGAGGGAGCGCGTCGCGAGAGCCGCCTCATCGCCGGCGGGAAGCGTCTCGAGCACGAGGGCTATTTCTTTGAACCCACGATCTTCGCCGATGTCGACCCGAAGAGCCGCCTTGCCCAGGAGGAAGTTTTCGGCCCGGTTTTGGCGGTCATCAAGGCGGCCGACTTCGAGGATGCATTGCGTATCGCGAACGACACCGACTATGGCCTCACCGGGGCGGTGTATTCCAAAGACCCGGCCCGCCTCGACCGCGCGGCCGAAGAGTTCTTCGTCGGGAACCTCTACTTGAACCGAAAGTGCACCGGGGCGCTCGTCGGGGTTCATCCATTCGGCGGGTTCAATATGTCCGGCACCGATTCGAAGGCCGGTGGTTACGATTATCTACTCTTTTTTGTCCAGGCGAAGGCGATCGCGCGCAAGACTGGCTAGCCCTTGCAACGCCTCCGCCTCCGTCAGCGTTACACATAGGGAAAGAGTTACAATATGAAACAAAAACTCAAGCAAACCCAACCGCCCGCAGTGGCGGTTGAGCTCGGACGGCTCGGGCCGCCAACCAACCTGCGGCCTGCCGGCGCATTCCGGGATCGCCGTCGTATTACACGCTCAACGGATAAGGCCGCCTTAAACAAGGCGGCCTTTGACATTCCCGCCCTCAGCGGTGGAAGTTATCCCCACCCCCGCTGTGGATAATACGCCCGCTTTGCCCCCGTAACGGGCATGTGGGGATGGGAAGTTCCAACCACCATCTTCTTGGGTAGTTCTAAAACCTAGGCCCAAACGCTTGACTTCGCTTGTCGTGGGTGATAAATTAGGTTCCGTTGGCTCTGACGTTTCGCTCCTACGGTGCGGTCAGTGATCCGGTCCGAAAAGGGCTTGGCGTTAGCGTCCGTTCCTTGAAAACTAAACAGTGCAGTAGCGCATAAGTCTGTGGGTCTCCGGCCCCGAATACAGATGCAGGCGCCTTAACGGGCGTTTTTTGTTTGTCTTCGTGGTTTGAGAAATCGTTCAGCGCGTCTCGTGATACCAGCTCCACTGGTCATCGAGAAACGGCTGGACAAAAAAGTTTATGACGACGTCGGATCCTGGGGATTCGGCGCGATTGGGTTCGCACCCGATCGTTAAATCGTCAGCGAAAGTTGAGAGCTTATTAAAAGCTCCATAGATTATTTTATGGAGAGTTTGATCCTGGCTCAGGATTAAC
>JANLVI010000023.1:0-78118 GCA_031363915.1 Vulcanimicrobiota bacterium
TGTCACCCACGTGCGCCCCCAAGCCGATCAGGTGATCGAACGCATCGCGATCGAACGCCGTCCGACGCCCTCGCCGAAACCATCGCCGTCGCCAACACCGGCACCCACGCCGAAGCCTGCGGTAACGCCGACCGTGCCGCCAAAGGCGACCCCGATGCCGGTCGTCGTACGCAAAGAAAACGGCGCATCCGCGCGTGCGCCGCGTCGCGCCAAACGCGGCGGCAGCGAAGCTACGCATCGCACGATCGTTGCGAAGCGGTCGAACATACCCGCTCCACCCGCCCGTCACGGCACGGGTGTGGGCGCGGCACCCGGCGGGATTGGCGCGGGAGCCGGCCCCGGCAACGGCAACGGCGGCAACAACGGGACCGGGGCAGGCGCGGGAACGGGCACCCAAGGGAACGGCGCGAATGGCGCCTTCAATGCGAACATCATCTGCGGCTTTGTGGACTTTACGCCGAAGGGCGCGCCCCACTACCGCAACGGCGCAGCCTCCGAAGTCGTCGATGCAACGGTGCATTTCGCCGACGGCCACACCGAGCGCGCGCGCTTCCCGTACCCGTGGGTCTATCAAAACGGCGAGCACGACGATCCGTGGTCGAGTACGAATTTACGCAACGAGAATTTTGAAGTGCTCGTGCAATTCCCGCCGCCCGGTTTCCCGCTCTCGGCGGATGATACGTACGTGAAATACATCTTGGATCATAGCGATCCGCGCAACGGGCTCACGACGCTGCCGCCGTGTCCCGGCGATAAGGGTTGACGGCACCGATTCGGCTGGCGGTCGATGCACACAATCTGGAACGGGATTGGCGTGGCATCAGCCGCTATCTGCGCGCGTTGCTGGAACGCTTCGCGCGCCGTGACGATCTCGCGCTCACGCTCTTGGTCTACGATCTGTTCGTGCCGCGCGCGCGAAGCGCGATCGCCGAGATCCTCGGCACCGATACGTTTCGCGTCGCGCGCAGCGTGCCGCGCGATACCGAGATCATCTGGCATCCGTGGAACGGAACGTTTTTCAAGAGTCCGTACCCGGCGGTTGCAACGATGCACGATGCCGTCCCGTTTGCGTTTCCGAATGCGGATGCAGCGAAACGCGAGAACGAACAAGAGCCGTTTCGACGCTCGGTGAGCAGCGCGTGTATCCTTGCGAATTCGGCGTTCACCGCGCGCGAAGTGGAACGGCACCTTGGGATCGAGCCGTCGCGCACGCGCGTGACGCTGCTTGCGGTTGAGGACGCATTTACGCCGGATGGGCATGCTGCTGTCTTCGAGCGCCCGTACGTGCTGTTCGTCGGTGCGATCGAAGATCGCAAGAATTTCGCCACGCTCGCAGCGGCACACGCGCTGGCCTTTCCCGACAATACGGTCGCGCTCGTTTGTGCCGGCGATCGCCCGCCCGCGGAATTCGGGGCGGTGGCACTCGGCTCGCTCGATCGTGACGCGCTCATTCCGTGGTATCGCGGGGCGCTCGTCACGGCGGTTCCCTCGCTCTACGAAGGCTTCGGTTTCCCGGCGCTCGAGGCGATGGCGTGCGGATCGCCGGTCGTGGTTGCGGCGGGAAGCTCGCTCGATGAAGTGTGCGGCGATGCCGCGCTCACGATCGAGACGCCGACCGATGTCGGTGCGTGGGCCGAGGCGCTGCGCGCGGTTTGTTCGGTTGCCACACTGCGCTCGCGCTTGCGAGCGGCCGGTCTCGAGCGCGCACGCACGTTTTCGTGGGAACGCTGCGCCGATGAAACGCTCGACGCGATTCGCGAAGTCTATCGCGCGGCGTATACTTCTTCGAGCCGTTCGAGGTGAGGCGCGAGCCGAAAGCGCTCGGCACTCGCGCGCGCGCTGAACGAGAAGTCGGTATGCAAGACGGGATCGAGCAGGGCGATGACGGCTTGCGCGAGTTCCGCGGTATCGCCGACGGGTGCGAAGTAGCCGTTGCGCCCATCATCCAACCACGTGCGAATCCCGCCGACGTCGTAGGCGGCAATGGGTTTGCCGCGCGCGAGCGCTTCGATACCGACATAGCCGAAGGGCTCGGCCCAAAGCGACGGCACTGCGACGACGCTCGTCGCGTCGATTGCCGCTCGCATCTGCGCGGGATCGAGTCGTCCGAGCGATTCCACGGCGACGTTACGCGCGGCGGCGTGGGCGAGACTCGGTTCCAGATCGGGCCCGACGCCCGCGATGCGCAGCAATGGACGACGCTTTTTCGAAATACGGGCGAGCGCATCGATGAGCGAACGCAATCCCTTTTGCGGCGCGATGCGCGCGGAGAACAAGACCGTGGCGGCCGGGTCCGGTTCCGGCGCGATCGCTTCGGCGAACGCTTCGTCGGGCAACGGCAAGCTCAAGGTGTGCACGCGCGTGCGCGCGATTCCATTGCGCACCGCTTCGTGCAACATGTACGCCGAGGCCACCACGATCGCATCGGCGGCGCGATACGCAGCGCGCAGATCCCCTCGCCGCCCGAGCAGCGCAAACGAACGCGGACGGGGACCGGCCATGCAGCCTTGCAGCACCGTATTGACCGCACACGCCGCTCCCATCGCCGCCGTGCAGATGTTCTGCGAGCGGGGAAAGAGCCGGTCGCCGTTCGGACAAAAGATGCGGTGGTCGTGCACGTGTGCGATGAGTCGCGAGACACCGCGTGCCGCTTTCATGACGCCCGCGTCGAGGACATTATGTGCGATGATGATATCCGGGCGAAACGCGGCGATCTGCGCGCGCACGGCCTCGGCCGCCGCGTCACTCGGACGTTCGTGTTCGTCCGACCACGCGATCGTTTCGACATCGAGGCCGGATCGATCGCCGTCGCTTCGTCGTGCGAGAACGCGCAGGGCAGAACAACGCTCGTTGAGCGCCGGCAACACGAGCTCGAGATATCGCTCCATACCACCGTCGGGTCCAAGTACTTCACACAGCACAAGGAGACGCATCGTCGATAAGCCCCGGATCGCCGCTCACCTCATCTTCGGAGCGCGCGAAGAACCGTTCCTCGGCGCCTTACTTGCAAGTCTCGAAAACGTCGTCGATCGCCTTATCGTCAACGACAATTCGGGCGAAGAACGCTCCACGAATCTCGCAACCGTGGAGGCATCGGCCCTTGCGCGCACCGGGCGGCTTCTCCTTGACCGCGCGCCGTTCGAGAATTTCTCGGCGGCACGGAACCGTATGCTCGCGCTACACGCCGAGCACGATGCCGGCGAGTGGGTCGCATTTGTCGATGCGGACGAAGTCCACGGCGAGCTCGCCGCCACGATCGCATCCAATCTCGGGAAGGTCGCGCCGAATATCGATTTTATCGATGGCTTCACGTGGCATTTTTTCCAGTCATTCGATTGGTATACGACGATCGAACGCCGCATGGCGTTCTTTCGCTTCTCATCCGAACTCCGCTGGGAAAACCTCGTCCACGAAAAGCTCGTTGGCGCACGCGGCGGGCGCCTCGCGCTGCCATATGTGTACGCGCACTACGGTCACGTCTTACCGGTGCACCGCCACGCCGAGAAGGGTCGCCACTATTCCAGTCTCGGCGCACCAGGCGACATCGTGACGACCGACGAGCTGCCCGACATCGACCCGGTGGAATACTTCGCTCCACTCTGGCCGCTCGCGCTGCGATTCCACGGCCAGCACGTCCGCTTCGTACGCGAGACGGAATCGCACTTGCGCGACACCTACCGCGACACGTACGCGCTAGCCGATGCGACGATTCCGATCTACCAGCCGCCGCAGGTCAAACTCTCGAACGTGATTCGGAAATATAACTTCGAACAGCGCTGGCGCGCGCGACTCCTCGACCCGAAGGCAAAAGAATTGCTCCGCCCCTAGTCGGCGCCCGATCTCGTCGCAGTAGCCGTTCATCACGCACGCATGAGGATGACGATGAACGCGACCGCACTGCAATTTGGCATCTACCGCGATGGGCTCAACAACTTGGATCACGTACAAGCATCCGTGATCGGGCAAGCCCTCGAAACGAGCAAGACCGATCCGACGATTGCCTTCAATATCGAGGATACGACCGCGCGACGGGGTCTCGAGCCCGAGGGCGTCGCCCGCACGGAGTGCTCCGACGTTCGCGGAGGCGACGTCGTGGCAACGCATCTCGAACACCCGCACGAAATGAGTTCGCGAGCCGACCTTGCGGCATTCGTCGCCGCCACGCTCGATAAAGCCGAAGCGAACGGCGCAAAACAAACATGGATCGACCTCGTCGACCACGGCGGCGGCGACGGCGGGGGACTCGAGACGAACGCAGGGATCATGTCGATGCCCGATATCGCCGGTGCGATCGCCGACGGTGTGCGACAACATTCCCAAGCCCATCGTGAGGATGCGGGACGTCACGTCGATGGCGTCGTTGCGAACCAATGTTTGATGGCGACGCTTGCATTCACGAGCGCGCTTTCCGATGCGGGCGTGAAGTTTCTCGCCGCAAGCCCCGAGACGATGATCGCGCCGGGGGTCTCTAGCAGCGTCGCTCATGCGATCGCAGCAAACGAAGATAGTCCGACAGCAATGGGAAAAGCCGTCGTCACTGATACGATGAAGACCACGTATGGTAACGATTCACTGCACTGGTCGCCGGCTGCAGCCTTCGATGTCATCGACTGCGATCCGTCACGCGTTACGACGATGGAACATGCCGTACGTGTTCTGAACGGTGCGTTGATCGCCGGATCGACTGACTCCGCGGTGCAGAAAGCGATCCTCAGGGACGCAAATTCGGTGGACGGATTTACCCGCAATTTTCCAACCACGACACCGTGGCGCGCCGACCGCCCGGCGATTGCACTCTACGCGGCATTTGCCGCCGACACGACGCTTCCGCAAGCGGTCCGAACGAGCGCGGCGGGCGCAGTCGAGGCCGTCAAGTCGCTCGTCGTGGCTCACGGGGAATCCGCGAAATTTGCGCCGTTTGGCGGCGCTGATTATCGCGATGCCGTCGGCCCCAGCGTCCACTTCCCGACCAACACGGCAGAGTATGACCCGTGGGCACCGAAAATCTCCGAAACGAACAATGCGTTCTATAAAGCGGTCGACGGCAGCCGACTAGCACACGCGATCGCCTAGCCGAGTCGAGCTACTTTGCGAGGAATGCTTCCATCACGCGCACGTACTTGTCGGGTTCTTCGTATGAGGGCAGATGGCCGCTTTTTTCGAACACGACGAACGTCGAGCCGGGAATCGCTTTGTGCATTCGCCAGGCGGTCAGCGGCGCGACGTTCATGTCGTACCGGCCCGTTATCACCATCGTTGGGAAGGCGAACTTCGGTAAGGCGGTGGTAAGGTCGAGTTTTTCCGTTGCTTTGCCGACGGCTTCACCGACTTTGGCATTATAGCCGAGGTCTTTTGCGCCAGCGAGATACTTGTCGCGCATTTCTTCGCTATAGAAAATCATCATAAAGTGATCGCGCAGCGACTGTTGCGCACCGGCCTCGGTATCACCGAGTTTTTTTTCCGCAGCGGCGTTGGCTTCGAGGCGATCGGGGAAGACCTGCGGGAAGATGTGGACGATGTCTTTCCACGCGGGCGCCGCGGAATCGCTGAGCACGAGCTTTGCGACATGCTGCGGGTGCGCTGCGGCATACGCCATCGAAATCAATCCGCCGTACGAATCGCCGACGAGGACGATCTTTGCAAACCCGAGTTTGGAGCGAATCGCTTCGAGATCGGCGACCTGCGCATCCATCGACTGCGATGCGCCCGTGCGCACGCGCGTCGACTTCCCGGTGCCGCGCTGATCGTAGAACACGACTTGCCGTCCGCCCTCGGCGATGCGCGGCCACACGTCATTCTGCAGCATGTACACGTGAGAGAGCCCGGGGCCGCCATTGACGGCAAAGACCGGCGTCGCGGTACTCGGAGCACCGTAGAGGCTGTAGGAAAGATCGACGTCCGTGGCCTTAACCAGACCCGTCGTCGCGGCATCGGCCCGCGCCATCGTCACACCAGCAAGCAAGAACAGTAAAGCAAAAATCGTACGCACGCTCGCTCCGTTTTGCACAGCCGCTCGCCGTGCCTTCCCCGCGGCGAAGGGAGCCGTACCCGCCCGCTCCAACTCGGCTTCATGAAGCTTCATGGTCGCGTCTTCGTCATCACCGGAGCCGCCTCGGGTATCGGACGCGCACTCGCCATCGCGCTCGCCCGCAAGCGAGCGCGTCTGGCACTCGCCGACCGCAACCTCGCGGGGCTCGAAGAAACGCGCGCGCTACTCGGCAAAAACGCCGGGACGGTCACGCTACACGAACTCGATGTGAGCGACGAGGCTGCCGTCAATCATTTCGCCGTCGATGTCGTCGGCACACACGGCAAAATCGACGTCCTCATCAACAACGCGGGTGTCGCGCTCTTCGGCACGATCGCGGAACTGACGACCGACGAGATGAAGTGGCTCTTCGAAATCAATTTCTGGGGCACCGTCTATGGCACGCGCGCCTTCTTACCCACGCTCATGGTGCAGCCGCAGGCCTGCATCGTGAATATCTCGTCCATCTTCGGGATCTATGCGCCGCCCGGGCAATCGGCGTACGCGGCCAGTAAATTCGCGGTCCGCGGATTTAGCGAGTCGCTGCGCGGCGAACTGGCCGATACGAACGTGCGCGTCTGCACGGTCCATCCGGGCGGCATTGCAACGGCGATCGCGCGCAGCGCGCGCGTCGCATCCTCGGTGGACCCCGAGCGCGCTGCAAAAATGACGGCACGATTCGAATCGAGCTTTCTCACCACGACGCCCGACGTTGCGGCAGCCGAGATCATTCGCGGCATCCGCAAGAAGAAAAATCGTGTCCTCATCGGTGCCGATGCCAAGAAGATCGATCTGGCAGCGCGTCTCTTCCCCGAGACGATCACCAAACGTCTTGGCCGGAACGCGCAAGCAAAGGCACTCCTCTAGGCACACGAACCCCTGACTTTCGCACACCTAAAACTCTGAGCAGCCGCTCGATCGGGTTCGATGCCAACGCCTACGCGGGCAAATGCGTGATCGTCGCGGCGATTGCGACGTTCTCGCTTGGATCATCGCGCTCGGTGTCTAGCGCATCAACGCGACGCGCGTCGGGTAGATCGGGCGGTTGATCACCGACTCGAGCACCTCGGGTTTTGCAGTGAGCACGAGCGAACAAAATTGCTCGAAACTCTCGCGATCGGCTTCACCCTCGGCGTAGCGCGCGTTGCGCGTGAGGTCGAGCCTTTCTTTGACCTCGAGAAAACGGACGAAGCGGCCATCGTCGTCGGTGCCGACTTGCACGATTCCGGCCTCATCGAAGATGCGAACGGCCGTGCCGACCGTCGTGCCGTCGACCATGTCCATTTCGAGCGTCGCGGCGATATCTGTGTAGGCCATGCGCAGCGCGTCGTCCGTCGTGAGGCCCTTCATCGCTCGGTACAGCGCACGCAGCGTAGCGATCGTCGGCGCTGATTTTGCGATGATGTAGTCGTTGATGCGGCGGTCGCTCTCGCCGAAAAGCAAATGGATCTCAGAGGTGCCACCGTCGCGTCCCGCGCGGCCGGCCTGTTGGTTGAACTCGGTGAAATTGAAGTTGAGGTGGTAGAGAAAAACGTGTCGGACGTCGGGCAGGTCGATGCCCTCGCCGAACGCCGACGTCGCGACGACGGTCGAAAGCGCGCTCTCGCGGAAGAGTTTCTCCACCTGCGCGCGTTCGGACACGCCGAGGCCCGCATGATAGAACGCAACCGTATCGCCGTTGCGCACGCGGAGTTTCTCGGCGAGCTTCGTTGCCTCGGTCCGTGAATTACAGTAGACGATCGCCTTCCCGCCTCCGCGCAGACGCTCGTCGATGTAGGCGAGCTTGTCTTTCACTCCACGCGCATCCACAACGCTGAGATTCTCGCGGACGGTCGGGTCGATCACCCACGCATCGATGTTCATCGACGTCCGGATCTTCTCGAAAACATCATCATCGGCGGTGGCCGTGAGCGCGAGAACTTGCGGATTGCCCAGCGTCGCGATCGCTTCGCCAATCTTCCCGTACGCGGGTCGGTGTTTAGCATCGTAGAGATGGTGCGCTTCATCGACGACGACCAGGCCCGGCCGGCTTTCGCTACTGCAGAAGCGGTCGATGTGATACTGCAAGAACTCCGGCGTCGCGCACACAAGGTCCCAGGCGCCGCTCGCGAGCGCGTCCATCAAATCGGCACGTTCGTTCTCATCGATGGCGCCGTTGGCTCGGAAGATACGCAGGCCCAGCGGTCCGAGGCGCCGCTGAAGCGCTTCGTATTGATCGTTTGCAAGCGCGCGCAGCGGGTAGAGCACGATCGTCTTCTCGCCGCGTTCGAGCGCGCGCACGGCGGCGGGATATTGGAAGCAAAACGACTTTCCCCGGCTCGTGCCGAGAATTGCAAGCGTGTTACGCCGTGCGTCGACCCTCTCGAGCACGGCGAGCTGCGCGTCGCGCGGAAGCCGCTCGCCGATCAGCGCGGCGCGCACGTCGTCGCGCGTCGCCGGAACTCCCGCGTCGCGCACGCGCGTCGAGGCCGCCCGCGTCCGTTCGCGGTGCACCAGAATGTTGATGCCCCAGTGCCGCGTTCCACCCCCGGTCACATCGGTAACGCTCGCACGGTAGCGTTCGCCGCCGTCGATGTTGGGTGCGATCCGGCGGGCGATTTCTTTCTTGATGTACCCGACGTGAAGCGTGCCGTAATACACGGCAATCGCATTCACGTCGTGCAGATTCTCCGGCTGACGGACGAGTTCCAGCGGTTCGCCTGCGCGCATGCCGCCGAGCACGTCCTGCCGCCCGTCAAACGACACGCCCGCGACCTTGGTAAAAAACTCGCTCGCATCGCCGATCGTTCGATAGCGGTCGCCATCCAGAAACTCATCGCGCCGCGCGTAGAGTTCGGCGAGAAACGATTTGACCGGCTCGAGATCTTCGCCGCGGGGCTTCGGCGGCACGGGCGGGCGCGGGTCGTCGAACGATGCGAGAAGCGCATCGAAAGCCGCCTCCGAGCGAGTCGGAGGCGGAAGGTTGTTATTTGTCGTGCGGCTCGGTTTTGGGATGGACATCCGGCGCCGGCGGTACCGCGTGTTCCTCGAGAGGTTCGAGATTCAAGACGATCTCTTCGTGCCCCAATTCGTAGGCGTTGTCGTGATGACCCAGTGCCTGCGCGTCGAGCGGATCGATTTCCTGACCGTGCATTTCAGAGTGCTCGATGTCATGGTCGTGCTGCTCATCGAGTCCGGGTTCGGCCGTGCCGATGGCACCCGCACCGCGTTCGGGACGCCGTTTCTTGTATCGTGCGGGCGCCTGCGTCGAGCGTTGGACCTCGCGACGTTCGCGTTCGCGACGTTCGCGACGGGCGGCGGCGAGCGCATCGCGTTCGGCGGGCGTCTTTCCGGCAAGACGCGCTTCGGCGGCGGTGCGGGCACCGGTCGTCCGCGCGTCTTCGCGCCGTGCGAGTTCCTTTTTCTGATCGTTACGCTGAAACTGCGCGACGAGTGGTGCCGAGAAGAAAATCGAGTGATAGCCGCCCGAGCAAATGCCAACGAGCAGCGCGAATGCGAAGTTCTGCAGCGAAGCGCCGCCGAGCGCGAGCAGTGCGACGAGCGTGACGACGACGGTGGCAAGCGTGTTCACCGATCGCGTCATCGTCTGAAGAATCGAGGTATTGACAATCGTGTCATACGCCTCGGTCGCCATCAGTTTCGTATTCTCACGAATACGATCGAGAATGACGATCGTGTCCATGACCGAGTACCCGATGACGGTCAGCACGGCAGCGAGGAACGCATCGTCGACACGCTTCTGCGCGAGCGCGTAGATCCCGATCATCATCAGCGAATCGCGTACGAGTGCGATGACCGTGACGTACCCGAAGTTGACGTTCCAACCGAAGCGGAAGGCGATGTAGACGAACTGGATGACGATCGCGATCACGAGCGCTTCGAGCGCTTTGATCAGATACTCGTGCGAGAGCGAAGGCCCGACGGCTTCGACCTGCGATTGATCGCGGTCGACCGGGGCGACTGAGTTGAGCGCCGCCCAGAGCCGTGGTGCGCTATCGCCGAAATCGTGTTGCGTGCCGACCGAGTACCGCTCGCTTCCGGTGTCACCGGTTTTGGCGATCGTCGTGACCGTCGCGTCACTTACGCCAAGCGGCAAGAGTGCCGCACGAATTTGATCGGGCGTAACGCTGTTCTTGAACTTCACCGTCACGTCGGTGCCGCCGGTGAAGGACAGTCCGAGCTTGAGCGGCTGGTGAATCGTAAACATGTTGTAGATCATCATCGCGATACCGAGCGCGATGAGGATCGTGGACACGAGCGAGACGGTTTTCAGCCAGCCGACGACGTTCCAGTTGAGGCGACGGAAGAACATGGCTTAGGCTCCGTACGCTTTCGTATCCGTGACGAGATCGTTGTCCACGATCACGTCCGTGAAGAAGCGCGTGATGAACACGGCGGTGACGAGCGAGAACACGGTGCCCCAGAAGAGCGTGTACGCAAAGCCTTTAACCGTGCCGGTTCCGAGTAAGAAGAGCACGCCCGCGCCGACGATCGTCGTAAAGTGCGAGTCGAACACCGAAGTAAACGCGCGGGCGAAACCAGTCTTCACCGCGGCGCGCAGCGATTTGCCCGCCCAGATTTCTTCTTTCATTCGTTCGAAAATCAGGACGTTCGCGTCGACCGCCATACCGATCGACAGCACGAAACCTGCGATCCCCGGCAGCGTGAGCACGGCGTGGTTGATCGCGAGCAAGCCCAGCAGCATCAGCACGTAGATGATGAGCGCGAAATCGGCAAGTAAGCCCGGTAAACGGTAGAAGACCACCATAAAGATGAGAACGAGCGCAAGGCCAATCGCGGATGCGACCATCGACTTCTTCAAGTCGATCGCGCCGAGCGTCGGGCCAACGGACGAATTTTCGATGATCTTGAGCGAGACGGGCAGCGCGCCCGCGTTCAACTCAGTCGAAATCCGGATGACGTCTTCTTCGGTGAAGTTGCCGGTCGTCTGACCGTCGCTCGTGATGGTGCCTTCGATGACGGCGTCATTGATGAGCTTCTTATCGAGAAACACCGCAAGCCAGTGGCCGATGTTCTTACTCGTAAGCTCGCCGAATTTCTTCGGATCCTTCGTTTGGAACGTGATGATCGGGGCGCCGGTCGGGCCGAAGCTCGGCTGGGCCGATTTCAATTCAGCGCCAGTGTAAACGACGGGGCCGGAGTCTTTATACGCGCCATTCGGATCGGCGGCGTACTTCAGATCGACGGCGGCCTTCTGCTGAATTTTCTCCGGCATGATCTTGAACTCCAGGACGGCCGCTTCTTTAAGCAGGCGTTCCGCTTCATCCGAGTTCTTCAAACCCGCAAGTTCCACGAGGAGACGGTCGCTCCCGACCCGCGAGATGATCGGCTCCGAAACGCCCAACCCATTGACGCGTCGCTGAACGACGTCCTCGACCTGACTCTGGATATTCGAGGTGATCTTTGGGGCCTCGGGCGAGGTCTGGAGCTGCAGTAAGAGACGCGAGCCGCCCTGCAGGTCGAGCCCGAGTTTTACCTTTTGGTTGATCGGGGTGATCGACCACACGCAAAGCGCCACAATGGCGATAACGAGTAGCGCCTTGAGGGGCGATTTAAGCCTATTCCACATGCATGCAACTTCGGGAAGGGGGAAACTAACGCATTGTAGCAGGCTGGCTATCCCCCGTCAAACGATCCCCGGTCGGTCCAGTGGGAGTCGGAGGAGAGCGAATGGACGCCAAGGGTGTCGATGCAGGACTCCTGCAAACACGGTACCGCCTCACCAAGCAACGCGCTGCGATTCTGCGTGCGCTCGAAGACGGCTCGCACCTCTCGGCGGAGACGATCCACGAGCGCGTCCGCGCGGAGTTACCCGGCGTGAGTCTGGGAACGATCTACCGCACCCTCGATATCTTGCGCGGGATCGGTCTCGTGCAAATGTTTTCGCACGGGGGTTCGGCGGCGCGGTATGAAGCCGCGCTCGACAAACACCACCACCTCGTATGCGAGAAGTGCGGCACGATCCTCAACGTGCAGGCACCCGAAGTCGCCTCAATCGCATCGACAATCGCCGGCGCTTACCGGTATACCGGGATCGACACCGCTCTTACGATAACGGGCCGTTGCCCCGACTGCACCTCGCTGTAAAGGAGCAACATGTTCAAAAAGACGGGAGTCCTTTTTCTTACCATAGTTTTATTCACCGCTTGCGGCGGAGGCGGAGGCGGAGGGAGTTCGCCGGTCACGACGCCGAGCACCCCGGCACCCGCGCCGACGGCTGCACCGATCGCAACCGTTTCGACACAGCGCTCGGTAGCGAGCGAAACGCTCAGCGTCGCGGGACTTTCGTCCTCGGCATTTGGCCTCGGGACGTCGGTCACGAGCGTCGCGAGCATCGGGCGTTCCGTGCGCGTCGTGGCGCGCACCGCAATGTCGGGTTGGCACGAGGGCGCATCGCGCGTTCCGCAAGGCACCCGCAGTGCCGCGGCCATTACCTACTCCGCGTGCTCCGCGGAAACGGAATCCGCCACCGTTCCCGTGACCGTAAACGAGTACCAACTCTACCTGCGCACGTTCTACGATGACGCGTGCACGCTCTTGAATGCGGACGCGTCCTTAGACATCATCGCTAACTCGCAATCGAATGCATCGCTGAGCGGGTCGATCGTGTACACGTCGCGCAGCAGAACGATCTACGACTATCAAACGCTCGCGCTTACACTAACGACCACGGGTACATCCACCGGCACGTTTACGTTATCGGAGACCGACGCGCCTAGTGCGACGGCCACAAATCGGAGTTCCACCGGCGTGTCGTGCATCTTCACCGCAACCTCGATCTCGTGCGGCGGCGCAGACGTTTCGCATGCGACGTCGCTCAATAACGATTTCGGTGCAGCGCTTTCATTCACCGTATCCTCCGTCACCGCGAAGAGCGCCGTATCGCCAATAACCGTTCCCATTAGCGGTTCGGCGTCGTCGTACGGCGGCGCTCTAGGAAGTCTCAACATCCAGTCGGCAACGATCCCAAACTGGAGCGTCAGCGGCGCCTCGCCAACGGATAACGCGACGTTCAACGGAACCTTCGTCTACACACCATCGGGAGCGCTCGGTGGGGCGAGCTTGACGCTGACGGATGCCTCGGCTGATGCGACGGTCACGATGGCGACAGCGACGAACGGGTCGATCACCGCAACGATCGCACAAACCGATACCGGCAAGACTGCTGCGACCTTCACCGTCGACTCGTCCGGCAACGGCACGATCACCTACGGCAACGGGACCACAGCTCAGATCGTGAACTGGAGCGTTCTGGGATAGTCGCCGACGAGAAGCCACGCAAACTCATGCCGGCAACGTTGGGCTCCGCTTCGGCTCGACGATGATACCCGCGGCACGCAACTCCACCGTCGGCGGAATTTCGTTATACGCATAAACGCGAACCCGCAGGCTCGTTTTCTCGAAAAAATCCGCGAGCAGCGGTCGCAGCGCGCCGGTGCAAATAACGCTGGGCGCAACGAGCATGGGATTTGCGAGGTACGTCTCGACCTGCGCGCGCACGTGCGAAACGGTCGCCGGGTCGGGTGCGAGGCCGCCGACGTGCGTCCACATGCGCGTCAGTTCGGCTTCGAAGCCCGGATCTAAGAGGAGCGGCGTGACGGCGTCGATCCCCTCGCGCCGAAATTGCTGCGGAACGATCGCGCGACGTGCGGCCTCAGCAAGTTCGCGCGGATCGCGCGTGGTCGCCGCCACGTCGATCATCGCTTCGAGCACGGCAATCGGGTCGCGCGGCCACGCCCCTTCGCGCAGCAGATACACGAACGCACGATGGGCGGTCGCAATCGGCAGCACGTCGGTACCGAGATCTTTGATAAGTGAGGGCACGCTCGCGCGCAAATGTTCGACGAGTGTGTGAAATTCTTGCCGACCCAGTAACGCGGCCGCATGCTGCCGCACGGTCTCCGAGAGGTGCGAGCCGATAATCGAGATCGGATCGAACGTAAGCGCACCCGCGCGAGCGGCGTCCTCGCGAGCATCGAGTGCGATCCACCTCGCTGCAAGGCCGTACACGGGTTCGTGAGTTGGCACGCCATCGAGCGTCGCAAGCGCCGTGGGATCGGCGACGGCGAGCAAGGCATCGAGTCGGACCGTACCCTGCGACACGACTTCGTCGCGCACGCGAATCGCATACGTGTGTGGATCCCGCATCGCGTCGTCTCGCAACCGGACGCCGGGAACGACGATACCGATCTCTGCCGCAAGCGCGCGCCGCACGTCGCCAATACGATCGAGCAGCGCATCGGCATTCGAGGCGTTCAGCAGCGGATAGAGCTCGGCGCCAAAGTCGATTGCAATCGCGTCGACGCCGACGAGCGCGAGCGCCATCTCGGGCCGACGTATGCCACTTTTCCGCGCGCGCTCGCGCTCGGCGAGCGTCACTGCGGTGAGCGCGGCGTTCCGTCGGTGCGCGAGTTGCGCGGCACCGAGCGCTGCCGCACCCAACCCAAAAAAAACTGGCCCCGGTAGTGCCGGAACGAACCCGAGTAAGAGCATCAACACGGCCGCCGAACGGAGCACATCCGGCCGGCTGATAAGTTGCATGGCAAGATCGACGCCGAGCGCGCCTTCGCAGGCGACGCGCGTGACCATCAAGCCCATCGCGGTCGAGATGAGAAACGCGGGCAGCGTCGTGACGAGCGCGTTTCCGATCGAGAGCAGTGCAAACGTCTCGATCGCATCGATCGGCGAGAGCCCGTGATAGGCCATACCGACGACGATGCCGCCGAGCAGGTTGAGGACGACGATGACCAAGGCCGCGATCGCATCGCCTTTGACGAACTTGCCGGCGCCGTCCATCGCTGCATAAAAGTCGGCTTCACGCTGGACGCGCGCGCGTTTCCCGCGTGCACCTTCGGCATCGAGCAGGCCAGCGTGCACGTCCGCATCGATCGCCATCTGCTTGCCCGGCATGGCATCGAGCGTGAACCGCGCGCAGACCTCAGCGACACGCTGCGCGCCCGTCGCGATCACGATGAACTGGATCGTGATCAGGATGGCAAAGATAATCAGGCCGACGACGATGTTGCCGCGCACGACAAACGCGCCGAACGCCGGAATCACGGCGCCGACGCCGCCCGGCACGTGCCCCTGCGTGAGGATGAGGCGCGTCGCGCTCACATCGAGCGAGAGTCGAAAGAGCGTTGCGAGTAAGAGCGAGGGTGCGAACGCCGAGAATTCCAGCGGCTCCTCGACGCGCAGACTGATCAGCAAGACCAGCGACGAGCCGAAAATATTGATGGCGAGCAGCACGTCGAGCACGAGCGGCGGCAGCGGCACGACGAGGATCGCGACGATCCCAAGCACCAGCGCCGAAAACGCGTAGGTCAGCCGCGTGTTGAGCGGAATCTTCTTCACGAGAGCACTCCCGCGCGCGCAAGTTCCGCGATGACTTGAGCGACGGCGACGAAGTGCTCGTTTGCGATCGGGCGACCCGCCTCACCGCTTGCGTAAAGCGCACGCGCGAGCGGAACGTTTTCGACGATCGGGATCCCAAGATCGCGTGCCATCGCACGCACCTGCGCTGCGGCGTCGTGCGCGGCACGAACGACGATCTGCGGAACGCTGACGAGCGGCGGATCGTATTTGAGCGCGATCGCGATGTGCGTCGGATTCGTGATGACGAAGGCGGCCTCGCGAACGCGAGTGACCGAACCGCGCACGATCTGGCGATGCAAGGACTTGCGCCGGGCGTGCGTGTGCGGGTCTCCGTCGTTTTCTTTGGTGTCGCGCTTGAGTTCGTCGTGCGTCATTTTCAAATCGTTCAGCCACTTCTTGCGCGTAAGCAAATAATCGATACCGGCGAAAACAAGACCGACGACGCAGACCGCGGCGATCACGCGTGCTGCACTTGCCTGTGCGAGCTGACCGAATGCCCGCGCGTCGAGCAGCGTTCCCGCACGCGCAAAGGTATCGCGTACGATGGGGGTGACCGCGAGCACCGCGACGATGAACGCGACGATCGCTCGCAGAGCCGTCACCGCTGCTTGCGCGCCGAGCATACGTTTGACCCCGGCGCCGGGATTCAACTTATCGAAGGCGATTTTGAGCGGCATGAGGTGCATGCCGCCGGCTTGCGCGAACGAAACGATCGTGGCCGCAGCAGCCGCGCCGATGGGCGGCACGAGCGCAAGCGCGAGCACACAGAGCAGCCATGCGCGCGGAAGCGCGGTCGCCGGTGCGTGGAGCTGCAAGGCGAAGCCGGTCGCGATCGCCGGGCCAAGCAGTCCGAGCACAGCAAAGAGCGCTAGCGATGCGGTGCCGAAGGCCGCGACGCCGCACAGTTCTTGCGAGCGCGCACTTTTGCCGTCGCGTTTTGCGCGTTCGCGTTTACTTTGCGTTGCGTCGTAGGCTTTGTGTCCGCTCTCGCCCGCCACTATTTCACTCGCCAGGGCGCGAGCAGCCATGGGCGTGCGGCGAGTGGCGCGAGGAGCGGCACGGTTGCGATTGTGACGAGAATCGTCGCTGCGAACACGATCGGAAACGCGAGCGTGAAACTGGAGAAGCGCGGTACGACGCGCGCGATCGCACCGAGCGTGAGTTGAACGATCGCCGCAACGACGACGGCGGGCGCCGCCATCATGAGCGCTGCGCGAACGATGGTCGCCGGGAGCGCGAACGCGTACGTCGTCCACGCTTCGCGCGCGATCAGCGTCCCCGGCGGCACGCTGATCAGGCTCTGTGCGAACGCCTGCACGACGATCGCCCACCCGTCGAGCAAGAAAAAGCCGGCCAGAAACACCGAGGACCACAACCGCCCGAAGCCCGATGCCGCGGTCACGTTCGCGGTTGGAACGCTGCCGCGAATACCGACATAGTCATCGAGGAGCCGTCCCGCCGCGTATGCGCCGTCGTAGAGCAGTGCCGCGCCAAAACCGATCGCCGCGCCGACCGTCACTTCCGAGGCAACGGCGAGCGAAAAGACCGCGAGTTCCATGTGCGGCGCCGCAGGCAGACTCGCGCTGAGCGCGAGCGCGAAGACGAACGCAAGCCCCGCGCGCGCCATCGGCGGAACGCTCGGATGTGAAAACCCCGGAGCACGAAAGAAGAATCCGGCGCAACGCGCGAGCACGAGTAGCGTGGCCTGGCTCACCCGCCGTGCACCAAGTCGGGGACGCGCGCGAGCACGTCATTTAAGAGCGCCGCACACAAGTGCAGACCGTAGTTCCCAAAAAGTGCGAGCGCGACGCCGACGGCGAGGATCTTCGGCAAGAGCGTCAACGTCTGTTCTTGCACTTGCGTTGCCGCTTGTATCACGGCGACGACCGTGCCGACCGCTGTTGCCAGCACGAGGATCGGCAGGGTGAGAATCGCGGTTACGAGCAGCGCTTCACGCAGCAACGCGTCGAATTCGGTCACGCCGCCATCGTACGGCGCGATTGTTTCCGCGCGGCGGCCGCAAGATGAACTCGGGCCTAATAGGTCAGATCGGCCTCGGCAAGCGGACTGCCGTCGCCGCGCGCGGCGAGCACGATGCGGGTGAGCCGCGCGGCCGCCGGCACGTAGAGTTCAGATGTCGTTCCCTTGACCTCGGGTTCACCGAGGGCGATCGTGCTCGTACCGCGGTAACCGACCACCGTACAGCGGCAATCGGCACGGTCGATGACAATCCACGCCCACGCTCCGTCGTTTGCGTAGAGAACCTTCGCGCCGAGGGGCGGCGTCGAGCGCGCCGTCATTCCGACGTGCAGGAAATGCGAGTGGACGAGCGTCGTGCGAAGGGCGTCATCGTAAAACTGCGGGGTACTGTTGCGACCGAACGCAAAACCAGCGAAGAGTGCCGCGGCGACGGCGATCGCGGCGCCATAGATACCGTTGGAGCGGCGGGCTTTTGCGAGGGCAGGCGGATTCGGCGGAAGCACGGCAAGGCTCGCGATCACCGCCTCGGCTCGCGCGACGCGTCGAACGCAAACATCGCAGGTCGCGAGATGGTCGTCGACCCGCGCGCGTTCGCCAGTATCAAGCATGCCGAGCGCAAAGAGTTCGGCATCATCCTCAAGGTGCATCAGGCGTTCTTCTTACTCGGCGAGACGATCGCATCGGCCAGCGTGCGGACGGCCGCAGCGAGCCGGCTCTTGACCGTCCCGAGCGGTACGTTAAGCCGCTCGGCAATCTCGGTTTGCGAGAGCGAGGCGTAATAGGCCAAGGATAGGGCATCGCGCTGTCCGCTCGGCAGCAACTCGATCGCCCGGCGCAGACGCGCGACATCGATCGGATCGGGGCGATCGTCCTGCGGAATGGAGTCGGCAAACGCGTGCGCTTCGATCGCGCGATGACGAGCGTCGGCGCGCACGCGCGTCATCGCGTCGTTCCGCACGCAGACCACGAGGAACGCGCGCAACGCACCACGCTCGCGCCGGTAGAGCCGCCGTTCCCACACGCGCGCCAACGCATCGTGGACGCAGTCGCGCGCATCGGACGTCGTGCCGAGAACACGCGCGGCGACGGCTTCGAGCAGTCCGGCATACTGGGAATAGACGCGGTCAAATGCAGGCGGCTCGTATGCGGCAAACGCATCCGCGAGTCGGTCGTCGTCGGCTTCGATCGCGCCCCTCCCGGCAAGCACCGCTCACCCAAGCGGATGATCGTCGTATGCCGTCACGTTTCCCGCTACGCTGACCGTCCGGTACCCCAGGACGTGGAGCAATTGGTCCGGCGGCACCATTTTTGGGCCGGGCGCAGCGCCGGGCGCACCGGGCGATGCCTGGGGATACGCGGTCGCCGCGGCTGTTGCGAAGCGAATGTTGCCTTCGCTGTGCGTCACGACTTGATGGATATGGCCGTTGAGCACGGTCGCGTTTGCGAACCGCGCGAGCATCGCGAGCGCCTGCGCCCCGTCTTCGGTCGTCCAGCCCCACGCCGGGTAGAGCGCGTAGAGCGGGACGTGCCCGAACACGACCAGCGGCGTCGATGATTTCACGCTTGCGAGATCTTTTTCGAGCCACGCGATCTGCTTCGCGCCGAGTTTACCGACCGTCTCGAAATTGAACACGTTCACGAGCGCCACAAAGTGCGCGCCGCCGCGATCGAAGCTGTACCAGCCATCGCTTGCATCGCGATGTCCGAACATGCTCGCGTACGTTGCCGCACCCTCGCCGATCACATCGTGTTCGCCGGGAATCGTCATGAGCGGGGCGTGCAGAGTGCCGAGAATCTGTTTTGCCGTATCGAATTCCGCGGGCTTCGAGAGATGCGTGATGTCCCCGGTATGGATCACAAAGTCGGGTTGCTTCGGCATCGCGTTGATCGCCTCGACCGCACGGGTCAGGGTGCCGACGACGTCGGGATTGGCGTCTTTCTTGAAGCCGATGTGCGAGTCGCTGATCTGAACGAATGAGAGGCCGCTCGCGGCTTCGGCGCTTGCGACGAGCGTGCCACTTGCCCCGAGCGTCCAAAGAATTCCGGTTCCGGTCCAGGCAACGTGGTCGAGAAACGAACGACGTTTCACTTCTTTTTCTCCTTTGCCGTCACGACGATCGTGCCGGTCATTTGCGGATGCAGTGCGCAGAGGTACGCGATCGTCCCGGTTTTGGCGAAGGTGTGATCCCAAGAATCACCCGTATCGAGTCCGCCGGAATCGAACGACCTGTCTCTAGCCGTCGCCGTATGCGCGTCGTCGTCATCGTTGATGAACCGGACGCGTGCGCCCGGATGCACGACGATCCGTTGCGGGACGAACGCGAATCCATGGATCCGTACGACGACATCGGGCGTCGGCGACGGTGAGGCAGCAAGGCAGCCGCCCAAGAGCGCCAAGGCGAAAACAAATCGCTTCATGCCCCTCGTACGCGCGAGCGGCACCAATCGGATGACGCTTACGAGAAAAAGTTCACCTGTGCGAGCTGCGAATGGCGGTCTCACGGCATCATGAGCACCCAGCGCTCCGGTTCGCCGCCGATAATGGTGGCGGTGAAGGCGTTGCACGGCTTGACACCCGCAGGCGTGCTGCAATCCCAGCGCACGACCGTCACGCTCGTCGCTTCGTTTTGGCTTTCGCTCATCGGGCCGCGGAACATCGGCTCGCCCAGTTCCGCCCCCAGCTCGTCGAGTTCCCAAAGCCGCCAGACCCCACCGAGCTTTAGGTGATGCACGCGGGTTACCTACGACGGCGCAAGCGTGCGTCCCCAGCGACCCGCCGCCGCAATGGCGGATACGACGGCGCGCGTTGCGGGCGACTTGTTGAGCGTGTAAAAGTGGATCCCCGGCGCACCGCGTTCGAGCAGATCGACACACTGCAGCGTCGCAAACGCAACGCCCAGTTCGGCGACGGCCTCGGGTTCGTCTATACGGTCTTCGAGCGCTGCACGTAATTTCTGGGGAATCGTCGCGCCGCACATCGCGGTAAAGCGCGCGATTTGCCGGTAGTCCGTAATCGGCATGACGCCCGGCACGATCGGTACGGTGATGCCATAGGCCCGCGCCCGCTCGACAAACGCGAAATAGCGGTCGTTATCGAAGAACAGCTGCGAGACGAGGAACTCCGCACCGCGCGCCACTTTCTCGGCGAGATGCACGAGGTCGGTCGACTCATCGGGGGCTTCGGGATGCATTTCGGGATAGCACGCACCACCGACCGAAAACGCGAACTCATCGCTTAGCAGACCGACCAGATCCGTTGCGTAGCGCAGATCGCCCGTCGGAGCGGAGCCGTCTTTGGGCGCATCGCCGCGCAGCGCGAGCACGTTCTCGACTCCCGCGTCACGCAAATCGCGGAAAATCGCCCGCAGTTCGTCGCGCGTGGAGCCGGCGCACGTGATGTGCGACATGACCGTCAGTCCGATCTCGGACTGGATGCGCTTGGCGAGGTCCACGGTGCGCGTGCGGGTCGATCCACCCGCGCCATAGGTCAGCGAAACGAACGCCGGCTCGAGCGGCCGCAAGGCGTCGATCGTGTCGAAGAGCGTCAGGGCGCCTTCGTCCGATTTGGGTGGAAAGAACTCGAACGAGAAGCAGGGCCGTCCCGAGCGTAAAACCTCGCTGATTCGCATAGTACCCCTTTCGACGCCACTAGCGAAAACTCGTTACGACGCCCCCGCAGACGATCGACCAGCACGAAGAGCAGCAATCGACACGGCAGCGAGATGACCGGCGGCGAAAGCATGAGCATTCCCGGACCTAAGTCTCGAGGCTACAAAGCCAACGTTCATCCGTTTTCTGACAAGCTGAGTCGGCTCTCCCGCGCCCGCCCTTCAATTCACACGGTCTTCTCGAACGCCCGTTGCAAATGGGCAATACAGGCAAATGGGATAAGACCGCCGGACGCAAGGCATCCGTTCTTGAAGTCGCTCAATTCCTGGATGGCTTGGAAGTTATTCGGGCAAGCCTAGGTTTGCGGAATAATGTTGGCGTGGCGGGCGATTTCTTGCCAGCTGCCAGCCTGTTTCATCCAAACGGCCGTAAAGCGCAGGCGCTCGATTTTCCCGGCGCTAGGCATTTTGCCGCCCCAAACTACGGTTTCGCTGCCGGCCATGATCGCAATATCTCCATAGATTCGGTCGTATTCGATCTGTCGATCGTACGAAGTGATGACCAGGAAGCCGGATTGCACCATGCCGAGCACCTGGCGTTTGGTCACAAACCGGTTCAGCGGATTGGTAACGACGAAATCGTCCGACCAAAGTGCCGCCATCTGGACGGGATCGTTCTTAATAAATGCAGTTACTTCATCGGCGCTGCGTTGACGAACGACGGCGTCCGCGACGCGGTCAGCTGCCGATAGCTCGACCGGCGCCTGCGCGCGTGCAGTGCCGGTCATCGGTGCGAGACAGAAGACAACACAAAAGGCGAGAAACGCGATCACATTCCGATTCACAAATACTCCTCCCGATGAAACCATTTGCGATTGCTTTGGCGCTGCCGTTCGGCAACCTTGTTTGAGGCGAATCATGTGCTTGTGTCCGGTGCTCGTCGTTGCCGGCGAGATAGCCCAGCGACGAATCGAATCGATGAGGTCCTCAGTCGAGGTCGCTAGCGAAAACTCGTAACCACACCCCCGCAGACGATTGCCCAGCCGTCGACGAGCACGAAGAGCAGCAACTTGCACGGCAGTGAGATCACGGGTGGGGAGAGCATGAACATCCCCAGGCCCATGAGGATCGAGGCGACGGCAAGATCGATTGCGATGAACGGGAGATAGAGAGCGACCCCGATCGCAAAGGCCGAGCGTAACTCTCCCACGATGAACGCGGGGATCAGCACCACGAGTGGTGCCGCGTTCGCGCTCTCGGCTGGCGGACGGCGTGCCACGCGAGCAAAGACGACGATGTCTTTGGTCTTCGTCTGGCGCAGCATGAACGCGCGCAGCGGCAAGGATGCGCGATCGAGGAACGCATGCTGCGAAAGTTTACCGGCAGCGTACGGCGCGATCGCATCGTGCGAGATAGCCTCGAAGGTCGGCGTCATGATCACGAAGGTCAGGATCAGCGCAAGACCCGTCAGCACGATATTTGGCGGCAGTGATGCGGCGCCGAGTGCCGAGCGCACGAGCGAGAGCACGACGATGATGCGTACGAATGCCGTCGAGAGCACGAGCACGAACGGCGCGATCGAGAGCAGCGTGAGCGAGGCGAGCACGTCGAGCGGCAGCGACGACCGTCCCGCGTGCGTACCGAGTGCGAAGAGTGCATCCATCCAGCGATCATCGCCGCAGGAGATAACCGCCGTGTGAACTCGGTACGATCGAAAAAATAGGGCCGCAACTCGTACGGTACGTAAACCCAATCGTGGGCTGCGCCTGCCCCCGCAGGAGCGGGAGGTGGGGACGCGTCTGCGGTCAGCGTTCGATTAAAGACGCGCCCGACGGCCATCATCTGCGCCCTATCGAATTGCCGTTGACCGCGCATCGGGTTTGTATTGCCGATGACAGAGACAACACGGGCCTACGTTCTGGATACGAGGCGGCCTGCTCATACCTTCCACGTCGAATACCACGCTGGAGAATATGAGAAAGCGCGGCACGTGCCGCGCTTTCTCATATCGACCGCTTCCGCAGAATTTTACGGATGCTGGACGTGTTCGATCAGTTCGGTTACGCGCACACCAAAGTTTTCATCGATCGCGACGACTTCGCCGCGTGCGACGAGCTTGTCGTTGACGAGCAAATCGACCGGTCCGCCGGCGAGACGGTCGAGTTCCACGACCGAGCCCGTGCCAAGCTTGAGGATATCTTGCACGAGCATCTTGCACGTACCGAGTTCCGCCGTAATTTTAAGCGGGACGTTCATGAGCAAGTCGAGATTCTTGCTCTGCTCCTGGGCCATCACGGGGAAGCTCCGATCGTGGAGGTTGTGCGCACGAGAAACGCCGTGTGCGCGTCAGCGAGACCGCAGTCACCTGCGGCTATCGTGGTTGGGCCAACTTTAAGCGCGGCCGGGGCGCCAACCTTCGTGTCCAAGCGCACGACATCGCCGACACGGAGTACCGCCAAGCGTCGCGCCGTTACCATTCCCGAGGCAAATTCCGCCCGCGCTTCAACCGTAATTTCACCGAGTTTCAACGAATCGATCCGCGCGCCGGGCCCTGGGCTCGCCAAGTCACGAACGATCCCGATTCCAAGCACGATCGGCAGCGGCGCCGAAACCCGCACATCGAAGTAGGCCGCGCAGCCCGGGACATCACCCGGTGCGAGCGGGACCGCCGGTCCCCGCCGCTCCGCGCAGAGCGCATCGAAGGCATGGGCGCAGCGTGCGGCGATCCGTTCGAGCGCATGCGCTTCGAGTGCTGAGATCGGCGCGCCGTCCTGCACTTCCGCCTCGCCGAAGGCGCGCAGGACGAGACGACGCGCGTCGAGCGCCGAAACCACCAGCACGATATCGGTCAGGCGCCCCCGGGTGAGAAAGCAGTGGGCCCCGCGCGCGAGTTCGCGCCAGGCAAGTTCGTCGATCGCAACCGGCTCGCCGAGTACGACGTCGACCGTACCGACCAGCTCGCGCAAGGTCTCGCGCAGACCGCTTGCGACAAGACACGCGGCCGCAAGGGGGACGCTCGAGCGGCGGACGAAACGTGGCGCACGAAACCGGCCGCGCGCCGGCGGGAAAACGAGATCTCGGGTCATTTCACCAGATCCATCGCGCTTTTTTCCACGTTTCCACGCGCACTCGCGGCGGCGCGCAGAGCGCCGAATGCGAGGTACGCTTCTTGCAGCTTTTGCAGCCCGAGATCGATGTCGATCCCGCTGCGATCGCGCGAGTAAGTCGCGAGTCCGCCGAAGGTGCCGTCGGCCGGCGTCCCGATGTGCGGGGTGATGCCGCTTGGCGCCACGACGTTCGTGGCGTCGAGCCGGACGGCTTGCGTGCCGGCGGGAAAGCGCGCGAGCGCAAGCGTGCCGATCACGACGCGCTCGTTCGTGCGTTCGCCCGTGCGCGGATCGATTGCCGAACGCGTGTAGGCAAAGCTGCCGTCCGATTCGATCCGCGCGTCGGCCGTGCGTCCGAGTAGCCGATCTGCGTCGGGAAGTTTGAGGGGCTGCGGAACGGCACCCGGCGATTTGTGTTGCCCGGCGTAGCCAAGGACCGGTGCGCCGTCCGGCGCACGGAGAACACCGTCGCGAATCTGCAAGTCACCCGCCCTCGTGTAGCTGCGCGCACCCTCGCGGGCCTGCGTGATGAAATAGCTGCCGTCGGGTGCGACGACGCTTAGCGGGCTAGCGGTGAATTCCGGTGCGCGCGAGGCGGCGCTCACATCCGAATGAGCGGGAGCCGCTCCTGGAGTGTAGGCGGCGAGCACATCGTTTGCGCGGGCGGCGATACGCGCGAGGGCATCGAGCGATGCGGGATTGAGCATTACAGCGCGCTCCGGACGTCTGCGTCGATCGTGATGCCGCGTCGGGCGAGCGCAAAACGCGTCTGCGCGAGTGCGGCTTCTACGGCACAGCGCTGTGCGGGCAGGCAGAGTGCGACGATGCGTGTGCGGTTGCCGTCGCTTCGCACGAGCAGTTGCACCCGGCCGTCGCCTGACTTGAGTGCAATCGATGCGATCGGTGCGGCCGTGCGACGCACGACCGCGCGCTCGATCCGACGCGAGAGTTCGCTGCGCTCGCTACGGCGTTCGCATCCGACCGACCGCGCCTGGTCCGCGGTGCGGATGCGTTTCGCGGATGCAGCGCAGTTGCGCTCTCCGGTGCCGACATCGGATACGCGCGCGCGAAACTCCGCATGCGTCCCTCCTTCGAGCGGCCCTTGAAAGCCCCGTTCGGCGTGCGAGCTTATAGTGCGTTCGTGGGCCAGGTGCAAGGCGTCGAACCACGCTTGCGAGAGCGTACGGCGGTCGGTCTGCGCGAGGTTCGTGGCGACGACGGCAAAGGCGGACGGTTGAATCGTTGGCATCGGTTCCTCCAGAAACCGATTGTGTCGTCCGCTCATGTCGCGCGTGTTACCGTGCCGTTGCGAATTGCTTCCGGCTTCGGCCATCATCGAAATCGCCCGCACGTTCGAGGTAGAGTGCAAGATTCGCCTCATCGAGCGTGAGCACGAAGTTGTGCAGCACGCCCAGACCCACGTTTCCGGCATCGAAGCGATCGGCGAATGCGCCCTGCTTTGCCAGCATGACGTCCGTGTACCGGTGATACATCGCAGTCGAACCGATGGTGATTTCATCGAGCGAGGAGCGATACGCGTTTGTCGCGCCGCCGAGCCCGTAGCTTAGTCCCTGTTGCGCCGTAAAGGGTACCACGCCCGGATGCAAGTCGACGAACCAGCGGAAGAGCAAGACGTCGGAACTCGATCCGGTATCGATGATGAACGGTGCGAAATAGTGCCCGTTGACACCGAGCGTCGCTTCGGGGATCGCGCGGTCGAGTTCGATCGGTACGCGCTCGCCGCGCGGCACGAACGAGCCGGGCGCGCCGACGCGCATCGTCTTCTTCGCAAAATCCAGTTCGACGAGCGCGGATGCGAAGAACGGATACCCGAGAATGCCGTCAAAACGCAGCGCACCCGCCGCGCTTCCGCCGATGTCGAGCGAACTTACAACGATGTCATCGAGATGCAACGTGCCGACGGCAAGGCTCTCGATGTGCACCGTATGCAATCCGCCGCCGCGCGCGGTGCCACGCACTTCGAGCGAACCTTCCTCGGGTATTGCGAGTTCTTTTGCGACGTGCGAATCGATCAGCAGACTCTGCGCACCCGTATCGATCAGAAACACATACGGTTTCCCGTTGACGTTGACGCGCACGTAGTAGTGTCCGCCGCGTTCCTCGATGGGGATGGTCTGTACGCCCGAGCCCAGCAGCACGCGCGATGCGAGCGGTAAAAAATGCGTCGGATCGATCGCTTTGTCCACGGCCACGCTCGTCGTCGTCTCGATCACATCGAACGCCGTATCACCATCGGAGGTGACGGTCCTATAGGCGACGAGAACGCCGTCGACGGTGCGATAATCGAGCATGTCGACGGTCGTCGGGCCGTCGCCGTCGAGATATTCGAGCCGCGCGATGCGTCCGCTTTGGGTATCGAACCACAGCGTTTCGGGTTCGCCACCGGGCGCGCGCACTTCGATGCCGATCGCACTGTACTCGCCGATGTGTTTGGCCCCGACGTATCGCGCGATCTTGGGTTCGGCCAGAAACGCATTCGAATCGACGTAGTCGCTGGTGAGAGCTCGGCGGTACAGCAGTCCTTTGAGTTCGCGAACGTTGCCTGAGGCATTCTGCACGAAGAGCCGCGCGCCAAGACGCAGCGTCGTCTCGCTGCGCTCGCCTAAGCGCTCTTCGTCGCGCTCGTTCGTGCCATCGCGCCAGCTATGGAACGAACCATCGAGTCCGTCGCCGCGCAGCGTTCCGGCAGTTTCGAGCGATGCAGGCGCACGATCGGCTCCACTGGCACGCGCATAGCGCGCGAAGACATCGGCAATCGCCGGTGTCGCATCGCGTCGCGCGAGTGCAGGCGACGTTGCGAGGGCGAGCGCGCCGAGGAAAACGAGTAGCGCGCGCCTACCGCGCGCGATACTTCTCGTACGAACCGAGGACGTTTTGGACGTAGTTCTGCGTTTCCGCATAGGGCGGAACATCGCCGTATTTTTGCACGGCGCCCGGACCCGCGTTGTAGGCAGCGACCGCTAACCGCACGTCGCCGTTGAAGCGGTCGAGCAAGCCTTTGAGATAGCGTGTGCCGCCCGCAACGTTTTGCGCGGGATCGTAGCTGTCGGAAACTCCGAGCGATTTTGCGGTCTCGGGCATGAGTTGCATGAGCCCTTGCGCGCCGACCGGTGAGGTCGCGTTTGCATTGAAGCCGGATTCGTTGGCGATGATCGCCTTCACGAGCGCCGGATCGACGTTCCACGTGCCGGCGTTCTGGCCGACGAGCGCATCGATCTGCTCGGGAGCGACGGGAGCGGGACCGCCGGGAGCCTCAGCTAGCGCGCCGCTCGCGGGGACACCCCCCTGCGGGCCGCCGGGCGTGTACTGCGTGCCGGGTCGGAGCGCGCTTGCCACGTGCGCGGCGAAGGCGCGTGCCGCCTCAGGCGACACGGCATCCTCGGGCGGCGTTCCGGTAATAGACGCGATCCGACTTTGGATCGCCGAGATCTCAGATGTAATATCCATCGGCCCTTAGGTGTTCGGCGACTCGGTGCATTTCCATGAGCGTTTGCGCAAATGGCGAGGGGGTCCGGTCCTGGCGCAAAAAACCTGCGAGCGCGCCTTCTGCGCGCAGGGCCCGTTCGAGATGCGGGTCGCCGCCGCCCGCATCCAGGCCGAACATCCGCGCCTCGCGGGTCTCATCGAGCAAGGCAAGTAAGTCGCGCAAACGATCGGCGCTGCGGGCGTGCTCGGCGTCGACGACCTCGCGCATCGTGCGGCTCGTACTTCTCGGGAGATCGATCGCGGGAAAGTGTCCCGCTCGGGCAAGCCGCTCCGAGAGGGTAATGTGCCCGTCGAGGGCGGCACGGGCCGCGTCGCAGACCGGTTCGCGCTCGTCGGCGCCGTCGGTCAGAACGGTCGCGATGAGGGTGATCGCCCCCCGCGCCGTCACGCCCGCGCGTTCGAGTAGTCCGGCCTGACGGGCGAAGACGCTCGGCGGATAGCCGCCCCGACCGGCCGGCTCGCCCAGGGCGATTGCGATTTCGCGTGCGGCCGCGGCGATGCGGGCGAGCGAGTCGACGACCAGCAGCACATCGAGTCCGAGTTCCCGCAGTCGTTCGGCCTGGGCGAAGGCGACGTCGGCTGCCCGGACGCGTTCGGCGGCGCTGCGGTCGCTCGTCGCGCAGACGAGCGTCACGCGCGAATCGGTCTTGGCGAGCCATCGTTCGGCTTCGCGGCCACGCTCGCCGATAAGCGCGACGACGACGGCGTCAGCCTGCGAACCCGCGACGATCGATTCGAGTAAGGTCGACTTCCCGGCACCGGGCGCACCGAAGAGACCGATGCGTGCGCCGCGCGCGAGTGTGAGCGGACCGTCGATAGCACGGACGCCCGTGACGAAGACGGTTTGCGTGGGGCGTCGGTCGACCGGAGCCGGAATCTCGCCGTGCACGGCGTACCGTCGGCCGCGAGGAGACGGTCGCGCGTCGAGCGGCGCACCGTCCGACGCGATCGCGCGGCCGAGCAGCGGTGTTCCGAGGACCAGCGAACACGCTGCGCGATCGATTTCGACGCGGTCACCGCATGCAATGCCGTCGATCGATCCGTGCGGAGCGAGCACGATGCCGCTGCGCGCGAGCGCTGCGACGTGCGCGTCGAGCACCCGCCCGTCGCCGCGGAATACGCGCACGCCATCGCCGACGCGTGCGCTCGGAACGTGCGCTTCGAGCAGAAACGCATTCGTCGAGACGATGCTGCCGATACCGCGACCGATCATCGTGCATCGCTCGCACGGTCGAGAATGTCGGCGAGACGCACGCCCAAGCGGGCATCTATCGAACCGCTCGTACATTCCAGGATCGCATCGCCCGGCTGCAGCGCCGCGTCGCGTACGACCGGAAAATCGCACGTGGTGAGCTGGTCGTCGGGACTGACGCGCACGCGCAAGGGACCCGCGCCGATGTGTTCGCGTACTAAGCGCGCGACGAGCGCGTCCATCGCGCACGGAGCCGCCAACAATTCGCGCGCGAGGACGTCACATGCAAATTCGCGCAACAGCGATGCGAGCGCAGATTCGAGTGCGTCGGCAAGCGCAGCACGGAATCGTCGCGCATCGCGCAAGGCCTCGGCGTGCAGACCATCCTCACTGGTCACCTCACGCGGAGCAGCCTCGTCGATCGCCGGGGCAACGTCCGCTTCGGCGACATCGCTGCATTTGGCGGCGGCGCGCGGACGCAGCACATCGGCGAGCGAGACGAACTCAGCGGGCACGAAACAGTTCCTCGGCATCTGGCAAGAGCGGGTTTGCAGCGCGCGTGAGACGTCGTACGATCGCCGCGCGTTCTTCGGGCGGATAGAGTTCCAGAACGGCCGTCGCCGTCGCCGCCGGAAGTGCGGAGATGATCGCAGCAGCGGTGTGCGGCGGTTCGCCGACGAGCGCACCGCGCACGTGAATCGGTGCGATGCCGCTGACGTGTTCGCGAGCGGCGGCGACGCTCGCGCGGTCTAACACGCGCGCGGCGAGACGATAGCACGGCCGCGCGCCAAAGCCGATCGCTACCAGGATCGCGAATGACACCAGCAACTGCGGTGCGATCGCTGCCGCGTAGGGAACGAACGGGAACGCGACTCGCGGCACGCTCGGCGGGACGGAGACGGCGAATCGTACGGCTTCGACGGTGAGCGCATCGCCGCGCGCGCGATCGATGCCCGCGCTCGCCGCGACAAGGTCGCGAATGCTGTTGAGATCGCGCACCCGTGCCGCATCGACGAAGACCGCGATCGTCATGCGCGCCGTCGCTTGGGGGAGCGTTTCTTCGTGCGTTTCGCGCAGGTCGCTGCCGCGATCTTCGATTGCGTTCGAGCGCGAGTAGCGCTTGCGCTCGCTCGCGTAGCGTTCGTCGTTCGTCGTGGTCGCAATCGCGCCGCCGCCGACAGGTGCGCGCCGCACGTCGTGCACGTCACGACGGACGCCGGCAAGTTCGCGGTGCACGCGCACGATTGTCACCCCCGCACCAAAGGCGGTATCGAGCGCCGACTGCAGCGCGAGCTGCGTCGTCTCATCGTCGTGAACTTCGTTTGATTCACCGAGCGCGAGTCCGTGGTCGTCGAGGACCGTCACGCGATCGGGCTCGAGCCCGGGCACGCCGCCCGCGACGAAGCGCCGAATCCCGATGACGACGTTCGCGGCGAGATGCGCCCCGGAGAGCAGGGTAACGCGCACGCTCGCGCTCGCGTCGTGCGAACGCTCGTCGGCGTACATTCCCGCGCGGGCAGGTGCGATGACGATGCGCGCATCAGCGATACCGACGATACCGCGCAGACCGAGCGCAAGATCCGCCGCTAACCCGTCGCGGGTCTGCGCTTCGAGGACCGCTTGCGGCGTTAGCGCACCGATCTTTGCGAGGGTCTCATCCGAAGTTGTTAGATGCGCGTGCGGCACGCCCGCAAGCGAAAGCCGCAGCAACAGTTCGGATCGCCGACGCGCGTCCATGCGCACGTTGTCCGCGACCGGTGCGAATGGCACGGCCCACGCGGCGAGGCGTTCTTCAACTTCGGCGAGTTGATCGGGTTTGAGCGACGCGCTAAAGAGTATCACGCGCGTATCTTGCGTGAGCAAGAACGAACCGCCAATGCCAATGATGACGACGGCGACGATTGCGACGAGCGTCAAGCGAACGCGCGGGGCGGCTGTATTCCAGCGAGCGAACAAGGTCGCCATCAAATTTGCATGCCGAGCACGGAGTTGAGTGCCTGCGTTGCGCGTGAGGCGGCGGTCGTCGCGATTTGCAGCGCGATGTCGGCGCGCACGCGCTCGATCATCATTTCTGTAATGCCGCCCGCTCCGTCTCGAAACGAGGCTTCGGCACGGTCGGCGCGTTCGAGCTGCGCACCCGCCGCATCGACGAGTGCCGCGAACGATGTGCCGCCCGGGGATTGCGCGCGTGGCGCCGGTGCCGCATCGGGGACGAGTTGCTCGATCTTCACGAGCGACCCAGATCGATCGCGCGTTCGGCGATGCGTTTGCCGGTATCGAAGACAGACGCGTTCGCTTCGTAGGAACGCTGCGCATCGAGCACGGCGATCATCTCGGTGAGTGCATCAGAGGAACCGGCGACGCTGCGCGTTGGAATCGGTGCCTCGTCGTTTGCCTCATCGGCGTCGCCCGGGATCGCATCGTCGCCGACATCGCCTGCGGCCGCGATCTCCGCGACCAGCCGCGGATAGGGATGGTCGGGTGTGGATGCCTGCGCTGCGGCGACGTTACGCGCCGCGATATCGAGGAGTCCGCGCTGCAGGGCCATGCCGCGCGCGGCACCGCCGAGAAGATCGAACTCGCTCATTTCGCAACCGTCTTCAGCTCGCCCAGACGCGCCTTGATCGCTGCCAGCAGCGCCTCCTCGAAGATCGCCGTTTTCGCGATCCCCGCCATGCCGCGTTCGCTCGGCGCCCCGCCGCGCGTCTGCTCGGTCAGCCGCTCGCGGGCGGCAATTACCGCGGCCTCGGTCGCCGCCCCGTTATCGATCGTCATGCGCCCACCGTAACCCGCGCGCGTAGCCGCGATATGACCGCGCCGTTGCCGCTTCCCTCGCCGCAGGGCGACGAGCCAAAAGAAGGAACCGTAGCCAAAGCGCGGGCGCCGGAATTTTTAGAAGGCAGCGGATCCCCTTCACCACCGCTGCCTTTTCCTCATCGGTTTTCATTGCGATACGTAGGCCGCGCGAACGGGATGGTTTACGAACGTGACCCTTCGCATCCTTACTGCATTTCTTGCATTCGCGTTGGCAGTTGCCGCCCCGGTGCATGCATCCGCCTCGGTTACGGTTCGGTTGCCGATGGGCATCACGAGCAGCGGCACCCTCGTGGACCCCGGTCCGCCGGGTCAAGAGTACGTTGTCGTCGAGAACCTGCGGCTTACGAATCCCTCGAACGTCCGGCCGCAAAGCTACCGGCTCGCTGAATTTACGCTGATCGTCGGCGACCGGCACTATACGCCGACCCCGCGTCCGCACCTCGGAGCCATCGACCTCTCCTCGGACGGACTGCTCGCGCCGGGCGACGTGCTCGCGACCAATCTCTCGTTTCTCGTGCCGGTGGGTGTCGCGCGCGCGACCCTCGAGTTTTTGCCGCAAAACTGGTACGACTCGTACGGTACCCGCGTCTTGTACTGTTGCACCTGATGGCGACCGAACACAGTCCCGCACCCGCCGACGTCGCAAAAACCGTGCTCGAAGCAATTCGTAGGCGCATCGGCGCGCGCGATACGGCGCTCTCGGCAGAAATCGATCGGGCACTCCTCGCACTCGATACGCTCTCGCTCGAAAATACGTCGTTGCTCAGCAAAGTGAGCGCGATGACCGATCGCACCGAGCGCGAGATTCAAAAAGCACTCATGCTTACCCGCGTCTCCTCAATCGTGAACTCATCGCTCGACCTCGACCACGTTCTGAAAAGCGTGCTCGATGCCGCAGTGGAAGTAATGAAAGCCGATCGCGGCTTCGTCGTCCTACGCGACGATGTGGGGGAATTCGCCGTCGCGATCGCCCACAACATCAATCCTGACGATCCGAACGACGCGAAAATCTCGCAATCGATCGTTCGCAAAGTCTTCGAGAGCGGCGAGCCCGTCTTCACGACTGACGCGCAGACCGATCCGCGTTTCGAGGCATCGCAATCGATTCAATCGCTCGCACTGCGATCGATCATCTGCGTGCCGCTCAAATTACGCGACGTCTCGATCGGCGTCGTGTATCTGGACTCGCGCATCACACCGAATCTTTTCCATCGCGGCGATCCGCAGCTGATCCTCGCCTTCGCGCACCAAGCGGCACTCGCAATCGACAATGCGAGACTTTTCAAAGAACAGGCCGCGCGTCTCGCCGAGATATCACGTCTGGAGGCGTTCCAAACGCAAATCCTCGAATCGATCACGAGCGGCGTCGTGACGACCGATCCGCAGGGTATCATCACGACGTTCAACGAGGCCGCCGGCAACACGTTCGGCGTCGAGCCTACGTCAATGGTCGGTCAGCCCGAACGCGGCTTGGACGCGCTCGTCCCCGGCATCACGACGTTCCTTGGTTTAGGCCACAGCTTCGGCGGCCACTACAATATGGTCGGGCGCCATGCAACGCGCTGCGATCTCGCACTCGACGTGCGCATCGCGCCGCTCGAAAAAGGCGACGTTCCCGGCGGTGCCGCGATCGCCGTAACGGATATGACCGAACGGCGCGCGCTCGAAGAATTGCACCAGCAAGACATCAAACGCAGTCACGCCGTGCGCGAGGCATTCTCGCGTTACCTCGCACCGCACGTTGTCGAGTCGCTGATGCGTCATCCCGAAGATATTCGCCTCGGCGGCGAACGCCAACCCGCGACGATCATGTTCGCCGACATCCGCGACTTCACGAAGATGGCATCGCACATGCCCGCCGAGCAAGTCGTCGATATCCTCAATACGTATCTCGATGAAGCCGTTGCGACGATCTTCCGCTATGAAGGCCTACTCGATAAGTTCTATGGCGACGGCATCATGGCCGTGTTCGGCCCGCCCAAAGTCCGCGGCGACGATGCGACACGCGCGATCAAAGCAGCAGTCGAACTCAACGATATCGTCGGGCGCCTCGAAGGTAAACTCGGACGTCCGCTGCACATCTCGGTGGGTCTTGCCACAGGCGATGTCGTCGCGGGTCACATCGGCTCGACCAAGCGCATGGACTACACGGTCATCGGCGATGCGGTCAATCTCGCCTCACGTCTGCAAGCAGCGGCTCCTCCCGATGCAATCTTCGTCGACGAACCAACGTACCTCGCATCCAAACTCAACTATCCCGCCGACAAGATGGTCGCAAAAATCCGCGGCCGCGACGACGAGATTACGATTTACCAACTCAAGATTACCTAGCGAGAACCTTGAGCTTTCGCAAGAAGTTCATCCGCATCCGGCATTCCCAAATCGGCGAGGACGTTCCCTGAGCTCTCTTCGATCTCAATTGAGGCATTTTTTTTCGCATAATCCTCCGGCGCGTTGACCCACCGCACTCCACGCCCGCGATGGAAGCATGGCAACATCACGATGACGCTCGACGCGGCATGGCTTTTATCGACCGATCTCGCCCGCGGCATCAAGCGCGCCAAAACGCCTTAGCGAAGGCGGGCGGACCGATTGCTAATCCAGCGTTCAGAATATTCCGCCTCGAGTTCGCGGTATGAAGCTCCGTCTCGCACTGCTCGCCGCACTCGTCGCGTTTTCCGCAACCACCTTTGCACCCGCGCTCGCCGATGGAGACGATCCCGTCTACGGACCGCATAACGTCCCGCAATACGTGCGCTGGCAAGACGCGCGGGAGCGGTACGAATTCGATCGCCACCATGTCATTCTCGGCACCGTCACCGGTTTTGCGCCGTACCGGTTGCAGGTCGCGCGGCGATGGCAACGTGCAAACGATCGATCTCAAGAATGGAACCGTCATCCTGCCGACCGGCACGACACCTATGCGAAACGAACTCGTCGCCGTGGTCGGATACTACAGCCGTGGAACGTTTATCGCCAATCGGGTCCTAATTCACCCGTAAACCCGCGGATCGTCCCGACATCAACGCGTGACAGCGCAAGATCCATAAAACGAACGGACCTCAACAAAAAAAACGAGGCCCGGCATATTGCCGGGCCTCGTTTGGTGTTCCGTTATGCGGATTAGCGCTTCGAGAACTGGAAGCGTTTACGGGCGCGTTTGCGGCCGTACTTCTTCGATTCTTTTTCGCGCGGGTCGCGGGTGAGCAGACCGTTTCGACGCAACGGTTCGCGCAGCGATGCGTCCATTTCGAGCAGCGCGCGGGCGATACCGTGACGCACGGCACCGGCTTGACCGGAGACGCCGCCGCCTTCGCACTTGACGTTGATGTCGAAGCGCGTGAGGCTCTGGGTCACATCGAGAGGCTGTTTGACGATTTGAACGAGGCTGGCACGCGGGAAGAAATCTTCGACCGTGCGCTTGTTGACCGTAATCGTTCCGTTGCCGAGCGTGAGTTTCACGCGGGCGACGGCGCGCTTACGACGGCCGGTTCCGAGAAAGAGATCGCTGTTTTCCAAGATGCTCCTACGCTAGTTCCGCGGGCTTTTGCGCAGCATGCTGATGCTCGCTGCCGAGGTACACTTTGAGACGGGTCAGTTGGACGTCGCGCATGCGATTCGTCGGCAGCATTCCACGAACGGCGCGCTCGACGAGGCGCTCGGGGTAACGGTTCTTCACATCCTGTGCGGTCTCGATCTTGAGGCCACCTGGGAAACCGCTGTGACGGTAATAAACTTTTTGGGTCCACTTGTTGCCGCCAAGTTCGACCTTGTCGGCGTTGAGCACGATCACGTAGTCGCCATCATCGATGTGCGGCGTCCAGGTAGGCTTATGCTTGCCGGAGAGGGCACGGGCGATGCGCACCGCGAGCGTTCCGAGGCGAAGCCCCGTTGCATCAACGATGTACCAGTCGTGCTGGACTTCGGCAGTTTTCTGGTTATAGGTGCGCATGTGGTCCGTCTTTGAATGGCGAGAAGAGCCGCGACGACGGCCGCGGCAACCCTCGAAGTATACGGCCCCAGGCGTTCGGAGTCAACCCGGCGGGTCCGATTACACCCCGGCGTTCGCGACGGCCGCAAGGCCGGCCCGATCCAGAATCACGAGGCCTTTGAGGCGGCTGCCCTTCACAAAACCCCGCCGGGCGAACTCCGCGACCGCCGAGGAACACGACTCCCGGGTGGTTCCCGCCAGGTTTGCCAGATCTTCTTGCGAGAGCGGGAGGTCGAGCTTGACCCCCGCCGGACCCGCCGTCCCAAAATCTGCCGCCAGGTCGATCAAGCTCCCGGCGACGCGCGCCTCGACTCCAAAACGGCTCAGCTCCTCGAGACGCTTCTGGACTCGCGAGGCGCGTCGGCCGAGCACGACGGCGATCTTCGTATAAAGCTCCGGATCGCTCTCGGCGTGGCGCGTGAACGCCTCGGGGGCCAGCAAGAGGACGTGCGCGTCCACGAGGGCCTCGGCTCCGCTTTCTGCAGAACGCTCGCCGAAGAGGGCACTCGGCGCGAGTACGTCACCGGCAGCCGCAAGAAAGAGGGTCACGTCGCGCACGAACGCGGCGTTACGAAACACGCGAAACCAGCCGTCGATCACGATCGTGACGGTTGGTCCGTCTAGGGGCACAATCGTACGACGTGCGATCAGTTCCACGCGGCCATCGGCGGCCAGCCGGTCGATATCGTCTGCGGTCAATCCTTGCACGACCGACCGGGTTCGCCGCCGGACTCCGGCGAACCGCCGCGTCATATGGAAGTCAACCCCCAGGATCTCTTCGAGCTTGGAGAGACCGAGGTCGACGCGCTGCCGTTCGGACTCATTTCCGTAGATTTCAGTGGAAATATCCAACAGTATAACGCGTACGAATCCAAACTCGCGCGACTCTCGAAAGAGCGCGTGATCGGCCGAAATTTCTTTAGCGACGTCGCGCCCTGCGCCGCGGTGCAAGAATTCCAAGGCCGGTTCGACCGCTTCGCGCGCGAGCCTGGCGACGGCGCCGAGTCGTTCGATTTCGTCTTTCGCTTCCCGTTCGGCCGCCAGCACGTGAACATCACGTTCCTACGCAGCGCGAAAAATCAGCAAATCAAAATTCTCGTCAACCGCTACGACGAAGAATAGACCCTACAAGCGTAAGCGGTAGCCGATCAGCGGCAGGATGCCGACGTTGCGATCGGCGAGTTGCGTGTCGCCATAATATACATTCCCGGTGACGTAGTGCGCGCTATAGTTCAAATAGCGAATACCCAAGATCGCGTCGCCGCGCCAAAGGGGACGCATCAGGCGCAGGCCCAGATCGACTTGCACCGCGCGCTCCGCAACAGCCGACACGCGATAAACGGAGCACGACGGGACAACAACGCCGTTGCCGATCGGAACGCAAATCGTCGACCGACCCCGCGAATACTGAACGCCGTGCATCGACGGATTACCGCCGAGCCGCAGTTCCAACGTCGAGGCATGCGGCAACGCGAACGTTCGTCCGATTTCAACGCTCGCTCCCGCCACGCGGGAATACTGTTCTGACGAACCATCCGCGTTGAAGTCGACTGGGTAAAACGTATGTTGATTGTAGAGCGTCTCGCCCAATCCGACGAACCAATTCTGCCCCACGAACTGCCGGATCGATGTATTGAGCACGCCTAGGCGCGTCGACTGCGAATTGCGATCCCCGTGGGTGAACGGCACGCTTGGAATATTCTCGAGCCGCACCTGCGTTCGCCGATAACGCGACTCCAGCTCGATGATTGGAATCGGCACGAAGCTTATGTTGTCGACGCGGCCCTCGGCGATTTCGTGTTTGCCCGAGAGCGCGTCGATCGTCAGCCCAACCGATGTCCGGACGGGGTCGGCGAGCGCCGGTACGGAGCATACTAGGGTGAGGAAAGCGGCTATTGCAAGTCGCGAGTAGACCGTTCTCACTAAGCTTTCTCCGCCAGCGCGCCACCGGCGTACGACGGCGTACGGAAATCGTACTTGGCGACGGAGTTCACGTAGCGAAGTCCGGCAACGATCGAACCGCGGTGTGACGATCGCACGAACGTCGCACCAACATCGATTTGCGAGGCGATCAGCGGCGTCTGGACCGAACCGTACCTCACGGCACAAGCCGCTGCGCTCAGGTTCGCTGGGCAAATCATTGGGTTGCTGACGTACCGATTGTGGTAGAGTCCACGCATCGCGGGCGTTGCGTTCGCCCGCAAATCAAAGTTCGAATTTGCGCCCAGCCGGAGGTCGTGACCCGCCTCGATTCGCAGGCCGGCGACGCGCGTAAAGATCATATCCTCGAAGAGAGGCGGGACTGAGGCGTTTTGGCTTTGCCGATTTTCGATCGTCTCGCCGATGCCCACGAACGACGCCGTGCCGAGCAAACGACGCAGCGACACGACGGCAAAAGAAAGCTTCGTGGGCACGCTTTCAACCTTACCGTAACGTAAGCCGAGACTCGAAATGACCTCAGCGCTGAGTTGCGATCGCCGATAGGTCGCCGTCACGCCGTACGTCGTGATCTGACCCGCCGATACACTCGAATAACACCCGAAACTCAGCGCGAGTACCGCAACCGCAACGCGAAGGATTACCACTATAGCACCCGCTTTCAGGGAAGGTGTTTTGTAAGGCCGCCTTCGGGCTCCTCCGTGGAATGCGAGCGCAAGATTCGGGACGCGCGCGATAACAGAAACACGTACGCTAGGGTCATGAGCTACACGGTTTCCAGCCTACCGGATGCCGAGCTTGGCGAGCGCGTCTTTTTACTGAACTTCGAGCATCAACCGGCCCGCACGCGTCGATCCGGCGTCCGTTGCTTAGATGCCACGGCATGCCGGGACGAGTGCGGGACGATACGAGGCGAAGCCCGGATACTCGACCCCGGCTAGGTAGAGCCCCGCGGCGGCAGCGGTATAACCGGCTTCGCGACGGTCTTTCGAAGCGAGGATGCGCGGGATGTCGTCGAGCGGGCGCTGACCGGTCGCGATTTCGACCAGTGTGCCGACCGTGATACGGATCTGACGATGCAGAAAGCCGTCGCCGATCACGCGAATTTTGAAGAGTTCGCCGGTGCGTTCGATTTCGATATCGAGGATGGTGCGCACGGTGCCGCCGCGATCGGGCAGGACGCCGCAGAACGCGATGAAATCGTGCTTGCCGATGAGATCTTGCGCGGCGCGTTCGAAGAGCGTTCGGTCGATCGGGCGCCATACGTGGTGCGCCGAGCGGCGCAACGTCGCCGAGGGTGTGCGGCGATTGAGAATCACGTATTCGTAGATGCGGCGCGTCGCGTGGTGACGCGCCGAGAACCCGTCTTCGACGATATCCGCGTCGCGCGCGGTAATGTCTTGCGGTAAATGCGCGTTCAGTGCGAGTGCGAGACGTTCGATCGGGAACGTGCGCTCGGCTTTGAACGAAATGACTTGCCCCGTTGCGTGAACGCCGGCATCCGTGCGTCCCGCACACGTGACTTTGATCGTTTCCGCGAAGAGTGCGGCGAGCGTCTTTTCGAGCTCGCCGCACACCGTGCGATATTTCGGCTGAAATTGCCAGCCTGAAAAATCCGTTCCGTCATATTCTAGGACGGAGCGGTACGTGGGCAAGCTTAGACGGCTACCTTACGGGGCACATCGCGCTTTTCATCGAGGTCGAGCAGGTCGGCCCAAACCGTAATATCGGTGCGGCTCGCATCAAGCGAATTCCGCAGGTCGAGGAAGTACGTTTCACCTTCGCTGCCCGGTGCGGGCGCGTGGCCGAGGAACGTCTTGTTCCAATCCGTGATTTCAGCGGGGGTTTTCTTGTCGGCGAACGACTTCACATACGCTTCGATTTCGTGGTCATCTTTGGCGTTTGCGACTTTGTCGAGGAACGCTTCGTGATCGATACCGAGGAACGTGAACACGCCGACGTCCATCGGGCAATTGTAATGATATTCACCGATGTTGCCGTGGGCTTTTGCCTTGGCTTTATCGATCGTGCGCGCAATCATGACGAGGCCCGCCATGTGTTCTTTGACGCTGCGCGGGAATGAGGTGGTGAGATCGAGCATTGACTCTCCTTGACGCTTGGGTACTACACTACGCTTGGTGCAGGCCATTTGACTCGACACTAGCGGCAAAGGTTTCGCGTAAAGAGCGAAGTGCGACGGTGTAGTCGCGCCGGATCGCAGTATCCTGCGCGTGCACGCGCTCGCGAATGACCCACTCTCCGCCGACCATCACGTCACGAACCGCCGCCGAGCCCACAGCAAAGATATAGGTATCGAGCAGCTCTTCGGTCGCCGCGGTCGCAATCAGCGGGTCGGAACCGTCGAGCACGACGAAATCCGCACGCGAACCGACGGCGATGCTGCCGATCGGCTGGGCGAGGGAGAGCGCGCCACCCCGCGCCGCCGCGATATACAGGCGCTCGCCGACCGAGCCGGTATTCTCGGCGAGCACGTTGCGCCGCCGCGTTGCGAGGCGCGCAACGTACTCGATCCAGCGCAGTTCGTCCGATGCGGAGAGCGCAACGTTGCTATCCGTCCCGACCGCAAACGTGCCACCTGCCAGCAGGTAGGCGGGCATCGGAAAAATGCCGTCGCCCAGATTCGCTTCAGTCGTCGGACAGAGGCTGACGACGACACCGCTCGCAGCAAGGTCGCTGACCTCGCCGGCGTCCGCATGCGTCGCGTGGACGAGCGTCCAGCGCCGATCCACGGCGAATCGCTCGAGCAGCCACGCCAGCGGCCGCTGTCCGCTCCACGCGATCGAGACTTCGACTTCGCGCTGTTGTTCGGCGATGTGGAGGTGGACCGGCATGTTCGAGGCGGCGGCAAAATCGACGACGGTCGCAAGCGCCGCGGGCGTTACGGCGCGCAGCGAATGCGGTGCGACGCCCACGCGTACGAGCGGACGATCGAGGGCCAAGCGTTCGAGTTTTTGCACGAGCGTCAGGAACGTATCGGTCGGCATGATGAAGCGCCGCTGCCCAAACGTCGGCGCAGCGCCGCCGAAGTCGCTCGTCTGATAGAGCACGGGTAAGAGCGTTAGTCCGATGCCCGCCGTCGCGGCGGCTGCGATCACGCGTTCGGCAAGCTCGGCTTTGTTCGCATACGGCGTGCCATCGCGATCGTTGTGCAGGTAGTGAAATTCTGCCACGGAGGTATAGCCGCCGCGCAGCATCTCGACGAACGTCGCCGCCGCGATCGCCTCGAACGCATCGGGGTCGATTGCGGCGAGCACGTCGTACATCTTCTCGCGCCACGTCCAGAAATCGTCGGAATTTCCCGCACGACGCTCGGTCGCACCAGCGATCGCGCGCTGAAAAACATGCGAATGTGCGTTCGGCATTCCAGGCAACACGGGACCCGCAAGGAGCATCGCATCGCCGCGCGGCGAAGACGGCTCGATGCGCTCGATCGTTCCGTGGCAGTCGATTTCGATGCTCACGTCGCTTGCCCAACCGCTTGCGAGCCGTGCTAACGGCGCGAAGACGCGCATCAGCGTCCGCCTCGCGTGATGCGATGACGTTCGATCTGCTCGTTCGCAACGCACGTCTGGCCACGATGGCGGGGTCGAACTACGGCGCAATCGAGGACGGCGCGTTCGCGGTACGCGACGGGCGCATCGCGTGGATCGGTTGCGAGGCAGACGTGCCCGCCTGCGAGGCTCGCGAGAGCTTGGATGCGGAGCGACACTGGATTACGCCCGGGTTCGTGGACTGCCACACGCATCTCATCTACGGGGGAAACCGCGCGCGCGAGTTCGAGCAACGGCTCGAAGGCGCGACGTACGAACAGATCGCGCGTGGCGGCGGCGGTATTCTTTCGACCGTTCGCGCGACGCGTGCGGCAAGCGAGGATGACTTGCTCCGCATCGGCGATGCGCGCGTGCAGCGGCTGCGCGCCGAGGGCGTGACGACGCTCGAAATCAAATCGGGCTACGGACTCGACCTCGAAACCGAACTGCGCGAACTGCGGGTCGCGCGCGCGCTCGGCGAGCGTAACGACGTAACGGTTCGAACGACGTACCTCGGCGCGCACGCGTTGCCGCCGGAATTCTCGGGTCGAGCCGATGCGTATATCGATTTCGTTTGCTCCACGGTGCTGCCGCAGGTCGTCCGCGAAAATCTCGCCGACCGCGTCGATGCATTCTGCGAGACGATCGCATTCACTCCCGCGCAGACCGCACGATTTTTCGATGCCGCGCGCGCACGCGGACTGGGCATCGCCCTGCACGCCGATCAACTGACTGACGGCGGCGGCGCGGAAATTGCGGCACGGTACGGCGCGCAATCCGCCGACCATCTCGAACACACGTCCGAAGCGGGCATCGCGGCACTGGCCGCCGCAGGCACCGTCGCCGTGTTGTTGCCGGGCGCGTATTACTTCTTGCGTGAGACGAAGCTGCCGCCTATCGCAGCACTGCGGGCGCACGGCGTGCCGATCGCGCTTGCGACCGATTGCAATCCCGGTACGTCGCCGATCGAGTCGATCTTGCTCGTCCTCAACCTCGCCTGCACGCTCTTCCGGCTTACCGCACAGGAAGCGCTCGCGGGGATCACGCGCTGCGGCGCGCAGGCGTTGGGACTCGGCGCAGAGATCGGGACGCTCGAACGCGGCAAATTCGCCGACTTCACGCTTTGGGACATCGATCACCCCGCGCAGCTCGCGTACGCGCTGGGCGTCAATCCCGCGCGCGGCGTGTATCGGCGGGGCCGGCGTCAAGCATCGGCAACGTAAGATCGTTTTCACGAGCGCACGCGATTGCATCTTCGTAACCCGCGTCGGCATGGCGCATCACGCCCGTCGCCGGATCGTTCGTCAGCACGCGCTCGAGCCGACGCGCGGCATCGGCCGTGCCGTCGGCAACGATCACCATTCCAGAGTGCTGTGAATACCCCATCCCGACACCGCCGCCGTGATGGAGACTCACCCACGTCGCTCCGCTTGCGGTATTCAAGAGCGCGTTGAGAAGCGGCCAATCCGAAACGGCGTCCGAACCGTCGCGCATCCCTTCGGTTTCGCGATTGGGACTTGCAACCGATCCGGAATCCAAATGATCGCGGCCGATGACAATCGGCGCTTTGAGTTCGCCGCGCGCAACCATTTCATTGAACGCAATTCCCGCTTTGGCACGATCGCCAAGACCGATCCAGCAAATGCGCGCGGGTAAACCTTGAAAGGCGATGCGATCTTTTGCCATGTCGAGCCAATTGATCAAGTGCGGATTATCGGGGAAGAGTTCTTTCATCTTCGCGTCCGTTTTGTAGATGTCGTCGGGATCGCCCGAAAGCGCGACCCAGCGAAACGGACCGATACCGCGGCAAAATAGCGGCCGAATGTACGCCGGGACGAAGCCGGGGAACGTAAACGCGTCCGCGTAACCCACATCGAGCGCCATTTGGCGGATGTTGTTTCCGTAGTCGACGGTCGGAATACCGAGCCGGTGGAACGCGACCATCGCCGCAACGTGCGCTGCCATCGAGGTTTTCGCGGCCGCTTCGATCTCGGCGGGGTTCTCGCGTCGCGCACGCTCCGCGCGTTCGAGCGTCCAGCCTGCGGGAAGATACCCGTTGCGCGGATCGTGCGCGCTCGTTTGATCGGTGACGAGATCCGGGCGCACGCCGCGCCGCACGAGTTCGGGAAAAATCTCCGCCGCGTTTCCAAGTAAGCCGACCGAGACGGCTTCCCGTTTGGCAACGGCCGCATCGATCATCGCGAGCGCTTCGTCGAGCGAATCCGCACGACGATCGAGATAGCGTGTTTGCAACCGGCGTTCGATATGCGCGGGATCGCACTCGACCGCCAGCATCGATGCGCCCGCCATCGTCGCGGCAAGCGGTTGCGCGCCGCCCATTCCGCCGAGGCCCGCGGTCAGGAACCAGCGGCCACGCAGATCGCCGCCGTAATGCTGACGACCGGCCTCAACGAACGTCTCGTAAGTGCCTTGCACGATGCCTTGCGAGCCGATGTAAATCCACGAACCGGCCGTCATTTGGCCGTACATCATCAACCCTTGGCGGTCGAGTTCGTTGAAGTGCTCCCACGTCGCCCAATGCGGCACAAGATTGGAGTTGGCGATGAGGACGCGCGGTGCGTCGGCGTGCGTACGGAAGACGCCGACGGGTTTACCCGACTGCACCAGCAACGTTTCATCGTTCTCGAGTTTCCGTAGCGCAGAGACGATGGCATCGAAGCAAGCCCAATTGCGCGCCGCTTTTCCGAGCCCGCCGTAAACCACAAGATCGTCCGGCCGTTCGGCGACCTCGGGGTCGAGGTTGTTCATGAGCATGCGCAACGGCGCTTCGGTGAGCCAGCTCTTTGCCGTCAGCTCCGTTCCGCGCGGCGAGCGTACGACGCGCGGTGAGGCGATCAACACGCCGCCGCCCGGTCGGCTACGGCCACGAGCGATCCGTCGGCGATGAGCGCGCGCGCCGCAACGATGTCGGGCGCAGGCGAACGATCCTCATCGAGCGGCGCGATCGTTTCGCGCGCTCGTGCGAAAGCTGCACCCGTCCCGACACCCGAACGCATCGGACGACGGAAATCGGTTGCAGCGAGCGCCGCAAGCAATTCGCACGCGAGCACGCCTTCGACGTTCGTGCAAATCATATCGAGCATGCGCGCGGCGGTCGTCCCCATGCTAACGTGATCTTCTTGGCCGGCCGAGGTCGGAATAGAATCGACGGAGTTGGGCGACGCGAGACCCTTACTCTCGCTCACAAGCGCCGCGGCTGTGTACTGCGCGAGCATCAAGCCCGATTCGAGGCCGGGCTTGTGCGCGAGGAAGAGCGGCAAGCCGCGATCTTCGGCATCGAGCAACGCGTACGTGCGGCGTTCGCTCATGCTCGCCATCCCAACCAGCGCCGTCTTGAGAAAGTCGCACACGACCGCGATCGGTTGGCCGTGGAAATTTCCGCCGGTCAAAAATTCGTCGTCCTCGGGAAAGATCAGCGGATTGTCGGTCACGGAATTCGCTTCGATTTCGATCACTCCGCGCACGTGCCCGATCGCATCGCGTACCGCACCGTGCACGACGGGGATGCAGCGGAACGAATACGGGTCTTGAACGCGTCCGCAGTCACGATGCGAGAGCATGATCTCCGATCCCGCAAGCAGCGCCCGCAGATGGTCCGCGACGACGCGCTGCCCGACGTGCGGACGCAGTGCGTTGATGCGGCGATCGAAGACGTGATCGGTCGCAAGATACGCTTCGAGCGAGAGCGCGCCGATCACGTCCGCAACTTCGAGTAGACGCTGCGCGCGCAAAACCGAAAGCGCGGCAATTGCCGTCATCACTTCGGTGCCATTCACGAGCGAGAGGCCTTCTTTGGCACCGAGTTCGATCGGCGTCAGCCCCGCGAGTTGCAGGGCTTTCGCACTCGGGAGTCGCTCGCCGCGGTAGGTCGCTTCGCCCTCGCCGATCAGAGTGAGCGTCATGTGTGCGAGAGGCGCGAGAGCGCCGCTCGCACCGACCGACCCTTGCGCGGGAACGACCGGCGTAACGCCGCGATTGAGCAGTTCGATCAGTAAGTCGAGCGTGGCAAGCGTAATACCGGAATGTCCGGTTGCAAGCGCGTTGACCCGCAACACGCCTGCGGCACGCACGTGTATTTCGGCAAGGGGCGGACCGGTACCCGAGGCGTGCGAGCGAACTAAGTTTAACTGCAGTTTTTTCGTGTCTGCGGCATCGATCATGACGTTCGCCATGCGGCCGAACCCCGTCGTGACGCCGTAGATCGCGGCGCCTAAGGCGAACTGACGCTCGACGGTCGCTCGCGCTGCCGCGACACGGTCGCGCGCGGCAGGCGTGACGCCGATCGGCACGTTATCAACCGCGATTCGTTCGACGTCCTCGAGCGAAAGGTGCGTGCCGTCGAGTTCGATTGCCGAAGAAATCATCGCCATGCTGGAGCGTTCGAGCAGGGGCACAGCGGGGCATCCTTCACGACCATCAGAAACCCAAAGCAATGCATTCGCGTGGCTTATCCCAAGGCGCACCCTCAGCTCTCGCCGGCCCCGAAGCACTCGCACGAAAGGCGGGTGTCCGCGACCTCTTGCGGCTAGGATCGAACGAATCACCGTACGGACCGAGCCCGCGCGCGCTCGCCGCCATCGCCGCGCAAACGGCGTACGCCAGTCGGTATGGGGATCCCGAGACGCACGATCTGCGCGAAGCGATCGCCTCGTTGCACCGCGTCTCGCCCGAGAACGTCACGATCGGCGCGGGGATCGACGATCTGCTCGGTGTGGTAGTGCGCGCGTACGCGCCAGCGGGCACGCCGACGATCGCCTCGCTCGGCGGTTTTCCGACCTTTGAGATGCACGCGATTGGCTTTGAGACCGCCCTCACGCGCGTCCCGTACCTGCCGAGTGCACGAATCGATCTCGACGGCTACCTCGCGGCCGCAAAAGCCACGGATGGGGCGCTGATCTTTCTGCCCAACCCGGATAATCCGACCGGTTCGCACATCGCGTGGCGTAACGTGCTCGCCTTCGTCGACGCGCTGCCCGAAAATTCGCTCGTCATTCACGATGAAGCGTACGCGAATTTCGTGCCCGCAAACGAACGAGCGCCCGAGAACTATCTCGATCCGCGAATGATTCGAATGCGGACGTTCTCGAAGGAGTACGGTTTGGCGTCACTGCGGGTCGGCTACGCGCTTGGCACGCGTGAAGCAATCGCTGACCTCGAAGCAATCCGGCTTTGGTACGGCGTGAACCGCTTCGCACAGGCCGCCGCGACGGCATCGCTTGCCGATCGGCTCTACGTCGCCGACGTCGTCGGAAAAATCGCAAGCGAACGCGAGAACTACTACAAGCTCGGCGAGAAGATCGGTTTACCGACGCTCCCCTCGACCGCGAACTTCGTGCTCTTCGACTGCGGGACGCCCGAGCGCGCGACGGCGATTATGGACCAACTCATGCGCCGCGGCATTCACATTCGCAAACCCGCCGCGCCGCCGCTCGATCACTACATCCGCATCTCGGTCGGCACACCTTCACAAACCAAACGACTCACGCTAGCGCTCGAAGCGACGCTCGTAACCGCCTAGTCCCTCGCGTCGGCGAAAATCCACGCGGCAACGTTGTTTTCTACGGCTGCCGCGGCCGTGAGAACGTTAGCATCGGTGTTGCGGGCACCGACGATCTGCACGGAAATCGGTAACCCGTCGTGCGTGCCGACGGTAACGCTCGCCGCGGGCGTGCCCCAGAACGTCCACGGCCCGAGCGGAGCACCATCGCCGGTCGTTGCGCGCGGCGGAGCCACGTTCGCAACCGGCATCATCACGCCGTCATACGGTACGAACGCGGCCTCGATTTCGGGGCGCGTGCGTTCGCGCCAGTCCAGCGCCGCGCGGTATTCCACAAACGTGACCGCCGAGCCGCGCATGAGCAAACCGTAAATCTCGGGCGGCAATTCTTTTGCGAGCGTCGGACGTAGCGCGTGGTAGGCCTCGAAGCCCAGGATCGTCTGCGTGACCGCAAGCGACTCTTCGACGAGGGCGGGCAGCTCGATCGTTGCGATGTCAAGACCCGCTTCGCGCAGACGCATCGCGGCCACATCGATCACGCCGAGTGTGATCGGATCGAAACGCTTCGCAAGGGTGCCCGGCGCGTAAGCGAGCTTGAGCGCGTGACGTTCGCGCATTCCAAATCCAGGGATGAGCGCGCGGGCGACGCGTTCGGTCATCGCAACATCCCGCGCGAGAATCCCGACATGATCGAGCGACGGCGCGAGCGGACTCACGCCCGCCATCGGAATTAATCCGTACGTCGGCTTGTAGCCGACGATGCCGCAAAACGCTGCCGGACGTAACGTCGAGCCGACGGTCTGCGAGCCGATCGCGAACGGCACGTGTCCGGCTGCAACTGCCGCCGCGCTGCCGGCACTCGAGCCGCCCGGCGTCCGCGTAAGGTCGAGCGGGTTGTGCGTCGGCGCGGGATCGATAAAGGCAAACGTCGTCGTGTGCGTTTTCCCGAGCGGAATGGCGCCCGCGGCACGCAGTGCCGCGACGCACCACGCATCGACCGCTGCGCGCCGTCGTTCGAGCGGGAGGCCGCACGACGTCGCTAGACCAGCAACATCGACGATGTCTTTTACGCCGAAAGGCACGTCCGCAAGCGGCGCCGTGTCCTCGACGCCTTCCGCCCGAGAAGCGCTGCGATCGACGAGCACCCACGCTTGAATTTCGCGGTCGTTGCGGTCGATTGCAGCGAGTGCTGCGCAAACGGAGTCCTGAGCGATCACGGCATCCCCTTTGTGCGAGCCTATTGCAGCGGGCGTTGCAACGGGAAGAGAATGACATCGCGAATCGACGTGTTGTTGGTAAGCAGCATGATGAGGCGGTCGATTCCGATGCCGATGCCGGCGGTCGGCGGCATCCCGTACTCGAGGGCCGTGACGAAATCCCAATCGGGCGGCGGGACTTCTTCATCGAGCGAACGTTCGGCGATCTGCAGTTCGAAGCGTTTGCGCTGATCGTCAGGATCGTTGAGCTCGGTGAAGGCGTTGGCGACTTCCATCTGCGCGCAGAACAGTTCGTAACGATCGGTGAGTTCGGGGTCGTCCGCTTTGCGTTTGGCAAGCGGCGAGAGCACGACCGGAATGTCGTACACGAATGTCGGGTTGGTGAGGTGCGACTCGACGACGCGTTCGAAGATCTTGTCGATCGCGTGACCGTGAGTCGGCGACTTCGGAACGCCGAGCGCGCGCAGTGTCGCTTGCGCGCCTTCGGGATCGAGAATCTGCGAACGCTCCAAACCGCCATATTCTTTAAGCGATTCGAGATAGCCGATTTTCGCAAAGGGCTGTTTGAACGAGATCGGTTCCTCGCCATAGACGAGTTGATCGCTGCCGTGCACCTTGCGGACCAGATGCGCGATCAAATCCTCGTTGAACGCCATCATCTCGTGCACGGACCAGTACGCCGCGTAGAGTTCGAGCATCGTGAACTCAGGATTGTGCTTGGTGTCGATACCTTCGTTGCGGAAGATGCGCCCGATCTCGTACACGCGCTCGAGTCCTCCGACGATGAGGCGCTTGAGGTTGAGTTCCGTTGCGATCCGCATGTTCAGCGGAATATCCAGCGCGTTATGGTGCGTCTTGAACGGACGCGCCGAGGCGCCGCCGGCGATGTGGAGGAGCGTCGGCGTCTCGCACTCGTAAAAGCCCTGCGCGTCGATAAAACGCCGCATCTCCGCGACGATCTCCGAGCGTTTGATGAAGACGTTGCGCACGGCCGGGTTGACGATCAAATCGACGTAGCGCTGACGATAGCGCTTCTCGACGTCGGTAAGCCCATGCCACTTATCGGGCAGCGGCGCGAGCGCCTTACCGAGAATTTCGAAGGTCTTCACGTGCAGCGTGAGTTCGCCCATCTTCGAGCGAAAGACGAAGCCGCGCACGCCCAGGAAGTCGCCGCGGTCGAGCTCTTTAAGCGCCGCGAAGAGATCGTCGCCGACTTCATCTCTGCGCGCGTAGATCTGCATGCGGCCGCTGCGGTCATCGATATCCGCAAAGAGCGTCTTACCCATCACGCGCACGGACATCAGGCGGCCCGCAATAGCGTGCGAGCCGTCCAGAGCTTTTTCTTCAGGAGCGAGATGCGCGTAGTGTTTTGCGAGGTCACCCGCGTGGTCGGTCACGTCGTAGCGCGTCGCCAAAAACGGATCGATACCGCGGGAACGTAAGGCGGCTAGGTTTGTCCGCCTAGCCGCTATCAGTTCCGCTTCGCGTTTGCCGAGATCGTCGTCGCTCTCGGCGGGCGTTTCGTGGACCTTGTCGGTCAAGACGCTTTCTTTGCCTTCTTCGGCGCTTTGTTGATGGATTCGATCTTGTACTTGGTCACGCCGCGCGGCGTCGTCACCGCAACCGTCTCACCGGATTTTTTGCCGATGAGCGCGCGTCCGACGGGCGACTCGTTCGAGAGTCGGTTGTTCTTGGGATCCGCTTCGGCGGAGCCGACGATCGTGAACTCGCGCGAGACGGTGCCGTTCACTTCTTTGACTTTGACGGTCGCACCGAGGTGGACTTCGTCTTGGGCATACTCGCTCGCATCGATCAAACGCGCGTTGCGCACCATCGATTCGAGTTTGAGAATGCGGCCTTCAACGAACGCCTGCTCTTGCTTGGCGTCTTCGTATTCGGCGTTTTCGGAGATGTCACCGAATTCTTTGGCCTGACGGATCCGCTCGTTGACTTCGCGGCGGTGCGTAGACTTGAGATCATCGAGCTCGTCTTCGAGTTTCTGCAAGCCTTCTTTGGTAAGGACGACTTCTTTTTCGTTCAACCGATTCTCCTAGAAAAAACACCTGTTAGAACCGAGTCATCACCCGGCCGCGCCAAATGGCAAGCGGGAGACCAAGGGCGGCACTCGCGGCGATAAACCACTGTGTCCGAGGGTCGCTCTCTGCGACTGCTACAACCAAAATACCCGCTAAGATGACCGTGGCAAACCCAGGTAACCCAGCCCCGCTTAGCCACCGGGCTCCGCGTTCCGTCCAAAACATGCGGACGCTTGCGGCCGCGCTGAGTAAAAAGAGGATGCCGAGGAACACCGATGTCCCACTCAGGACGAGTTCAAAAGCGTGCTTCACGCTAGGCACGAGGGCGCTCGCAAGGCAAAACGCAACCCCGAGGCCCGTAAGGGCGACGACTGCGACGAGCGGGACGCCGCGCTCGTCCAGCCGTCCGAAAACCGCGGGGACGAAACCATCGCGACCCATCGCAAAGATGCTCCGGCTGAGGTACACAAGCGTAGTTTGGAGTGAAGCCGCGAGCGACACGAGCACCGTGACCGCGATAATCGTCCGCCACGGGCCGCCGCCCAGGAGCGTGCCGACGTAGGCCATTACGTCGGTAGAATGCGCGGCGAAGGTCGCCGGTGTCCCGATCCGCAGAAATGCCGTCATGCACAGGACGAGGATACCGGCCGTGAGCGCGAGGCCGCCCAGGCCGCCAACCCCCGGCGCTCGTGCGACGTCGGTCGCTTCCTCTGCGGTCGAGGCGGAGACTTCCCAACCGTCGATCATCCAGATGCCGATGACGATCGCACCGACGAATCCGGTTACGCCGCCCACGCTTGCCGTCGTCGCGGCTTGCGGCACGGCGTTCTCGAGTAGCGCTGCGACCGCCGCGGCGGCGAGAACAGCAAACTCGGCGATCACCAAGATCATCGTGACTAGCGCCGTCGGCTTGAGGCCGCGCGCGAGGAGCACACCCGCGGCGATCGTCCAGAGGGCGGCGACGGCGGCCGTTGCGATCGACGATTCCACGTATTGCGGCGCGATGAGATCGAGCGTGTAGGTCCCGGCCGGAATCGCCGTGACGACGATCGCGAAGATGTTCGCAACGACGAGCACCCACGCGCCGTATGCGCCGAGCGTCGGGCCGAAGGCAGAACGAATCCACGTGTACGACGAGCCCGCACTCGGGTGCAGCGCCCCCATGCGTGCGTACCCGACCGCAACGCACGCCATGATTGCGGTAACGACCAGGAGCGCGAGGGGTGCCGCGTAACCGCCGGCGCCGACCATCGGGCCCATCGTCGTCGCGAGTGCAAAACCCGGGCCGATCGCGGCTGCCGCGATGACGAGCAGATCGGCCAAACCCAGAACGCGTTTCATTTAGGTTTTACGCAACAGCGAATGACGGTAGCCGTATGCGGCGTAGATTGCGACACCGACCGCAAACCACACGACGAAGCGAATCCACGTCGCAGCGCTCAGGCCGGTCATGATCGCGATGCACAGAATCGCGCCGAGCGGCGCCGTCACGAACACGAGCGGCGCGCGGAACGGACGTTTCGCATCGGGCTTGCGCACGCGCAAGAAGAGCACGCCGATGCAGACGATGGTAAACGCCGAGAGCGTGCCGATGTTGACCAGCGCCAGGAGTGCCTCGAGCGGAATCACACCGGCAAGGATCGCGACGAGGACTCCCGTGACGATCGTCGTGCGCACGGGCGTTTGCGTGCGTTCGTGCACGTGTGCGACGGCAGGCGGCAGCATCCGGTCGCGCGCCATCACGTAAAAAATCCGCACCTGTCCCAAGAGCGAAGTCAGCATCACGGTCGTCGTTCCGGCGAACGCACCGGCGAACACGATCGCGGCGAGCCAGCGCGGATTGCCCGCATGTTTGACGGCATCCGCCATGCCGGCATTCGGGTCGATCGCTTTCCACGGCACGAGCCCTACCGTCACGTACGCGATTGCAAGATAGAGAATCATTCCGATGGCGAGCGAGCCGACGATCGCGCGCGGCACATCGATTGCCGGACGTTTTGCCTCTTCCGATGCGACCGTCACCGTGTCGAATCCGATGTACGCGAAGAACACGAGCGCCGCGCCCGTGAGGATACCCGCACCGCCGAGCGGATTGAACGGCGTAAAGAGCACCGGTTGCACCGACCCGAAAAGCGCGGTGATAAAAATGACGATCGCGACCACCTGAATCCCAACCATGATCGAATTCGCACGCGACGATTCATCGATGCCGATCGCGAGCAGCGCGGTGATCGTGAGAATGATTGCAATCGCCGGAAGGTCGATCTGCAGGTGCGCGACGTCGATCGCGCCGCTCGGTGCGAGCACGTGCGCGACCCGCGCCCAAACGGGAAGATTCACGCCAAAGCCGCCGAGAAAACTCTGCACGTAGCCCGACCACGCGGCCGCCGTCGGTGCGACGCTGATACCGTATTCGAGAATCAAATCCCAACCGATGATCCAGGCGACAAATTCCCCGAGCGTTGCATAGGCGTACGTGTAGGCGCTGCCCGCAATCGGCACCATCGATGCCAGCTCCGCATAACACAGTGCAACAAAAATACACGCAAGACCCGAGAGCGCAAACGATGCAATGACTCCGGGGCCAGCAGCGTTCATCCCCGCGCCGAGCGTCGTGAAGATGCCGCCGAGCATCGTCCCAAGGCCGACCGCGATAAGTCCCCACACGCCCAGGACTCGCCGCAGCGGAACCCCAACGGCTTCGCGCTCGCGATCGTGCGCCTGCGTTGCGCCGAGGCGGCGCAGCAACATCAAGGGGCGGAGAATTCCAAAACGCGCGGGCGCAAATCGAGGTCGCGCAAGACGCGCGCGTAATCGGCCGCGGTCACTTCGGTCCACGTTTTGCCGAGCAGCGCGATGAGTGCGGCCTCGAGGACGTTGGTACCGAACGATCGTCCTTGGAAATCCGGCGTCGTCGTGATGAGCGTCGTCACGCCGCGCGACCGTAGTTCTTCGATGTCGCGCGCGGTCAAAGTGTTGGTGAGGATCATTTTCTCGTCCAGACGCGGCGGCATGTAGGCGCGCATGAAGTGGAAGTCCCCGGCGATGATCTCGGCGTCATCGTAGTACTCGGGATACTTCGACTCCGGCGGCCGATCTTGTTTCTTGCCGGTCGGGTAGAAAAACTGGAACGGAAGCTTACACGCATCGGGCAGATATTTTTGCGCGAGCTCTTCGAATTCTTCGAGGCCTCGCACCGGCTTGTCCAGGTCGAGTGCGAAGATGAAATCACCGAAGACGACTTCTGCGCCCGCCGCGACGAGCGCTTGCGCCATCCCAAAACGGTCGAGGGCGCTCACCATCAGCACACGCTTGCCGTTCAGTTCGATCCCAAGTTCGCGCTGCAGATAGCCGACCGCCTCGCGTTCGAGCGTGTTTTTCAAGCCGCTGCCGTCGACGACGGGGGTGAATTTTGCCGCATCGAGCAGCTTCACACCGTCGCGAATTGCATAGCGTTTTTTCCCGGCATACAAATACACATCGATGCCGCCCAGGCCGATCGCATCCACCGTGCCATCGAGTTCTTTGATCTTCGCAATCGCCTTATCGAGCGAACCATCCATGCCCATGCGCGTGATATCGAACTGCTCGCCCAGCAACTCGACATTCGCATGGTGATCGCGCGAAGACGAGCCCAGCGAAACGGAGACGATGGTCTTAATTTGACGGATCCTGCATTTCGACGCTAGCTTCGTTGCGGACCGTGAAGTTCACGGAGTTTGCGATGAAGCATTCTTCGCGTGCGCCGATGTGGAGCTTGCGTGCGGTGAACAAGTCACCCGCGCTGATCGTCACGACCGGCTTGAGGAGCACGTCGGTGAAGCGCAGCGGCCCGTTCTCCGCCGACATCGTCGCCGTGGCCTCGTCGCTGTACGAGACGACGTGGACGTCGGCCCGGGCGCACTTGGCAAGATAACTTAGCATGTGACTCGTCGCGATCGCCGCGAGCATGAGGTCCTCGGGGTTGTGCAGGCTCGCATCGCCGCGAAACGGCTTATCGGCCGACCCGCGCAGAGTCGGTTTGCCCTCGATTTCGATTTCGTATTCGCGCGAGTACGTTGGATAATCGACGGTCGCGCCGGACTTCGCGCCGGTCCACGCGATCGTCGCCTTGTAGACATACGGCTTGGTGTAGATCGGCGATGCCATTAGACCGCGATGCTCCGGCGGGCATCAGCGGCCGCCCGCGTGCGCGCGATCTGCTCGGGCGTGATCGCAAGATCGAACGCGCGCATATCGGCGAGTTCGAATCCCGCATCGTCGGCGAGCGCATCGATCTCGCGCACCTTGTTCACATCGATCCCGCGTCCCAGCGTGTACGGCTCGATGCGATTGGCGAGCGCCAGCAGCATCGTCTCGGACATACACGCAAGCGCGGTCCCCGGCGGCAACCCGAGCGAAAACTCCGTACCCGGTTCGCGCATGCGGTCCGCGCGCAATTTTCCGGGGACGCGCATGTTGCCGCCTTCGATCACCAGCACGTCCGGGCGCAACTGCGCGACGCGTCGGCTCACGTCATGCGGCAGCGAGAGCTCTACCACGACGGCGCCCGTCCGCAGATCTTCTGGCTCGATGATATCTTTCGTCGAACTCGTCGCGGTGATCACGCAGTCGGCTTGACGCACCGCGGCGCTCACATCCATCTCGACCGACGTCGTGCACGCAAGGCGGCTGGCGACCGCGGCCTGGAATTTGCGGACGCGCGTTTCGTTGCGCGCGCAGAGGACGATGTGTCCGACGCGATCGGCGATCAGCTCGACGATCGCGCCGCCGATCGAACCCGTCGCGCCGATCACAGCGACCGTCGCCGATTTTGGATCGACACCCATCTCCGCGCAACCGCGGAAGAAACTTCGCACACCGGCCGCGATGGTGAGCGAGTTGCCGGTCGTCACGGGAATCGATGCGCGTTCGTTGAGCGTCACGCCGCCGTCGCCGACGATCCCGGTGAAGGCGCCAAGCCCCGCGACGTCAGCGCCGAGGTCGACGCCGATTTGGATGGCCTTGAGAATGCGCTCGTACACACCTTCGCGCGGCAATTCGAGCATCTGCTCCGGCATGAGCGGTGCCGCGACGAACCAGCCTTCCGTTTCCCGACCGTCGGGCGTGCGGATGCCGGTGAGATGTGCGGCGGCGTAGGAGGGCATCCACTCGAGGATCTTCGCGATGATCGGGCGCCCTTTGCCTGCGGCTCCGGGCTCGTAGCGCACGACGTCTTCGAACGAGACGGGATGGATGACAAAACAGAACTTGGACACGTTGCCAGCTTCCTACCACGCGACCGCCGGATGTGCCCGCCTCCCGGCTGCTTGGCGGCGGGGACCGAGCCCCTCGATCCGTAATCTGGCGGTCCCCGAAAAGGAGGGTCGATGACTCCAAGTGCGATCGAAGAGATCGTCCGCATTGCCAGCCCCGCGCCGCGCCCGATGGGTCTGAGCTGCGATGGAACCGACATCTGGGTGGGCTCGTGGGACGCGAGCCGCGTGTATGGGATCCGCTCCAAAACCGGCGCAGTTTTTGAGGAAAATCAAGCGCCGGGACGACCCATCGGCATGGTCGTGACCGGCGACTCGCTGCGCGTCGTGTGCAGCGAGAACGGCGATGACGACAATCGATTCATCCGCCGCATGGTGATGGGCCGCGGATTCAAAAACAAAGAGGCGCTCGCGTGTCCCGGCGACACGGGCTCGTTTCTCGCCTACGACGGCGAAGCGCTATACTTGAGCCAACGTTTCTTGCACCAGATTATCGAATTGAACGACGACGGCAGCGTCGCGCGCACGATCCCGGTCGGCCAGCAGATCACCGGCATGACCGTCATCGGCGGCAAATTTTATCTCACCGTTACCGACGGGAACGATACGCACAATCACCGCCTCGCGCGACTCGATGGCCGCGGCGAAACCCCGACGTACGAAGAAGTCGCACGATTCGATTTTCTACCGCGGTCGCTCGGTTTCGACGGAACCCGACTCTGGACCACGGATCGCGACAAGACCGAACTCGTCGCGTTCACGCTTCCCGACTGATCGCTAGCCACGGGATTGAACGGCCGCGGTCGCTTCGACTTCCGACTTGAGAGCAGCGAGCATCATCTCGCTGTTCTCTTTTACTTTCTTGGCTAAGGTCGGACCGATGAGTTCGGCGAGCGTCGGCACGCCGAAATCGTATTCGACGCCGAGCGTGACGAGCGTCTGCCCGTCGCTCTCGACGAAGGTCCAGGCACCCTCGAACGTATCGAGGTCGCCTTCGATCAATTTGTAATCGATGCGGATGGCAGCATCGTCGAAACGGTCTTCTTCCGTCCATTCGATCGGCGCGTCTTCGACCAGGGTCTTCCAACGCGTGACGATATAGTCGGCGTGGCGTTCGAGCACCGTGACGGTTTCGACATCGGGCATAAACTGCGGGAAGCGTTCTTGTTCCTTGGCGAGTTCGTACACGGCGCGTGCGGGCGCGTCGACGACGATCGTCGATTCGACGTACGGCACTAGAGCGCACCCAACCGTTCGTGCGCGACCGCGACCGCTTCGCCAAAGGCGACAAGTGCGCGATCGACTTCGCCTGGCGTCACGACGAGCGGCGGTTCGAGCCGGATGACGCGCTGCTGGTTGAGCGTCCAGGCCGCGGTGACGCCGCGTTTGAGCAATTCCGGGATGATCGTTCCTCCATAGCCTTCGCTCGTCAATTCCACGCCGACGAGCAGGCCGAGTCCGCGCACGTCTGCGATGACCGCGGGGTGGGCATTTGCGACGGCGCGCGCGCCGTCGAGTAGTTGGTTACCGCGTTCCCGTGCGTTGTCGATGAGGTGTTCGTCCTCGAGCACCTCAAGAGCCGCGAGCGCCGCGGCGCAAGCAAGTTCGTTCCCACCGAAGGTGGATGTATGCATCAGGGGCGCTTTCGCATAGGCCGCGTTCCACACGGTCGGGCGCGCGATGAATGCGCCGATTGGGATGACGCCGCCCGAGAGTCCCTTCGCAAGCGCCATGATGTCGGGGACGACGCCCCCGGCGTCGCAGGCGAAACGCATGCCGCAGCGGCCGAGCCCCGTCTGCACTTCATCGGCGATGAAGAGCGCACCGTGTTTTTCACACAGGGCTTTTGCCACACGCAAGTAGCCATCCGGCGGCAAGATGACGCCGCCTTCCGCCTGCACCGGTTCGAGGATGAACGCAGCGGCATCGACGAGCGCCTCATCGAGCGCGACGAGATCGCCGAACGCAACGTGCACGACATCCGGCAGCAGCGGACCGTAGGCGGCCTTGAAATACTCGCGACCGCTCGCGGTCAGAGCGCCGAACGTTTTCCCGTGATAAGCGTTGATCGTGCCGACGATCTTCGTCCGTTTGGTCGCGGCGCGCGCGAGCTTGAGCGCGCCCTCGACCGCTTCCGTGCCGCTGTTGGCGAAGAACGAAATCTGCAAGTCGCCCGGCGTGATTTCGGCAAGCTTGCGCGCGAGACGCCCCATCAGCGGGTTGAACATCGTGCGCCCCGAGAGCGCGATTCGGTCCAGTTGTTCGCGCACGGCCGCGATCACGCGCGGATGCCGATGGCCGAGCGTGAAGACGCCGTAACCACCGGCAAAATCGAGATATTCTTTCCCGTTGTGATCGACGATGGTAGAACCGGATGCGGAGACTTCGACTGGGCTGCCGGAGAGTTTCATCACCCGCGCGAGCGGCGGATTCAGATACGTGCGATAGTTTTCGTAGGTCTCGTCGTAGAGCGCTTGGGGGCTTGGGGCACCGTAGAGCGCATCGAAAGTCGTCTGCACTACGCGACGGCCAGCGCCGCTTCATCGTGGCCTTCGAGTCGCTCGATCGTCGCCTCGACGATCCCGAGTGTCTCCGCTGCGGTTTCCGTGCGCATCAGGCGCTCGCGCAGTTCGCTTGCACCATAAAATCCTTTGAGATAGTAACCAAGATGCTTACGCATCTGCGGAACGGCACGCTGCTCGCCCCATTCATCGACCATCGTGCGATAGTGATGAACGGCGAACCGCAAGCGATCGGCGGCAGCAGGCATCGGCGTCGGCTCTTCACCCTGCATGAGCGCGCGCAGCTGCGAGACGAGCCACGGGTTGCCGAGCGTCGCGCGTCCGAGCATCACGCCGTCGACGCCGCTCTCGCGCATGCGCGACATCGCAAGCTCGGCATCGTTGAGATCGCCGTTGCCGATAACCGGGATATCGATTGCGGCTTTAAGTTCGGCGATCCGCGACCAGTCGGCACTGCCCTTATAAAATTGCTTCGCGGTGCGGGCATGCAGCGTGACGGCCTGCACGCCGACGGCTTGCGCGCGCTTGGCGACCTCGACGAAGACCATCTTGTCATCCGACCAACCCAGGCGCATCTTCATCGTGACGGGGCAATCGACGGCCTCGACGACCGCCTTCATGATCGCCTCGCAGCGGTCGGGATCGCGCAGGCACGCGCTGCCGCCCTCGGTTTTGGTCACCTTGGGCGCCGGGCAGCCGAAATTAATATCGACGATGTCGGCACCGCACTCGCGCACGAGTTTGGCCGCCTGGGCCATGATCGCGGGGTCGTTCCCCCAGAGTTGCGTCGAAACCGGCTGCTCGAGGCCATGCTGGTCGATCATCTCCATCGTACGCTTCCCGCCATACTGGAGCGCGTTTGAGGACACGAACTCCGTGACCGTGAGGCCGAAGCCGAACGGTTTGTAGAGGGCACGGAGGGTGCGATTGGTCACTCCGGACATCGGGGCCAGCACGATCGGCGGCCAAATCTCGTGGGATCCGATGCGGAGCGCCGGGACGGCGCGTTTCACAACACCCGATTCTACCCTAGAATCGTCCACACGACAAACGACGAGCCTAGCGTCGGATCAGGGAGTCGAAAAGGGCGGATACACCGATGCTCAGTCCCGGGAATTCCGGGGCTTCGAACTGCTCGCCACGACTGAGTACCCTTGCGGAGCCCGTTGCGATTTCGCGTTACGACGACGGTCGCCGGTCGCCCGGCATCCATTGTTCTCGATCAACTTCGAACGGTCGATGGTCAGCGCCTCGGAAAGCGACTCGGGAAAGTCGATGCGCGCACCATGGCCGACATTCTAAGAACGCTGCAGGCGATATTTTCGCCCTAGCCTTTCGGACGCTACCCGCGGGTGAAGCAGTAGACGATTACGCGGTGCCCGTCGAGGTCGTGGCCTTCGATTACGTCGCCCCAGCCCATGCTCTGGGACTGAAATCCGGATACGCCTTGCGTCGCGAAATGGGCCTGCAACGCCGTGATATCGTCGACTTCGAACCCGAGTTCCATCGTCCGAGACGGTTCTGCTGCGGTTGCTTCTTGCGGGGTCGCTAGCGTCATGTTCGCGGCTTCCGATTCGAGGTAGACGAACCCGGGTGGCTGCGAGCGGCGGAGGTTTTCCGTCATACCGAGGGCGTCGATGTAGAAGCGTTTGGAACGCTGCGGATCGGCCACTTCCAAGTTGATCGAGGCGAGCTTTATCTTCATACGCTCATCTTAGCCGGGCGGGAATGCGGCGTCTTGAACGATTGCGACATCCGGACTCCGCGCGGCCTTGAGGCGCGCGCTATCGCGTTTAAACTGGCTTGGGCTCTGGCCCGCGTATCGTCGAAAGTGACGCGAGAGATGCGCCTGATCGGCGTACCCCGCCTCGAGGGCGAGGCGATCGAGTTCCGTCTGTGGCCGCGCCCAAAGGGTGTCGCGCACGAACTGAAAGCGCGTCAGGCAGACGAGTTGTTTTGGCGAGCGGTTTGTCAACGCACGAACTTGGCGCTCGATCTGCCGTCGCGAGAGCGTCTGTCGCTGTGCGACGTCGCCCGTGCCGACAACCGTCGTGCCATCGGGTACGGCGAGAAATGCCTGCGCCGCGTCGACACCTTGCATTGCGGTCTCTTTGCCTGCTAGCATGCGTGCAAGCGTCGTATCAAACGCGGTTGCAATGGTCGACCACGCATCAACACGTAGTGCATCGATCGTAACGGGTACGAGTTCGGAAAATTTCCCCGAAACGTCGTACCACGATCGTGTCGGATGGTTGGCCTCGGGAAAGATGATACCCGCGGACCACGCATGGAATCGCACCGACGCACACCGCATCACGCCATCCGTCACCAAGCGTAGCGGTTCGCTCAGTAGCGGAATCAACGTACATGACGAGAGCCTGCGCCGCCCGCTCGGCTCATCGACTTGGGGCGGATGGGCAAAGAAGAGCAGTTCGACAAAACAGTCCGGTGTGACCGTAAAGGTCGGCGTCTGTGAAAGATCGCGCACGAAGCCCCAATACGAGTGCACGTACGGCCGAAGCAGCGGATGGGGCTCCGCGTCGAAGCGACTCAGCGGCGAAGTTCTTGGGTTGCGGGCAAGAAGCGGGTGTTGCGCAAAAGTGCCGCGGAGATCAGCGACACGAGCACGCCGACCGGGAAGATTTCGGCGAAGGTCATCGGTACGCGGTAGAGTGGGTTCCGGTACTGGTCTTTGAATTGCTCCATGCTCGCGATCAATTTCGTCAGAGCCTCGCCCGTAGCTCCCTTCGCCTTTGCTTGCTCGATCAGACCGTTTGCATAGAGGCTAGCAAAGTCGCTGTGCGTGACCGCGAGTGCCGTCTCCCAGGCCGCGACGTACAAGACGCCGGCAACGAAACTGATGCCGAATCCGAGGCCGAAGGCAGGCCAGAACGTGATGACGCCGCCCAAGTCGCCGTCGCGGTGCCGCTTGATCGCAACGAACACCGTGCTGAGCGCAACGAGCATGATCATATAACCGATGACGGCGCCATACGACGTCGGTGGGTGGCCATTCATCGCGACCGTCAACCCGAATAATGGTACGCCGACGATCGCACCCGCAGCCGTACCGTAGGTCAGCACTGCTCGCATCATGGGTTCCTCTTTCTGGCAACTTGGGACATCAGCATCGGCTTTCGCAAGCGGGAATGCAATCGGTCAAACGGGTGATTTGCTAAAATTCACCCGTTGCGCGCGCCGCTCACGGCACGATCCCGAGTTCACGGGCTTTGTTGATCGCCTCCGTGCGCCGGCTCGCGTCGAGCTTTTCGAACAGCCGCGCCGCGTGCGTCTTGACGGTGTTGGGCGAGACATTCAACGTAACCGCGATCTCTTTATTTGAGCGACCGGCCGCGATCTCGTGCAGCACGGCAAGCTCGCGCGGGCCGATGTACACGCCGATGGCGAGAAACGCCGCGGCAATCACGAAGGTGTACAGATCGCGCTCCGCGATCGCTGTGAGGCCCTTGGGATCCGGCTTTTCTTCAAGCGGCGGCACAAAGCGGGGACGGGAAGGCTCTTAGATGGCCGAACCTGGGACGACATGCCCGGGATGCGTGATGCTTGCGGAATGCTCGGTCAGCCCCGCGCGCACATTCTCTGTCGCCCGCCTGCCAATCCAAGCGACCGTGCGGATTCCCGCGGCTCACCTTGGGATACGCCGTTCCGCGAACCCATTCGTAATACTCGGGGAGCTCGATCCCGACCGGCGTGTACATCGCACGCCAATTCTATCACGCGGCTTTGCGGCCGCGCCAGCGGGCGACGTTCACCGGACAGCCACGACCGCGCGAATTGCCGTAACGACCGTGTCGGCGCAATCAAAGACGATATCGCTGTGGCTGCAGCCCGGAGCTTCCACCTGGTAACCGCGTGAGGAGAGCTGCATCAGCGGCCCGCGAGCGGCGCGAACGATTTCTCGGATCGACAGCACTTCGGCTGGTGGATAGAGACCAATCGGGACGATATTCTCCGCCGTCACCATCGCGAGCGGCAGGGCGCCATAGGAGCGTTGCTCGGCGCGCACTTCTTCAAGCGTTAGCGGCTTCGCCGCGAGGTTCTCCGAGAAATTGTCCGCCCACCAACCCGCGCGCATCGATTGCGCGCGGAGCATGTCGCCCAGCGCCTGCGGCAGCGACGGATCCGGCGCGAGCACGCAACTCGCAAACGACGGCAGGCCCGAGACGGTCGGCCCGTTCTCCGATACCGCTGCACAGGAGCGAGCATGGGCACGCATCTTGATCGCCCTCAGCCGCCGGTTCGACCAACACGAGCCCGGCAAGATCGCTTAAAAAGCGATCTGCGTAAAGGCGCGAATAGAGTTCTCCGTTGGAATAACCGACGAGGACGAACGGCTTGGGAATTCCAGCTGCGGCGACAAGTGCGTGCAGGTCGCTAACGGCCGCTGAGGCATCGCGCGGCAATGGCCCGCGATCGCTAAAACCGTAGCCCGCGCGATCGTACGAGCACGTGCGCGTCGTTTTCGTCAGCTGCGGTTGAACGAAGCGCCAGTCGAGCGATGATTCGCCGCCACCGGCTTCGAGGATCACCGTCGGCGAACCGGTTCCCGTGCAATAGAGATTGAGTTTACGTCCGCCGATATCCACCAGACGCTGCACGCGCGTGTAGGCCGATGAATCGTTCGGCGTCGGCGCAAACGTCGCGAGCGGCAAAGATGCGGGAAACTGCATGTCCAGCAACTGGTAGCGCCAGACGCCGTGCCCGGAAGAAAAGCCCGCGATGCGTTCTGTCAACTCGGCCCGACCGTCCGTTTCTATCCAATAGCCGCCGACGTCAGCGAAATGTTGCTCGATGATCGCATCGGCCGAGAAGCCCACTTCCAATCGCGCCCCAAAACGAACCATGCAGAAGCGCATCGAACTCACCTCGACAATCACATCGGAGAGCTCGTGGTGTGGATCATTGGTCCGAGAAGAAAGATGCAGCGCGTGTCCCGCGCGACCGCTCGGACACGCCACCTCACCGCGGTCTTCGACGCGATAGATCCCCGAGCCGATCGCGAGCACCGTGCCGATGGTCTTTACCGATAGATCCGGCTTCGGATCTGACGTAACGGGTTCCGGAGGGCGGAGACCCGGCGGTGAACAGATATCGTGACCGTCGCGCACCGGCCTAGACCGAAGTTGGCGGTGTGTCTGTGCCCAGCTCGGATCGAATCGCATCACCGTGCGATTGCCCGTAGCATCGACGATCTCGGCAAGAGCATCCGATGTCCGATTTCTGATCGTCCACTGCGCACGAGCATCCCCAAACTTCCACCTAAAAAATTTGCACGGTTCGGTGGCGATGTCGATCCGCAGCCCCGCTCCCGTTCCCTCGTACCGGAACGTAATGAACGGTGGCTCCTTGAGCTCATCCATCGTCACGACGGCGCTCCGATAGAACTCAGCTGGGCTCGGCGTTTCTTGAGAGGACGAACCCAACGAGCAAACGGACGAATGCGTTGTGACGAATCACGAATCACACCTCGGCTTCCATCGATAACGAGAGACTACGCTTCTGCCGAGGCGCGCGGACGCCAGGGCAGTCGCAGATTTGGACGCATTCGCAAGAGCGGTCGTTCGAAACCGTACGTGAGAACCGACGCGACGGCGATGCCCGCGAGCAAGTAGAGCGGCAATGCGAGAATTTGCCAGTTAGGATCGCCGTGCGGATCCGCAGTCGCCGAATGCGGGACGTGCACCCACAGGAGCGCGCGCGCGACGAGCTGGTGCCAGATATACGCGTTGTACGAAATGACGGAGAGAAACACGAGCAGCGGATTCGCGACGACGCGGTGCCAGAGCGGCAATGCTGCAATCGAACCGACCGTAGCCACGAGCAGCGCAAGACCGAACGGAAATCGATTCCACACTTGCCAATGCTCGGCGTAATCGTGCAAAAAGCTCGTGCTGTCCACGTTCCAGATCAGCGCAACGATCCCGGCAAAGCCGCCGATGCCCACGAGCGTTCCCGCAACGCGCGCCATCATGCCGGCATCGAGTCGCGGTAGCACGACCGCAACGATCCATGCGGCGAGCATTCCGATCGCGAAAAGATCGAGGAATGCGGGTAACTGGTTTTCAAGCTGATGGAAATGATTGAACGGACCGCTCGAACAGCAGTGCTCGACCGCGTAGCGCCACGCGAACGCGACGAGCGACATCACCGCCGCCGTGATGACCGGCCAACGCACGAACGCGAGAACGACGAGCGGAAAGATCACGTAGAATTGCACTTCGACCCCGAGCGACCAGAGCACGCCATCGATCGAACCGAAGTACGATTGAAACCAGGTGTGGACGAAAAACACGTGCGAGATTACGTCTTTGATCCCGTCGTCGAGCGACCGATCGCGCTCGCTGCCGAGCGCGACGAGGATCGTTAGCGCCAGCAGATACGAAGGCACGATCTTGATGAACCGCCGGTACGCAAAATGCTTGATAGTTGGAAACGGTCGCTTCGTCGCAAGCGACCGTGCGTACGGCCAAAATAGACAAAAGCCGCTCACGAAAAAGAAGATATCGACGCCGACAAATCCCATCCGGCCCATAAAAATGAAATCGTACCTTCGACCAAAGAGCGTGATCGCGGCGCCTTGCCAGGTGATCTCCCAGATGTGGTACCACATCACAAGCGCGATCGCGAGGCCTCGAATGCCATCGAGCACGTCGACGTGCGGCGCGCTCGCCGGGCGATCCGCGGCCGGTCGTTCGATCGCCGCTGCGTCCATTCGCTAGCGCGAAGCCTCGTAGAACAGACGCAAACCTTCAAGAATCAAGTGCGGATCGATCTCATCGATCATCGCGGTCTGGCGACCGACGAAGTCGGCCAGCCCGCCCGTCGCGATCGTCCGTGCATCTTCGCCGATTTCGGCTTTGATGCGCGTTACAATCCCTTCGGTCTGACCGACAAAGCCGAAGACGAAGCCCGACTGCAGCGCGGCGACCGTCTCGCGGCCGATCGCGGCGCTCGGCGTCTCGAGCGCGATCTGCGGGAGTTTCGCCGCGCGGCTGATCAGTGCGTCGATCGAGATTTGAATACCGGGCGCGAGGGCCGTTCCGAGAAACGCGCCGTCGCGTGAAATCGCTGAGAACGTGGTCGCGGTGCCGTAGCCGATGACGATTGCGGGAGCGCCGTAGCGGGCTACCGCGCCGATCGCACCGCACAGGAGATCGCTGCCGAGTTCGACCGGGCGTTCGGTTCGAACCTCGATCAACCGCTGCGTTGCGGCGTTGATGAAGAGCGGCGTGCGTTCGAAATACCGCAGGCACGCATCGCGCAGATGCGACTCGATCGGCGGCACGACGCTCGATACGGCGATCGCATCGATCGCATCGAGCGCGAAGCCGGCTTCGGAAAAAAGCGCGCGGAAGAGCACGCCGTATTCATCGGAGGTGCGGCGGCGCGACGTCGTGACGCGCCACGTGTGCTGTAACTTGCCCACCAGACCGTTCTCGCCGCGTGCAAAAAAGCCGAGCTTCGTGTCGGTATTCCCGACGTCGATGGCAAGCAGCATCTAGCGTTCGGACCGCACGCGCAAGAGTGCATCCCAAAGATGCACGGCAAGTTCACCTTTTGCGTGTCGACCCAGTGGAATCCGGCCTTCTGCACCGTAGAGCACGACAAGTTCGTTTGGACCCGTACCGAAACCGCGTTCGCCGGAGACGTCGTTGACGGCGATTGCATCGAGCTGTTTTTTCACAAGTTTGTCGCGTCCGTACGTTTCGACATCATTGGTTTCCGCGGCGAAGCCGACTAAGAACGTGCCGTTCTTACGCGCGCCGAGTTCTGCCAAGAGATCCGGCGTACGTTCGAGGGCGATCGTCGCGGGCTCGTCGCCCTTCTTCACTTTGTTCGCGAAGCGCTCGACCGGGCGAAAATCGGAGACGGCTGCGGTCGCAATCGTAATCGTCGCACCGGCGGCGTGCGCGAGGGCGGCATCGTACATCTCCTGGGCGCTCGTCACGCGAACGACGTTCGCCGCGCTCGGCGGCACGACCAGCGTCGGCCCCAGGACCAGCGTGACGCTCGCGCCGCGCGCGAGCGCCTCGCGAGCCAGCTCGATACCGGTCGTGCCGGTCGAGGCGTTGGAGAGAAAACGGACCGGATCGATCGCCTCGCGCGTTGGCCCTGCGGTAATAAGGACGCGCTCGCCGTGCAACTCCACGCGCTGCGCGAGCGCGCCTTCGATTGCGGCGAGGATTGCATCTTCGTCCGCAAGACGTCCCACCCCATGCTCGCGTTCGGCAAGAAAGCCTTCACCGGGTTCGACGATGTACACACCGCGCGAACGCAGCGTTGCAAGGTTGGCGATCGTTGCGGGGTGTTCGTACATCGCCGAATTCATCGCGGGCGCGATCACGATTGGGATACGTGCGGCCAGAGCGATATTCGAGAGCAAGTCGTCGGCCAGTCCGTTTGCGAGTTTCGCGATCGTATTGGCGCTTGCGGGGACGATGACGATGATCTGATTCTCCCGCGCGAGCGCGATGTGCGGAATCGATTCGGCGTTTTCCCAAAGCGAGGTATACACGGGTCGGCGTGCGAGCGCCGCAAACGTGAGAGAACCGATGAAGCGCTGCGCGTCATCCGTCATGACCACGTCGAGGACCACGCCCATCTGAACGAGACGGCTGGCAAGCGCCGCAGCTTTGTACGCGGCAATCCCGCCGCACACGCCGAGCAGAACGCGCGTGCCCGTCATCGCTGCATCACGAGCGCCGGCGTCACGAGCGGATCCCGGCCGTCCGCACCGGCCACGCCGATATTGTCGAGCAACCGCGTCGTACCGAGCCACGCGCTGCCGATCGCGATCGCCGGCGCGCGCAACGGCGCGGCCTCGAACGTACGCGGATCGACCGCATCCAAATACGCTTCGCGTAGTGGCGAAGCGAGTAGCGCGCGCGCCCGAGCGAGGGCCGCATCGCGATCGTCTTCGCCGCGCGAAATCGCCGCGGCGAGTTCTTCGAGCGCCAGGTGGAGCCCCGGGGCGGCCGCGCGTTCGGCAGCGTTCAAGTAGACGTTGCGCGAGGAGAGCGCGAGCCCGTCGTGTTCGCGGATCGTCGGCGAGATGACGATTTCAACGGGAAGATCCAGATCGCGGACGAGCTGTTGTATCACGACGCACTGCTGCGCGTCTTTGGCGCCAAAATACGCACGATCGGGTTGCACGACACTGAAGAGTTTCGCGACCACCGTCGCAACGCCGCTGAAGTGCCCGGGGCGCAGCGCCCCCTCGTATCTCGTCGCGATCCCGCCGAGTTCGATCGACGTTACAAAACCGGCCGGATACACCGTCTCGACACGCGGCGCATACACGACCGCAACTCCAGCGGCCTCGAGCGCGGCACAGTCGCCGGCAAAGGCGCGCGGGTAGCGTTCGAAATCCTCGCCCGGCCCGAACTGCAAGGGGTTGACGAATAGCGAAGCCGCGACGGCGGCGTTTTCCGCGCGCGCCCGGGCGACGAGGGCCAGATGCCCGGCATGAAGTGCGCCCATCGTGGGCACAAGCCCGAGAGGCCGCGAAAGCATGCAGACCGCCGCGCGAACTTCCGCCGGCGTGCGCGCGACGATCACGGTTTATTCACGAACGACGCGCAAGGTGGTGCGACCGACCTGAAACGGCTTTCCAATCGCCAATTCCTCGCCGGTTGCGACCGGGCGCCCGTCGAGTTTGGTCCCGTTCCGGCTCGCCAGATCCTCCAGTCGCAAAAATCCGGCGTCTTCATACAATTTTGCATGTTTTCGGGAAATGTAACGGTCAATAGTAATACAGGCGGTCGCAACCGCGTCGTCCCGACCGATTGTGATTTCACGCTCAAAAGACCAGGTTTTGCCATCGAGCGGACCGCTCATGACCTCGAGAACATACATCGAGGACAGCCTTCGCACAGATGCGCGGCGCTGTCCTCTCCTCACCGAACCCGCTTTTCAGGCGGGTGACCCTTAAAGACGGAGCGTCCGACGGACGATACAACCAAGGTGGACACCGACGAAGTTGAGGCAGCCATGGGTCCGATGGAAATCGACCCCGAGTCGCTGCGCGAAGCCGAATTCATGCAAGCCCAGATGATTCTCGACACGATGGTCGGCAAGACGATCGTAAAATCGGAAATCACGGAGACGCGAATCTCGATTGAGACCGGCGACGGGAACACGTACTTCTTCTACGGCTTCATGGGCGGCTCGGGCCGCCCGACCTAGTTCCCGATCAGCTTCGAAATGATCGCGACGATCTCGGCCTGATGGCCCGCATCGATCTGCGTGAAGGCCACGCCATGGCTGAAGCGCTTATCGTGCGCGTCAAAAAACGAGAGCACCACGCGACCCTGTGCCGTCACATCGGCACCCGAGGGCAGTTTGAAGTGTACGGTCATGATCGTCGAGGTGGCCAGATCCTCGTCCGTCGCAAAGCGCAGCCCGCCGCCGCCGAGCGTTTGAATCGTGCCCTTGCGGAGACCCTCGCGGCCCTGAGCCGAATAGTCGGCGTCAATGGCAACGTTTGCCCGTAAAAAGAGGCGGCGCGAATGGCTGTCCGTTTCTTTGCCGCCAACACCCTTACTGACGGCCGGTGGTCGCTTATCGAACATTCGAGTTTAGTACGCCTCTCGTTAATGTGCGCCTTCACGGACGACGGCGTCGGCGGCCCAAAGCGCGCCGAGCACCGCCTGTTCGAGCATCGCGCCGCCCTGCAGATACATTTCGAACGGCGGCCGGAGCGGCGCATCGCACGAGAGATCGATCGTCGCTCCGCTGACGAACGAGCCACTCGACATGATCACCGGATCGACGTAGCCGGGGACGGGCCCGGGCTCCGGCGCGAAGCGCGCGTTGATCGGCATCGCCCGTTGCAGGCCGCGCGCGAACGCTATCAGTTTTGAGCGATCACCGAGGCGGATCGCCTGCACGATATCCGTGCGCATGCTCCCCGCGGCGGGCGAAACGTCGTAGCCGAGCGCGTCGAAGAGGGCGGCGGCGAAGTCCAGACCCCGTAGCGCGTTCTCAACCACGCCCGGCGCATAAAAAAATCCCTGAATGAGTGCGCGTCCGAAGCCGAGCGTCGGGCCGAGACCCGCTCCGAGACCCGGTGCAAAGATGCGCGTTGCGACCCGTTCGATCACCTCGGCGCGACCGGCAACGTAGCCGCCCGTCGGCGCGAGTCCCCCACCGATATTTTTGATCAGTGACCCCATGATCGCGTCGGCACCGACTTCAAGCGGTTCGCGCTCTTCGACGAGTTCGCCGTAGCAGTTGTCGACGAGAACGAGCGTCTTTGGCGAGGCGGCCTTCACGGCCGAGGCAATCGCGGCGATCGTATTGATCGAGAGCGAACGGCGCGTACTGTAACCGCGCGAACGCTGGACGAAGACGGCGCGCGGCTGCGCTTCGCGCACGCGTTTCTTTAACTCGGCGATATCGACGTTGCCGTCGCTTGTGAGTGCGATTTCATCGTACGTGCGTCCGTCGCTGACGAGCGAGTGTTTTGCCGTGACGATCGCGTGGCGTAATGTATCGTACGGCGCTCCGTTGGCGCAGAGAATCATCTCGCCGGGTTGCACGCAGGCGGCGAGCGTCGCGACGATCGCATGCGTTCCGCTGACGATCGAGAGTCGCGCCAGGACGGCCTCGGCGCGGAAGTAACGCGCGAGTAGCGATTCGTAGCGCGCGCGCGCAGGATCGTCGTATCCGTACCCCGTCGTCCCCGCAAGATCGCTTTCATCGACGCCCTCGGCATAGAACGCATCGAGCACGCGCAAGCGAATTGCCGTCCGCGTCGGATCGGTGCGCGACTCGAGCTGCGGTGCGGCAGTTTTTGCCGCGGCAACGACGCGCGGATCTAACTTCCGGCCGGCGAGCAGTTGGTCGATCATTTTGCCGCTTCGCGCGCGACTTCGGCGCGTTCGTAGATGCGCACGAATGGATAGTAGATTGCCATCGCAAGACCGATGTTGATCACGACGAGCACGACGGCGCGCCAATCGAGGGTCGCGAGAAACACCGAGATCACGGTCGGTACCGAAGAGGGAATGTAGTACGCGGGCTTGCTCACCAAATTCGTCGCCATCGCGACGTAGGTCGTGGTAACGAGAACCGCCGGAGCGAGCAAAAACGGGATGGCGAGATACGGATTGAAGACGAGCGGAATCCCAAGCAAAATCGGCTCGTTCGTATTGAACAGTGAAGGTGCGATCCCAGCGAGCGCGACCTTGCGCAAGCGCGAACTTTTCGAGCGCAATAGGAGAATCGTGAGCGGTAACGTCGCACCTGCACCGCCCGGAAATACGAACAGAAACGTGGAGACGACGACGATATGTTCGAGCGGCTGGTGGTGCAAGGCTTCGGCCGTATTGAGCAGCTGCAAGTTCAAGTAGATCGGTGTGACGACCGCGGCGAGCAGTGCGGGGCCGTGAATACCCACCAGCCACAGGGCTGTCTGCAAGAGCGCGATGACGAGCAAGCCGGTATAGGTATCACCAAGCGATGCGAGCGGAGCGATGACTTCGCCGAGCAGCCGCGCTAGCGAAAAATGCAGCGAGAATGCAAGACTCGCGAGCGCGAGAACGCCGATCGCGCCGACGTATAAACCATTCGCTCCAAGTTTACGCCGGCCGTAACTCATCGCCGCCGTGCACGTCAGCGCGACGACGATCGCTAAGAAAAGGCCGCTTGCGCCCAGCGCCTTCGCGTAATCTTCGAGCGTCGCCACGGCCGGATGCGGCAGCGAGAGGACGAACGCGCCGATCATCGTCGCAAGCGATAGCCAGAGCGGATACTTCACGCGTCGCGCGAGCACGATGGCAAGCGTTAGGATCAACGCGACCGACATCGCGGTGAACCCGACGTCGAGCGTGAGCACGAGCGTGCCTTTTGCAAATGCGCGATGGAAGCGTTCGATGGGATTGCCGGAGACAGCGAAGAGCAAAAATCCTGCAAGGCCCAGGATCAACCCGATGAAGCTAAACGGCAGTCCGTCACGCAAGGCGAGGATGACCGGCGCTTCGCCGAAAGTGTGCGCGAGTGGAGCGAAGCGCGCTTCGAGCCAGCCGAACGGGGAATTAGAGTCTGCGGACGACTGCCTCGACTCGGCCGACGATGGTAACATCGTCCGCGTAGATTGGCGCCATAGTCGCATTCTCCGGCTGGAGTCGCACGCGACCCGTCTCCCGATAGAAGCGTTTGACGGTTGCTTCGCCGTCGATCATGGCAACCACGATCTCGCCGTTCTTCGCATCGGGCGTCGGATCGACGAGGATCAAGTCGCCGTCGAGGATCGCAGCATCGATCATCGATTCGCCTTTGACGCGCAGCATAAAGGCGCCGGACTTCTTCACAAACGAAGCCGGAAGCACGAAGGTGTCCTCGAGATTCTCTGCCGCCGTGATCGGCGTGCCGGCTGCGACGCGGCCGATGATCGGGATCGCGGCCGACTCGGGGCCGCTCGTACCGGCGGCCTTGTAGTTCGCGCCGCCGGGCTCGTCGTGCGTGGTGAGCGCTCGGGGCTTGGTCGGATCGCGGCGCAGAAGCCCGCGGCGTTCCAGCGTCTTGAGGTGCGACTGCACGGTTGAGGAGGACGAGAGGCCAACGCGTTCGCCGATCTCGCGGACCGAGGGCGGGTAGCCGCGTTCGGCCGTGTAGTCGCGGATAACCTGGAGGATGCGCTGTTGTTTTTCGGTAGTGGCGCGTTCCGTCATGGTGGATTTCCTTACGAGAGACGCCGCGCGATCGTTCTCACGCGACGGGCACCTCCCCGCGAGATGCGGGAGGATCTGCAAAACTCCGACGAGCCGCTTTGCAGAATGCCATACAGTAGGCATTGCGCGGTGGCACGCTATGCCTCGATTGAGGCGTATCGTAGCACGTCTGCCGGAAAAAAGGCAAACATACGTTCGAAATAGTCTTGACGGGAAGCAAGCTCAGCAGTATCATGTAGTGGACGAACAGCCGTTCGCCACAATATCTAGGGAAAAGGCAGCGATATGTACGCGATTCACCGCAAACCGAAGTTCACGCTGATGCCGGTCATCGCGCTTGCGACCCTGAGCCTCGCCGTTACGGTGCCTGCCCTCTCGAGCAACATGCTCCACGCCGCCTCGTCGGCCACATTCTCCACCGTCACCGTGCAAGCGGGCGACAACCTCTGGAAGATCGCCGCGACCCGCACCGCCGATGGTGGCGACGTACAGGCGGTCATCGACGAAATTATCGCCGCGAACCATCTTGGCTCGGCCGCACTGGCCCCCGGGCAGCGTCTCAAGCTCCCCGATTAAGCCGCCGAAACGCAATCGAAAAAGACTCGCATGATGCGAGTCTTTTTTTTCTCCGCCGCACGCTCCCCTTAGCGCTTCTGCGTTACCACGATCGAGTGCCCCACATGGCGGTCGAGAAATTCGAGACCCTCGACGATCCAGGTGTCGAGTCCGCCGTGCACGTGCGATTGCACTTCCTTGACCAGATGCGAACGGTTTTTCAGCCAAGTCAGATCGGTGCGCGGTGCGGCGGGAAAGATTGCCTCTTCACATTCTTCGCAGTGATATCCGTGTTGCATCGCACCACCCGTACCGCGCGCCGTGCGCTGAGGCCTGCGCAAAAAACGAGAACACCCGGCACGCACAGCGCCGGGTGTTCGATTCATCCGGGGTACCCGTCGAGCGGCTAGGTGCCGACGGCCGTCGGTGCCGACTGAGGCGAGATCGTGATGTCCGCTTGCCCGTTCGCACCGACGATTGCAGGTTTTGCATTGCCGTTGGAGTTTGGATAGGACGAAGCATACATCGGATAGTCCGCACCCACGGCATAGATCACGTATTGATCGCTGCCGGTTGTCGCGGAATTGTTCGGGACCGCCGCGTTGTCGGCCGCCGAGCAGAACGTTTTTGTTTGCTGATACGACTTCGCGACACCGATCGCAGGCGTCGGACCAAGATTGTCGCCCAGCGCGACGGTCGGAGGGTCGCCAGCCTTTACTGCCACGGTGTAGTATTGCGGCAAGCGCCCAAAATTGCAATTCGCCACGCCCCCGTTGCCGCTGGGACCGTAATTTGCGATGATGAGATAGCCTTCGGTCGCGCCCGCCGGAAGCAAGTACGCGATCGACCCGCCACCCGTTGCATTCGGCGTAAACGTCGGCGTTCCGAAGTCGCCAAGCGGTCCGAACGAGTTCATTTTTCCAACCGCGTTAAGCGAACCGAACGTGGCCGTCGAACCTTGGAAGCCGGTTGGAATCTGCACGGAAAGCGTGAACGTCGCGGTTCCCGTGCCGGCGGCCGGGGCCGGTGCGCCGGTGAGGAACGGCGTGAAGCCGAGCGTCGCACCGATTTGACCCGCGAGCTGCGAGCCGTTATTGACCATGGGGAACGCCGGCGGTCCACCGATGTAGCGGGCGCCCGCGGCGCAGGCGGGATCGCTCGCTGCGGTCGTTGCGTATACGGGGAGACACGGATAGGTGATCGAGCCGTTGACGTTGCCGGGGCCGGAATTTGCCGGATAAAATCCGTACCCAAACGCCCCCCACGACCCGGTGCCTTGACCGAATGTCGAGATCTTGCCCGTGGTTCCGAGTGCTGCAGGCAACGTGCCGGTGATCTGCTGGAGGACATCGTCGACGTTCTTGCTCGCGCCGTCGAGTGCTGACGCACCGGCGTTGGTGAAGGCGCCATCCCACGTAATTGCCGGCGTGCTGTATCCGACGGCACTCAAGCCATTTGGTTGACGCAACGTTTCGACGGTGTTCAGACCGACGACACCGCCGCCGAAGTTTGCCGTACCGACGACAAATTGTAGCGAACTGTACGTCGGCGAAACGGGGTTGACCGACGTCACGGCAACCGACGTCGCGCCCGTCGCGCCGCCGGAACATCCGGAGAGCGCGACGGCCGCGACGATCGCGAGCAGACCGAACGATTTCACTGTGTGATCCTTCACAAACCCACCTGATAGTAGAGACGGTATGTCAACGGCTGACCGTTCGGAAAGAGGTTGTACGCCGAGAATGCGTGCTGCCCGAGTCCGTAGTTGATAACGCCGAGGTTTTGATACGTCGCGTTGGTCGAGGCAGCGCTCTGGCCGCTGAGCGGACCGGGGACACCCGTCGCGACCGGTTGATAGCGCGTGTTGGTAATCGGTTCTGAGTAGAAGTTGTTGAACAGATTGATCGCTTGAATGCCGACCGTCGAGTGCGACTTGCCGCCCAAGCCGTATTCGAGCGTGAGGTTCGCCATCACACGCGGGGGCGAGAGAACGCCGCCGGGCGACGCGCCCTCCGCCGTTCCGCGCGTCGCGTAAATGTTGGGTTTGAACACGTTACCCGGGTTGGTCGGGTCGACATAGCCTGTCGAGATCGCGGACGTCGGATTCTGCACGGGAAGCGAGTTGAGGTTATTCGTCGCCGGCACGTTGGTGCCGACGCCGTTGATGACGACCGGCGTCAAAAGTCCCGTGCCGATCGGATACCCGCGGTCGTACGTGATAACCGGATTGATGCGGAAGCCATGGTATTTGTACGTGAGTCCACTCCGCACAACGAACGGTGAATCGTAACCGGAACGGTAGATGTTACCGGCAGCGAGCGCCGCAAAGCGCACGAGCGGCTGCGAATCTTCTGCGGGAACGCCCGGCGGACGGTTCGCAAGCGAGTTGACGTACGTCGCTGAAAGGAATCCGGTGAAACCGTTCGCGCGTTCGGCCGTCGAGGCGAAGAACTCGGCACCCGTTTGCTTGGAGAGACCGTTATAGAACGGTCGGAACGAGAGCGGGATGACCGCGCCCGTGAGCGGATCGATTTTGAAGGCCGCAAGACCGAAGAACCCGATCTGATAGCCTTGCTTGTAGAACGGCGTCACTTTGATGCCAACGCCGTTCTTGAACTGATGCGAAAAGGTCGCGTCGTAGTTGTTGTACGTCGTGGGTTTTGCGTTACCGTTGTCGGGCGCGAAGTAGTCCTGTTCGTACTGCGCGAGATCCGCATAGCTCTGACACGCTTGATACTTGATCGGATTGCCGAATTCGCCAGATCCGCAGCCATTCTGACCGTTGGTTCCGTTCGGAACGGAGTTGAGTCCGAAGTCGGTTCCTGCGATGTCGTGCGGCACGGATGCCAGATCGTGCGGGAAGAGGCTGTAGTAGAATTTCTTGTCGATGGGCGTGTAGAGATTACCGCCGGTTTGAAAGATCACCGAGCGACCGTAACCGGCGCGGAAAGCGTCGTTCTTACCGATTTGATAGGCAAACGACACGCGCGGTTCGAGCACGCGCGGGAAGTTCGTATCGCCGTCGGGACCGATGTTGCCCGTCTCGAGACCGGAGGGTAAATGCGTATTTTCCGCATCCAACCGCAAGCCCAAATCCAAGCGAAGTTTCGAACTCAGCGTGATCTGATCGCGTAGGCCGAAACCATAGATGTCCTGCGGGTTCGGCGGCGAGGTCAGCGAGTTGGCGGGGATGCGCGGGACGCCGTTCTTGAAGAAGCCCGGGTTGATTGCCGTATTATAGTAATAAAGATAACAGCCGCCGGGATAAGACGCAGCGCCCGAACCGCTCGTAACGTACGACGAAGGGCAGTCGTTCGCGCCGTGCGCGACGATCTGTCCGTTTGCGTTGTATGTCGGGAACGTGAGCGGCGCGGCGGTGTTAGCCGGCTGCAGGAAGTCGACCCAGTCCTGACGCCCGACGAGACCGCCGCCGACGAACGAGTAGACGCCGAAGAACGGATCGGAGAGGGAGAAGATCGAGCGCGTGACTTCGTACTTACCGCTCAGCGTGACGAGGTTTTTGTCGCCGAATTGATGCGTGAGTTCCGCGCTCACGCCACCGCGGCGGCCGCCGTCCAGACCCGGCGTCCGGCTTCCGCCGAACTGTTCGTTCGTTCCGGTCGGATCGTTGAGGCTCGAGACCTGACCCACCGAGTAATAACGCGCCGCAAGGAACGTCGCCGGGCCGTAACTACGGTTGTATTCGAGTTTGAGGTACGAGACTAGGTTCGTACCAGTTGCGGGCACGCCCGGTTTCTGTCCGTATTTGGTCTGACCGGGATACAACGGCGCGATTGCCGAGAGCAAATCGACGCCCGCGTACGGACCGTCGGTTCCGGCAAAGACGCCGGCGTAGCCGAACGTTGGGTCGTTGAGGAAATAGTTGTACTGGTCGTAGCGAGACGCACCGCCCGCATCGTACGTCGAGAATTGCGCGTGCGTTTGGTAGAGCAACTGCAGCGACTGTCCGTTGTCTTTGCCGAATCGATAGACGAAGTTGTTCAGGAAATCGTCGTTCGAACGAAAGCCTAGGCCCGTCTGCGTGTAGTCGTTGTAACTGTTGCCGCCCGGAACGCCACCGGACTCAGCGAGAGGTTGGCGGAAAGGCCCGTACGACTGGTCGAAACGGTTGCTCGTGAACGAGGTGTAATTACTGTAACGGCCATTCGCCGAGGCGAAGCCGTACTCGGCGCCACCTTGATGGTTGAAGTACCCGGAGGTCGCTTCGAGATCGACGGTGCCGAATGGCGGCCGCGTGCCGCGTTTGGGAATCAAGTTGATGACGCCCGCGCCGCTGTTTCCGACCGACGCATCACCGGCGCCCGGATTGACCGAGAGCGACCCGATGCCGTTAAGGTACGTCTGCGTGGCGCCGCCGTGCGAGACCGACGTGTAGTCGACGCCGTCGAGGTTGAGCCCGATCTCCGTCGAGAGCGACCCGCGCACCGAGAGCGAGCCATTGACGTTGACCTGCACGCCGGGCGATGAGGCGATGAGCGCGGTCTGGTCGGTGTTGAAGGCTTTGCCCTGCGCCTCAGTTACGCGGTTACCGCTAAAGGTGAACGAGTCTTGCGTCTGCGAGGGCTGGAAAGCGCTATTCGCCGAGCGCGACGCGACGCGGCCGATCGTGCGGAGCTCTTTTGAAAGCGTGATCGGAACGGTGACCGACTGATCGCCCACGATCGTGACGCCGCTAATTGCGACGGTCTGATAGCCGCCTTTGGATACCGAAACGACGTACGTGTCGAGGACGACACCCAAAATCGAGTAGTGACCTGACGTATCGGTCGTCGCGCGATACGTCCCGCTGGGAGACGAGGCGACGACGGCCGCCCCGGCGACCGGACCGGCAATGTCGATGACCGTTCCGGCGATGGTGCCCGTCTGGCCGCCGGCCGCAAAAGCGGGCCCGGTGGTCGGCGCAAGGAGCGCGATAACGGTTGCGACGAGAAACAAGCGGCGTAATAACGCGCGAACTGATGCCTTCAACGCTAGCCTTTCAAAAGAAATCCGCGTCCGAAGCGACAGCTCAAACGATGGCCACTAGGAAGCGATTTTTGCAAGTACGTTAAGTCACGTTAATCTCCTTGCAAATTTCGTCTTAAGTGAGACCAATCTCCGAATCACGAAAAAAAGACCCGTCGCATTCGTGCGGCGGGTCTTTTTTCGATTAGAAATTCTCGCTGGTTAGAGCTTGAGCTTCATATCGAGGTACACTGCAAACGGCGTCCGCGTGGAGTTGCCGTCCGTATTGAAGCCGCCGTACGCGGCCTGGTAAGGGTAAGCAACGGCTTGTTCAATCGTATTACCGGGGTTGTAGAAGTTGCCCGCCGGCGACTGGTTGCCGCCCTGAACGACACCGTACGAGCAGACCCGATTATCGTTCTGCGTGAAGCCCGTCTTGGATCCACCGAAGCAGGTGTGATACAAGTTCGCGAGCGTCAAGTTGAACGAAACGGACTTCGTTGCCGCGTACGAGATGTTCATATTGGCCAGAACTTCCGAGGGCTGAATGTAGGCACCGAGGCTATCGAAAGTTCCCGAGTACTGGCTCGGGATCACGATGTTGTTGGTGCACGATGTCGCGTCATACGGCGAGCCGGAACCGCCGAATTTATAACGCGGATCGTTTGCAATCGCGCTGCCGAGGGTGGCAGTGCAGCTCGTCGGATCGATACCCGGCGTCGACTGCGGTGAACCATAACGGCTGCCGCCCTGGAACTGGATGGACGGGGTGAAGGCCAGTTTGTTCTTGCGGTAGTTCAACACGAGTGTTGCACTGTAGGGGACGTTGTACGAACCCGCCGTTGAGCCGATGCCACCGGGCAGCAGGTCATAGGTCGGGTAATTCGCGGTCGGATCGAACAGCGATTGCACCGGTGCATTGTAGTACGGGTTCGAAACCGAACCCGTAGCGCACGCTGCAAGCGGCCCGCCCGCGGTGTCGTAGCACGGCGCTGCCGTTGCGACGGTCGGGCAGCCATACGTCGCATCGCCGGGGTGCGTCGCGCAGTACGAGGTAAACCCGTTGTACGTCTTGATGTCGCTATTCACGCCATCGATGACAGTCGAACCGTTCGCCAGCTTCGAGTAGTTGATGAACGAGTTGGTGTAGGTGAACGCAAAGCTCGCCGAGAGACCGTCGCGCGCGAAATCACCCTTGGTGATAGCGAGTTCGACACCTTGCGAGGTTTGACGGCCGACGT